>CBFIII010000017.1:0-59947 GCA_965662645.1 Bacteroidales bacterium
ATCACCGTCATCCAGAACAGGAAATTTAGCTCTAAATTGATGTAAATCATCCAAAGAAAGTGAAGCGGTAATTACACCCTGTTCCGTTCCTCCTTCTGCCAGATTATTTCCCTTAGCATCAATGATCAAACTACCACCTGCATAAGGCAATGAAAGTCCATCAACCCCCGTACGATTAGATGCGCACACGTAACATTGATTTTCTATGGCACGTGCATGTAATAAGGTGTCAAACACTTGTTGTCTCGATTTTGGCCAATTAGCCACATAAAGTAACAAATCGTAACGTTCCGTATTTCTGCTCCACACAGGAAATCGTAAGTCATAACAAACCTGTGGTTTTATACGCCATCCTTTATATTCAATAATAATGTTATTTTGTCCTGCCGAAAAAACATCATTCTCACCTCCCATAGAAAAAAGATGACGCTTATCATAAGAAAAAACTTCTTGTTCTGGTGTTACAAAAACAAATCTATTATAATATTTACCCGCTTCTTTTATTATTAAGCTTGCGCAAATGGCAATTTTATAATGTTTCGCCCATTCCTTCAGTGAAGAAAGAGAAACACCACTCATGGTCTCCGCCAACGTTTCTACGTAATTAGAAAAACCCGTATTAAACATTTCAGGAAAAACCAAGATATCAGTATCGCAGGATAAAAGATCCAATTGATTCTCTATCAATTTTAAATTCTCAGAAGGCGACTCCCAAACTATATCATATTGAAAAACACTAATCTTCATGATTAAAATTATTTAGCCTATCACATTATCATCTGTATCAGAACTTTCTTCAGCTAAAACACTTCCATTTCTATCATAGTATGGTATAGCTTTAAGCACTTGGATAGCAGAGTCACAACGCGCAGAAAAAGCCGCTTTATTAACATCTAAAATAGGCACAACAGGTGGAGATTTTACTTTCAAAGGATTCATTGGTGAACCATTGCGATACACTCTAAAATCTAAATGAGGCCCCGTAGCAAGACCGGTAGCTCCCACATATCCAATAGTTTGCCCTTGTTGCACACGAGCACCCACTCTCATACCAGATGCAAACCCCTTAAGGTGCATATAAACAGTTGTATAAACCGAGTTATGTTTTATTTTTAAATAATTACCACCTCCATTTTTCTGATAACCACGCGCAACAACAGTTCCATCACCAATGGTATGAACAGGCGTACCAGAAGGCGCAGCATAATCAACGCCATGATGAGCTCTATAAATCTTAAGTACAGGATGATAACGTCTATTACTAAAATTCGAACTAATGCGAGAATAACGCAGAGGCGCTTTCAGAAATGCGCGTTTTAAACTCTCTCCATCTTGATTAAAATAACCCGTAAAACCATTCTGTTCAAAAGGAATAGCATAATAGGTATCCCCTTTATGTTTAAAAAGTGCATATTTAATCTTCTTAATACCAAGTGATGTAGAATCTACGAAGTTTTCTTCGTAAACCACCTTAAAACGATCACCTGCCGCAATACCAAAAAAATCAACACTCCAAGCATAGATTTCAGCCAATTCACTTGATAACATCGGATTGGCACCTTGGTCATAGATCGTTTGCCAAAGGGAATTATGAATAATCCCACTCGCCACTTCTTCTTTTATCTCAATTTTCTTTAGCCACGTACTAGCCTTTACTTCTTTCTGAGTGAAATCATAAATAACAAGCTCAGCTTTACTTTTTTCATAAACCAAATAAGCGAGTTGCGGCACCGAATCACGGGTGTGAAAAAGTTCATATTGCCCACCAACTCTAATTTTTCGCACATCAAAAACCTCTTTATAATTCTTTGCTAATGTCAAAACCTTTTTGCTACTAACGCCTTCACGTTCCAAAATAGTCCCGAGAAATTCATGACGTTTCACTTGTTTATGCTCTATGATTAAAGAGTCAACATTAATACCATACCGCAATTTTGGCTGAAATACTACCGTATCTTGTAACGCAACGGTTGAATTCTCTTGTGCGTTTTTCTTACTGTGACAAGCCAAAAATAAAAAAGGCAACACAAAAAGTAATAAATGATTTATTTTCATTATGATAAATAGTATTTTTGTTTATGTTAAATTTAAGTGTTTTAAAATTGAAGATTCTACACCAAAAGTAAGATTCTAATTCTCAATTATCAATTCGCGTTCATCATTAGGCAACAATTCTATTCTTACCTTCAAACAATCATCGGGCAAAAGAGGTTCAATCAATTCGGGCCATTCGATAAGACACGTATTACCACTATAAAAATACTCATCAGCACCAAAATCAACCGCTTCTTGAATCTGTTTTATTCTATAAAAATCGAAATGATACAACAGTTCATTTTGATCTGTACTATATTCATTAACAATAGCAAAGGTAGGGCTATTAATCGTATCAACGACACCCATAACTTGACACAACTCCTTTATAAACGTTGTTTTACCTACACCCATTTGGGCATAAAAAGCGACCACACGACTTTCCTTCAAATAAGTTTTTGCAAAAGTCTCGGCCTCTTGACGTATTGTTTCTAATGTAAAACTCATATTATGATTTATTATTATAGTTGAATAAACGACCCCACTACAAGCTGATGGGATATCAAATCAGAAAAATTTTATTATTCGCTGCAAGCTCCGTGAAATAAAACCCACAATGTGTGATTTAATTAATTCCGTAATTTAATTAATTTATTATGCAAAATATTTCCCTTTCGAGTCAACTTATACTTTTGAAATTTACTCCTTGGTTTATCTGGTATTGTCATTTGAATATAACCTTTATCTTCAGCAGGTGATAAATAGTTATCTCTAAAATTCTTTGAGTGTTTAAGATCTAAACTTAACATCATTTCTTTTCGTGACAATTCACTATCCATAATTAAAATTAAACGCTCAATTAATGATGCATCATGGTCGGTATCATAGTCGGTATCATGGTCGGTATAATGGTCGGTATAATGGTCAGTAGATTTAACAGCTAAAGAGATTGTCCTCCAGATCGTTAACCGCACACCTTGGTCAGTCAAAAACAGAGGTTCAGGCAAACGTTGGAGAGAACTAAGCTCAAACAAATCTAAAGTTCCAGTACCAAAACGTTCTATATCTCCAGTAAGAAATAAACACTCAGCGAGAATAGGGTTGTGAGGATAAGAATTATGTGGTTTCTTAAGATCCTCTATACTTAATTCGACAGGTAACTTTCCAGGATTTACAATTTCAATACGGTTCTTAAAAACATATATTTGAATAGAAGAATTGCTCAAATAATCACGATGTGCAATAGCATTGATAATGGCTTCTGCAACAACTCGTCGTGGTATTTCATATTCGGTATCAACCCTATTACTAACATCACGAGCACCAGTAGATAAACTAATTTTTGATAACACAAAATCAACAGCCTGCTGAGACATATCAAACACCGTTCCTCCAAACTCCTTATAATCGGGTATTGGTTTCTCTATCTTTAATCCGTGAAAATGGGCACATTTAACAGTAGCAGTTGGAAAAAACTTCTGAGGAACACGACAAAAAGCAAGCAAGGCACTATTTACCAATTGTCCATTACGAAGCATTTTTAAAGACGTTAAAACCTTTTCTACAGAATCGGTTTCCTTCATCGGAAAGTTACGCTTAGCCCTTGCTACACGAATAAAATCATGAAGTAAGACATTATCAATATCACCTAAACTAGCATCTCTATTAAGACTACTATCAAAATCATGAGTATCAATAAAACCATTTTGTTTTAAAAATAGAATGCAGGAATTATACACTTCTTTTTTTAGTTTTTCCCAATTAGTAAAAATCTTTCTAGAAACATCAGATTCGATTTTATTAATAAAAACCTTTTCTTTATTATTTCTCCTTTCTACATCTTTAATAAAAATCCAACGTTGCAGATTAAATTCTTTTGCAGTATTATATTCGTGTTCTGTTGGCGATACTCCTTGTACATCTTCGTGTCCATAATTCTCACCCAAAAGAGCAATATAAATATCAGACTCTTTAACCTCTGACAAATACACTTTTTCTGGATTATTATCGGTTGCTGGTACTTCTTCAAAAATAAAAGGATCAAAAAACAAATGCATCAAAGAGTCATTACGAAAATAATCAGCCAACAAATGACGCTCTTCCGCAAATTCTCCTTGTACACTCGATATAAAGACTTTCTGTTTCATTAATGCTTTTTAAAAAAACCTCTATTATTCAAATTCAATAAAACTAACGACGATCCAATAATTAAAATCCCGATAATAGATATCAAATTTGGACTTTCATTGGGTAAAAACACCCACGCTAGAATAGCCCCAGAAACTGGAATTAAAAATTTCCAGAAATTAAGCTCACTCACTATGATACCTGGACGTTTTAATAATTTAGTCCAGATAGAAACCCCTGCAGCACTTACAAAACACAACCAAGCTAAAGCCACATAATAATTGGTAGGTCTAATATCAAAATCGATTAACCCTTCCATAGGTATAGAAATTAGAAAAATACCAAAACCACCAACAAACATAGAAAAACTACTAATAACTAAAGGTGGAATATTATTTTTTTCTTTAACAATTAAAACATTATTTAAAGATGCTGAGACATTAGTCATCAGCAACATAAGGACACCTAACAACTGGAAATTAGAATTATCTTGTCCTAAAGTGCGCCCTAAAGCCACAAAAGCAACACCAGAAATTCCAATAATAATTGTAATTAATTTGACCCAACTCATCTTATCATTATCCATGGTAAAATGAGAGGTTATAGCCACAAACAAAGGTATTGAACCAACAACAATAGCTGCTAAAGCTCCTTCTACACGCTGAAGCCCCATATAAAAAAAAGAATAATGAAAAGTCGTTTGCAACAAAGCTAAAAACAATAAAAATTTCCAACTCTTACGAACAAACTTAAAATAATGTTTTTTTTGACTACAAAAAGGAACCGTCATCAAGCCTGCTATCATAAAACGAATCCCAGCAAAACGCATAGGAGAAGAATATTGCAAACCAATCTTGATACCTGCAAAAGCAGAAGACCATAATAGACAACAAAAGATAGCCAAAAAGATGATACTATTTTTAGAAGTCATTATAGAGCATTTCTAATAGCCACTAGTTTTTCAAGAAGACCTTCAAGTAAATCTAAACGTAACATATTAGCACCATCACTTTTTGCTACCGCAGGGTTTTTATGAGTTTCAATAAAAAGACCATCCACACCTACAGCAATCCCCGCCTTAGCCATCGTCTCTATCAAATCGGGTCTTCCACCCGTAACACCTGAAGCCGTATTGGGTTGTTGCAAAGAATGCGTCACATCAAGGATAACAGGCAATCCAGTCTTTTGCATAACAGGAATACCACGGTAATCGACCACTAAATCGCCATAACCGAAAGTAGTTCCACGCTCAGTTAACATAACATTTTTATTGCCAGAATCAATAATCTTATTAGCAGCAAATTGCATAGACTCAGGTGCTAAAAATTGTCCTTTTTTTATGTTAACTACTTTGCCTGTTTTTGCCGCAGCAAATAACAACTCTGTCTGTCGGCAAAGAAAAGCCGGAATCTGTAACACATCCACATATTCAGCAGCAATAAAAGCCTCTTCTGCCGTATGTATATCCGTCACTACAGGAATATCAAAACTCTTTCTTACTTTGGCCAAAACATTCAAAGCATTCACATCACCAATCCCCGTAAAAGAATCCACACGAGAGCGATTTGCCTTACGGTATGAGCCTTTGAACACAAACGGTATTTTATATTTATCAGATAACTTTACAATATGTTCGGCAATGTCCATCGCCATTTTTTCGCCTTCTATCACACAAGGACCAGCAAGTAAAAAAAAGTTACCACTCTCAGCATATTTAATGTTGGGGATATTAATTTTCATAATTGTAGATTTTATAAATTCTATAGGTTAATTTAAAACGTCAAAATATAATTTTTTATTCTCGAGAACCTCAACTCCTTTCTTAAAAATAGCATTATAGGTATTCATGACTTGGAAATAGTCACTATTATCATATAAATCACGAGCAATCAAAGCCTTCATTTGTAAAAATAATAAATCATGCGAGACCTTAAACTTGTCCTCATCATAAGAGATACTATCCTGTGCCGCAACTTCAACTAATTGATTAAATAATGAACTATCAATCATATAAGATTCATTAAAGTTATTGAAATCAGAAAATTCAGTTAACAATGAATCTCTATTATGATCAATATAAGTCAGAATAAAAGTATTCAAAATACCTTTAGCAATAATCTTGCGATGAAACGTACTATATGTCGTTGTATCCATGGGCACAAAAACATCAGGATAAATACCACCACCCCCAAATACATCTCTATTTTTCTTGAGCGTTTTATACTTTAATGAATCAGGGAAATCAACATGTTCCGGATTTATCATTTCTCCACTGTCAAATCGGCGTTGTAATTCTTTATTATAAAATGATTTATTTCCTTCCTCATAAGGTTTCTGAATACAACGTCCCGAAGGCGTATGATAGCGCGCAATAGTTAAACGCATCATTGCCCCATCAGGCAAATTTAAGGGTTTTTGAACCAAGCCCTTTCCAAAAGTACGACGACCAACAACAAGGCCTCTATCCCAATCTTGAATAGCACCTGTTAAAATTTCACTAGCAGAAGCAGAAGATTCGTCCGCCAATATCACCAAAGAGCCTGACTTGAAAGCACCGGCTTTGCCAGCATCAAAAGTACGTTTAGGAGATTTACGACCTTCGGTATAAACAATACGTTCATCTTTCGTTAAAAACTCATCAGCAATCTGAATAGCAGGCTGCATATAACCACCACCGTTACCTTGCAAATCAAGAATCAAGTCTTTCATTCCCTGTTTCTTGAGACGATTAAGGGCTGCCATAAACTCTTTATGAGAAGTCGAGGCAAAACGATTTAACTTAACATAACCTACCTCATCATTCACCATATAATCAGCAACCAAACTATATAATGGGATTTTGTCACGTGTAATAGTAAAAGGAATTAACTCACTAACGTCCTTTCTCTTAACCCAAACCACAACTACTGTGCCTTTTTTGCCTCTCAATAAATCCATCATTTTCTTACGGCTACACTTCACACCCGCAATTACGGTAGTATCCACCTTTACAAAACGATCACCCGCTCTAATACCGACCTTATCTGAAGGACCACCAGGAATAGCTTGAATAACAATAAGGCTATCATTCAACACATTAAATTGCACTCCCACGCCATCAAAATTACCTTGTAAAGGTTCATTCATACGGGCCACATCATCAGGAGAAATATAAGCAGAATGAGGATCCAGATCTTTAAGCATAGCTATAATAGAGCTCTCAACCACCTTTTCATAATCCACATCATCCACATACAAAGCACTTACCATACGGTAAGAAGTGATCAATTTCTGTAATTGCACATTATAATCACTTTCTAAATCCTGAGCACTAATTGGGCATAAGCCATAAAAAGTCAATAAAACGAATACGATTGTTTTTTTCATAAAATTTTAAATAAAAGATCAGGTCTTAAAAATCTGATTAAATATGTTTATATAAACCTTCTTGACTTCAGACATCTCAATTTCAGCACCTAATTCCTTCTGTAGTGATGTCACGCCTTTAGTGGTAAAACCACAAGGATTAATATAATTGAAATACGTTAAATCAGTATTTACATTTAAAGCAAAACCATGCATCGTTACATAACGACTACTCTTAACGCCGATAGCACATATTTTACGTTCAGCAGAAGTACCAACGCCCAACCAAACCCCTGCAGCACCCTTGGCCCTCGCGCCATGAATACCATAATGCTTAATAGTTTGAATAATGGTCTCTTCTAAACGATTAATATATTCGCGTAAGCCTATATGATAATTCTCAAGATTCAAAATAGGATAGCCCACCAACTGCCCCGGACCATGATAGGTAATATCACCACCTCGGTTAGTATGAATAAACTCCGCATCCTTGGCTTGCAATTGCATAAAATCGAGCAATAAATTATCCTCTGCACCACTTTTACCCAAAGTATAAACATGAGGATGCTCAAGCAAAATCAAAAAATCTTGAGTAGAAGGAGGACACCCCCCCTTTTCCATCTTCGTTTTCACAATAGACTGAAAGAGTTCATCCTGACCTTTCCAAGCTTCATTGTAAGGCATAACCCCCCAATCTAAGACTTTAGCTTTCTGAATCATTTATTATTTATTACGCTGAGCAATAACATCTTCTATGACATCCTCGAATACCATTCCAATATCTAATCCTGCTGCAGCTATTTGTTGCGGAATAAAACTGGTCGTCGTCATACCTGGAACCGTATTAGCTTCCAAAAAGAAAATGTCACCATCTTGTATAATATAATCAATACGAATAATGCCATTACACCCCAATATATCATAAATAGCACTCGTCAATTTCTTTATGCGGTCCGATAAATCATCACTAAGACGCGCAGGCGTAATCTCATTCGCTTTACCCTGAACATACTTAGCTTCATAATCGAAGAAGTCATTATCCGTAACCACCTCCGTAATAGGCAATACAACGCTTTTCTTTGACGTTTTATAAATCCCGTTTGTAATTTCTGTACCAGTAATAAGGGACTCTACAATTACCTCATCGCTCTCTTTAAAAGCATGTTCTATAGCAGACTTGATGTTTTCTGATTTCACCACTTTACTAACACCAAAACTAGACCCCCCAGCATTAGGTTTTATAAAACAAGGCAAACCAATAGTCTGTTCAATAGACTCAGCATCAATAGTCATTCCCTTACGAACAAGCAAAGACTCTGCAACTTTCACACCATAACCTTTAAGGTAAGTATTGCAAACAAACTTATTAAAGGTAAGTGCCGAAACCAAAACATTACAACTAGAGTAAGGCATATTAATCAAATCAAAATAGCCTTGTAATAAACCATCCTCTCCTGGCGTTCCATGTATCGTTATATACGCCGCATCAAAAACAACTTTCTTATCTTGATAAGTAAAAGAAAAATCATTCTTATCAATATTAATAACCTGTTCATCAACATTTACGGTCCACAAGTCGCCTTGTATCGTAATCACATAGGTTTCATATTGCTTGTCATTAATAAATGATTTTACACCTTGAGCACTTTTGAGAGAAACCACCACCTCAGAAGAATCGCCACCCGCTACGATAGCTATATTTTTTTTCATCACTGTATCTTTTGATTTGAATTTAGCAAACTACTATAACACTGTTTTTTATAAAAAACTAAACAAACAGTTCTTGGCATTTTATAGAAAAAGTCACCAAGAATTTATTTTTAATTAATGAATTAAATATTGAAGATATAAAACAGATCAATAAATTATTTTACAAAAATACGAAATCACATTTATTAAAGACCTTCTAATTCGTATTATTGTAAAAAGTGTTTAAGCTTATTCCTTTCTAAGGGGAAAAAACACATAATTATTATTTTTAATCTTTTTTATATAACAAATGAAGGTTAAAAAGATTAATTTTCTAAATTTGCAAGGTGTGAAATCAGAAATCAACTAATATTATGCAAGAAGAAATCCAACTCTATCTCGAAGATTGCCAAGAAAAAATGGAAAAGGCAACCAATTATCTAGCCGAGGCACTGACACATATCAGAGCAGGCAAAGCAAGTACAAAACTTTTAGATGGCGTAATGGTAGATTATTATGGAGCACAGACACCTCTTGCTCAAGTATCTAACCTCTCTACTCCTGATGCTAGAACTATTGCTATCCAACCATGGGAAAAGAATATAATTCACGATATTGAAAAAGCAATTATTAATTCTAATTTAGGTTTTAATCCTGAAAATAATGGCGAAACAATACGTATTAACATTCCAGCTCTTACAGGAGAACGACGTGTTACTTTGGGCAAACAAGTAAAACAAGAAGGAGAAGATGCTAAAGTAGGTCTTAGAAATATCAGAAGAGACACCAACGAAGCATTTAAACAAATGAAAAAAAATGGTCTATCTGAAGATTTAGAAAAAGATGCAGTAGCAGAAGTGCAAACAATCACCACAAAATATTCTAAAATTGCTGATGATTTAGTTGCCGAAAAAGAAAATGAAATCATGACCATTTGATTTCAAATTAGAAGTCTTTACTCACCAAAAATTTTTATGCCGTGGATCTTTACAGAAGTCATTCTACCTTTAGCAACAAAGACGTTCAGCAGCTCAAGATGAGAGAAATACCTCTCAACGAAGCTAAAAGAGAATTAAAAGTCTTGAATAAGGGTGTTCCTTTCTTGTCCATCGTAGCACCAGCTACGATAAACAATGGAATAACCAAGCTAGAGAACTATGATAACTATGTCAATCTTTGGGATAAAAAAATGTCTGAAGATATAACAGTTGTTAAGTTTACACCCGCTTCGGGAGCCGCTTCTCGTATGTTTAAGGAATTAGTGTGTTTTGCACAAAAAGAGGAACCTATAACAGAAAATATAAAACAATTTTTTCAGGATATCGAAAAATACCCTTTTTACACCGAACTACTTCCATTAATAGGTGATATTGATAACACAACAGACGACGGTAAAAGACAAATTATAAATCTCATCCTTGAAAAAGATGGATTAAATTATAAAAATCTCCCTAAAGGTCTATTAGCATTTCACAAATACAACGATGACATCAGAACAGCCTTCGAAGAACATATAGAAGAAGCCTGTCGTTATGCCATGACCTCTAAACGTGAAGTAAATCTTCATTTTACAGTCTCTTTACAATTCTTAGCTCTTTTTGAGAAATTAGAAAATGAAATAAAAGAGAAGTATGAAAAGAAACATAACTGTACAATAGAAATTAAATATTCAGTACAAGAAAAAAGCACTGACACCATTGCTTTAGATGTAGAAAGCAAAGAACCATTTAAGAAAAAAGATGGATCACTGCTTCTTAGACCTGGTGGCCATGGATCTCTTATTCATAATCTCAACAAGTTAAGATACAGCTATATTTTTATTAAAAACATAGATAATATAGTACCTGACGATGAAAAAGACTTACTTGTTTATTATAAAAAAGCCTTGGGTGGCATCCTAATAGAAAAACAAAAAAAGATTTTTGATAAACTAAATGAAGTAACAGCAAAAGATGCTCCAAAACCAGATAAAGAAGAATTATTAAAATTTTTAGAAAGCGAACTTAGCTTAAAAGTAACAGATAAAGTACTCCGTTACAACACAAAAAAGACATTACGTTTCTTTATTGAAAAACTAAACCGTCCCATCCGTGTATGCGGGATGGTTCGTAACGAAGGCGATCCGGGCGGTGGACCAGTATGGGTAGCCAATAGCCGTAGCGAACAACTGCAAATTGCAGAAATAAGTCAACTGGATATGAGTGACAACTACGTAAAAGATGCGATAGAAAACTCTAGTCACTTTAACCCCGTAGATATTGTTTGTTCAACAATGAATTACAAAGGAGAATTTTTTGATCTTAAATCGTTTATTGATCCAGAAACAGCCTTTATCTCAAATAAATCACAAGATGGGAAACCATTAAAAGCTTTCGAACATCCAGGATTATGGAACGGTGCTATGGCAAAATGGACAACTATCTTTGTAGAAGTTCCTTATGAAACATTTTCACCTACCAAGACTGTATTTGATCTTATAAAACATTAGAAACTTTACTTTCTAGTTTTTTAAATGCTTTTCATATAAAAGCCCAAATGGCGGAATTGGTAGACGCGCTAGTTTCAGGGACTAGTGTTCTTATGAACGTGCAGGTTCGAGTCCTGTTTTGGGCACAATAATACAAGCCAATATTCTTTATAGGATATTGGCTTTTTTGTTTCTCAACGGTTTCTCAAAATGTAGTGTATCCGTCCCCAGAATAACGTCAAGTTTGTCATATTAAGAATTCCGAGTTCTGTCTCCTTATTATTTTCTTAAAAAAGAATACACTATGATTTTTAATTTCCTGACACTAAAAGTTAATTAGGATTTTTCATGCATTATTGCAAAAACGCATAGTTAATTGTTTTGTTTGTATTTTTTATCTAGTTTTGGAGTACTAATTCATTTAAAATTAAAATTTTAAACCGATGAAAAAGCTGATCTCTTTTACTGTCCTTCTTTTTTCTTTCTTTATCACTGTTAGGGCTGAAGTTGATCTTTCGAGTGTTGAGTATTATACATTGACGGAGGATGATGTTTATCTCGATGGTGGGGTAATAAAAGGGACTACCAATAGAGTACCTTATAATCATATTATAATTCCAGACTCTTTAGGAGGGGAAAGGGTTATAGAAATTGCAGCAGCTGCTTTTCAACAAAAAGAAGTCCTTTCTGTTATTTTACCTTCAAGCCTTGTTAGAATTGGATCTTCAGCATTTAGAAGTAATGACATGCTTTATGTTGATTTCTCAAAATGCGTACACCTCAAAGAAATTTGGGATTATGCCTTTGCTTATAATAAACTTGAATCTATTGATATCTCTACCCTAGTAGCTTTAAGAAATCTAGGTATTGGGGCTTTTAAATATAACCTATTTGAGGCATACAATCTACCAACAAATATCCAAGATGGTTTTAGTGGTTGGCGAGATGTTTATAATGGAATTGTAGAGGGAGGAGGTGTTGCTACTGATGTTCATTGGCCTTGGCACGCTGTTATACCATATACCTTGTCATCAGGAGATGTGATCTTTGAGGATGGTGTAATAACTGAGCTTGTTAATGAGGAAAATATTTATGACCTTGTTATTCCTGACACGCTAGAAGGAGAGTTGATTACAAGAATTGATTCTAGTGTTTTTAATCATCGACTTATAGAAACCGTTGTTTTTCCAAAAGGATTAAAGTCGATTGCTAGCTCTGCTTTTAGTAGTAATTGTATTTCATCATTAGACTTTAGTTTGTGTGATTCATTGACTTTAATAGAATCATGGGCTTTTAATGGAGCTAATGTTACAAAAGTGAAATTTGGAGAAAATTCAAATATTAAGAGAATTGAAGAACGTGCTTTTTATCAGAATAACATAGAAGAGGTAGATTTTCATAATCTATCAAAACTTGAACATATTGGACTTTTGGCTTTTAATGGTAGTAAGCTGAAGAGCATAAGCTTTAATGGATGTTCAAACTTAACAGAGATAGGCATTTCAGCATTTTCTAATAATGAATTGACGGATGTCCAATTTACATCTTGTCGGAAATTGAAAATTATCGATAAATCTGCTTTTGCTATGAATAGTATCAAGACCCTTGATTTTAGCGATTGTATTAGTTTGGAGATAATAAAAAGTGAAGCCTTTGTGGAAAATTCTCTTAATGCCGTTAATATTTCAGGATGTTCAAAGTTGGCAAGTATTGGAGCCAATGTCTTTAATTCGAATGCGGGATTGAGTACTAGTGGTGTAGATTTACCTCAACCTGATTATAATGAATTTAGTGGTTGGTTGAATAGAGAGGGAACTAACCTAGGTCTCAGTGTCAATATTAAGGATTTTTTAAGTCCTTATTCTGCTAACATCCCATACACGTTGAAGAATGAGGATGTTGTAGTTAAAGATGGCGTGCTTAACTCTTGTTCGTATAGTTTTGCATTTACAAATATCTATATCCCCGACACTCTAGATAATCAGGAGATTATTGAGATATTGGGAGAGGACTATTGGAGAGGAGGCGCATTTTCTTCAAAAAGGATAACAGAAATAAGGCTACCAAAGGGCATAAGATCTATTGGACAGTCAGCCTTTAAGGACAATTTTATAAAGCATGTTAATTTATCCAATTACGAACAGTTAGAAAAAATTGATGATAATGCATTTGCTTTTAACTTACTTGAATCCGTCTTGTTAGATAGTTGTAAATCTTTAGCATTCATAGGATCTTATGCCTTTTATTGTGAAAGTAAAGACACTAAAGTGAGACTTCCTATTAATAAAGAAGATGACTCCTACGGATGGAAAGGTAGTAACGCAGGATTGTATAACAGTGGTGATTTAATCGATAATTTTAGGCAAGAATATGCCATTAGAAGATTATATACATTAACAAGCGATGATGTTGTTGTTACCAATGGTATTATTCAGTCTGTAACAATACCTTCTGGAGTGTCTGATATTGTTATTCCAGACACATTAGATTCCCAATTCGTGACGGGGATAAAAGATGCCTCATTTTCTGGTTATGGTGTTTTTTGCCAGAAGGGCTTATTAACAATAAAACTCCCCACAGGCCTTAAGCATATTGGTGACTACGCTTTTTATAATAATGATTTTCAATCGGTAGATCTTAACTGTTGTACCAACTTGACTTATATCGGAAAGAGTGCATTTGAAAATAATAATCTTGTCAGCATAGAGTTGGATAGTTGTTTAAACCTATCAGAAATTAACCAAAGTGCTTTTGCTGATAATGAGTTGAAGACCGTCTCAGTACTTGGGTGTGAAAACCTAGAAAAAATTGGAACTAAGGCTTTTTATGATAATGAGAATCTCTTATCTGTCATCCTACCACATAGTAGTATTGCAGGTTTTACAGGATGGAGTACCAGTAGTGGTGTTGAGTACAAAGCTGGTGATTCTTTTTCGGACTTTAGTACTGAATATTTATCTAAAATAATATACACTTTACAGGATGATGATGTTGAAATACTAGATGGACAGCTAATTAGTTGCATAACTTTAGCATATAAAGACATCATAATTCCCGAGATATTAGATGGTCAACAAGTAGAATGTATTGGTTACAGAAATGAAAATCAATCTTACGCAGCAGTATTTGCTAACAGAGGAATATCTACAGTGAAGTTCCCCTCAACATTAAAACAGATAGGCCGAGATGCTTTTAAAGGAAATAGTCTATACCGATTAGATTTAGATGGATGTGGCGACTTGATCACCATTGGGGCGGGTTCATTTGAGGATAATCCTCTGGAAGTATTATCCACTATTGGTTGTGATAGCCTAACTGTAATAGGAGACGAGGCATTTCGTTCTTGTAAATTACAAGCCTTAGATTTGAGTATGATTCCAAATCTGCAATATATTGGTTCGTATGCTTTTTATAATAATGAGATATCAGACTATGATTTTAGTCCGTGTAAATACCTGAAATATATTGATGATAACGCTTTTTATCTTAATGATCATTCAACTATTAGTTTTAACGGTTGTGAAAATCTTGAAACGATAGGAAGTAATGCCTTCGGTGGCTTCTCTAACTTGACCTCTTTGTCTTTTAATAGTTGTTTCTCTCTTAAAACAATCGGGAATGATGCTTTCTGTTCTGGAGACGTCGCCACATTAGATTTTAGTGATTGTGTGAAATTAGAAAGCATTGGTGCTAGAGCCTTTGCAAGGACTGAAATTTCATCTTTAGAACTTAAGAATCTTACACATTTGAAAGCTATTGGAAATGGTGCTTTTGATTATAGTATTAACCTACGAAGCCTAGCAATAGAAGGCTGTGACAGTCTTGTATCTATAGGATCGGAATGTTTTGCAAATTGTCGTATTGATGATTTGAAATTAGATCTGAAGTCTTTAACAACTATAGGATCTTCGGCATTTAATACTGTGCAGGACGATACCTTAGATATGTCACTTTGTCCAAATTTGGAAAGCATTGGTAATTATGCATTTTCTAATCATAGTGCAAGTTGTATCAAACTGGATAAATGTAATAAATTATTATCTATCGGGTATAGAACGTTTAACTCTTCTGATTCGAAAGGGGCAAGAATAATTATTCCTGAGTCAGCTTACGAAGGTTTCCAGTATTGGAAAAGCGAGTTAGGAGAATTGCTTTATGAAGGCGATGAGGTAATAGACTTGGAAAGTGCGTATAAAGTGAAAGCCTATTATACATTGACAGATGACGATGTTATCGTAAAAAACGGAGATATTATTTCTTGTAGTTATTCGTTTAGTCTTACTGATATCATAATACCAGAGTGGCTTGATGGACAACAGATTAATTCTATAGGAGAGAGAGCTGGAAGTAATGTATTCAAGTCAAAGGGAATCACATCATTAGTTTTACCAGCCTCCCTCCAAAAGGTTGGTAAAGAAGCTTTCCGTGAAAATAGTATTGATTCATTAGACTTGAGTAGATGCGATAGTCAGCTTGCAGTTGGAAATTTAGCTTTTTACAACAGCAATATTGCTCATATCACTATTTCAGATTTTGGTTTAAGTGAGATTGGAATTTCAGCCTTTGCCAATAATTCCATTGATAGTCTTGATTTAAGTGCTTGTGATAGTTTAGAAATTATTGAGAATGGAGCCTTTAAGGGTAATGAGATATACTTCTTGATATTACCTCAATCTGGGAACCTAAAAAGGATTAAGAATGAGGCATTCTCTGGTAATAATATTAAGCATATTGATTTCTCAAATGCTCAAGGTTTGTTGGAACTTGGAAACTCTGTATTTAAATCTAATTCTATTGATAGTCTTAACTTGAGTTATTGTGAAAACTTAGAAGTCATTTCAGATGGGGCATTCGCTTATAATACTAGTTTAGTTTATGTGAACCTTGGCACAATGCTAAATTTAATTGAATTGGAAGATAATGTTTTTTATTCTGGTAAGGTTAAACAATTAGACTTGAGTAATTGCATCTCATTAGAGAGAGTGAGTAGTCACTTGATTTATTCATATTATGTCGATGATCAAGTATTAATACTTCCTCGTAAAACGGGTAATAATGTAATTGGGTGGCAGACTTACTATGGAATTATGTATGCATGTGGAGACTCTGTTTCTGGAGATGATACCGAACAATCATTTACTTTGCGTCAATGGTACACACTACAAGACGATGATGTGACGGTTAAAGATGGTAATATTGTATCTTGTAATTATGATTTCTTTTTTAAAGATATTATTATTCCTGACACTTTAGATCAGCAAGAGATTACTGGTGTCAAAATAACGTCTATGCCTTCTAATGAATCATTTCAGTATAAGGGTATAAAGTCGATTGTCTTTCCATCATCTATTAAGTATTTGGGTGATAGGTCTTTTTCTTATAATGAACTTCTGAGTTTAGATTTCTCAGCTTGTGATAGTTTGTCCTTTATTGGGCAGTCTTGTTTTTCAAGCAATGCTATTGAGACTCTGCTATTTCCTGATCATTGTCTGATAGAAACATTTGAATCTAGTGTGTTTGCTTATAATAATATTTCTACTTTAAATTTGTTGAAATTTTCAAATTTGAAAAGTATTAGAAATTCTGCTTTTAATAATAATAGTATTGACTCACTAAACTTTTCACACTGTGAGGATTTAGAAGAAATTGATGATTATGCATTCTCTAATAATAGACTTACATCACTTGACTTTTCTCAAAATGAGAAGTTAGTAGAAATTGGTAATTCTGCTTTTTATTACCATCAATTGGATACCTTAGATATTTCGTCTTGTTTTACCTTAGCAAGAATTGGGGCAAATGCGTTTTATACGTCCTCTAATAATGAGTCTCTTTCATTTACCTTGCCCGTTAGTAATTACCCCCATGTGATTTCTTGGCTAGATGTGTCAGGCAACAGCTATAATCAAGGGGATACACTTATCTATAGTGAATTGGTAGGAGAGTTATACCTAAGAGCTTATTATGAGCTCACTGATGAGGATGTGGTTGTGGAAAATGGTTTTATTAAGTCTTGTAGCTACAATTACACATTTAAAGATATTATCATACCTGACACATTAGATGCTCAAGCGGTGATTGGTATCGAGAATCACTTACTCAATCCTTATCCCATTTTTTCAAGTAGAAGTCTGCTTTCAATACAGCTTCCTACAACTTTGAGAAAAATTGGAGATGATGCTTTTTATGCAAATAAGCTAACAGCTTTGGATTTGAGTGATTGTCCAGATTTACAATATATTGGTGAGAATGCATTCAGTTATAATGACATTGACTCAGTAGTATTAAATGATCTCAACTCATTGATGTTTATTGGGGCATCTGCTTTTGCAGGTAATAATATTGCCTCATATGATTTACCCGAAAATACAGATTATTCTGTTTTGAATTGGATTGATAAAGCCGATAGTATATATAGTGCTGGTGATTCAATTATAAATATGTATGGCGAATATCATCTGCCAATAGAATACACTTTGACGGATGAAGATGTGGTAGTAGAGGATGGCAACTTGATATCGTGTTCTTATAGCTTTGTTGCTATGCATATCATTATACCTAAGATACTAGATAGTCAGGTTGTGACTGCAATAATGGGAGAAGGAGCAAGTGTTTATTCTTCTGATTTTTATAATCGTCATCTAAAGCAAGTTGACTTACCAGTATCGCTTAAGGAAATTGGAAATACAGCATTTTCATCAAATGATATAAAAGAGTTTAGCTTATCTGATCTCACTAATTTAGAAAGAATAGGTGCAAATGCTTTTAGTGGGAATAACATAGCTTCAATCAATTTTAGCTCTGCTGATAATTTATTGCGAATTGAGGATAATGCATTTGCAGGTAACAAGCTAGATACTGTTGATTTGACAAATAGTCATTCATTGGAATATATTGGCGCTTATGCTTTTTATACTAATAAAATAGAAGAGTTAAATCTACGAGGCTGTGACTCATTGAAAACTATTGGTGCTTATGCGTTTTATGATAATCAACTAGACTCTATAAATTTAAGTGAATGCAATTATTTGAAAGATATTGGTAACAATGCATTTAATGAAAACAAAATAACTTCCTTTCAGTTGCCTATTAATGAAAATTATAAAGATTTGGGTTGGAAAGATTCTTATGAAAATACTTTGTTAGGTGGTACTTATGTTTCTAACTTCTCAAGTTATTATCAAGTGCCTATTACATATACCTTAAGAGATGAAGATGTTGTGGTAGAGAATGGAAAAATTGTAGCATGTAGTTACAACTTTGAATTGTCACGAATTATTATACCCGATACATTAGATGGTCAACTCATTATATCAATAGCAGGCTACAATGTTGATAGTGCTCCCTTTAGCAATAAGGGTATCGTGTCAGTATTATTGCCTTCTGGCTTACAGTCTTTAGAAAAACAATCTTTTGCTTATAATAAATTACGACGAGTAAACTTCTCTGTGTGTACCGATTTAGATTCTATTGCTGAGTATGCTTTTTATGATAACTCTTTGATCTGGGTAGATCTGACCTCTAATGTAAGATTAAAACATATGGGTTACTCTGCTTTGGGTAGCTATTATAACTTATTAATAATGCCTGGTAATATGTATACAGGAAAAGCACTTTGGAGCAGCAGGGTGTATTATTCTATGAATGATTATTATCAGATAGGGGACATTATAACTTACAATCCTTATTGTGAATATGATTTAATCTTTAAACCGCAAGCTGCTTTTTCTGTAAACACACTAATAGGTGAGATGCCCTTTGTTGTTCAATTTACAGACACATCGATCTATGAACCAACTTCTTGGTTTTGGAATTTTGGTGATGGTAGTGTAAGTGCAGAAGAAAATCCATCACATACTTATTCGCGGGGTGGAACATTTACCGTAACTCATATTGCTCGAAATGTTGCTGGTGCTGATACTGTAATTTTTAAAGATTATATAATAGTAGATGATATTTTGCCAGAAGGAAAGATCAGTGCAAATACTTATGAAGGATATGCTCCTTGTGAAATTATTTTTACTGACGCTTCTCGAAATTATCCTACATCATGGTATTGGGATTTTGGAGATAATACATCTAGTACAGAACAAAATCCGAAACACACTTACGAAAAGCCAGGTGTTTACAGTCTAATGTTAATCGTTGGAAATACTGCAGGATTTGATACTATGATAGTGGCTGACCGTGTAATGATTACAACTGCTCCTCCTGTTGCAAAATTCTCTTCTGATAGTATTAAGGGGTATGCACCATTACAGATCAATTTTACAGATCAATCACAGAACTCTCCAACGTCTTGGCTTTGGAGTTTTGGCGATGGATCTACTAGTACAGAGCAACACCCAAATCATACTTACGCACAGACTGGCACTTATACTATTTCATTAAAAGTGTGCAATGTTACAGGTTGTGATTCTCTAGTTATGGTTGATTACATTATCATAGAAGATAAAAACGCGGGGATTAATGACAATACAATGGAAAATATAAAGATCTATCCAAATCCTGTTATTACTGCACTGACCATTAAGGTTGAAAACATGAAGCAGTTGCAGCTTATTGACATGTCTGGTAATGAAATCATCCAGAAAGAAATAAGCAACCAATCAATACAGCTTGATATGAGTGCTTTTCATCCAGGAATCTACTTCCTTATTTTAGAAAATGAAGACGGTCGTATTGTGCAGAAAGTAGTGAAGGAATAAGTTAATTTATAAATAATCAAGAGAAGAGTCTAGCTATACAGCTAGACTCTTTTTGTTGGAAAAAAAATTTAAATAAGCACTTTTACTCATTCTCCAAAATAAAATCTCCGTGTCAGAATCTCCTTTCATTAAATAAATATCTTAAAAATCACACAGAACAAAGTCAGGTGTTAAAACGCATATAACTTATCTTAAATAAGTCCAAAATTGAAGTATAAAAAAAACACAAAGTGAATAACAAATCAATCATATGTTTAATAAAATACATGAAAAAAAACTACCGTTTACTTAAAATTCAACCAATAAATTTCACAAAAATAAACATAAAAAAAATTTATGAATCACCCCACTATAAGCAGACAAAGTATCAGTTAAAAACCTTTTTTTCGCAGCAAGCTAGGAGAATAAAATCAACAATATATGATTTAAAGTAAAAGACAATAGACCATTAAAAATATAATGCCTAAATTTGAAACTAAATAAAAAAACATCCTTATGGACAAAGCAAAAATAGCCGGGCATGCCTCAATAGCTGTAGATTTAAAGAAAGGAGAAAAAAAAGCATGGTGTACTTGTGGATTATCAAAGAAACAACCTTTCTGTGATGGCTCACACGTCAACTCTGAATTTAAACCTCTAATTTTTGAAGTTGAAAAAGATGGCAAATATAACTTATGTACCTGCAAGCAAACGAAAAATCCACCTTATTGCGATGGATCACATACCAAAGTTTAAGGCATTAATCTTTTTTTGTGCCATGTTTCATTTTCGTAAGTAAATAAAATACGATCATGAAAACGGTTAGCGCCACCTTGCCAAAACTCAACACGGCTTGGCTGTAATACATAACCACCCCAGGACTTAGGGCGAGAGAGGTGTTCTATGTCCATTTTTTCTTTAGCGTGTTGCCAAGCAGTATGCATCGTTGCTCTATTCTCTATCTCTTGGCTCTGCTTAGAGGCGTAAGCACTCAGACGACTGTAGATAGGACGCAAATCAAAATAAGTATCTGAAAGATGCTCAGAACATTTTTCCACTGTGCCCTCTATATTTATTTGACGTTCTAGTTCAGGCCAAAAGAAAAGCAACGCCGCTTTTTTATTAACACCCAATTGTTGTCCTTTTCTACTCTTATAATTGGTAAAGATGTACAAACCAGAAGCATCAATTTTCTTCAGTAAGACAACACGAGAAGAAGGTGTGCCTGTAGCATCTGCTGTAGATAATACAACAGCACTATGCTCCAGACAATCAGCCTTTAGCGCATCTTGTAACCAAAGCTCTATTTGTGGTAAAGGAGTTTCTAACAAATCACTTTTACCCAAATGTCCTTTTCTATAATCTTTACGTATATCGAATAAATCCATGGCGGTGTTTATTTATAATTTATAAAAATACGTAATAAAAAATAAAACAAAAGTATAATTATAGCCACAAACTCCTATTTATCCCCTCCACAAAAACAAGATAAGCCTGATAGGCAAGTGCCACGATCATCGGAGGACTTACAAGGGTAAAAAAAACATTAGGAAAAATGATCCATGGTGTCCACACGAAGTTCTTTGGACTGAACAACAAAATAAGGATTACCTGACACAAAAAGCGACACCCAAAATAATGGATATCGCTTTGTTCTAAAAGTTTATGAAGCAATACTCTGAGCAAAGTCAAGGTGATAAAATGCTAAACACGCCCACCAGTTAATGTTTCAAATCAAAAACCTCGTATTCTTCCATAGTTTGTAACAATAAAAGAAGCCTAAAATTTTCTGCAGAAATAATATAGTCTTTCTTTATCTCAGGATATTTATCTAAAATCTGCGTAGCAAGAAACTGTTTCTTATACCACTTACCCTCTTCTTCGTTTGCAAAACCATTGACAATCATCAAAGATGTTTCCGTATTTAAATTACCAAATGACAAATCAAAATCCATCGTCATAAACTTATTAAAATTGAAACGAGCCATATCAAATTGTAAATAGTTTTTGTTGACATTTAAACTATCGGTAATAACTAAAATCAAATAATGACGAGACTCTGGATCGTAAACATATTTCTGAGTATCAAGAATACGTTGTCGTTCAAGTTGTGCAGTTTCATTTCTACGTTCTGATAGCGCATTAGCAGCAGAACCTCCAAGTGGTATCTCTTTTCCCTCTCCCAATTGTTTAAGAATAAAAGAAGCAGAACTCACCACCTCGATATCGTCAGGATAGCCATCAACGATTTGTTGTAGTCGCGGTCTGATATCAACAGAACTTTGTGTTTTAGCTATAGCTAATGCTTCCATAAATAAAACCTTAGACATAAGAGAAGTGTCACGATAAGCAGTTTTTAATTGCTCAGTATTGGCAAGCACTTTCGTATTATAGCCTTTAAGGAATAAGTCAAACGTCTTTTCGTAAAGAACGTTATAAGCTGTTTTATCATCGTTAAGAATACGTTTAGCATCAGGATTTGTTAAAATCAAAGCATAATTACTATTCGGATATAAACGCAACAAGTCTTGTTTTGCCTTTTCCGCTTTTGTTTTATCATCAATCTGAATAGCTGCATTATAAGTGGCAAAATAACTGTCAGGAGAATGTAAATTGAAAGGAAATTGCTCTTCTAAAGCATCAAACGTTTCAATAGCTTTTGTTACATCTTCAATATCAAATAAATATAAAGTTCCTAAATTAAAATATGCATCAACAATTTCTTTATTATTAGCAGAAGTTTGAATTTGTTTTAATTGTTCATCTTGAGCCAATAACGATACAGAATCTTGAGGTACTATAAAAGAAGAGTCAATGTTTTCGATTTTCTCTTCATCATCCTCAGCAAAAGCATCTTCATTGTTATCAAAATTAGAAGACATACTTCTACGCCAGTTATCACGAAAAGGACGATCACCCCATTTATCACTGAAATCTCTTATCCCACTTTCTACTAAATTAGAGTTGAAAAAATACCAATCACCAACCTTTTTAGAACTTTCCTCTACAAAAGCTAAATCTTCTTCATTATCTCCTTGCGCTTTATCAATCGAAGATGTTATTTTATCCTCAAGAGCAAGATCAGCTTTTTCGTTTTCTAGGAAAATATTTTTTTCACTCTCACTCATTTTAGACAGACGGTAGTCACGATCTGTATCCCCTATTATATCATAATAATCAGACAACTGACTTAATACACCATCGCGGTAACTGACCACATAATAACCGGGATAATCTTCAGGTAAATTAGCAGATGCTAAAGAATAATAACGGGATGCCTTTTGATAATCTTTATTATCATAATAAAGTTCACCTATCGTTTTAGCTGTTAATCCTTTTTGTAATCCTTCGCTTAACTCAAGAGACAATCGGTAATTTTCTATAGCAGAAGATTTATCATTTTGCTTGACATAAATATTAGCTAAAGCATAATATATCTGACCCTTATATTCTAAATTTTTAGGGTCTCTAAGCATCTTTTGTAACTTCTTAACAGCCTTTCTTACATCATCATCACCCAAAACCTCTGTCATCCTTATGCGAGAGAAAAATTCCATTTCATAAGAAGGAATAGAACGTACCACTTGTTTATAATAAGAATAAGCCAGCTCATTATCGCCATTCAACTGATAAATTTGTGCCAAGATAAAACGTAACCGTTGCTTGCGCCTTTTGGTAAAATGCCCTTCTAAAGCAGATTTCAAAAATGGTACAGCCGCTTTATAATCTTCACGACGTATATTTAAGTCGGCACTAACGAGATTGTAATCTTTTAAAAGCTTATAAGGTAAATTTTCATCATTAACCAATAGAAGCATATTTTCAGCTTCATACAACCAACCCATTTCTATATAAGCACGAGCTATCCATATATGAGCTCTATACCACGCTTCCTCACCCGTATATTTAAGGGCAACAAAATTAAAAATACCAATAGCAGAGAAAAAATCTTCTTGGTAAAAGTTAGCTTTTCCCATTAAGAGATAAGAATCATCAATCATCTTATTAAATTCCTCTTGGTTTCTCCAAGCTTTATATTCGGGATCAGAAGCTTTTTTAGGTTTATATTTGGGTTTTTTCTTAATAGAATGCAACTGAATAATCTTATTAGATTTTTCTATTGCATAAACCATATCGGCCTTAGCTGTCGTATAATTATCATGATTACCATCTAAAAAAACAGGCAAAACACGCGAATAATCATCAACATTAAGATCCTCAATTTTTTGAACTCCTTCTTTAAAAGCCTCATTACCATTAAAGAAAATATTATATTTTGAAGTTACATTGTGATAGGTGCGCGTATTCCAATTATTCTTCTTCATATTCAGGGTAGTACGCGAACAAGAAGTCACTAATAAAAGAAACAAAACAGAGTATATTACTTTATTTTTCAACATTAAATAGTGCGAATATTAAGAATGTATTTATATGAATGCAAATATAACTATTGTCAATGGCTTTACGGCAACAATTTAAACGTATATAACTATGATTTTATTTCTTAAAAAAAAGTTAAACTTAACATTTAAGTTAAAATTTTCAGTTCTATGTTGTTTTATATAAGTAACAATAACGACTTAAAACCCTATATTTTGCAATTTTTCTTTAGAAGGGTTAAACAAATAAACCTGCATTCCCAAACGTTTAGCAGTAGCTATGTTTTGTTTATTATCATCAATAAATAAAGTTTCTTCGGGCTTTATTCCCGCATCTTTAAAAACATATTGATAAATGTCATCGTCAGGCTTTATAAGTTTCAATTGATGGGAAAAATAAACCTTTTCGAAGAGTTGCTCAAAATCTACATTAAAGGTTGTAGCAATACGCTTAAACGAAATATCAATATGCATATCATTGGTATTACTTAACAAAAACAAACGATAATTAATTCCTAAATCCTGTAACAAAGTTATACGTTCCTGATCAGAATTAATAATCAACGCAGTCCAAGCCAACCTTATCTCTTCGTTACTAACCTCAACCCCTAACAATTGTCTTATCTGATCATAAAACTCATCATTCGTAATATTGCCACTCTCCAAAGCTCCAAAAACAGGATGATGAATATAATCCTCTAAACTAATAGAAAAATGCTCTCCACCTAACCGTTTAAAAGCTTCTACTGTTTTATTAAAATCAATATCACATATAACGTTTCCAAAATCGAAAATAATATTCTTAATGCCTTCTAAATTGATCATTTTATATTTTTTTACAAAAGTAAGATCTTATATGAGAAATCATATTCATTTTTATTATCTAAAGAGACTTAATCCGTCACTTAAAAACATGTTTTTATCATCCGTCATTTGTATATTTGCAAAACTCAAAAGTTATATAACTAAAAATCTTATACCATAATGTCTGAATTTAAATATCAAAAACCATTTCCTATCTCAAAAGATACTACAAAATACAATCTCCTAACAAAAGACTATGTATCTGTAGTTGAATCTGATGGAAGAAAAATATTAAAAATCGATCCTAAAGGATTAGAAGTGCTTTCTAAAGCAGCTTATCATGATGTATCCTTTTATTTGCGTGCTTCTCACTTAGAGAAAGTACAAAAGATTCTTCAAGACCCAGAAGCAACCGATAATGATCGTTTTGTTGCTTATACGATGTTATTAAACCAAATGGTTGCTGCCGAAGGTGAATTACCAACGTGCCAAGATACAGGAACAGCCATTTGCTCTGCAAAAAAAGGAGAAGACGTTTACACTGGTGTAGATGATGCAAAATACATCTCAAAAGGTGTTTTTGATACTTATCAAGAAGACAACTTAAGATTTTCTCAAGTGGTGCCTTTTTCTATGTTAGAAGAACAGAATTCGGGATGTAACCTCCCTGCACAAATCGATATTTATGCAACCCCTGGTAATCAATATGAATTTCTTTTTATAACAAAAGGAGGAGGTTCTGCCAACAAGACTTACCTCTATCAAATGACCAAGTCATTATTAACAGAGGAAAACTTAAGTAAATTTGTTAAAGATCACATCATGGATTTAGGGACTTCTGCCTGTCCTCCCTATCACTTAGCCTTTGTGGTGGGTGGTACTTCGGCTGAAGCTAACTTAGCAGTGGTGAAAAAAGCATCTGCGGGTTATTATGATCACCTACCAACAGAAGGTAACGAAGGTGGTCAAGCCTTTCGTGACCTAGAATGGGAAGAGAAAATCACCAAAATATGTCAAGAATGTGGCGTTGGAGCGCAGTTTGGTGGAAAATATTTTGTTCACGATGTACGCGTCATTCGTTTACCTCGTCATGCTGCTTCGTGTCCTGTAGGTATGGGTGTTAGCTGTAGTGCTGACCGTAACATCAAAGCTAAAATCACCGAAGAAGGTATCTTTTTGGAAGAGTTAGAGAAAAAACCAGGACGTTTCTTACCTAAAGAAGCACCTCATTTAGCGAACGCTATAGAGTTAGATTTGGATCAACCCATGGATAAGATACGCGAAGAGTTATCAAAATATCCTGTAAAGACACGATTTAACCTAAGAGGTACATTAATTGTTGCACGTGATATAGCGCATGCTAAAATTAGTGAGATGCTTCAGAAAGGTGAAGAAATGCCACAATATTTAAAAGATCATCCCGTTTATTATGCAGGACCTGCAAAGACACCTAAAGGAATGGCTTCAGGAAGTTTTGGTCCTACAACAGCTGGACGAATGGATCCTTACGTAGATCCTTTCCAAAAGGCAGGTGGATCTATGGTTATGGTGGCTAAAGGAAACAGATCTCAACAAGTAACAGATGCTTGTAAAAATAATGGAGGTTTCTATTTAGGTTCTATTGGAGGACCTGCGGCAATTTTAGCGAAGGACAGCATAAAATCAGTAGAAGTGATTGATTTTCCTGAACTAGGAATGGAAGCTGTACGTAAAATACGTATAGAAAACTTCCCTGCCTTTTTACTTGTTGATGATAAAGGCAATGACTTTTTTGCTGAATTTTAATCAGCATTGATAAGAATATATAAAGCCCCATTGTTGAGACTTTCAACATTGGGGCTTTTTTTTAATATTTATTTATGACAAAAATAAAAACAATTAGATTTACTAAAGGTGAAGAAATTAGTAATGCCATATCACACGGTTTAGGCTGGGGTTTTAGTATAGTAGCTACCGTACTAATGATAGTAGTAGCTGCACGACAAGGAAGCGCAATAAGTATTGTTTCAGCATCCATCTTTGGAGCTACTATGATCAATCTTTATATGTCCTCCACCATGAATCACTCATTGAAGTTGGGCACTAAAGCCAAAGATTTCTTTCACAACTATGACCAAATTGCGATCTATCTATTGATAGCTGGAACTTATACACCCATCGCATTAGTCAGTTTACAAGGCGGTTGGGGCTGGACTCTCTTTGGTTTGGAATGGGGATTAGCCATATTAGGATTAGTCATGAAATTATTCAAACCCAA
This sequence comes from Bacteroidales bacterium, assembly GCA_965662645.1. Taxonomy (GTDB): domain Bacteria; phylum Bacteroidota; class Bacteroidia; order Bacteroidales; family UBA5342; genus UBA5342. The sequence continues at coordinate 27,790 of CBFIII010000017.1, forward strand.
CAAATTTGAGAAAGGTGTTAATATCATCACAATAGGCTCTTTTTTACTAATGGGCGGGATGTTTGTATTCTTTCTTACACCTATTTTTAACAACATCAATCCACTAGGAATTTGGCTATTGTTTATAGGAAACTTAAGTTATGTTCTAGGGGTGATATTCTTTAAATTAGAAGGAAAAATGGCTTATTCTCATTTAGTTTGGCACCTTATGGTAATGGGAGGCACGGTTTGTCATTGGTGTATTATTCAATTCTGTATCTTATAAAAGTTTTTATAAAAAAATTCGGCAATGATTTGTCGGATTTTTTTATTGAACGACCCCACAACAAACAAACAAACAAACAAACAAACAAACAAACAAACTGATTATCAACTTGAAACACTTTTTTATTAGCAACAACTTGCGAGGAATAAAACCCACAATGTGGGATTTACGATTGAAAAATTTGATTTAATTGATACACAAAATCAATACAACGTTTTTTACGGTAACGTTTATTTCTAAATCCCCCCACCCATCTGATACCATAAACATCATTAGCCAGAAAGATCTCTTCTACTTCATAAATAAAAGACGGCAGTTGTGGTTCTTCTTCTTTTATGATAAAACCATCTTTTTTAGCCATTGCTAATATTTGTTTACGCATTACACCATCTACACATCCTGATTCTATTGATGTAGTATAGATCGTTTTTCCACTAGCAAAAAAGATATTTGAATCCGCTTCTTCTATAATTTGCCCTTCAGGATTAGTAATGAGGCAGGCTTCTATTTTATGTTCCCTAGCATAACGAAAAGCTTGTAACTTAAAAAGATTATTTGTAGTGTGATAAGGACTAAGATAATCTCTCGATTTGTAAATACCGAGAAAAATATCGCTTATTAATCCACGTTCATTAAGGATAAAACTTTTCTCTTTTAAAGGGGTAACTTCAATCAAATAATTCACCCCAGTCTTATCACTAATTAGTTCTTTATCATCTTCGCGCCACAGAGTTAGACTAAGCTTATTAATGTTAAAGCATTTATTACGATGTATCAAAAGCTCAATAGAACGCAGTAAACTCTCTGCAGTAAAAGCCGACAAATAAGAAATACCTAAGACTCTTAACGCTTTTGTTAAACGTTCAAAATGATCAGCAAAAAAAGGCACACGAATACCAGAACTACGCATCTCTTCTACGATAGCTTCACCAAAACGAAATGCCCTATTATCAAACGATAATTGAGCATGTTTCTTAGGTAATATTTCACCATTAAGGCAGATATAATTCATCGTTGAAATAACGTAAAAATAAAAGAATAAGTCAATAAGCTCGGGGCATTTAGTTGAAGAACATTTTATTATTCACAGCAAGCTACGGAGAATAAAACCCACAATGTAGGATTAATGAAATATCAATGTCTCAATATAAGGTAGTAAATTTTCATTACTATTTATCTTAAGGGTATGTAATCCTGAAGATTTACCCGCAATGATATCTCGCGGACTATCACCTATCATCCAAGAGCAATTTCTATCTATTTTAAATCTCGCAATAGCTTTTTCAATATTAAGATTTAAGGGTTTACGACACAAACATTTTTGTATGTCAGAATGATGTGGACAATAATAAATAGCAGTGATAACAACACCTTTACGCTCTAATAAGTCACACATCTTTTGGTGTACTTTATCCACATCATTACAGGTATATAGTCCTTTGTCCACGCCCCCCTGATTACTAATAACTATGAGCATATAACCTGCCTTTTGAAAAGCGATTAAGGCATCAACTATCCCATCATTAAGAACAAAATCCTCGGGTTTAAAAATATAATAATGGCCTACATCGCTATTAATAACACCATCACGATCTATAAAAATTGCTTTATTCACTATTTAAAAAAATTATTTTATTGAAACATTGACCCATTTCCCATCAAGAAAAAGACGTTCTTCCGTAATACCAGCAGCACGCAAAGCGTCATATGCTATACTATAAGCGGCTGTCATCATTTGCTTTTGATGACAATCTGAATTAACTTGAACAGGAATATTCAAACGTTTTAATTCTTTAATAAAACTTTGATGCGGAAATAAAATCCCAAGAACATGGTGATGTTTAGTGTTAATTTCTACGACATAATCTTTAGCCTTAGCCATTTCTAATAAAGTCATTATCTCATCACGATACCACTTATCATCTATAGAAAAATATTCTTTTCCATGTTGAAAAATCTTATCCACATGGCCTAACACATCAAAACCTCCGAGCTCCATCATAGCTACCGACTGCTCAGTAAAGTCACGGACTAAACGTTTAATGTCGCCACCATACATTTGGTCCAAACCTTTTTTGAATTCCTCAGGACTTCCATCAATAGTCCAACGTTCACCGTCCACCACCAAAGTGCCCATAAAATGAATAGAACCAATTAAAAAATCAGAATTAAACGCTTTAATATGATCACATAAAGCATTCGTTTCATTCTTGATATAATCAGCTTCTAAACCTCTATAAATCTGAATCTGATCCTTGTATTTTTCTTTCAGACGTATAAGCTCAGCAGTATAAGCCTCACTTTTCTCCAAAGGCATCGTCCAAAAATTAGGAAAGGGAACAGGAGCATGAGATGAAAAACCTAATGCCGGAAAACCAGCCTCTATGGCAGCCAAAACCATTTCTTCAGCTGTACTAGCGCCATCACAAAACTGTGTATGACAGTGATAATTCGTCATTATAAAATATTTTATTAGATATAAACGACTACTTCTATTCTAGTTCTAAATAAGTTTCTAAGAAAGTCGCTTTATCTGTTTTAGGATTAAAAAAGTAATCACGGATAGAAGCAGGTAATAATACACTCTCACCTAATTTCACATTGACAGATTCACCATTATTATATTCTATATCAAACTCACCTTCGGTACAAATCAAGATAACATAAGAATCTAAAAAATAATAATCGCGCCCAAGTTTTTGATTAAAACTAAATATATTGGTTGTAAAATAAGGACACTTAACAAGATTCGTTGGTGTATTATCTACTTCGGCATAAGTCGTTTTATAATTTTCTTCGGCTTTAAAATCTAAAGCATCCAGAGAATCCTGAACATGTAAATCACGCTTATTACCTTGTTCATCACAGCGGTCGTAATCATAAACACGAAACGTAATATCTGAAGTTTGTTGAATCTCTACCAATACAACACCTTTTCCAATAGTATGTATTCTACCCGCTGGAACCAAAAAGACATCGCCATTATTAGCATCATCATAGCGCAAAATATCTTTTATAGTATTATCATCTATTACTTGCTTCATTTCGCTACGAGAAGTATTACGATCGAAACCAGCAACAATTTTTGCATCTTTCTTAGCATCTAAAACATACCACATTTCTGTTTTACCGTGCGAATTAAATCTTTCATTTGCCAATTCTTCATTGGGATGTACCTGAACAGATAAATCACCTTGTGCATCAATAATTTTGATGAGAACTGGCAATTCTAAGCCATGTTTTTCATAAACTTTTTCACCAACCAAATCAGTCATGAATACCTCTATAAGTTCCGAAAGGGTATTACCTTTTAAAGCCCCATTAGCAACAACAGAAACATCACCTTCAACAGAGGATATTTCCCACGATTCACCAATTTTAGCATCAGGATTATTTCCTTTTCCGAATTGTTTATGTAAAAAATCACCCCCCCAAATTTTTTCTTTCAGTATAGGTTCAAACTTTAATGGATAAAGCATTTATTACTGTTTTTTAAGTTTATTATTATAACAATTTAGCAATTGTGTTAAATCATACCGTTGCTGCACAGAGAATTGTCCTTTAACGTATTATTTTAGAGTAATAGAAACAGGACAATGATCAGAACCTAACACCTCATTATGAATAGCTGCATCAGAAAGATGTCCTAAGAAAGACTCACTAACTAAAAAATAATCTATTCTCCAGCCTACATTCTTTGTTCGTGCACCACCACGGTAGCTCCACCACGAATATTTCTCAGCCGTATCAGGATAAAAATGACGAAAACTATCAACAAAACCACGAGCAGTATAACGATCCATACCATCAATTTCCTCCTGCATAAATCCTGCTGACTTATTATAGTTAGGTTTAGGTCGAGCTAAATCAATAGGTTTATGGGCAACATTAAGATCTCCACACACCAGCACTGGTTTTGTTTCCTCTAGACCTTTGAGATAATTCAGAAAAGCCAAATCCCAAGATTGTCTGTAACTCAGACGTTTTAATTCACTACCAGAATTAGGAACATAAACATTAACTAAATAAAAATCTTTATATTCAGCACATAAAACCCGACCTTCGGTATCATGTTCTGCTATATCAATATCAGAAGTAACAGACAAAGGTTTTTCTTTTGAAATAATAGCAGTACCAGAATAACCTTTTTTTACTGCAGAGTTAGAAAAAATATGATAACCCTGAATAGCAGCTAAAGCCTCTTGCACTTGATCATCCTGTGCCTTGGTTTCCTGTAAACATAAAACATCAGGATTCATTTTTTCAAAATCATCGAAAAAGTTTTTTTTGGTTATGGCACGTACACCATTAACATTCCAAGATATTATTTTCATCAATTTTTATATTTTTGGAAAGTATAGCCTTATAATCATTTTATTAATTTAATGAACGACTACACTTTAATCTGGGAAATGAACATTAATTCATAAACTATAAAAGCAATAAATTACACGAACACTAGCAGATGGAGTAACAAGATGAAGACTATTTTATTATTAGCAGCAAACTGCGAGAAATAAACCACAATGTGGCATTTAATTTCCAAAACAAACACCCAAACTACGTCCCCGTTCTATAAGAGGATGATTTGGTGTTAAAAAACGTAATTTACCACCTACTTCATCAAGAGATATATGCGATATTTTTCCATTGCGCATAGCAACCATTTGTCCAAAATTACCTTTATGAATTAAATCGGCAGCATAACCTCCCAGACGTGTTGCAAAAATACGATCAGCTGCAGTAGGAGATCCACCACGTTGAGTATAACCTAAGATAGTCTCACGCACTTCCAAATCCGTTAATTCCTCTATTTGTTTCGAAATATAACGAGCCGCTGGTTTACGTCCTTCCTTTTTAATTCCTTCGGCAACTACCACAATAGAAAACGGTTTCCCTTGTTGTGAACGTTTTTGTAAATAATCCGTCACTTTATGAATATCGTAATCTATTTCTGGTACTAATATAACATCACCACCACCGGCAATACCAGAATATAAAGCTAACCAACCCGCATGATGCCCCATTACTTCGATCACCATAACACGACGGTGTGAACTCGCAGTGGTATGTAAACGGTCGATAGCATCAGTAGCTATAGTAAGTGCAGTATCGAAACCAAAAGTAAGATCAGTACCATAAACATCATTATCAATGGTTTTAGGAATACCAATCACATTGAGACCTTCTTTGGACAAAAGATCAGCAGTACGCTGTGTACCATTACCACCTATACACACTAATGCATCAAGACCTAACTCTTTAAAATTCTTCTTTATCTGCTCTGGCTTATCTTCAATACTATCTGTTTCCTTTTTCCTAAATGGTTTTTCACGAGAAGTACCTAAAATAGTACCACCCTCTGTTAATATACCAGAAAGAATTTGTTCATTAAGCTCAATATATTCTTTATTAAGTAATCCTTTAAACCCTTCAATAAACCCTATGACTTCCATGCCATATTTTATAATAGCTGTTTTCCCAACACCTCGTATGGTAGCATTAATACCAGGACAATCTCCCCCAGCAGATAAAATTCCAATTTTCATAGACTTATAATTTATAATTAAAAAAGATTAAAAAAAGCTAATCTATATTTTGATATAAAAGACAAATATAAGATTATTTATTCAGTTACAAACTGAATAATAAGAAGTGAAAAGCAAGCTCTTTTCAATAGAAAAATTAATTAGTTATCAATAATTTTTCTGATTTTCCGGTCGAAATCTTATCACCATCAACAATAGATATACGATAGAAGAATAAACCAGCATTAATAGATGACGAGGATGGATTCCAATCAAAATAGACTTCATTATTTTCTGTATATGAATAGTTTGTCGATTGGTAAATGATACGAGCACTAGCATCATATATATTAATTTTTACGCCCAAAGTATTATCAGGACGATCATGTAGAGCTACAAATCTCACTTCTTTTCCTGAAGAAAGAGAAACAGGATTAGGATAACAATAAACAGTAGTCAGGTTAGGTATAGCATCGTCACTAACCGTGAAATTAATAGTCTTAGTTGCCGAATTATTCTGCACATCCCATAATTTGAGAGTTAAGGTATAATCACCTTCCTCCAAATCTTTTAAGGCATACGTAATACGACCTTTTTTATAATCACTCACATCACTTACATAACTGGTATTAATCGTTTCAATAGTATTAGCATCATTATTTAACTTGAGCGTAATATCATGACCTACAGAATTACCCGATGTATTAATCCCACTAACATCCGAGATATCTGCTATTAAAATAGGATTAGGATTAACGATATCTCCATTAGAAAAATTGGGAGAATTCATATAAACAGTCATCTCAGGCCCTGTGTTATCTACTTTATAATCATTATAAAAACCACCAATATAAAAATCTTCATAATAACCATTAACATCAGCCACATCACTCGTAGCTAAATATTCAATACGTCCCTTACCTGAGTTATAATCTATATCTTTAGGTAATAAAAATGAAAAAGTAAACAGGCCATTAACCACTTTTGTTTTACCGCTAAAAAGAGTAGAATTCCACAATAAAAAATCCTTAATATCAGAATCGGAATCATTACCTAGAGTTTTAAGAGTAGATATCTTATCATAAACAGTAGGATATAACACTCCATTGTATGTCTCATCAATAGAAGCATCAGATTTAGCAATATGCCCCGAAATAGTAACCTGACTAAGCGCTTGTAAAGTATCCGTAAATTCATCAATAACAATACCATTGATAGAATCAGTTTCTACGGTCCAACGGGAATCAGCATGAATCAATTGCAACGCAGGATCTCCAATCAACGCAAATTTACGTTTGTTTGGTCCTGGAGCCGTTGCTTGTTTGGTCAAACGCACCACATCACCCAAACGTAATTTTTCTTTATTAGAATCAACGTTTAACACATAACTATAAAAGTTATTAGCTATCACATAATTAGAAGTAGAATAAACCAAACGCGTAGTGGTGAATAAGCCAATACCACCACCTGAAGTACTTAATAAAACTCTTTCTCCCGAAGAAACTTCTTCATTATGATCATAAGGACAAAAGTCACACGTAGCTGTTACCCATAAAGGTAAATTGGCCATATTTTCATAATTATTAATATCATTAATACGCATAACTCCTTCGCCCGAAAGACCTGTTGGACTACCATGGCCAGAATATCCCCAAATCAAAACACCCTCTTCAATATATCTATCTATTAAACTCTTAGCATCAGGATAAGTAGCACCACTAGCTTCTGTTATTTGTTCAAAAGCATCAATATAAACTTTCTTAATAGCCATAGCTGGATTTTCTAACCTAAGTTTCTCCGCTAATTTATCAGCATCATTGACATGAATATTATCATCTTGATCATCAGCAACAATACAAATAGAATTTGTCCACGCTGTTTTTTTAGAATCATTAAGATAATAATCTAATTTTTTTGTAACCGTTTCTACATCAACTAATGAATTTACAGGAATACGACCAATACCAATATCCACTTTATCAGATGATTCAATTTTTGAACCTTGTCCTTCAGCATCATCTAACAAACCAAAATAATCATCTGACACATAAAATGTTGAACGATTTAAGGACTCATTAGATTCATAACACATTAAACGATTTTGATCGCCTTCGTACATTCTATTATTAACGTCAGCATCGCCTAATAAAAGAAGGTACTTGAATTTATCGCCCCTATCATAAAGGGATTTCATAAACCAACGTATAGCTGTTACATCAGCTTTTCCTCCAGCAAATTCTGTAAAAATATCAGCTTGATCTATAACGTTAACATCAAGACCTTCATCACGATGAATTTTAGCCAAATTTTCGGCTTCATCCATAAAAGAAGTGACAGTAAGAATAATCATATCAGGAACATCCATACCATGTAAATTCTGATTTTTGATCTTACCATAAATGGTAGGAGATGAAAAATTACCAGACGTATTGACTGCTACAAACTCATTAATCGTCGTTTTATGTGTTTTAAAAGAAGAAGTAGAACCAGAAAATTGTGGTGTTATAGATTCTATGTCGTATGAATTGGTAATATCCCATACCACTGTAGAACTGCTTGTATTTTTAATTTGATATTTTGCAATATCATCCGTACTTGGATAATTTCTAAATAATAAATAATCATTGACCATACTCAAATCACAGTAAACATTTACTGAAAAATAATCAACATAACCCTCACCTAAATTATCAGCTGAAGCAAAAGACATAGAGGCAGTTATATTATCTGACTGTGGAGTAAAAGAATAAACTTTAGTCGTTTCATAAGCCGCCATATCAGTGTGTCCATTCCTAGTAAGTTGTAAACTAATATTGCCTTGTTTCTCCCCATCAATATAAGTCGTCATTATGTGCGACGCACTAATGGAACGTGCAGCCAAACGCATCACCATTTGAGCTGGTTCTTCTAAAATATTATTAAATTTAAAAGTATGAGAAAAGGAATTACCATCAGATATTATTTGAGAATACCAATCATCTCCAGATTCATCAATACTTGCTATTTGAGGTTCTATCACACCATAATCGATATAAGAAGTATAAGTAGTAGTCGCTGTTCCATCAACGAGTTCTTGAGTCTCAATACGTTTTTTTTGTCCTACATCATCACTGAGGTAATAATAGTTTTCATTCCAATAAGAATGTTGTTTGTGAATAAAACGATTGTTACTGTCATCATATTCCCACACATCAGGAGCCTGAGCATAAAACAAAATATAACTCCCATTATCAAAAATTGGAATTTCTTTTAAATCATCTACATAATCTTGAATTACGGTAGAAAGCTGATTTGGCTGAGCCATAAAGACAGAAACAGTACTAGGCGTTAGCCCCATACTTGTCAACTGACTATAAGATAATTTATAAATACCTGTAGTCTTAACGCCTACTTTGCTCCAGTTACCTTCTGCTAATACCGAATTTTCGGCAAACCAAGACGTTGCTGTTTTTAACTTTATAATAGATTTTTTTTCAATATTGATATTAAAAGACTCCAATTTAAAAAGATCTCCATCTTTTTTGAAAGGGACAATAATAATCTCAAGAGAATAATTTTTTCGCGCAGAAGTAACAGTAGAAGTAACTTTAAAATCAGAAGACAAATATGAAGTATCTAAGTCAGCTGAAATAGCAGAATAAACCACATCAGTCAAATTAACTTGATATTCATAATTTTCTGCTTCCTCGGTAGTTAAATGCTTAGAATAAATATAATAAGGCAGTTGTGAACCATCAATATATTCACCTCCTTCAAAAGCTTTAACAGTAATACTATCTTCTCCTACCGTGATAATACGATCGGCAAGCCAATTTAATGTTATTGGTTGAGCAAAAACAAAAAAGGGTATGATAGATAACAATATAATAACCAATCTTTTTTTCATAGAGTAACTACTTAATAATGCATTGCCTAATAACGCAAAAAAAACAATTAAATTGTTTTTGAAATTAGAAACTAACCGATGTAAATATTATTTTTTATTAAAATAACAATTATAAAACATCCTTTTAAAAAATCAACAACCTCGGAACAAGACCTTTAGATATTTAGTTTAAGAACGTTTTATTATTCGCAGCAAGCTACGTAGAATTAAACCTACAATGTGGGATTAAAATCTAAATTTTTAACCATTTACGCATCTGATCAACACTTAGATTTTTACGTTCAGAATAATCTAACAATTGATCTTCATCAATATGGCTTATCGCAAAATAATGAGCTTCTGGATGTGCAAAATATAACCCACTCACCGAAGCATTAGGATACATAGCTCCTGATTCTGTTAACTCAATTTTGATCTGCGATAAATCAATTAAATCATTTAATAAAAAACTATCCGATTGATTAGGTAACGATGGATAACCAATAGCAGGACGAATACTTCTATATTTAGCTTTCAAAACATCAGAAAGCTCTAAATCTTCTTGAGGTGAAAATCCCCAATATGATTTACGTGTATTAAGGTGTAATAACTCAGCAGCAGCTTCCGCTAAACGATCGGCTACCGATTTTAATAAAAGAGCTGAATAATCATCACCTTTCATTTCATAATCAGAAATCATCTTTTCCACTTCGTGCCCCACAGTGACTGAAAAAGCACCAATATAATCCTTAATGCCAGAAGTTTTAGGCGCAATAAAATCACTTAAACAAGCATAGTTTCCTTTCTTTTTTATTTGCTGACGCAAACAAGGAATAGTCACATCACCTATAACTATATTATCACCTTCGGAATACGCTTCATAAAACCCAACAAGTCCACTGACTAAAATGTTCTTTTGTAATTGATCTAATAAAACATTAGCATCCTCATACAATTTTAAAGCTTCTTTAGCTTTTGGTCTTTCATCAGGAGACAAACTATTAAACCATTGTTGTTTACAGCTTTCGCAATCAAATATTCTGATGCCTTTAAACTGTCCACTCACATTCCAAGCAGTGAATAAAAAACGCCAATCAATATAAGGTCTTATCTCATTGATCTTAAAAGACATTAAACGTGTACCTGAAAATTGAGGTTTTATAATATCTTCTTGTTTAAAGTTAATCTCAACTTTATTTGTTCGCGCTTCTTCAAGCGATGCATAAGCTATTTTTTTCAACGCATATTTTTGACGTACCGCTTCATATTCATCAAATATTTGATGAGCATAAATCTTACGTTTTTCTTCGTTGACCAATTGACCAACCACTTCAGCAGATAATGAAGCATCTTTTACATAAATAACTTCTGAATCATAAGCTGGGGCTATTTTTACAGCAGTATGAATTTTACTGGTAGTGGCTCCTCCAATCAAAAGAGGTAATTTCAAACCCCGTTTTTTCATTTCTCTGGCTACTTCAACCATTTCTTCGAGCGAAGGAGTTATTAAACCACTTAAACCAATCAAATCAACTTTTTCATCTATAGCTGTTTGTATTATTTTTTCGGTAGGCACCATTACACCTAAATCAATGACTTCATAATTGTTACAAGCCAAGATTACACCCACAATATTTTTTCCTATATCATGAACATCACCTTTTACTGTGGCCATAAGAATTTTACCTGCCGAAGAATTTCCTTCTTGTTTTTCAGCTTCCAAAACGGGTTGTAAAATAGCCACAGCTTCCTTCATCACACGAGCCGTTTTCACTACTTGTGGTAAAAACATTTTTCCTTCACCAAAAAGAACACCCACTTTATTCATACCAGCCATCAGCGGTTTTTCAATAATATCCAAAGCCAAAGGATATTTATCTAAGGCTTCTTTTAGGTCTTCGGGTAAATAAGAAGAAACACCTTTTCTTAAAGCATAAGCTAAACGGTCTTCTAAATTTTTCTCTCGCCACTCATCTTTTTTTACGGCTTCTTTTTTATTAGGATCTACTTTAATATTTTCAGCATATTCTATAAGACGCTCTGTACTATCTTCTCTACGATTTAATACCACATCTTCTACGTACTCTAACAGTTCCTTGGGTATATCATCATAAACCTGAAGCATCGATGCATTTACAATACCCATATCCATACCTTGACGAATGGCATAATATAAGAATACAGAATGCATAGCCTCACGCACAATATTATTACCACGAAAAGAAAAAGAAAGGTTACTAATACCACCACTAATCAAAGCATGCGGAAGATTCTTTTTTATCCAAGTAATCGTTTTGATAAAATCAACGCCATAATTATTGTGTTCAGGGATACCTGTAGCAACAGACAATACATTAGGATCAAAAATAATATCACAAGGATTGAATTGTACTTTATCAACTAAAATACGATAAGCTCGTTCACATATTTTTATTTTTTTCTCATAAGAATCAGCTTGTCCATTTTCGTCAAAAGCCATCACTACCGTAGCAGCTCCGTATTTTTTTATAAGACTAGCTTTGCGTATAAATTCTTCTTCTCCTTCTTTTAAACTAATAGAGTTAACAATAGCTTTACCTTGCAAACACTTTAGCCCCGCTTCTATGACATCCCATTTAGAAGAATCGACCATGATAGGCACTCTTGCAATCTCAGGTTCAGACATTAATAAATTAAGGAAGTTGACCATTTCACTTTTAGCATCTAGCATAGCATCATCCATATTGACATCAACTATCTGAGCGCCATTATCTACTTGTGAATGTGCTATTTCTAAAGCTTCATTATATTTTTTTTCATTAATAAGCCTTAAAAATTTACGCGAACCAGCTACATTACAGCGTTCTCCTACATTAGTAAAATTATTTTCTTTACTAATTTTATAAACTTCTAATCCTGTAAGAACACTTACTTGTTCTTTTTTAGTAATAATTCGAGGTTTAGCATTTTTTGCAAATTGAGCAATAGCTTTTATATGTGCTGGTGTAGAACCACAACATCCACCAATAATATTAACTAAAGTATCATCCATATAAGATTTTACATTAGCTGCCATCATATCAGGTGTTTGATCATAATCTCCCATCACATTGGGCAAACCAGCATTAGGATGCGCACTGACATAACATTCGGCCACATCAGATATTTCTTTGACATATTTTTTCAAAGCTTCAGCACCAAAAGAACAATTGGTTCCTACCGAGAAAGGGTGAGCATGCGCTATAGAATGATAAAAAGCTTGAATAGTCTGGCCACTTAAAGTACGTCCTCCAGCATCGGCTACCGTAACAGATAACATCACAGGGAGATTAGACTTTTTTTGTTGCTGTACTAAATCAGCAGCCATCAAAGCCGCCTTAGCATTCAAGGTATCAAAAATAGTTTCGATAAGTAATAAATCGACACCACCTTCTATTAAACCTTCTATTTGCTCGCTATAAGACTCCACAAGATCATCAAAGCTCACGCCACGCGCTGCAGGGTCATTTACATCAGGAGAGATTGAGGCAGTTTTATTGGTAGGTCCAATGGATCCAGCAATAAAATGAGGTTGATCATCATTAAAGTTGGCTATGGACTCGCATGCTACTTTAGCTGCCGCTAAATTAATGTCTTTTGCATAAGATTGTAATCCATAATCAGCTAATGAAATACGTGTAGCATTAAATGTATTAGTACAAATAATATCGGCACCAGCCTCTAAAAATTGCGTATGAATTTCATTTATAATTTCAGGTTTAGTGATACATAACAAATCATTACAACCTTTTAAACTGAAATTAAAATCAGCAAATTGAGTACCACGAAAACACTCTTCTTCAAGTTTATAACGTTGAATCATAGTCCCCATAGCACCATCTAATACTAAAACACGCTTTTTTATTTCTTCCCTAATATTTGTCATAATTCTTCAAAAACATACAGTAAAAACAGACTATATTTATTGATCTCTTTTCTTTATAAATTTGATTATAAGTTAAAACTTATAATCCTAATTTTTCGGATATCTCCAACATTTTAATGATAGAACTTTCAGCTTTCTTACGTAAATCTTCATTAATAATGATCTCAGGAGTTTCATTCTTCATACAAGCATAAAGCTTTTCTAAGGTATTTAATCTCATATAATTACATTCATTACAAGCACAAGTAGAATCATTAGGTGGAGCAGGAATAAACGTTTTGTCAGGATTTTTCAATTTCATTTCATGTAAAATACCAGATTCGGTAGCTACAATAAATTCTTTGTTATCCGAAGCCGTAGCATATTTCAACAATGAAGCCGTAGAGCCTATATGATCAGCTAAAGTCAGAATTACTTTTTTACATTCTGGATGAGCTAATAACTCAGCATTAGGATACTTATGTTTTAAATCTATTATCTTTTCCAAAGAAAACTGTTCGTGTACATGGCATGCACCATCCCAAAGCAACATGTCTCGTCCTGTTACGCTATTGATATAATTTCCTAAGTTACGATCTGGACCAAAAATCAATTTTGCATCTTTAGGAAAACTCTCCACTATTTGTTTAGCATTACTAGAAGTCACAATCACATCAGTCATCGCTTTTATCTCAGCTGTAGTATTAACGTAAGAAATAACTTTATGATCAGGATGTTGATCTATAAAAACTTTAAAGTCAATAGGATTACAACTATCAGCAAGAGAGCATCCAGCTTCTAAATCTGGTAATAATACCTTTTTATTAGGACATAAAATTTTGGCTGTTTCAGCCATAAAGTGAACGCCACATAATACAATAATATCGGCTTCTGTTTTAGCAGCTAATTGTGCTAAAGCTAAACTATCACCAATATAATCAGCAATATCTTGAATTTCATCACTCTGATAAAAATGTCCCATTATTACAGCATTCTTATCCTTTTTAAGCTGATTTATTTTCTTTATTAACTCTTCATTCATGCTTTTGATATTTATATGACTAAAAGATCCATTAAATCATAGAATGATCTAATAAATCGATGTTATCAACATCTATATTATTTTTTATTGAGTTTTTGAAAAATTTTAAAAGATAATAAGAATAAGAAGGCGTGTTAATTTGGTTCGTAAAAACTACTTGAAATCCTTGTTTATTGACTTGTTATCATTCAAAAGTGACTTATCATAATTTACTAACAATATTAAAGAATTGATAATTAAAAAGATAATTATCTTTATTAACAATGTCTAATAAGTATGCAAAGTTAACAAATTATATAGATCAGAAGTACTAATAACTGTGCAAAACCATGTGTACAAGTTTTTGTTATAATTAACAATATAAGTTTGAATATATAAGGGCTTTTTATATATGAAAATTTGATTGGTAAAATCATAATAAAGTTTTCACTTTTTATGGTTTTTTATGCACACTATTAACACAGTTTAATAACACCGATAAAAAAATAAAAAATAGAGTCATTTTACTTTTATAAATATGATTTTTTAATTTTTTTTTATCTACAATTGCACAATATTAAATGTTAGATATAATCTTTTTTTTTTTTCACCTTAAAAAATAGAGAGGTATATAAATATAATAGTTTATAAAAGAATTTTAATCAACTTATTTATAACACTTTATATTGTTTTTATTGAAAAATATGCAAACGTCAAAACCACGTGTCATAAAGGATTATGACAAATTATCTGAAGAGATAAAGCAACTCATTAAATTAAAATATCCTGAAGGGTATTCCGAGTATTTGATAAAATTTACAGACACCCAAGGTCATTTTATTACAGGATTACCTTTTGAAACTAGTGATCGTTTTTATATGGTTAGAATGACTCATTCTGAAGCACAAATTTTAATTGATGAAGATGAAGATTTCGATGAAGACGGCGTATTAACAGATGAAGCTGTTCAAAGATTTGAAGATACTGATGATTAATATTATTATATATTTTTATGTTTGTATTATATCTTACAATTTTTACTAAGATATAAGTCTTCTTTTGTAGTATAAAAAATTTTATATTATGATTTCAAGAAACTATAAAGAAGAAAGCATTAAAGAAACACCGCATAAAGTTGATGTGCGCGAGTTATATAACAATTCTTCAGCTCAGATTTTACATATTAGCTTACAACCAGGAGAAGGTCTTAAACCTCATATAACTCCTGTAGATGTTGTGTTTTATGTTTTAGAAGGGAGTCCTAGTATTTATATTGGTGAAGAAATGATGTCTTTTGAAAAAGATACTTTAATAGAGAGTCCAGCTAAAATAACACATTATATTAGTAATAATAGTGATTCTATAGTTCGCATTATGGTTATAAAGGCTCCACGTCCTCAATCAAAAACTAAAGTGGTATAAAATAGTTGAATATAATTTTTTAAACTTTTGTATTATGATACTATAAATACTTTGCTTCTCTGGAAGGAGTCTTAACATCATTTTTACTATAAACAATAATTCAATTTATAATTTAATACCTCGTCTGCTTGCAGCGGGGTATTTTACTTTTATATAGTATATTACAAAATATTTTAAGTCCGTTAAAAAAATAGTTTTCACACTAATTATTTACGATTTCAGTTGTGTTATTAATATGTGTAGATAGTGTGTATAAAAATACATAAAGAATGAAAACTTTTTATTGTTAATTCAAAGTTTAATCTCATATATAAAAAGCTCTTGATAATTCAAACTTATCTTATTATTTCTAAGTAAAACTTATCCACTAGGTTTTACACAGTAATTAGTGCTTTTGATATATATAATTTATTAACTTTTAAAGTTATTAGAAGCTGTTGATAAAGTTACTTATCTTTTTATGTATAAATATATTACTAGTGTTAGTAACATATGATAACTCATTTAAAAAAGATAATAAATATATAAGCAAGAAATTTCTATGTTTTTTTTGCACTAAACTAACACCCCTTATTCTTCTTTTTATCTTTTAAATTTTTATCAAAACTTTAGAAAAAATAATATAAATGTTGATAACCTCAATTTTTTTTTAAAAATATCATTTTTTATCGCGTTAAAGATTCTAATATATTATTACTGTTTTAAATTTTAAAGGTCAATAATATAGAAGTGTAACTTTCTAAAACATTATAAATGAACAAATAATAACCTTGCTTTTTAATTGCACTAAGAGTTTATTTTGCCTTAATAATATGTGTTGAAAAACTTAAAAATTAGTTAAAGCAAACATCATTAAGGTGACGTATTAATAATTAAGGTTATAAAAAAAAAGCGATTTTATTAATAAAATGTGTATATTTGCGCCGCAGAAAAGGGGAAGAGGACAGGAATTGTCCTCTTTTTTTATACCTAACCTAAATGATAAATAAGGAATTAATACATACTTTTATTGATAAAAAGCTTCTTGAAGATGAGGCTTTTGTAGTGGAAGTTAAGGTTTCACCCACCAATCGTATTTATGTGGAGATTGATTCTATTAATGGTTTAAGTATTGATTATTGTGTAATAATCAGTAAACTTATTGAATCACAGATAGATCGTGAACAAGAAGATTTTGAATTAGAGGTTTCTACATCTAGCATTTCTGCTCCTTTTAAAGTGTTTAATCACTATAAAAAGAATATTGGCCGTGAGGTCGAATTAATTACGTTAGATAATATAAAACGAACAGGAGTACTTAAAGAGGTGACAACTGATAATTTCACCCTTGAGAATGAGGCTTTACAAAAAGTAGAAGGTAAAAAGAAAAAACAAGTAGTTGTTAATAATGATACCTTTTCTTACAGCGACGTTCGCTCAATAAAGCAGATCATAAAAATATAAGTATTAACCATTATAACGCTGAGCTGTCGGCGTTTAAATTTTAACAGTAATATGGAACATATCAATTTAATAGATACTTTTTCGGAGTTTAAAGAGCTTAAGAACATAGATCGTCCTACGATGATGAGTATTCTGGAAGATGCTTTTCGTAGTGTCTTGCGCAAAATGTTTGAAACTGATGATAACTTTGATGTGATCATTAATCCTGATAAGGGTGACTTTGAAATCTGGAGAAATCGTGAAGTGGTGGAAGATGGTAAGGTAGAAGATGATAATTCTCAGATTTCGCTTACTGAAGCCAAGAAGATTGAAGAAGATTATGAGGTTGGTGAAGATTGTTCTGAGGAGGTTCGCTTTCAGGATTTTGGTCGCCGAGCTATTCTTAATTTACGTCAAAGTCTTTCGGGCATGATTTTGGAATTAGAAAAAGACCAAATTTATGCTAAATATAAAGATCGTGTAGGTGATATTGTGACGGCAGAGGTTTATCAAATCTGGAAAAAAGAAATGCTTTTGATGGATGATGAAGATAATGAATTGATTCTTCCTCGTAATGAGCAAATCCCAAGTGATTTCTTCCGTAAAGGTGATACTGTACGTGCCGTAGTTTCAAAAGTAGAGATGCGTAATAATAATCCTATTATTTTTGTTTCTCGTACCTCTCCTATTTTCCTTGAACGTTTATTTGAGTTAGAGATACCTGAAATTTTTGACGGATTAATAACCATAAAGAAAATTGTTCGTATTCCTGGTGAACGTGCTAAGGTTGCTGTTGAATCTTACGATGAACGCATTGATCCTGTTGGAGCTTGTGTGGGTGTAAAAGGAAGTCGTATTCACGGTATTGTTCGTGAATTGAAGAATGAAAATATTGATATTATCAATTATACTGATAATACTCCATTATTGATATCACGTGCTCTTAATCCTGCTAAAGTAACTTCTGTGAAATTGGATGAAGAGAATCATCGTGCTAGTGTTTATTTGGAACCTGATGAGGTTTCGTTGGCCATTGGTAAAGGTGGTATGAATATTAAATTAGCTAGTCAGTTGACGGGTTATGAACTTGATGTTTATCGTGAATCTTCTGTTGATGATGAAGATGTTACTTTGGATGAATTTACTGACGAAATAGATGCGTGGGTTATTGATGAATTAAAAGCTATAGGTTGTGATACGGCTAAAAATGTATTAGAACTTACTAAGAAAGAATTAATTCACCGTACCGATTTAGAAGAAGAAACTATTGAGGATGTTTTAAGTATTCTTAAAGCAGAGTTTAATCGATAGTAAAAGTAACGATGTTATCGGCAGACATCTTAAATATGGTCGGAATACAAGGTAATTACTAATTCGTAATTAGAAATAGATTAAAAAAAGCGTATGGCAGTACAACGATTAAATAAAATTGCTCGGGAATTAAACGTCGGAATTTCTACGATGGTTGAATTCTTACATAAAAAAGGATTTTCTGATGTAAAAGAAAGCCCTAATACGAAGGTTTCTCCTGAACAGCATGAGGCTTTATTGTCTGAATTCACTAGTGGTGCGGACATTAAAAAGCGTTCTGAAAAAATCAGTGAACAACGCCATAGTAAAGATGTAAAAGAAACTGTGGTTTTGGAAGCAGGACGTCATGAACAAGTTGATCTCAAAGAAAAAGAGAGCAATGAAATTAAGATTGATATCCCTAAAAACGATGGACCTAAAATTCTTGGTAAAATTGATTTAAATCCTAAGCCTAAAGCTACTGAACCAGTAAAAGTTGAAAAACCTGTACTGGCAGAAAAGAAAGAAGAGCCTAAGGTTAAAGAGCAGCCAAAGATAAAAGAAACAATTCCTGAAGTAATTTCTGAACCTGTTATGAAAGAGGAAAAAATTACTGTAGAAAGCAAGAAAGTTGAAAAGCCTAAAGAAGAACCTCAAGCAGTTAAAGTTGTAAAACCAGAAGTTAAGGTTGATGTTAAATCTGAGCCTAAATCACAGCCTAAATCTGAAGTTAAGCCTGAAGTTAAGCCTGAAATTAAGTCAGAGGTAAAGTCAGAAGTAAAAATAAAAGTGAAAGATTCAGAAAATAAAAAGGACGTTACTCACGTAACGAAACCTCATATCATCAAAAAAGAAAAAGTTTCTTCTAAAAAAGAAGAGATTGTTCCTGAAAAGCTTATAGAAAAGAAGGATGATGATAATATGATTAGAGTTAATGTAAAGGTTAAAGAAAATATCAGAGTGGTAGATAAAATTGACCTTTCAATACTTAATCAACGCACTCGTCCTGATAAAAAAAGTAAAGATGAATTACGTAAAGAACGTGAAAAACGTGAAAATGATAATAAAACACGTAAAAAGCGTAAGCGTATTCCAAATGATAAAGTTAACATTAAGCAAGCGACGAATAAAAAGGCTAAACCAAAAGTTCGTAAGCCTGTAGTTAAGAAAGAAGTTACTGAGGAAGATGTTCAGAAGCAAGTAAAAGCAACATTAGCTCGTTTAACCAATAAAGGAAGTAAGTTCAAAACTTCTAAATATCGTCGTACAAAACGTGATGCAGTTCAAGAACGCCACGTAGAAGAGATGGCGCGTATGGCTGAAGAAAGCAAAGTTCTTAAAGTAACGGAATTTGTAACAGCTAATGACATTGCCAATATGATGGATGTGCCAGTGACTAGTATTATTTCTACTTGTATGTCATTAGGTATGTTTGTGTCTATTAATCAACGCTTGGATGCTGAAACTATTTCTTTAATTGCTGCTGAATTTAATTATGAAGTAGAATTTGTGAGTGTAGAAGTACAGGAAGCGATTGATGATAAGGAGGAGGAAGTTGACGAAGCTGCAATGGTAGATCGCGCTCCTATCGTTACTGTGATGGGACACGTTGACCATGGTAAAACGTCTTTACTTGACCATATTCGTAAAGCTAATGTTATAGCTGGTGAGGCTGGAGGTATAACTCAGCATATTGGAGCTTATAATGTGACTCTAGAAGATGGTAAAAAAATAACATTTTTAGATACGCCAGGACACGAAGCCTTTACGGCAATGCGTGCTCGTGGTGCTCAAGTAACAGATATTGCTGTTATTATTGTAGCGGCTGATGATAATGTAATGCCACAAACAATAGAAGCTATTAATCATGCTTCTGCTGCTGGTGTTCCTATTGTTTTTGCCATTAATAAAATTGATAAAGATGGCGCTAATCCTAACCGCATCAAGGAAGAACTTTCTAAGATGAATTACTTGGTTGAGGAATGGGGTGGTAAATATCAATCTCAAGATATTTCTGCAAAAGCAGGACTTAATATATCTGAGCTTTTAGAGAAAATACTTCTCGAAGCAGAGATGTTAGAGTTAAAAGCTAATCCTAATCGTTTAGCAACAGGTTCTGTCATCGAGTCTTCTTTAGATAAAGGGCGTGGTTATGTAGCTACGGTATTAGTACAAAGCGGAACTCTTAAACAAGGAGATATGCTTTTGGCAGGTGCCCATTATGGTCACATCAAAGCTATGTTTAATGAACGTGGACAACGTGTTAAAGAAGTTGGACCTTCTGAACCAGTATTGATTCTTGGTTTGAATGGAGCGCCTACTGCAGGTGATAACTTCAATGTGATGGAAGTGGAGAAAGAAGCGCGTGATATTGCCACTAAGCGTTTGCAATTGCAACGTGAGCAAAGTGTACGTACACAGAAACATATTACACTTGATGAGATTGGTCGTCGTATCGCTATTGGTAACTTCCAAGAGTTAAACTTGGTTGTGAAAGGTGATGTAGATGGTTCTATTGAGGCTTTATCTGATTCGTTGATTAAACTTTCTAATGATGAAATTCAGGTGAACGTTATACACAAAGGTGTTGGTCAGATTTCAGAATCAGATATCATGTTAGCTGCAGCTTCTAATGCGATAGTTATCGGATTCCAAGTGCGTCCTTCAGTATCGGCTCGTAGAATAGCTGAGAAAGAAGAAATAGACATTCGTTTATATTCTGTGATCTATGATTCTATCGAAGAGATAAAATCGGCTATGGAAGGTATGCTTTCTCCAGAGATAAAAGAAGAAATAACTTCTACTGTAGAAATACAAGAGACATTCGATATCACAAAGGTGGGTACTATTGCTGGTTGTATTGTGCGTGATGGTAAAATCAATAGAAAGAGTAAAATCCGCGTGATTCGTGAAGGTATTGTTATTCATACAGGCGTTTTAGATTCCCTTAAACGTTTTAAAGACGATGCTAAGGAAGTGGCTAAAGGTTACGAATGTGGTCTTAATATTGCAGGTTTTAATGATATTAAAGCAGGTGACTTTATCGAATCTTTCGAACAGGTAGAAGTGAAAAAAACGTTGTAATTCGTTTATTATAAATTTTTATAAAGCGCTATTCTAATTGTTAGAATGGCGCTTTTACTTTTTATGATAATATCAAATTACGTTTACTAAGATAAGCTGTTGAGTAGCTTATTGCATTTAATGGGGTTAACTATCATGCAAGATTTTTCTCAATCATTTCCTCCAATATTAGGAGATCATCCTAAAGTTTTAATTCTTGGAACTCTTCCGAGCAAAGAATCATTACGGAAACAACAATATTATGGTCATCCGAGAAATTCGTTTTGGAAAATAATATATACTTTATTTAATGGTAATTTTAGTATTGATTATTCTGAACGAATAAAGTTTGCAAAAAACTGTAATATAGCTGTCTGGGATGTGTGTTACAGTGCTTTTAGGGTTGGTAGTTTAGATTCTGAGATTAAAAAAGAGAGACCTAATACTATTGATCTTTTACTCAATAAAAACTCCTCGATAAGGCTTGTAGCTTTTAATGGTCAAAAAGCGGCTCTTCTTTATGATAAATATTTTGATAGAATAGAGGGGATTGCTTATGTTACTTTATTATCTACCAGTCCTGCAAATGCTGCTTTTAGTTTTGAGAAAAAGTTAGAAAATTGGAAATTTATAAAAGAAATTATTAATTATTAAATTCCAGTTTGTAGATTTTATCTTTGCAGCCTGTTGTTATAAAATATTTTTTAACTTGATATTCTTTTGGTTTTCAGTGGAGTAGTTTGTTGTTTTTATAACTTTAAAAATTATGAAACGATATTGATTTTAACCGAGTCAACAAGTTCTTTAACATAATGATTAAAGGATTTTTTACCTGTTTCTTTATCTGTTTTAAGCCAGCGTTCTACCATTTCTAATTGTAGTAGATAAGCGAAAATACGTTCTTTTGTAAAATAGTTAAATACGGTATTTTCTTCTAACCACTGCCAACGTAGTGCATCAATGCGTTGTTCTCTTTCTAGCGGAGATCGGCTTTCGTCGATGTGTAAAGCCTCGTCTAGATAGGGAAACATGGCTGCTATGCCAAAATCCTTTGATGAATTAGTCTTTATGTTTTCAGATACTTCTGTATTTCCAATAATTATTTTATTAAGGTCTAAGTTATGACGACGAGCCGCAAAAGCTGATAATACATTTTTAAGATTAAGGTTAAATTCAAAATAGGTATTAACAAATGTGCTTTTATGGGCTATCGCATGTAAATAATACAGCGTTGTGAGCTGATCTTCCCAACTCATATCGGGATACAGTGCTGTGTCATTTTGATAGGCTGTAATGAATTCCGCAAAATATGGAGGTAAATAATCATCTTGATGAATCTTTCCTTCTTTAGAAAAAGAAATAAAATCTTCTATTTCTTCTTTAGTCAAAGTGCCAAGAGGAGACCAGTCTTTTCCTTCTTCAAAAAGTAAAGAACACAAATTATGATTGTCAAAATTGTAAAAGAATAAATTCAGTTCATTTTGATCAACTTCATTTACACTTTCCTCAATATCAGATTTTAATTCTGATAGTGTGATGAGTGTTTTAGTATCATCGGGCTGTATGTCGGGCAATCCTGCTATTAAACTGTAATATTCCACGGTGTTGTTTTTGATGTCATTAAACGGCGATTAACTGAAAAGCAATGTGGCTATTTTAGGTCTCACAAATGCTTTGAAGAAGGTAATGAAATCTTCATCACTAAAGCTTATTTTATAAGTTCCATCTGCTGCTGCTAATTGAAAACCAGCTTTTATATTGTTAGCACTCGTAATAGTAAAGCCTTTATCTAAAATACTTTTAGTTGCTTCTGCAAAATATAAACTTATAGCTTTTTCGTCTTTTTCGGGAACAATAACATTCATATTCAGTTCTTTGTTTTCGCTAGAAGCCCAGTTTTTAATAGCTGTTTCTATGGTTTTTTGCAAAAATTGAACATCAGAAGTGGCAGCTTTAATGTCTTTATCTATAATTTGACTACCAATTAAATTATTAACTTCCTGTTTTAGTGCACTAACAGCCTTTTGAGCAGCCATTTGTAATTCTGAAAGCGCTTTTTTCTGAGTTTCTTCGCTATCTTTTTGTGCTTTTTGTGCTGTTTTTTGTGCTTTAGCTTCGGCTTCTTTTATGATCTTTTTAGCTTCTTTACGGGCTTCGGTAATAATGCTTTCTGCTTGATTGTTACCTTTTTCCACACCTTCTTGATAGATCTTATCCGTTAATTGTTGAAGAGTTGTATCCATTTTATATGTGTCTTAAAATGATTGAAATATTTGCACTTTTGAAATCCAAAATTAATCTTTTTTTGTGAATTACTTCCTATCATATCACTGAAATGATAAAAGTTTATTCTTATTGTAATCCCTTAGGTCCTCAAATGTGATTGATGGTGATGATCTTTGTCCTATTATTTTAAGGAATAGACTTTTTTATCAATAATGAAAAGTGATGTATGGAAGGTGCTCTTTTTAGAGTATCTTTGTTCCTTATTTTAATTTTCACTAATTATACTTTTTTTATAAAGTATATAGATTTAAAAGTTATGAGAATAGTAGTAAAAACACTTTTTGGTTTAGAGAATATATTGGCGCAAGAGATTAAAGAGTTGGGTGGTAAAGATATTGAGAAATCTAAACGGGCTGTTGCTTTTTATGGTAATAAAAAATTGCTATACAAATCAAATTATTGCTTACGTACAGGTTTGAAAGTGTTGCAGAGTATTTGTGCTTTTAGGGCCATTGATGAGGATGATTTATATAAAAAAACAAAAGCTTTCCGTTGGTCAGCTTATATGAATGCGAAACAGACTTTTGCGATTGATGCTACCGTATTTTCTAAAAACTTTACGCATTCTAAATTTGCGGCTTTAAAGGTAAAAGATGGTATTGTTGATCATTTCCGTAAGGAATGTGGTGAGCGTCCTAATGTGGATACTGAGAATCCAGATGTGCGTTTGAATGTTCATATTGCAGGAAAAGAGGTGATTATTTCTTTTGATAGTTCAGGTGAATCTTTACATAAAAGAGGTTATCGTGTGCGTAATCATAAAGCACCATTGAATGAAGTATTGGCAAACGGTATGTTACAGTTAGCCGGATGGAAAGCTGACATACCTTTGTATGATCCCATGTGTGGTTCTGGAACATTGTTGATAGAAGCCGCGATGATGGGGAAAAATATACCTGCTGGTAAATACCGTGAGAAGTTTGGTTTTATGTCTTGGACTAACTTTGATGAAGATTTATGGAAAGAAGTAAAAGAAGAAGCTGATGCTCTTATTATTAGTCCAAATTTACAAATATATGGTTCTGATATTTTAGTTTTATCGGTTGATATTGCTAAAGAAGCGATTCTTAAAGCGGAATTAAGTCGTGATATTAAGTTAACACGTCGATCTTTTGAGCGTTTTGTACCTGACACCAATACGGGTATTCTGATGTTTAACCCCCCTTATGGTGAGCGTCTTAAAACAAGTGATATCGATATGTTTTATAAAATGATCGGTAATAAAATGAAGGAAAAATATGTTGGTTTCAGTTGTTGGATAATATCTTCTAATATGGAGGCTTTCAAACAAGTAGGTTTACATGCTGATACCAAAATTAAGTTGTATAATGGCGCATTAGAGTGTGATTTTAGAAACTATAATATTTACCAGTCGGAAAGTGAATAAAGGTTTTTATATATTTTTAGCATTATTCTTCTCTCTTGTTATACAGGCAGCTGATGTTACGGTGTCTAATCTATCTCCTTTAAGTGAATTATCGTGGACTATTGTTAATGTAGAGGGGCATATAGAATATGCTTCTGTTGACTTTTGTGAGCAGGATACATGCCTTATGGAATTGGTCGATGATCAGCATTATAGTTGGAATATAGAAGTGGGTAATGTTGCGGTTGATGATACTATTTTATTGACTCTTGCGGTGAATGGTGCTGTTATTATAGCCGTTCAAAATGATGTAGAAAAAGGAGAAACATTTTCCCCTTTTGTTGCTGGTTATAAAGAACCTGTGATGAAAATTGTAGGAGGAACTAGTGTTGATATTAAAGATTATCCCTGGCAAATATATTTTCGTTTTGGTGATTTTATGTGTGGTGGAACCATTATCGCTGATCATTGGATTCTTACGGCGGCTCATTGTACACAGGATAAATATAATAATCCCGTAAGTATTTCTGATATGAGTGTTCTTGTAGGAGCTTCTAATCCTTACAATGATACGGGGAAATGGTATAACGTTAAGAGTTATACGATTCATGAGAATTATAGTAACACTACATTTATCAATGATATTGCGGTTCTAGAGTTAGATGAGGATATCGATTATGTTAATGCAGAACCCATTGAGTTGATCTCTTTGTTTGATGTGGATAGTGGAGCTACTATTCCTGGAGTGATGTCCACGGTTACAGGTTGGGGTGTAACCCGTGCTAGTTCAAATCAAACATCTGACGATTTTCCTATTCTTTTACAAAAAGTAGAATTGCCGATAGTGGATAATAGTGTTGGTGAACAGTTTTTTAGTAACGTAATACCTTCTATGTTAATGGCAGGTTATGAGAATGGGACAAAAGATGCTTGTAGTGGAGATAGTGGTGGTCCTCTAACTGTGGTAGCTGATGGTGAAACGAAAATAGCTGGTATTGTGAGCTATGGATCTGAAACATGTAACACCTATGGGGGTTATACGCGTATTTCTTCTTATCTCGATTGGATAGAAGATAAAACGGGTGTGTTGCCAAGTAATACTCTACAAGTGCCTGTAGGAGATGTCCTGATTTGTTCTGGTACTGATGTTTCGACTTATATATGCAATAATACAGATTATGCCAATTATGAGTGGCTGTTGGTGCCTGATAGTGTGGGTGTTTTATTACACAATGAGAATGAAGCTAGTATTCACTGGACAGAGGGGTTTGAAGGAGAAGCTACACTTAGTGTGAGAGCCGAAAAAGAAAATAAATTATCGTCTTGGAGAAATCTTATTATTTCTGTTATACCTCTTACTGTAGTATCTCAATTTAGTAATGACACTGTTGTTTGTGAAAAGGATCTAGCTATTTTGTCTGTTGATGCAGAGGGGTATAATTTGAGTTACGAATGGTATAAAGATGATATTCTTTATAGTAATTCATCGTCTTCACAGTTAATTTTTCTTTTTGCTGACACTTTGGATTCAGGTAATTATAAATGTGTCGTTCATGGTTTTTGTGGTGATGTTACTTCGCCAACGATGCAGCTGACAGTAATACCCAATACACATATTTATAATACACCATCTGATGTTAATGCTTTGCAAAATAGTGATGTAGAAATAGAAGTGAAAGCTACTGGCTACCAATTAAAATATCAGTGGTATAAAGATTTTCAGTTGATTGAAGGTCAGGAAAATCAAAAGCTTCAACTCTCATCTGTTAATACTTCTGATATTGGACAGTATTATGCGGTGGTGTCGGGTCGTTGTTTAACTGATACGAGTGACACCGTTTATGTTTATGTAGATTATGATAGTACGTTTGATAATAATGCTAGAGTTTGGCCTACTGTGACTGATGATAAAGTGAATGTAGCCATTAGTACTAATGCTCCTTTTTCAGTTAAGATATATAATACCCTAGGATTTTTAGTTTTTCAAGGTTCTGCTTATGTACATCAAGTGGATCTTGACATTTCATCATTAGGTGAGGGCTTATATTTTGCAGAAGTAGAGTCAGAAAATATAAAAGAGGTCTTTCGTTTTTTTAAGAATAATTAATTTATGCGTCGTAAGGATAAAGAGATTAGTGACGATAATATAATATTGGATATTCTAAAACAGTCTTTTATATGTCGTGTTGCTTTTCATGGCGATGAATATCCTTATGTCGTTCCTCTGAATTATGCTTATAAAGACGATGTTTTGTATTTTCATTGCGCCACAGAAGGCAAGAAGTTAGATTTGATTCGTAAAAATCCAAAAGTAGCTTTTGAAATTACGTCGCATCATGAGTTGAAAATTGGTAATAAATCATGTGAGTGGACTGAATATTACCGTTCTATTTTCGGTCAGGGAGAAATTGAAATAGTGGAAGATTTTGCTCAAAAATTGTTAGGGCTTGATGCTCTTATGCAACACCATGGGAAAATGAAAAATGCTTATGATCCTGCTTTAATTAAACGGGTAGTTATTCTTAAGTTGACCATTAAAGAAATGACAGCTAAGCAAAATGGAGACTTTTAATTCCACATCGTGGGTTTTATCATGAATTATTTAATAGTTTGTAACACGTTACCCTGTATGTTTGGTTCTGTTTTTTTTATGAATTAAAAATATAATATAGTTTATAAAATAGAAAAAGAGAGAAGTCCTGTTAATCATGACTTCTCTCTTTTTTTATGTTTTTAGCGCAAGCTTAATTTTTAATCACAGACATGACATCGTAATTTTTTAAAGTACTGCGTCCATCTAGTTTTTCTAGTTCTATGATGAAATTAATAAATACTTCTTTTAATTTGAAATTATTTAATAGTTCTAGAGATGCTTTAGTTGTGCCTCCTGTAGCTAATAAATCATCATGAAGTAAGACTACATCACCATTTTCTAAGGCATCTTTGTGGATGAAAATAGCATCTTTACCATATTCCAAATCGTAACATACGCTAAACGTTTCAGCTGGTAGTTTGCCTGGTTTACGTATAGGAACAAAACCCGCCCCTAAGCGTGAAGCTAAAGCACCACCAAAAATAAAACCGCGAGATTCTACTCCTACTACTTTTGTAATGCCTTTGTCTTTGTAGTAATCGACAACGTAATCTAAGATAAAATTAAAATAATCAGGGTGACTGATCATAGTGGTAATATCTATAAATTCAATACCTTCTTTAGGGTAGTTAGGTATGCGGCGTAGTGAGATGTTGATGTGTTCTAATGTGAGCATTTCATGTGTTTTTATAAAAAAACGTAGGGACAAAGTTAGTGCTCTGTCCCTACATTGATTGGTATGGAAATTAAGACTTAATTTAAAATAAAGTTGAGCAAGAAGACTACACTAAGAATGAGTGTTAATAAGCTTACATCTTTATATTTACCTGATAATACCTTCAATAGAACGTAAGAGATAATACCAAAGAATATACCGTCAGCGATAGAATATGTCAATGGCATCATTATTAAGGTAAAGAAAGCTGGTATAGCTTCTGTAAAGTCTTCAAAGTCGATTTCCTTAACGGGGCTCATCATCATTACACCTACTAAGACAAGAGCTGGAGCAGTAGCTGCAGCAGGTACCATAAGGAAGATAGGAGAGATAAATAAAGCTAAAAGAAAAAGAATAGCGGTGGTTAGTGCAGTAAGACCAGTACGGCCACCTTCTGCTACACCCGAAGCGCTCTCTACATAAGTGGTAACGGTAGAAGTTCCGAATAAAGCACCAAAAGTAGTACCAATAGAGTCAGCAAAAAGGGCTTGTTTTGCTCTTGGAATTTTACCATCTTTTGTGATCATATTGGCTTTTGTGGTGACTCCAATGAGGGTACCTATGGTATCAAACATATCTACAAAGAGGAAAGTGAATACCACAACTACCATTTGCATAATGCCATCACCACTTTTTATCCATTCCCAATCGAATTTAAGAAAGATAGGAGACATAGAAGGTATTGATAAGTCAAGAGTTTCTGGTAAGTGTGTGATCCCAAATGGAATACCTATAATGGTAGAACCTAATAGACCGATAAGGATAGCTCCTTTTACGTGTTTAGCTAATAATACACCCGTAAGGATAATGCCAATAATGCCAACAATAGCGCTGGCAGATTTTACATCTCCTAATGATACTAAGGTGGCATCGTGGTTAACCACAATACCTGCATTTTTAAGACCAATGAAAGCAATGAAAAGTCCAATTCCTACCGAGATGGCTTTCTTCATACTGTGAGGTATGGAGTTGATAATCATCTCACGTATATTAAATGCGGTAAGACCTATAAAGATAAGACCTTCAATAAATACCGCAGTTAAAGCGAATTGCCAAGTGTGCCCCATTCCTATTACTACGCCAAAGGCGAAGAAAGCATTAAGCCCCATTCCTGGTGCTAAAGCAAAAGGAAGGTTGGCCACAAAAGCCATCACAAGAGTAGCTAATGCTGCAGCTAATGCTGTGGCTACAAATACAGCACCTTTATCCATTCCTGTTGCAGATAGGATGTCTGGGTTAACGGCTAAGATATAAGCCATCGTCATAAAGGTGGTGATACCTGCTATGATCTCTG
The DNA here is from genome assembly GCA_965662645.1 of Bacteroidales bacterium. GTDB lineage: Bacteria > Bacteroidota > Bacteroidia > Bacteroidales > UBA5342 > UBA5342. The sequence continues at coordinate 57,803 of CBFIII010000017.1, forward strand.
TTTTTACCGTAGTACGGTTTTCTTTGAGTTGAAATAGTTTTTCAAACATAGTTTTAAGTTTTATTAGAAAAGTCAAAAGGCAAAAAACGTTTTATAATCTTCTGCCTTTTGATTTTAATATGATATCGATTTATTTCTCAGGTGCTATGTTCCATTTAACGGCTAAGGTAGGATAAGCTTTAAATTCGTCACTTACAAAGTTCTGACTTAACTCAATCTCGCCACCTACGGAGAAAGAAGAGTTTATATTATACCATAATTGTGGTTCTGAGATGAAGATATATTCGGTATTAAAACCGCTATCTTCTTTCCAGAAATCAGCAAAACCTGAGAATGTTAATTTGTTATCAAAGAAATTCATACCCCATACTCCAGTAATTTGAAAAGAATGTTGAGGTTCATCTGAATTGATTCCTTTTTTGTCTGCAATCATTTTGTAGTTTAATTGTAGAGTGAAGAATTTTGAGAAGTCTTCAGAAAGAAATGTTTTTTCAGCACCAACTAAATAACAATTGTTTATGCCAAATTCTCCACCTACATAACGGCCAAATCCACCATTATATTCTACACGTGGTTGTACAGGTAAATCGCCCAATTTAAAGCTACGAGCAATTTCCATATAAGCCAAATTTACGCCATTATTACCGTTGTTGTCATAGCCATAATCAAAATCGATGAAAAAGAATGTGCTTCCTAAATCATCTAATTTGAACATTTCTACTGTAGAGGTATATGCTTCTCTTTCGAAATCATAATGTAACTGTACATTTTGTGCCATTGCTGAAAGGCTACTTAGCGCAACGATAAGCGATAAAATAATTTTTTTCATTTTGTTTATTATTGGGTTAATAATTGGTTGTCGGACGCAAAGATAAAAGTATTGTGGTATTTTGTGGGTAAAATTTACTCTTCTAAATATGGATTTGAACTTTCTGTTTTGTAAAAAATTGTTTTAGAGGTTTTAATCTTATTTATATGTATAAAAAAAATTATAAACAATAGCCGTTTTTTGTGTTAATAACTCTATAAAAATTATGCAAAATTATATTTGTACTTCTTTTTCAGCTGTAATGATAGAAAAAATATTAATTTTGGTTTTTGAATGGCAGAAAACGCATGTAGGGAAAAGTCTCGTGCTGCGCTGTCTTAAAATCTTATCTAACCATAACCATTCAAAAAAATGAACAACGTCTCTTCGTTATCGCCGTCTAAACAAATTTTAATCGGTGTCCAATTCCTCTTCGTGGCTTTTGGTGCCACGGTGTTAGTTCCTCTCCTCGTTGGTATCAATCCCTCTATCGCTCTTTTTTCTGCTGGTGTAGGTACGTTGATTTTCCATCTTATTACAAAAGGAAAAGTCCCTGTATTCTTAGGCTCTAGTTTTGCTTTTATCGCTCCTATTGTGGCGGCTACCGAAAAATTTGGTTTTGCTGGTACCTTAAGTGGTATTATTGCTGTGGGTTTTGTTTATGCTTTGGTTTCTGGTTTAGTGAAATGGCAAGGTGTTAATTTCATTAAACGGGTATTTCCTTCTATCGTTGTTGGGCCTGTAATTATGGTAATTGGTCTTTCGTTAGCTCCTGTTGCGGTAGGTATGGCCAAAGGTAATTGGATTATTGCAGGTGTTTCATTATTATCTGCCATTATCGCTGTTATTTATTTCAAAGGTGTTATTAAGTTGATTCCCGTCTTTATAGGTATTGTAGTAGGATATATTCTTTCTCTTATTTTAGGTGTGGTTGATTTCACTGCTATTCAAGAAGCGGGTTGGTTCCAATTGCCAGCCTTCACTAGACCAGAGTGGAGTTGGGGAGCTATTCTGTATATGATTCCTGTTGCTATTGCTCCTCTTATCGAACATATTGGTGACATATATGCTATTGGTGCTGTTGCTGAAAAAGATTTTATTAAGGATCCTGGTTTGCATCGTACCATGTTGGGTGATGGTGTTGCTACTGCTGTAGCAGGTGCTATGGGTTCTGTGCCTAACACCACTTATAGCGAGGTGACTGGTGCCATAGAACTGACTAAAGTAACTAATCCTAAAATCCTTCGTATTTCTGCCATAACTGCTATTATCTTTTCCGTGATAGGTAAGATTTCTGGATTCCTTAAATCTATCCCACAAGAAGTGTTAGGTGGTAT
>CBFIII010000018.1:0-59002 GCA_965662645.1 Bacteroidales bacterium
GGACCTTGCCACTATTCATTGCAGCGCGTAAGTCTTTATTTGATTGGTAAGGGGTGCGAAATTTTACAGCTTCTGCACGTATTAATTCACCATCTAAAGAGTCACCAGTAGAGGCTCCTGTTAACACACCAATTTGAAATGTATTCCCTTTTTCGTGTTCGGCTTTTGCTATTTTGGCAATAGCACCTGGAACTACTTTTGGTGCTCCTGCAGGAGTGAAACCACTAAAAGCGACATTGTCGTTGTTTTTTACATAACTTGCAGCTTCTTCAGCGCTGATGATTTTAAATGACATACTATTGTTTGTTTTTATGGTGCGAAAAATTTAAAGCCACAAATATAAAAAATATCCTTGTGATATTAAAGTGTAATTTTTAATTGGAATAACTGTTTTTTTGCTCTTTTTTTGAGGGGAAATTATAAGAGTTTTTAACTGAAAGAGCGGTATGAATTGTTGTAGTAATGAGTATAATGGATGAGGTCAATGTTTTTTCTGTTGTTAAACAAGGTGATTGTAAGGACCGTGTCAATTGTGCATTTTTTTAATGTTATAACTTTTTTTCTATCTCATAGCTGTTGTGATCAGGATGAAAAAGTAGGATAGGTGTGTTTTCTAATTCTTTTTAAAATTTTTCATGAAAAAGTTGGAATGCTATTAATTTTGCTTTTTTGTCGATTGTTGTGCCGTTTTTGAAATAGTTATGCGTGAAATTTCTTCTTTTTGTCTTCAATATGTTTGAATCGTATCTCTAACTGTTTGTCCTTAGTGTTTAAACTTTGAAAGTTTTCGTGTGATGTGTTTTTATCCTGTTATCGTTGATATTTATCATTTTTAATACAATAGTATGTGATTTGTCCATTTTATTACCTTGTTTTCTGGATAAATGATGGAAAGGTGTTTTTATCTCACTGTGTTAGAAAAACATGAATCAAAGTTGATTTTGAATATTATTGATGTCTTGACAAATAAGTGTTTCATTTTTTAAATAAAATCCGTTAGATTTGTAATCCTTTTTTTAAGCAGTGGTCTTATTATAAGTCCCGATCTTAAAACAAGTCAACAACCTAGGGCAAGCCCACGAGGCATTTAGTTGAAGAATATTTTATTATTCGCAGCAAGCTACGAAGAATTAAACCCACAATGTGGAATTAAACTGACATTTAGCATTTTTATTAATCATATAAAGATAGAGATTATGGGAACTAAACGCGTTTATACTTTTGGTGCCGGAAAGGCAGAAGGAAAAGCTGAGATGAAAAACATACTCGGTGGGAAAGGGGCTAACTTAGCAGAGATGAATCTGATAGGGGTCCCGGTGCCTCCCGGATTTACGATTACTTCTGATGTTTGTGCTGAATATCAGGAAAAAGGAGAAGAAGCTATGATGGCTATTCTGAGGTCTGATATAGAAACTTCCATTGCTAATATTGAAGCTCTAGTAGGTACTAAGTTTGGCGATAAAGAAAATCCGCTTTTGGTTTCTGTTCGTTCTGGTGCGCGTGTTTCTATGCCCGGTATGATGGATACTGTTCTTAATCTTGGTTTAAATGATAATGCTGTAGAAGGTATAGCTGCAAAGTCGGGAAATCCACGTTTTGCATGGGATTCTTATCGTCGTTTTGTACAGATGTATGGTGATGTTGTTTTGGGTATGAAACCCGAAAGTAAACAAGATATTGATCCCTTTGAACAAATAATGCAAGATGCCAAGAAGGCTAAAGGTGTTGAAAATGATACGGAGCTTACTGTAGATGATTTAAAAGAATTGGTGACTAAGTTCAAAGCCGCCGTAAAAAAACAAACAGGAAGTGATTTTCCTGATAGTCCTTGGGAGCAGCTTAGTGGTGCCATTGCTGCTGTTTTTGATAGTTGGATGAATGAACGCGCTATTCTTTATCGCCAGCTTAATCGTATCCCTGCTGAGTGGGGAACGGCGGTTAATGTGCAGGCGATGGTTTATGGTAATATGGGGCAAAACTCTGCTACTGGTGTAGCTTTTACGCGTGATGCTGCTACTGGTGAGAACCGTTTTAATGGTGAATATTTGATTAATGCTCAAGGAGAGGATGTAGTAGCTGGTGTGCGTACGCCACAGCAAATTACAAAAGAAGGTTCTTTGCGTTGGGCTGAATTGGCTGGTGTAACAGAAGAAGATAGAGCGGCTAATTATCCTTCATTAGAAGAGGCTATGCCTCAGGTGGCACAAGAATTATTTGCTACACAAGAAAAATTAGAAAATCATTACCGTGATATGCAGGATCTTGAGTTTACGATTCAAGATGGTAAATTGTGGTTGTTACAAACCAGAAACGGTAAGCGTACTGGTGCCGCAATGTTAAGAATAGCTATGGAAATGCTAGATTCTGGTATGCTGAATGAGAAAGAGGCATTATTACGTTTAGAACCTAAAAAATTGGATGAGTTACTTCATCCCGTTTTTGATACTAAAGCTGAAGCTAGTGCTAAAAGAATGGCTAAAGGATTGCCCGCTTCTCCTGGTGCTGCTTCGGGTAAGGTCATTTTCTTTGCCGATCAAGCAGCTGAATGTGCGGCCGAAGGTAAGCAGGTTATTTTAGTGCGTATCGAGACTTCTCCTGAGGATTTGGAAGGTATGAATGTAGCGCAAGGTATATTAACGGCTCGTGGAGGAATGACTTCGCATGCTGCCGTTGTGGCGCGTGGTATGGGTAAGTGTTGTGTGTCGGGAGCTGGAAGTATCAAGATTGATTATAAAGCGCGTACGCTTGTAATGAATGGTAAAACGTATAAAGAGGGTGAGTGGATATCTCTTAATGGTAGTACTGGTAATGTTTATGATGGTAAGGTGGCTACACAATCAGCTACTTTAAGTGATAATTTTGCTCGTGTGATGGAGTTGTCTGATAAACATGCGAAAATGATGGTTCGTACCAATGCTGATACACCGCATGATGCAAAAGCAGCACGTGAGTTTGGAGCTCAGGGTATTGGTCTTTGTCGTACGGAACATATGTTTTTTGAAGCGGACCGTATAAGAGCTATGCGTGAGATGATTTTGGCTGATGATTTAGTGGGGCGTAAAGAGGCTTTAGTGAAATTATTGCCGATGCAGCGTAGCGATTTTGAGGGTATCTTTAGAGCAATGGAAGGTTTTGGTGTTACGGTGCGTTTATTGGATCCGCCTTTGCACGAATTTGTTCCTCACCAATTAGCGACTCAAAAAGAACTTGCTAAAGAAATGGGGGTGTCATTGGAACAAATTATGCATAAAATAACTCAACTAGAGGAGTTTAATCCTATGTTGGGACATCGTGGTTGTCGTTTGGGTAATGTCTATCCTGAGATTACTGAGATGCAGGCTCGTGCTATTATAGAAGCGGCTGTTAAATTAAAGAAAGAGGGTGTGGATGCTCGTCCTGAGATTATGGTGCCATTAGTTGGTACTGTGGAGGAGTTCAAGATGCAAAAGAAAATTATAGATGCTACAGCACAACTGGTCTTTAAAGAAATGGGTGCCAGCTGTGATTATTTGGTAGGTACTATGATCGAGATACCGCGAGCAGCGCTTACTGCTGATAAAATTGCTGAAGTGGCTGAGTTCTTTTCTTTTGGTACCAATGACCTTACTCAGATGACTTTTGGTTATTCACGTGATGATGCGGGTTCTTTTTTACCCGCTTATATCAAGAAGGGTATCTTAGAGAATGATCCTTTTGAAGTGCTCGACCAAGAAGGTGTTGGTCAGCTAGTAAGGATGGGTGTGGAAAGAGGTCGTACCTCAAAACCTAACTTGAAAGTGGGAATTTGTGGAGAACATGGAGGAGAGCCTTCTTCTGTAGAATTTTGTCACACTCTTGGGCTCAACTATGTGAGTTGTTCTCCTTTCCGTGTGCCTATTGCACGTTTAGCTGCTGCGCAAGCCGCATTACGTTAAGCATTTTTTCCTTTTAGAAGAGGAAATTGAAATATAGGAAAAGGGTTTAGCCAATGGTTAAACCCTTTTTTTTGAAACAATAAATTCAGGAAAAGAAGGTGTTCTCATTTTTTATTAAATGATTGTTTAGCTTTGTGTTCTTATACCGATTGTGAATTAAAATAAGCTTTAATACGCTACGCTATTATAGCTTAACTAATTCTACATCGGCATAATACTATAATAGTATAAGGATAAGATTAAAATCAAATTGGTATTATATGAATGATACAGCTGCACGCAAATGGGATGTTTAGTTGAAAATGTTTTATGTATCTTTCCCCTTTGTTCAGAATAAAAGTTGATACCCTAAAAGAAACAGTGATGATCTTTTAACAATGAATAGAAAATACAAGTGAAGTTTTTTTACTTCACAAGTTGTTTCCCTTTGTGATAAGTGTCACCCTTTAGGTCGTAAATGAAATGTATTTTTATAAATAAATAGGTAAAGTTATGTTTATGGAAGTGTTTTTTAGTTTGTTTTTAAAATCCGTCATGATATCTGGGTTTGTATTTATCATGATGGTTCTTATTGAGTATGTTAATGTGCAAACCAATGGGATGTGGAAGAGATTTCTTACGGGGAGCAAATGGAAGCAGTATCTTTTTGCTGGTATAATGGGAGCTATTCCTGGTTGTTTGGGTGCTTTTACCATGGTGGCTATGTTCTCACATCGCTTGGTTTCTTTTGGTGCTTTGGTTACCACTATGATTGCTACCAGTGGTGATGAGGCTTTTGTTATGTTTGCTATGTTTCCGCAAAAAGCGTTTTTGCTGACGGGTATTATTTTAGTGGTGGGTATTGCGGCAGGTTATATTACGGATAAAGTTTATAAGCCTACTAAAATTATTAATGATATTAAGGAGCAGCGTTTACCATTGCATGATGTGGAATGTAAATGTTTTAATGCTAAATTGTTCTTATCTAATATTTTGCATCCAAAACCTAATCGATTGGCAATAGCTGTTATCGTCCTTTCTCTTATTGGAGGTGTGGCTTCTGGCTTGCTCGGAGGTGATGAGGAGTTGTGGGTGCGTATCACGTTACTGTTATCCTTTTCTTTTGCTCTTTTCGTGACACTGAGCGTTCCCGATCATTTTTTGGAGGAGCATATCTGGAATCATATTGTTAAAGTACATTTGCCTCATATCTTTCTGTGGGTATTTGGTGTTTTGACCGTGATGCATTTTGTGATGTTGTATATTGATGTGGATGCTTGGATATCTAATAATATGTTTGTAGTTCTTCTTGTTGCTGTGGTTATTGGTATTATTCCAGAGTCTGGGCCGCATCTTGTTTTTGTAACTCTTTTTGCTGCAGGAACCATTCCTTTTAGTATTCTTTTGGCCAGTTCTATATCACAAGATGGTCATGGTATGTTGCCTCTGTTGGCGGAATCCAAAAAAGGTTTCGTGGTGGTTAAGTTGGTCAATATGATTTTTGCTTTTTTAGCTGGTGTTGCTGGTATTTTCTTTGGTTTTTAGAATATAAAATGATCAGAAGTCATTAATTCCACATTGTGGGTTTAATTTTACGTAGCTTGCTGCTAATAATAAAATGTTCTTCAACTAAATGCCTCGTGGGTTTGCTCCGAGGTTGTTGACTTTATTCACATGACTAATTTATGGAGGTTATAAAATTTATAATATCAATACAGTCTCTTTGTGATGAGGAGGTGAGTTGTGTGGTGTCTTGTGCTCAATGTGAGCCTTTTGATGTCGTTTATTTCCCTAAAAAAGGCATTGTTGAATCCGATATAACGCATGCCATGGTTTCTGTTATTCGAAGAAATCAATTTCAATTCAATAAAATAATGAATTCTGCCCTTAGGGGCAAAATAAAAATAGGAGAAACGATTAATGCTGTGTTTATTGAAGGTTTTCCTTTTCTAGATGGAGAGGCTTATGATCAATTTATACAAATGGATAGACGAGGGGGTGAATTAAAAATACAAGCCAATGAATCGTCTTTAATGCCTGATTACAAGATTTATGCTGATGGCTCTTATAATGAGTCTTTAGCTTGTTCTGGTTATGGTGGTTTTATCGAAGATGCTCAGGGTGTTAGAGAGGAATATGTGGGCTCTTTTGAAGGTGGTAATAGTAACTTGATGGAGCTTTTGGCTGTGGCCAATGGTTTGCGTTGTCTGCAAAATGAGACTTGTATTCAAGTTAATACCGATAGCCGATTTGTTATTCGCGGTCTCGTGCAATGGGTGCATTATTGGCGCCATAACGATTGGCAAACCGCTTTTGGGAGAGATGTCAAATTTGCACAGCATTGGCAAGAGATAGATCGTTTGTGCGATAATAAATTGATAGAATTTAAGTGGATAAAAGGCCATGCTGGTCACGTGGCGCATGATATTTGTCATAATCTGGCCAAGAAGTCAGCTCGTTTTAAATAGCAAATCTTGCAATTTTTGTACTACTGGTCCAGAGTGCCCGTGTTAAATTTATCTGATTTTTGTTTTATCTTATTCTACCTGAGTGGAAATTTAGACAAATTCGAGAAGCAATAGCGGGCTATTGTGATTGTATTTTGGTGAAAATATGCCAAATAAATACAAACACGTAGAGGAAATCACCTAAACTTCCTTTTTTTTACTTGTTCCCTTAGCGCCTTTTTTTTTATGGCCTTGTATTTAGACTGTCTATTTTTATTATAGTTTGCAACACCGAATCTGGTAGGATTATAGTATTGTTTAGTGAGTCTATGGGAGCATCAAAAACGGAGGTTTCTTTTTCCATTTGTTTTATTTCATTAATAAGATGTAATATCTCATTGGTATAGTATTCGTTGTCGTCGGCGTTTGCGTTTTTCTTTTCTGTCTGAATTTCTTTGAGTACTTGACGTTTTTCTTTTATGGAATTGAGATATTCTTTCCTTTCTTTCTCTGCTTCTTTCCTTTTCTTTTTTAAACTGCGTCGTTTTGCTTTTAACGCTAATTCGCGATTCTTATTTTGAGTCTTGTGTTTCTTTAAAAGTTCTTTTTGTTTGCGTAAAGCTTTATGATCTAATTTTGTTTTTTGTTTTTCTAGAGCTTTTTGTGTTGCGTTTTCTTCTTTTACTTTTAATTTAACGTCTTTAGATTGCAGTTTGTAGATTTTATAAAATTTCTTGTCTTTTTGATATGTATCAATGGTCTTTTGGTATTGAGCAATGTTGTTTTCCAGTATCTTTTCTGTCTTTTTGTCTTTGGCAATGCGAGCTTGTACTTTACGTTTTTCGTAAAAGGCTTGTTGTATCTTTGTTTCGTTTAGTCTATTTGAGTATTCCTGAAAGGTGTAGTTGTGGGGCCAGCTTCTAGTGGTTTTATATTCTTCGCTACGTTCTAATTTTAGAAGTGCTTTAGTGACTCTTTTCTGACTGTCGCAACTGTAAAATGAGAAAACCCATGCTCCTAGAATGATGAAGCATAGTATTTCCCATGGTTTTATGTCTTTATGTGGCATCATTATAATTGGATGGTGTTCATCTTTTGTGATGTCGCATTGAATTCGGTTACTAAGCGTTGCATAATGTCTTTGATATTATCTATTTGATCAATAATAGCTGAAACTTGTCCTATCTCTAATTCTCCATTTATCATGTCACCTTCAAAAATGCCGTGTTTAGAACGTCCTTTGCCTAATATTTTTTGCAGCTCTTCTTTGGAACGGCCTTTATATTCTGCATCATTTATTATTTGGTAGAACTCATTTTTAATGAGACGAACAGGGGTAAGTGTCTTTAAACTGAGTTGTGTTGAGCCTTCTCTTGAATCAATAATACGTTGTTTGAAATTGTCATGTGCTGAGCTTTCTTTTGCGCTAGCAAATAAAGATCCTATCTGTACACCCTCGGCACCTAAAGCCATGGTGGCATACATCGAGCTGCCACTAGCGATGCCTCCTGCTGCTATTAATGGCAGTGTTGTAGTTTTGCGAATGTGTGGGATTAGAGAGAGTGTTGTTGTCTCTTCGCGCCCGTTATGACCTCCTGCTTCAAAACCTTCTGCTACTATTGCATCAACGCCAGCTTCTTCGCATTTTTTTGCAAATTTGGTGTTGGCAACAACGTGTGCTACCACAATATTATGGTCTTGAAACTTTTTAGTCCACGTTTTAGGATTGCCTGCAGATGTAAATACGATCTTTACACCTTTATCTATAATCACATTTACGAGAGCTTCTATCTCAGGTTTCAATAGCGGCAGGTTAACACCAAAAGGTCGTTGTGTTGTTGCGCGTACTTTATCTATCTGTTGGGCTAAAACTTCAGCATTCATGGATCCTGCTCCTAGCAAACCTAGACCCCCATTATTGCTTACTGCCGAGACTAATTCCCATCCGCTACACCATACCATGCCACCTTGAATAATGGGGTATTGTATTTTGAATAAATCACAAATTCTATTTTCCATAATAAAGGTTGTTATTGATAAGACAAAAGTACAAATTAATGATGAAGTAATTGATGTATAAAGATGCTTATTACTTTCGGTCAAATAGCCCTTAATCGCTCCTTTATTTTTCTTATCTTTGCCCACCTTTTGCATAATAATAAAATGAACGCATGAATAGTATAAGAAATTTTTGTATCATAGCACATATTGATCATGGTAAAAGCACCTTGGCTGATCGTCTGCTTGAAGTTACCCATACGGTTTCTGAGAAAGATTCACAGGCACAAGTGCTCGATGATATGGATTTGGAACGTGAGCGCGGTATTACCATAAAGAGTCATGCTATTCAAATGAATTATGACCTTGATGGTGAAGATTATGTGCTTAATTTGATTGACACTCCTGGTCATGTTGATTTCTCCTATGAGGTGTCACGTTCTATAGCCGCTTGTGAAGGGGCTTTGTTAATTGTTGATGCTACTCAAGGTATTCAGGCACAGACTATATCTAACCTTTATTTGGCGATAGAAAATGATCTTGAAATTATTCCTGTGTTGAATAAAATTGACTTGGATAATGCTATGCCCGAAGAGGTTGAAGATCAAATTATTGAACTTCTGGGTTGCGATAGAGAAGAGATTATACGCGCTAGTGGTAAGACGGGAGAAGGGGTTGGTGAAATTTTAGAAGCTATTGTAAAGCGAGTGCCAGCACCCAAAGGGGATCCAGATGCGCCTTTGCAATGTCTGGTTTTCGATTCAGTATTTAATTCATTTCGAGGTATTATTGCTTATGTTAAAGTGGCTAATGGAACACTTAGAAAGGGTGACCATGTCCGTTTCTTTAATACTAAAAAAGATTACATTGCTGACGAAGTGGGACGTATGCTCCTTACTTTGCAACCTCAAAAGGAGTTAAAGGCAGGTGATGTCGGTTATATTATTTCAGGTATTAAAGCTTCTGCTGAAGTGAAAGTTGGTGATACGCTAACACATCATAAAACACCTTGCTTAACTGCTATCTCTGGATTTGAAGAGGTGAAACCTATGGTTTTTGCAGGGGTTTATCCTATCGATACCGAGGATTATGAAGATCTGAGATCTGCTATAGAGAAGTTGCAGCTTAATGATGCTTCTTTAACATTTGTTCCTGAGTCTTCTGCCGCATTAGGTTTTGGTTTCCGTTGCGGATTTTTAGGACTTCTGCATATGGAGATTATTCAGGAACGTCTAGATCGGGAATTTAACCAAAATGTGATCACGACAGTGCCCAACGTGGAATATCAAGTTTTTACTAAGAAAGGTGAAGTGCTAGATGTTTATACGCCAAGTGAATTGCCCGAAATTATGTTGATCGATTATATAAAAGAACCTTTTATTAGAGCAACGATAATTACAAAAAGTGAGTTCTTTGGTGCTTGCATGACCTTATGTTTGAGCAAGCGTGCTGAATTGGTAAAACAAGAGTTTATTACTGGTGATCGTGTTGAGATAGCATTTGATATGCCTTTGGGTGAGATCGTTTTTGATTTTTACGATAAATTAAAAAGTGTTTCTAAAGGTTATGCTTCTTTTGATTATTATCATACTGATTTTAGACCAGCCAAATTAGTACGACTAGATATTTTATTGAATGGTGAACCTGTTGATGCGTTATCTACCTTGTTGCATGTCGATAATTCAGTGTCGATGGGGCGTCGTATGTGTGCCAAATTAAAAGAATTGATTCCTCGTCAGCAATTTGATATTGCGATTCAAGGGGCAATAGGTGCTAAGATAATATCCCGAGAAACGGTAAAAGCTGTGCGTAAAGATGTGACTGCTAAATGTTATGGTGGTGATATTTCGCGTAAGCGTAAATTGTTGGAGAAACAAAAGAAAGGAAAGAAAAAAATGAAGCAAATAGGTAGTGTTCAGGTGCCTCAAAAGGCTTTCCTAGCTGTATTGAAATTAGATTGATATTTATGTTTCTTCGGAAATAGAAACATTTACTCGAAAAATAATGATATGATTGTATTGAAATTTGGTGGTACTTCAGTGGGTAGTATTAGTGCTCTCAAGAAAGTGATGGATATTGTGCGTAGCTATCCGCAAGATGAACAGCTGGTGGTTGTAGTTTCGGCTATGCAGGGAGTCACGAACTTGTTGGAAGCTGCTGGTCGTCTTTCTATTGATCAACCCAATGATTATCATTCTCATATATTAAAAATTAAAACGAAGCATGAAGAGGTTATTGCGTCTTTGGTGAGTGATTCTCATCAGGCCGATCTCAATGCTTTTGTTGCTGAGCTGTGTGGCGAGGCTGAGGATATTTGTCGTGGGGTTCATATTTTAGGCGAATATTCAGATAAAGCTAAAGCACGTCTAATGAGTGTTGGGGAGCGTTTGTCTTCTCAAATGATTAGTGTTCTTTTTGCTGATAATGGATTGAATAATAAGTTGATCGATTCCCGTGATTTTGTGATGACGGATGAAGATTATAGTCATGCTAAAGTGCAATTTAAAATATCGGAGGATAAAGCTAAAACGTCTTTTGCTTCAATGGATAAATTGGCAGTAGTGCCTGGCTTCTTAGCGACCACACCTTCGGGTAATATTACGACTCTTGGACGGGGTGGTTCTGATTATACAGCTTCTTTGATTGCCAAATTTTTAGATGCTCAACGTGTAGATATCTGGACTGATGTGGATGGTGTATTGACGGCTTCTCCTCAGATGGTGTCTTCGTCTTACAGTATTCCTCATTTAAGTTATGAGGAGGCTATGGAGTTGTCTTATTTTGGGGCTAAGGTGTTGTATCCTATTTCGGTACAGCCTTGTTTCGAAAAGAAAATTCCTATCTTAGTAAAGAATACCTTTAATCCTGATTTTAAGGGCACGGTTATTAGCTCTAACCCAGAGAAATCAGAAGCTATCGTCAAAGGATTTTCATCTGTGGATGATGTGTCATTAATCACTATTTCGGGTAGTGGTATGGTAGGGGTCCCTGGTATTGCAATGCGTGTTTTTAAGGCGTTGAGTGAAAGGACTATTAATGTATTGATTATTACACAGAGTTCTTCAGAACATACCATCAGTATTGGTGTGATGAATGTTGATTGTTTTGCTGCGGTGGAACAGTTGAACGCCGAATTTGAAAGCGAAATAGCTAATGGTAAAATGCGTAAGACGGTAAGTGAAGATCACTTGTCTATTGTAGCTATTGTGGGCGATAATATGCGCGAACAAACGGGTGTCTCTGGTAAAGCATTGCGTCTTTTAGGACTGAATGGTATTAATATACGTGCCATTGCTCAGGGTGGAACCGAACGTAACATTTCCGTTGTGGTAAAAGGAAATGAAACGAAAAAAGCGCTTAATGTGCTTCACGATGGTTTCTTTTTATCAAAATATAGAAAAGTCCACTTATATGCTGTGGGTATTGGAACGGTAGGTGGTACTATGTTGGAGCTATTGCGTCAGCAAACGGGTTTTTTACGCGATGAATATGGTATTGATGTGCGTTTGGTGGGAGTGGCTAATTCCCGTAAAATGTTTTTTAATGCCAAAGGAATAGATTTAGAGTCCTATAAAGATACGTTGGAGAAACAAGGCGAAAAGATGGACCTTAACTTATATGTTCAGCGTATTAAAGAACAGAATTTGCGTCATAGTATATTTGTTGATAATACAGCATCTTATGATGTGCCTCAGTTTTACAAAGCTGTCGCTGAACAAAATGTTTCGGTGGTGGCTTCTAATAAGGTGATGGCTTCGTCTCCTCTTGCTCAGCTTGATGAATTTAAAGCGGTTATTCGTAAGAAAGGCCTTAAGTTTTTAAATGAAACCAATGTGGGGGCTGGCTTGCCGGTGCTTAAAACCATTGAGGATTTAGTAGCTGCTGGTGATAAGATAGTGAAGATTCAAGCGGTGCTTTCTGGTAGTCTTAATTATATCTTTAATAATATTAGTGCTACTTTGCCTTTCTCTCAAGCGGTGGTTCAAGCGCGTGAATTAGGTCTTACAGAGCCCGATCCATCTATTGACCTTAGTGGTTTGGATGTGATGCGTAAAATTCTTATTTTGGCTCGCGTTGGGGGTTATATGATGGAGATTGAAGAGGTGAGTTCTAAAGATATTGTTCCTGCAGAGGATATGCAGTGTGCTTCGTTTGATGAGCTGCTGATTAATCTGAAGAAAAATGATGCGCGTATAGAAGAAATACGTGCAAAAGCAGCACAAGAAGGAAAGGTGTTGCGTTATGTGGCAGACTTTAATGACGGAAAGGCTGTAACTGGTTTGCAAGCTGTTGATGCGAGTCATCCTGCTTATTACTTGGACGGTATGGATAATATTGTATTGCTTTATACCCAACGCTATGCCGATCAGCCTTTAGTGATAAAAGGTGCTGGTGCTGGTAAAGAGGTCACAGCTACTGGGGTTTTTGCTGATGTGATGCGTTTAGCTAATGCTTAAAATGAAAATAATAATAATTACATTAATACTATAATTATGGAAAAAATTAATATTGTAGAATCGAGTTGTATTCCTTTGCCTATTGAGAATGTTGATACGGATCAAATAATACCAGCACGCTTTCTTAAAGCGACATCTAAAGATGGTTTTGGTGATAACTTATTTTGCGATTGGCGTTATGATAAAGAAGGAAATCCAATTAGTGATTTTGTATTAAACAACCCTACTTATAAGGGTGAAGTTTTGGTGGCTGGTAAGAATTTTGGTAGTGGATCTAGCCGTGAACATGCAGCATGGGCTATTGCTGGTTATGGTTTTAAAATTGTGGTATCGAGTTTCTTTGCTGATATATTTCGTAACAACTCGTTGAATAATGGCGTATTGCCAGTTACTGTTTCGGAAGCATTTTTAGCGGATTTGTTTTCTGAAATTGAAAAAGATCATAACACAAAAGTTAAAGTGGATTTGCCTGCTCAGAAAATAACCATTGTGGCCACTGGAAAAAGTGAGTCATTTGAAATAAATGGTTACAAAAAAGAGTGTATGATTAATGGCTTTGATGATATTGATTTCTTATTAAATAATAAAGAAGAGATCAAAAAGTGGGAAACGAAATAACTTTTCTTCATGTAAATTGTTGTAGAGATAAGTATTGTTTTATCTCTGCTTCTTTTTATGTCATTTTAAGTAATAGGAAGTCTTTATTGTTGCATTTTTAATTTCACATTGTGGGTTTTATTCTCCGCAGTTTGTTGCGAATAATAAAAGTGTTTCGAATTGATACTCTGTCTGCTTGCAGCGGGGTAGTTCATTAAGATGAGATCTTGGCACCTAAATTTATATTTGTGGGGAAATAATACTTCATTAATAAATTCACACTACTTATTATATGCAACAAATCACGTTTCCATCACAACTCTTAGAGGACGCTGTAGAGGAGTTCTCTCAATTGCCAGGGATAGGAAAGAAAACAGCTTTGCGGCTTGTGTTGTCTATGCTTAGGCAAGATGTAGAGCGTGTGGAGGCTTTTACTACGGCGATATCACGCTTGAGAAATAACGTGCAATATTGTGAGATGTGCCATAATATTTCTGATGTTGAATTATGCGCCATTTGTTCAGATCCACTTCGTGATCATTCTACCGTGTGTGTGGTTGAGAATGTGCGTGATGTGATGGCGGTGGAGAATACCACTTTGTTTAAAGGGGTGTATCATGTTTTAGGCGGTATTATCTCATTAGCTGATGGTATTGTGCCTGCCGATTTAGAAATAGATTCTCTCATCGAAAGAGTTAAAGAGGGAAATATTAAAGAACTTATTTTTGCGTTGCCAGCTACGATGGAGGGTGACACAACTAATTTTTATATCTATCGAAAAATGAAGGGTGTTGACGTGAAAATGTCTATGCTTTCACGGGGTGTTGCTAAAGGTGATGAATTGGAATATACTGACGAAATAACCCTTGGACACTCGATTGTGAATCGCACTCCTGTTAGTTTTGAAATATAAAATTGTATTTTTTTTAAAAAAAAGTGCACTGCTTGTTTGTATTGATAAAAAAAATATTACTTTTGCATCGCCTTACAGAAAAAAGGGCAAAATTCCTTAGTAGCTCAGTTGGTTAGAGCGGCGGACTGTTAATCCGTAGGTCGTAGGTTCAAGTCCTACCTGAGGAGCCAAAATGTGATATTTATACAGAAGCAGTTGAGATTATTTAATCCAACTGCTTTTTTTGTTTTTAGCTGAATCGTATAACTATGAATTTTATTGATATCATATTGTTAGTCCCTCTTATTTGGGGGCTTTATAAGGGGTTTAGTAAAGGATTGGTTGTGGAAGTGGCTAGTTTGTTGGCTTTGATTTTAGGTGTTTGGTGTGCTGTTCATTTTTCGGAGTTTGCTGCTTCTGTTTTGGTTGTTAATTTGGGATTTAATATTTCTGATAGTTATTTGTCTGCGGTGTCTTTTGCTGTTACATTTCTTGTGGTGGCTCTAGCTATTGTTTTTGTGTCGCGTATTATTGATAAACTGCTTTCTGCTGTAGCTCTAGGTGGTGTTAATAAATTCCTTGGGGCAATATTTGGTGGGGCAAAAGCGTTTCTTCTTGTAGCTATTTTACTCTTTTTTGTTAATCAACTTGATCAAAAAATGCATTTTATAGGTGAAGAAAAAAAAGTGGAATCTTTATTTTATAATCCAATGGTGGGGCTTATTGAAGAATGGCTTCCTAAGTTAGATATCGAGAAAATAAAGAATGGAATAAAAGATGAAATGCCAGAGATGGATAATAATAGTAAAGAGACGGTCGTTTAAATTATGGAAATAATAATAAAAATAGCTCAATTTCTATTGAGTTTAACCATACTTGTTTTTGTACATGAAATGGGACATTTTACTTTTGCTCGTTTGTTTAAGATACGGGTGGAGAAGTTTCGCATTTTTATTGATTATAAATTCACTTTTTGGAAAAAGAAAATTGGTGAAACAGATTTTGGTATTGGCTGGATTCCTTTAGGTGGTTATGTTAAGATCGCTGGAATGGTTGATGAGTCTTTAGATTTGGATCAAATGAAAAAGCCTGCGAAGCCGTGGGAATTTAGGTCTAAACCAACTTGGCAGCGTTTACTTGTTATGATTGGGGGAGTGCTTTATAACCTTATTTTTGCGTGTTTACTTTATATTATCTCATTCAATATTTGGGGTGAGCAATATTTGCCAGTTGAGAATATAACGGATGGTTTTGTGGTGAGTGAGCAGGGACAAGCCGTTGGTTTTAAAACTGGCGATAAAGTGCTTAGTATTTATGGGCAAAAGGTGGAGCGTTATAGCGAAATAAATGCGCGTTTGTTAATGGATGCTCCTGGTGAGGTCGAGGTTTTACGTAATGGTCAAACTGTTTCTGTTTATGTGCGCGAAGATGAGATAGGAAATCTGATTAATGATGGAGGCGTGTTTTTTGAAATGCCTCGTGCTCCATTCGAGATTGCGCGACTAGCTCCTGATGGTTCTGCTATTAGTAGTGGTTTGCAAATAGGAGATAGAATAACTGGGATTAATGGTGTAGATATGCCTTTCTTTGATCAATATTCAGAGGTGTTAATGCCCTTTGCTGGTCAGTCTGTTGAGGTTTCTTTTTTGCGTGATGACATTGCTCTTTCGGCTATGGTGACACTTGATAGTTTGGGACATATTGGTGTTAATGCTTTGTCTCCATTTAGTTTGCTCAAAATGGAAAGGAAAACTTATTCATTGCTTGCATCAATACCTTTAGGGTTTCAAAAAGCAGGTCGTACAACACGCGATTATGTGAAACAATTAAAAATGCTTTTTTCTCCAAATATTAAAGTGGTGAATTCTTTGGGTGGTTTTATTACGATAGGGAGTATCTTTCCAAGTGTTTGGAATTGGCAAGCCTTTTGGGGGCTCACCGCTTTTCTTTCTATCCTACTTGGTGTTATGAATATTTTACCCATTCCAGCTCTTGATGGTGGACATGTGATTCTTCTATTGTATGAGATGATTACGGGTAAAAAACCTAGCTTAAAGTTCTTGGAAATTGTTCAGACTATTGGAATTCTTTTTATCCTAGCTTTGGTGATCTTAGCAAATGGAAATGATCTAGTTCGCCTTTTTTTTAAGTAAAAAGTTTTGTGTTTAGTCCTCAGGATAAAATAAAAAATGAAAGATTATAACATTCTTTTTGCGTTAGCGTTTTTTCTAAAAGCTAAAAAATTGTATTTTTGATGCATTAACGTGATTTTTACATATTACTATATAGCACAACGTGCTGTTGTGAACCTGAAAATAATAAATATGAATAACTTTCGAAAAGTAATCCTTGCCGTGTCAGTTGCTTTATTAGCAGTTAGTTGTGGTAAACGGGCTTCTTCTAGTCTATATTCACCATTAGATCCTGATGTGTCTCAAACCACAGGATGGGATTATAATAGTGAAGAATATGCGGGAATTGAAATATCTCCTTATGATGGTCAGGCAACGGCTCCTGGACTTGTATTTATCGAAGGGGGTACTTTTACGATGGGACGTAATATGGAAGATCTTGTAGGGGCTTGGAATAATACACCACGGCGTGTAACTGTCAGTTCTTTTTATATGGATCAATATGAAGTGCGTAATGCTGACTGGAAAGAATATTTGTCTTGGTTGAAAATGGTTTTTCGTAATTCTCCAGAGATTATTCGTCAGGCAACTCCTGATACTTTAGTTTGGGCTCGTGCTCTAGGATATAATGATAGAATGATGAATAATTATTTGAGGCATCCTGCTTACAATGATTATCCTGTTGTGGGTGTGAGTTGGGAACAGGCTTCAGATTATTGCTTGTGGCGTACCGATCGTATCAATGAAAGACTATTAGTGCGTTTGGGTATTATGGAACCTGTTGATTATGCTTCTATTAAAACGATGGATAGTCAGGAGGATATTAATGCTATGGTATTTGCAACGCGCAAGTATATGATTGCTAGTGGATATACTCCTCCTCGTGGTGAAGATGCTCTTTTAGATGTGTATGGTTCTGAAAAGAAAGTGAGTGTAGGAGATGGCATTATTTTTCCTGAATATCGTTTGCCTACCGAGGCTGAATGGGAATATGCTGCTTACGGTCTTATTTCGGCTTATGGTATGGAGGGTTATACCGATCGTCGTATGTACCCTTGGGATGGTCAAGATTTTAGAAGTGAGTATCCTGAAGATCAAGGTATGATGTTAGCTAATTTTGCCCGTGGTCGTGGTGACTATATGGGTACTGCTGGTGCTTTGAATGATGGTGGTGATTATACAATGCCTGTTTGGTCTTATACGGCTAATGATTTTGGTTTATTTAATATGGCTGGTAATGTGAACGAATGGGTGGCTGATGTATATCGTACAACATCTTCAGAATTGGTGCAAGGACATAACCCTTTTCGTGGTAATAGTTTTCAAAAGCCGATGAAGAAAGATACTATTATTGATGGAGTAGAAACGAATGTTACTGTGCTAGATAAATATGGTCGTGTGGTATATGAGGAGTTTACTGATTCTTCTTTTGCTGGTCGTTATCCTCGCGCTGATCTCAGAAATTTTAAAGATGGTGATCCTACTTCAAGTTATAGTGATACTGATTGGAATAAAGAAATGCCAGTAGATGTTGCTACGGCTAAGGTATATCAACCTGATGGAGTAACATCGGAAGGAATGTTGTCTCCTGGTTTAACCAATAAAGTTCGTGTATATAAAGGTGGTGGTTTTAATGATAGAGCCTATTATTTGAATCCTTCTACTCGGCGTTATTTAGATCAAAGTAAATCGAAAGATGATATTGGTTTTCGTTGTGCAATGGATAGAGTTGGGTCTTCAATATCATATATGAAATAATAAAAATGAAGCTACTCAATCGAGTAGCTTTTTTTATGCTTATGAAACTGGAATTATTATATCAGACTTTTTTATCATCTACAGGGATTACTACGGATAGTCGTCACTGTATTAAAGGAAGTGTGTTTTTTGCTTTAAAAGGTGACAATTTTGATGGTAATAAGTATGCCGAGCGTGCTTTGGATATGGGTTGCTCTTTTGTTGTTGTCGATAATCCAGACCTTGTTAAGGATCAGCGTTATTTCTTAGTTGATGATGTTCTGACTGCCTTGCAGGAGCTGGCTCGTACTCATCGTCGTCACTTGGCTGTGCCTATTATTGGCATAACGGGGAGTAATGGTAAAACGACGACGAAAGAACTTTTAGCAGCTGTATTAAAAGATAAATTTAAGTTACATTATACGCAAGGAAATTTCAATAATCACATTGGTGTTCCTTTGACCTTGCTTCAATTGAAGCCCGAGCACCAGATGGCTATTGTGGAAATGGGAGCTAATCATCCTGGAGAAATAGCTGAGTTGTGCAAGATTGCTGAACCTGATATGGGTATTATTACAAATATTGGGAAAGCTCACCTTGAAGGATTTGGTGGTTTGGATGGGGTGATAAATACCAAAAAGGAATTGTTTGATTTTGTACGCAATAGAAAAGGAAAAGTCTTTGTTAATGCAAAAGATGAGCTGTTAATGGAACTTTCTACAGGAATCGATAGACTGCTGTATGAAGATTTTGATTCTGAATTTGAAGTGACGGTTGAAGAGGCTTTGCCTTTATTAGTCCTTAAGGTGACTAGTGCTTCGAAAAAGACACTTATAAAGACGCATCTGGCTGGGGAATATAACCGTATTAATATGGCTGCTGCATTAGAAATAGGGGCTGCTTTGGGAGTAGATTTAGAAACCATGAAAAAAGGTTTAGAATCTTATATTCCAACAAATAATAGGTCTCAGATTATAGAGAAAGGTCAACGACAGATTATATTAGATGCCTATAATGCTAATCCTGCTAGTATGACTGTTGCCATACAGAATTTTATTAAGCTTAAAGCGAAACGTAAAATTGTGTTTTTGGGAGCTATGAAAGAGCTTGGGGTATATAGTAAAGAGGAGCATCAAAATATTGTTGATATGCTTTCAGTAGCGGATATCGATCGCGTTGTTTTGGTGGGTGAGGAGTTCCTCTGTGTAGATGACAAGCCTGACTCTTTTGAATTTTATCATGAGCCAGAACAATTGATACAAATAGTAAAAGATGAGCCTCTCGGCTTGTTCTTAATTAAAGGGTCTCGTAGTATGAAGATGGAACGTCTCTTAGATGCGCTATAGCCTTTCTACCGCTAATTCGTCTTTGCAATCGTTCAATAATTCTATGACTGTTTTTTTTGAAACAGGATGTACCATCATTGGGGCTATTTCGCTGAGTGGTTCTAATACAAAGCGACGTTCACTCATTCTTGGGTGAGGTATTTCTAAATTAGCTTCTTTAATAATTGATTTTTCGTAGAATAGGATGTCTATGTCTATGGGGCGGTCTTTGTATTGACCGTTTATTGATTTTTCTTCACGACCTAAATGTTTTTCTATCTCTTGTGTTATATGGAGTAGTTCTTGTGCCGAAAATGAGGTGGTGAGCAATACCACTTGATTCAAGTAGTTATTAGGCGAATGATAACCCCAAGCCGCTGTTTTATAAATGCTTGATGACTGTGTAATAATACCTGCTCGTTGCGATAATAGTACAACAGCACGTTCAAGTTTCTCTTTCTTGTCAGTGCTGTTGCTGCCTAATATTAAGTATGTTGTAGTCAATGGTTAATTGGTTTTGTAATCGTATTGTACCAGACTTAGTTCTTTGTTTGCTTTCACTATTTTATCTTTTAGTGAGTCCTTAAATGTCTTCAGGTTTTCAGCAATAGAGCTGTCGCCTACGGCTAGCATTTGTGTTGCTAATATGCCTGCATTTAGAGCGCCATTGATGCCTACTGTAGCTACTGGGATTCCCGGAGGCATCTGAACGATAGCGAGTAATGCGTCTATGCCATCTAATGTAGCATTAATGGGCACGCCTATTACGGGAAGTGTGGTTGATGCGGCAATAACACCGGGTAGATGTGCGGCCATGCCTGCTGCTGCAATAATAACTTTGATTCCTCTACCTTCTGCTTCTTTTGAGAATTCTTCTACGGCTTCTGGTGTGCGGTGGGCCGATAAAGCATTGATTTCAAAAGGTATCTTTAAATCATTTAAGAGTTGTGCTGCTTTTTCCATTACAGGAAGATCGCTAGTACTTCCCATAATAATACTTACTAATGGTGTCATAATACTATTGTTTTTTGTTTTAAAATGGATTATTGGCTGCGTCTGCGTTTTATTAATATGTTATAAAGTATTTTAAAGAAGTACTTTATGTCTGTTTGCATAGGGTGCTTTTTGTAAGCAGTGAGATAACGCATCTCTGATGCCATTATTTCTTCAAGTGTTACGGGCGTATCAGCATAAAATGGAGGTAATAGCCCTGGTTTCGTTGTGGTGCGTAGATCTTGCAATTCTTTGGTGTAGAGACTGAAATAGTGAGGACTGAGAGGTCTAACTCCTACTATCTTCATCTCACCTTTGAATACATTGATAAACATAGGTAATTCATCTATCCACATTTTACGAAGATATTTTCCTAAGGTGTTTACGCGGAAGTCATCTTTAAACTTACCGCCTGCTTGTAGGTCGTTCTTTTGGTAAATGTATTCTTGGATAAACTCCGAATAGGGATGCATAGTTCTAAATTTGTAAACCCCTATCTCTTTTCCGTCTTTGCCTAAGCGTTTTAATTTTATGAGTCCTCCAATAGTCTCATAATCTAGTTTTATGGGTTCTTTTTCTTTCTGTGCAATGAAAACGAATTGATCATTGATGTATCTTTCTTCAATGATGATAAAACCTGCGGCGTAGAGGCGACCGAGTAGTTCGGCTCGCGAAATGGCACGATTAGAATGTCCTACCCAATTATATATCATTCGTGTTGGATAGATTTTAGAAAAGACTCTATGGTAGAGGTAATCAAAAATATAGATAATGTAATTGATTGGAGGAAAGGTTTTTGAAAGAATGCGGTGTTTCCTAGTTTGTATTGTTTCTGCAAGTGAGAAAAAGAGTCCTTTTTGCGGTAACGCTTGATTGGTTGCTTTGAAAAGTTGATTGATGTTAGGTACTCCATTTATAAGCTGTAAATTAATGATGGCTTTATGATGTCCCGATTTATTTTCTATGTTAAAAGCACGGCGTGTTGCGGTAAAATAAATATCATCTTCATGGGTAGAGATATGTTTTTCGATGAAATCATAGACTTTTTTGTTGCTAATACTTATAATGCCTTCTTTTAGCGATTTGCTAAATTCCTTTTTTATTCTTTTTGTTTTTTTCTCGTCCTTTAAAATGGCTTTTCGTCCTCGGAGTCTGTTTTCAGGAAAATAGCTGCGAGTGGCTTTCTGAAAAGCGATAATAGGAGGAATGACGATTATTTCTAGTAGGGTAGCCAGGCCAAAAGTGCCAAAGACCATTAGTCGGCTAAAATTTGTTATTTCTAATAAGGTGAGTAAGGTGAGTCCCGTGGCCAAAACTATGGTGTTAGACAGAAATAAGCATTTTAATTTTTGGCTGAGGTGGGTCATTCCTTGGAAATTGTATTTTCCTGTAAAAGTGGAACAAATGATCCATAAGCCTAGAAATACTAAGAAAGCTAATCCATAATGAGGGATTACAAATGTTTTAGTGGCAGGCTTGTACCAAGCTACTATCGAAAATGAGAGAATAACGATTAAGGTGTCTAAAAAGAAAAACAAGCGTGTCTTTTTTTTATTATTTAGTTGATACTTGGTCAAATTTTTATGTTTTTTTCGGTTTCTTTCTAAAATGCAAAAATAGGCATTTTTTTTATGTTTAGTCAATTGTATTTGTTTTCTTATTTTTGTGCTTAATATGTTTAATAGTAGTACTATACGTTTTTTTTGTATTAGTAGAAAAAGTTTTAAGTTGATATTGTTTTAAAATGCATTTGAGAAGCCCTTGTAAATGCTTATTTTTGTAAATTCTTATTGTGACTAAAATTCACCTAATATAACATCTTACTACCTATGATTCAGTTTTTTGAAACCGCTGATAAAAAAATTATTGCTACAAAAGCAACTGTTAAATTATCCCAAGAGGACATTTCTAAGTTAGAATGGCTATACTCTGATGCTAAGAAATTAGATATCGATGCGCTTAAAGGCTTTTTTGTGGGTCCACGAAAAGAGATGATTACTCCTTGGAGTACTAATGCCGTTGAGATCACTCAGAATATGGGTGTCACTGGAATAGAACGCATAGAGGAGTTCTTTCCTGTAGCAAACGAAAAGGCAGAATTTGATTCTATGTTACAACGCTTATACAATGGTGTTGAACAAGATATCTTTACTGTGGAAGTAAAACCAGAACCTATTAAGGAGATTGATGATATTTCTTCTTTTAGTAGTCAAGAGGGATTAGCTCTTAGCGAGGAGGAAGTGACTTATTTGAATGGGGTAAGTGAGAAGCTTGGTCGTAAATTGACAGATAGTGAGGTTTTTGGATTTTCTCAGGTGAATTCAGAACATTGCCGTCACAAGATATTTAATGGTACTTTTATTATTGATGGTGAAGAAAAAGAGAGTTCTTTGTTTGATCTTATTCGTAAAACATCAAATGAGAATCCTAATTATATCGTTTCTGCTTATAAAGATAATGTTGCTTTTGTTGAAGGTCCAATGATGATACAATTTGCGCCTAAAACGCAAGATAAACCTGACTTTTTTCAAGAAAAAGAAGTGGCTTCTGTTCTTTCTTTAAAAGCAGAGACGCATAACTTTCCTACTACAGTAGAGCCTTTTAATGGTGCTGCTACTGGTTCGGGTGGTGAGATTAGAGATAGATTAGGTGGAGGTAAAGCTAGTTTGCCTTTAGCAGGTACTGCGGTATATATGACTTCTTATCCTCGTACTGACGAGGGGCGCCAATGGGAAGCTAATGGTATGGCAGAGCGTCCTTGGTTATACCAAACGCCTGAACAAATATTGATTAAAGCGTCTAATGGTGCTTCTGATTTTGGTAATAAATTCGGTCAACCTTTAATTTGTGGTTCATTATTAACATTTGAACACGAAGAGAATGCTAAGAAATTTGCTTTTGATAAAGTGATTATGTTAGCTGGTGGTGTGGGATATGCAAAATCAGTAGATGCTCTTAAAGATACCCCAACTAAGGGAGATAAAGTGGTGCTTCTTGGTGGTGATAATTATCGTATTGGTATGGGAGGTGGCGCAGTGTCATCTGTAGATACCGGGCATTATGATGATGCTGTGGAGCTTAATGCTGTGCAGCGTGCTAACCCTGAAATGCAGAAACGTGCGGCTAATGTTATTCGTGCTATGTCGGAGGCGGATGTTAATCCTATTGTCTCTATTCATGATCATGGTGCAGGTGGTCACTTAAATGGTCTTTCTGAATTGGTTGAAGATACTGGTGGCGTTATTAATATGGAGTGTTTACCTATTGGTGATCCTACCCTTTCGGATAAAGAGATTGTTGGTAATGAATCACAAGAGCGCATGGGCTTAGTAATTAGCGACAAAGATGTGGCTAATCTGAAAAAGATTGCTGATCGTGAGCGTTCTCCTATGTATGTGGTAGGTGAAGCGACTGACGATATGAAATTCGTTTTTAAACGTAAGGATACGCAGAATCCTATCGATCTTAAATTAGAATATTTCTTTGGTAAACCACCAAAGACAATAATGAATGATTCTACTTTGAATGAGACTTATGCTGATGTTAAATACAATGTTGAGAATTTACATGAGTATGTAGAACAAGTATTGCAGTTGGAGTCGGTGGCTTGTAAAGATTGGTTAACCAATAAAGTCGATCGTTCAGTGACGGGTAAAGTGGCGAAACAGCAAACGGCTGGCGAATTGCAATTGCCTCTTAATAATGTAGGCGTAATGGCTTTAGATTATAAAGGTGTAAAAGGTATTGCTACTTCTCTTGGTCATGCGCCTATGGCTGCTATGGCTGATGCTGCTGCGGGTTCTGTTTTAGCTATTGCTGAATCTTTAACTAACCTTGTATGGGCACCTTTAGAGAATGGGTTGAAATCTGTTTCTTTAAGCGCTAACTGGATGTGGCCTTGTAAAAATGCGGGTGAAGATGCGCGTTTGTATCAAGCTGTTGAAGCTGCTAGTGATTTTTCTTGTGACTTAGGCATCAATATTCCTACAGGAAAAGATTCTTTGTCAATGACACAGAAATATGGTGATGAGAAAGTCTTTGCTCCTGGAACTGTGATTATATCTGCAGGAGGAGAAGTTTCTGATGTGAAAAAAGTGGTTGAGCCTGTATTGGTTAATAATTCTGACTATAAGATTTATCACATTGATATGTCAATGGATGCTTTAAAGTTGGCAGGATCTGCTTTTGCTCAGACTCAAAATAAAATTGGGAAAGAGGCTCCAACAGTTACGGATGCTGAATATTTTAAGACCGCTTTTAATTGTGTGCAAGGGTTGATAAATGAAGGCCTTATTGTTGCTGGTCATGATATTTCTGCCGGTGGTTTGATTACGGCTCTTTTAGAGATGACTTTTGCTAATGTAGAAGGTGGTCTTGAAGTTAACCTTGACGGAATAGAAGAACAAGATTTAGTCAAAATATTATTTGCCGAAAATCCTGCTTTATTAATTCAAGTGAATGATGCTGCTAAAGTAGAAGTTGTATTAACAGAAGCAGGAATTGCTTTTGCTGCAATAGCTCAACCTGCTGATGAGCGTCAAGTTATGATCGAAAAAGATGGTGAGTCTTATCATTTTGGTATCGACTATCTTCGTGATATGTGGTATAAAACATCTTATCTATTAGACCGTAAGCAGAGTGGTGGTGAATTGGCTAAAGAACGTTACGAGAACTACAAAAAATTGGCTTTAGATTATCAATTCCCTTCTGACTTTACAGGTAAATTAGCAGATTATAAGATACCTACTGGTCGTAAAGCTAAAGCTGCTATTATTCGCGAGAAAGGTGTGAATGGTGATCGTGAGATGGCTTATTCAATGTACCTTGCTGGTTTTGATGTGAAAGATGTTCATATGACCGATTTGTGTTCTGGTCGTGAAACATTAGAAGATGTTAACTATATTGTATTTGTTGGTGGATTTTCTAACTCTGATGTTCTGGGGTCTGCTAAAGGATGGGCAGGTGCCTTCCTTTATAACCCTAAAGCAAAACTGGCTTTAGATAATTTTTATGCACGTCAAGATACCTTGAGTTTAGGTGTTTGTAATGGTTGCCAATTGATGGTTGAGCTTGGTTTGGTTTATCCAGATCACAAGCAGAAACCAAAAATGTTGTACAATAAATCACATAAATTTGAGTCTATCTTCTTAACTGTGGAGATTCCTGAAAATAATTCGGTGATGTTAGAGAGTTTGGAAAATACACGTTTAGGTATATGGGTAGCTCATGGCGAAGGTTGTTTTTCTATGCCAGAAAAAGAGGAAGCTTATAATATAGTAGGAAAATATGCTAGTTCATTGTATCCTGCCAATCCTAATGGTTCCGATTTTAATACGGCTGCTATTTGTTCTCACGATGGTCGTCATTTAGCGATGATGCCTCACCTTGAACGTGCGATCTTCCCTTGGCAGTGGGGGTACAATATGCAAGATAAAACGGCTGATTGTACACCTTGGATTGAGGCTTTTGTTAATGCTCGTCAATGGATCGAAGACAAATTATAAGTTTTTTATATACATATTAACCTGAGTTCGACATTAAATTTTAGCCATAGAAAGATATATTAACAACATATTTATGTTTGTAATTTAAAAGTAATAATTGATTAGTTTTAAAAAATATAAGTGCAAAAATGTAGTTTAAGTGAATTTTCCTATGTGTTTGCTTTTATTTGGCATAAATTCACCCAAATTCAATCACAATAGCCCGCTATTGCTTCTAGAATTTGAGTAAATTTCTACTCAAATAAAATTCAAACTATGACCGAATTTAAAATCGAACTCAGGTTATTAGGAATTGTTCAGGGGAATACTCTTGTTCAATTCCTTATTTAGGTTTTATCCCTGTAGTTTAATAATTAGTGATTTAGTCGTTTATTCAATAGATAATTATTATGTCAGAAAAAATACCGAAGCAAGCTTTGAAAAAGAGCCAGAAGATCGTGTTTTCAATCATATTTTGGTTAGTATTTACTCTTGGTGTTGGCTCCTTAGCTGGCGTATTTGTCTTGATTAATCATGGTAAATTAGGCTATATTCCTCCTTACGAAGAGATCGAAAATCCTAAAGATAAATATGCGACACAGATATTTTCTGAAGATGATAAGGTTATTGGTAAGTTTTTCTTAGCTACGGAAAATAGGACTTTAGCTACTTATGATGAGCTTCCTAAGGCTCTTGTTGATGCTCTAATTGCAACTGAAGATTCGCGTTATTTGCATCATTCTGGTATCGATTTTCGTAGTTTAGGTCGTGTGCTTGTGAAGAGTTTAATATTGCGTGATGCTGATGCTGGTGGCGGTAGTACTATCACACAGCAATTGGCGAAGCAACTTTATAGTTCGCAAGCTGCTAATGTGTGGGAACGTGCTTTTCAGAAATTAAATGAATGGGTTATTGCCGTTAAGTTAGAGCGTTATTATACCAAAGAAGAAATCATTGCTATGTATTTTAATAAATACGACTTCTTGTATAATGCCGTAGGTATAGAGACCGCTGCTTATGTGTATTTTGGGAAAACACTTAAAGAGCTGACCCCTGATGAGTGCGCTGTATTTGTAGGAATGTGTAAGAATCCTATTCTTTATAATCCTAAACGTAATCCAGAAAATATGTTGGGGCGTCGCAATGTGGTGCTTCATCAGATGCTTAATAATGGTTATCTTACCAAGTCTGATTATAAAGAACTGAAAGAGAAAGAGATTGTTGTTGATTATCATCGGGTTGATCATAAAAGTGGGGTAGCACCTTATTTTCGTGAGTATATCCGTAAAACGATGCAGGCACATAAGCCCGAAAGAAAAAAATACCGTGATGAACAAAAATTTAACGAAGACTTGTATGAATGGGATAATAATCCACTCTTTGGTTGGTTAGAGAAAAATAAAAAACCTGATGGTTCTAAATATCAACTTTATACTGATGGGTTACGTATTTTTTCAACGATAGATTCCCGTATGCAAATGTATGCAAACGAGGCAGTAAAAGAACATTTGTCTTTGTCTTTGCAGCCTGCTTTTTTTACAGAGAAAGCGGGGCGTTCTTATGCTCCTTATTCTTCTGATTTAGGTAGTGGTGGACGTAATCTGTATGTTGAAGTCGATAAATTGTTGAAACGTGCCATGAAGAATACCGAGCGTTACAGGTCTTTGAAACGTAGAGATGCTTCTGATGAAGAAATTGAAACGGCTTTTAATACGCCTGTAGATATGACGGTTTTCTCGTGGAATGGACCAGTAGATACGGTGATGACACCTATGGATTCTATCCGTTACACCAAACACTTTTTACGTACTGGATTTATGTCTATGGAGCCAGATAATGGCCATGTAAAAGCTTATGTAGGCGGTATCGATTATCATTATTTTCAATATGATATGGTGACTCAGGGCAAGCGTCAAGTAGGTTCTACCATTAAACCTTTTCTCTATACTATGGCTATGCAGGAAGGTTATACGCCTTGTTATCAGGTGAAAAATGTTCCTTACACTTCTTTTGATAAGAATGGGAAAGCTTGGACTGCGGCAGATTCTGGACATGAAAAATATGGTGAAATGGTGTCTTTGAAATGGGGCTTAGCTAATTCTAACAACCATATCTCATCGTGGCTTATGCAACAGTTTAAACCCGAAGCATTGGCTAAATTGATACACTCTTTTGGCGTTCAGAGTTATATAGATCCGGTATTGTCCATGTGTCTAGGACCTTCTGATATTATGCTGAAGGAAATGATCGGAGGTTATGCTACGTTTGCCAATAAAGGGGTGTATTCACAGCCTATTTTTGTGACACGAATAGAAGATGCCAATGGTAATGTGATCTCTGATTTTGCAGCTAATCATAAAGAAGTAATTGATGCTAAGACGGCTTATTTGATGATTAATCTTTTAGAAGGTGTAGTAGATCAGGGCACTGCCATTCGTTTGCGGTATAGGTATAATTTTACTAATGAGATTGGTGCTAAAACGGGTACTTCACAAAATCAATCTGATGGTTGGTTTATGGGGATAACGCCTAATTTAGTTTCTGGTGTTTGGGTAGGTGGCGAAGAGCGTTCTATTCACTTTGATGGTATTCGTCTTGGGCAAGGCGCTAATATGGCTTTGCCTATATGGGCTAATTACATGCAGAAAGTATATGCTGATTCTACCTTGTACTATTCTGTTGATGATAAGTTTGAAGTTCCAGAAGGTTTTAATATTAATCTTGATTGTGATCAATTTAAAGTGCGATCGTCAAGTGCTAGTTCTGATGATGACTTAGGTTCTTCATTGTTTTAGAAAATTTTCAAATTATAAAAAGAGGGAATCAGTTATGGTTCCCTCTTTTTGTTGTTATGTCTGTAAGGTAATAGGATGTCTTTATTGTCGCATTTTTAATAAAGCTTCAAATGGACTAAAAATTTACTTAGTACTATTTTAAGATTTTCATCTTAGAATGATTACCGTTTGCAATGTGCGTGTTGGTATTTGGCTTTGCTCAGTATAATATTTAAGTCATTTTCGAATGAGATAAGATAACGACACAGAAATTTTAATTTGTAGGGAGATGGTACGATATTAATTATTCCATCCTATTTATAATGTTTCTTCTATTTTATAACTATTTCTTTCTGAGGAGTTTTGAAGTATTAATTCAGCGACAAAACCTGTCAGAAACATTTGAGCTCCAATAATCATAGATGTTAATGCAATATAGAAATAGGGTGTGTCAGCGACTAATCGAGCACTTTCTCCACTTTGTAAGGCGATCAGTTTGGCTAAGCCAATAATAAAAGTAGCCACAAAACCAATAAAAAACATGAGTGAACCCAATAAACCGAAAAAATGCATGGGGCGTTTCCCAAATCCACCAATGAATTTTATAGTCATTAAATCTAAGAAACCATTAACGAAACGTTCTAGCCCAAATTTTGTAACACCATATTTGCGCGCTTGATGTTGTACCACTTTTTCACCAATGTTTTTAAATCCTGCATTTTTCGCTAAAATAGGGATGTAACGGTGCATTTCTCCAAATACTTCAATGCTTTTTATTACTGCTTTGCGGTATGCTTTTAATCCACAATTGAAATCGTGAAGATAAATACCTGAAGAGCGACGTGCTGTCCAATTGTAAAATTTACTGGTGAATCGTTTTATAAAAGGATCATAGCGTTTCTTTTTCCAGCCCGAAACAAGATCGTAGCCATCTTCTGTTATCATACGGTACAGTCCTGGAATCTCATCAGGACTATCCTGCAAGTCGGCATCCATAGTCATAACAACATCGCCTTCTGCTGCTTCAAAACCACAGTATAAGGCGGGTGATTTACCATAGTTGCGTTGGAATTTTATCCCATGTATAGTAATTCCTTTAATCTCTTCTTGAAGTTGGGTGATGATGTCCCATGTTTTATCGGTACTGCCGTCATCAATAAAGATAACTTCGGTTTCGTATTTGTTTTCAATGCAAACACGTTCTATCCATCGCGAAAGTTCAGGGAGCGATTCTTCTTCGTTGTATGAAGGTACGACTATTGAGATGTCCATAATTAATGTGTTTCTTGTTGTCTTACAGCTTTTTTGTCTTTCCTTTTGTTTATTCAAAGTCAAAAAAGGAATTGTTGTGTGCTTATTTTGATGTCTTAAATCCCACATTGTGGGTTTTATTTCCCGCAGCTTGCTGCGAAAAAATGTTTAGAACTGATACTCCGTCTGTTTGCAGCGGGGGAGTTCGTTTTTTTTAGTGTCTTTTTATAAGACAACCATTAATAGTTGATTCTTACTTGTTCTTTTTATAATAAAGTGAAAAAATCCCAAGCTCATTTGTGTTCTTTAAGGTATTTGTTCAATATTTTTATCTCGAGTGAAAATAGAAACAATAAGAGCTACAAAAAACCCCGAAGTGATATAAGACCACATTTGACTCCACATGGCTTGTAGTGGTGTAGGGGTGGGCTGCTCTTCAAAGTCTTCTATGTAATTTTCGATGAGATCTAGTTGACTATCTGGTAGTCCTGCATTGTTAATGTAATTTCGAAAGAATTCTATCGTGTTGCTTAATAGTTTGGATAAATATTCTGGATCAATCCAACGGTAGAGTACGTAACAGAAAATTCCCAATAGCAAGGAGCCATATAAAAATAACCGTAGAATAAGCGAGAAAGATTGTGTATAGCTCATTCCTGTCTTGAAAAATTCTGGTTTTATTTTATTTATAATCCAGATACTGACATAGAATAGTATCCCTGTCTTCATTAAGAATAATAGAATCGAGTTGCCAATGCTAAAATGATCTAGCATCATGTATTGGATGATTTCAATAACAATAAAAGCACCTCCCATAATTAACCCGTAATGTCTTATCTGATCTCTTAACTCTTTTAGCCGTTCAATGATTTGTTCAGTTACAGAACTCATAATGTGTAATTTATGCGTGTAATCCGCATTCGCGGTTGCCCAGTACTTTTGTGGGATCAAAATATTTTGTCTCATTACCTAGGTGATGTTCTTCAAGGTATTTGTCTAGGTCTTTGTCTGAGTAATCGTAGAAAGGACTTACTTTTAAAATGCCATCAGCCGAAAGTGAAAGAACATCAATGCTATCTCTAAAAGCGGTTTGTCCTTTTCTTAAGTTGGTAAACCATACGTCTGGTTGGTGTTCTTCCATAGCACGATGGAAAGGCTCTAATTTTACCTGCTCGGTGAATATTTTGTGTTTGGGATCTTTGATGTCGGGTATGCCAAGAACTACGTCGCGGTGTGCTGTGGTTTGTTGTGGCACATATAATGAGACATTTAACGCCAGTTGTTTGATGGTTGCTTCAGCATGGCGGTATGTGGCTGCTGTGTTATATCCCGTGTCACACCATATCACTGGGATGTCTTTTTTCTCAGTAACGCATGCATGAAGTATGGCTGCTTCGTAAGGTCTGAAGTTGGTTGTTATAACTGCTTTTTTTGCAATACTAAGAGCCCATTTGATGCGCTCTTGTGGCGTTTTCTCACTTAATATTTTGTTTTGCTCTTCAATGTTGATGTTCATTGGTAAATTATTTTTATATATATTGTACAAAGATAATTTTTATATGTTGAAAGATAATAGATAAAAAATAAAAGTTACAAGAGGAGTGGCACGTTAAGTGCATTTTTATAAAATATTGCTTAATTTTGACGGTTCAATGGCAAAAAACTCTCTTTGATGAAATGTAAAACGATATATCTTGGTGTTTTGGTGGTGATGATGGGGTTAGTTCTTTCGTCTTGTAGGTTTAGTTATAAACTCACAGGAGCGTCTATTCCGCCTGAAGCTAAGACTATTTCTATTACTTATTTTCCTAATCAAGCAGCATTGATTTATCCTGAACTGAGCCAGACTTTTACAGAAGGATTACGTGACTTTTTTCAGCGCCAGGTGCGTTTGTCAATGGTCGATCGTGGTGGTGATTTAAGTTTTGAGGGAGAAATTAAAGATTATCGCTTAGATCCTATTTCTGTACAGGCAGATGCTATGGCTGCTATGACGCGGTTGTCGATTACTGTTAATGTACGCTTCACTAATCGTTTTGATTCTGAACAAGATTTTGAAAAACAATTTACGCAATTTGTTGAATTCGATAATACAGTGGATTTTAACTCAGAACAATCGACTTTAGTAGAAGAAATTAATAAGTTAATGTTTGATCAAATTTTTAATGCTTCTGTGGCTAACTGGTAATTGATGAATATTAATACTTTATATCAGGCCATGAATGATGTTGATCAACTTTCCACTATGACGGAGGAGGAGTTGCGACAAATGGTGCGTCAATTTCCCTATTTTCAGTCTGCACGTAAACTGCTTATGCGTAAGTTGCGAGATGATAAAAGTTCAGCTTTTGATCGTGAACTGAAAAAATCATCTGTTTATATTGGTAATAGAGCAAAGTTGTATTTTTATTTGAATACAGCGTTGACTAATGGGGCAAAGATGGATTCGTCGTTGCCCGATTTGTCCTTGATAACGACAGATTCTCGTCAAGATGAATCAATGTCTATGAGTTATAGTGTCCCTGCTGAGAGTGGGTTTAATTATTTGTTTTTATCTGAAGAAGAAGCGCAATCAATAAATAGGCGTGAAGTGAATAGTGATATGGTGGAAGGCTTGAAAGAGGTTGTGGAGGAAAGTGATAATGAGCAGGTTTTGATTGATAAATTCGTGATAACAGGTGTCGGAAAAATAAAACCTCCAGAAGATACCGGTGAGGCTATTGTGAATTTAGCAAAAGACTCGGTGAGAGAAAATCCTGCCATTCTTACTGAGACTTTGGCCAACATTTACATAAAGCAGAAAAAATATGATAAAGCAATCGATATATTTAATAGCTTATGTTTGAAATTTCCCAATAAAAGTGCTTACTTTGCCGACCGGATTAAAGAATTGGATTTATTCATCAAATCAAGTTAGTAAGTTTCTCTGTTTATTGAGATGACAGATTAATACCTTACTTGTTTTTATAACTTAATTAAATGTATATATTAATTTCAGTATTTATACTTATTGTAGCTATTTTGCTTATTCTTATTGTGTTGGTTCAAAATTCTAAAGGTGGAGGTTTAGCTTCTAACTTTTCAGCATCTAACCAAGTTATGGGAGTTAAGAAGACAACTGACTTTTTGGAAAAAGCCACTTGGGGTTTATCTTCAGCTATTTTGGTCTTGTGTATTTTCGCTGCAGCTACCGTTGGTGGTAATGACGTAGAATCTGTGTCTGTGATAAAAGATAATATTGAAAATGCTATTGATCCTACACAGGTTCCTAATTTCCCAACAGAAATGCCAGCAGAACCTGCTACAGCAGAAGATGCTCAATAGTTAATACCTTATAATATAAAGATAAGCATTCCTTCGGGGATGCTTTTTTTATGCGATATAGCGAGCGTTGATGGTGTTGGCATTAAGGTATTTTGTTAATAATGAAATAGTTTCTTCTACTACAGGTGTTAGGAGTTTTTGACCTAAATAACCATTGATGTTAATTAATAGAGAACTGCTTTCAAGGTTTAGTTTTGTACGTTCTTCGTCGCTGGTGGGGGTGCCTATGCCTCCCAATTCGTCACGTAAAATAGGAAGTCCTGCTATGTTGAGTTGTCCGCGGCCTATGCCATGGTAGTTCTCATTTTCTTCCCCAATGCCATAGCTGAGATCTCCACTGATCTTGTTAGCATCAAAGGCTCCAATGGCATACCCTGTTTTGAAGGATATCAAATTAATTAAATCTACACCCGTTGTGATCTGATATAACTCTTTTCCCGAGAGTATTCTCCGGCATAAACTTTCAGATGATGGGCGATAGCGGTTGGGGTCTTTTCCGCATTTCTTGTAAACATCTCTTGTAGCTTTTATGATGGGGATGTTTTTTATGTCTGGAATTTTATAGTTCTCTTTTAAGGCTTGTGATGCTGATTCTATATGATCCCACAGTTCCTTGTCGAACGCCGTATTTGTTATTTGGCATTCTATAATGCCAAGGGTTAGAGTAGGACAGATAGTTTTTATTTCGTGTGTGATGTTGATATTCATAGCTATGTTTCTATTACTTGATGATCTATTGAATCTTATATTGTGGGTTTTATTCCTTGCAGCTTGCTGTGAATAAAAAAAGTGTTTCGAATTGAGACTCCGTCTGCTTGCAGCGGAGTCGTTCATTTAATTAATAGCGACTTTAATGTTTTTCCTTATAATAAGAGTTCAATGTATAACTTTTTAGAATATAAAATGTGTATTTTATTTAACTCATTTGCGAATATATAAAATTTCAAGGATACTTTCTGGTTAGCATTTTCTTACATTTGTACCCAAATATTAAGCGTATGAATTTTGACGAAATAATTGACAGAAGTGGTCGTGGAGCTATAAAAACAGATTGGTGCGATAAAATATTTGGAACCAATGATTTGATACCTATGTGGGTGGCTGATATGGATTTCAAGGCGCCTGATTGTGTGCGTGATGCCATGAAAAAAGAATTGGATTACGGTGTGTTGGGTTATCACGCTCCAAAGAAAAGTTATTTCGATGCCATCATTGCTTGGCAAAAAGAAAAGCATCAGATGACTCTTGAGGAGGAATGGATAAAATATACGCCAGGTGTTGTGACTGGCATTGCCATATCTATTAATGCTTTTACCAACGAGGGGGATGCTATTGTTGTTCAGCCGCCTGTGTATTTCCCATTTTTTGAATATCCTAAACGTAATAAACGTAAAGTTGTTTATAATCCTCTGATAGAGCAAGATGGTACTTATGTGATGGATTATGATGACTTGGAAAAACATTTTGTAGCTGGGGCTAAAATGCTCATCCTGTGTTCTCCTCATAATCCTGCGGGGCGTATTTGGTCGGCAGCTGAATTATCTCGCGTGGCCGATCTTGCCGAAAAATATGGTGTTATCGTTATTGCTGATGAGATACATGCTGATTTGGTATTGCAAGATAAAGCGGTAGTTTCTTATGCTACTGTTAGTGAGGTGGCAGCTCATCATAGTGTGACATTAATTGCGCCAAGCAAAACTTTTAATATAGCAGGATTAGCGAGTTCTGTGACGTTGATTCAAAATGATGCTTTGCGTCATAAATGGGTGTCAGCATCAGAGGCTTATGAACTTAATGTGGGGGATTATCTTAGTTATATTGCGTTAACGGCTGCTTTTAATGAAGGTGAACCTTGGCGTCAGGAGATGATCCATTATTTAAAGGATAATGTTCTTTATACAATGGAATTCTTTAAGAAAGAAATACCTCTGATTCAACCTTGGCAGCCCGAAGCTTCTTTTCTAATGTGGCTCGATTGTCGTGCTATGGGATTGAACGATGATGAGTTAATGGCATTTTTTGTTAAGAAAGCTAAGTTGGGATTATCTCCTGGTATTATGTTTGGGAAAGAAGGAAGTGGTTTTATGCGTATGAATTTTGCTATGCCGCGTCCTGTTCTGAAACAAGCTTTAGAACAATTGAAGGATGCTTTCCAAAAAAGATAATTATGCCTATTTGCTTTTTCTAGGTTTAAAAACAATGAATTTTGATAGATGGACATTGCAAATAGATTAATTCGTTTAGCTTAGTATAGCTTTGCTGTCTTTTTAATCCTTTTTTATGTTTTTTGAGGAATTGATTAAGTATCTTTGTGCTCCCTTATTTTAAATATGAATAAACATAATTAATTAAATTAAACAAATATATAATCATGAAGAAACACAATTTTTACGCAGGACCATCTATTCTGTCTCAATTTACGATTGAGGAAACCGCTAAAGCGCTTATCGATTTTGCAGGCACCGGTTTATCATTGATGGAGGTCTCGCACCGTTCTAAGGAGTTCGTAGCAGTTATGGATGACGCGGTGGCTTTAGTGAAAGAATTGTTAAAAGTGCCTGAAACACATGAAGTTATTTTCTTAGGTGGTGGTGCTAGTACTCAGTTTTTCCACGTCCCTTATAATTTGCTTAAGACAAAAGCGGCTTACTTGAATACTGGCGCATGGTCTGCTAAAGCAATTAAAGAAGCAAAACTTTTTGGTGAAGTGGTAGAAGTGGCTTCTTCAAAAGATAAAAATTATAATTATATTCCTGAATATAAGGTGCCTACTGATGTGGATTATTTTCATTACACATCTAATAATACTATTTATGGTACTGAGATAAAAGAAATTCCAGAAGTGAATGTGCCTTTAGTGTGTGATATGTCATCTGATATTTTTAGTCGTCCTATAGATGTTTCTAAATATGATGTTATCTATGCTGGTGCTCAGAAAAATTTAGCTCCTGCTGGTGTGGCTATCGTCATTGTACGCAAAGATGCTTTGGGTAAAATGGATCGTGCTATTCCTACAATGGTTGATTATAGAACTCATATCGACAAAGAAAGTATGTTTAATACGCCTCCTGTAGTACCTGTATTTGCTGCGTTTCAGACTCTGAAATGGTATAAGAAATTAGGTGGTATTGAAGGCATGCAAAAGCTTAATGAAGCAAAAGCTGAATTACTTTATAATGCTATTGAGAGCAATAAAATGTTTCAATGTACTGTGCCTTTGGCAAAAGATCGTTCATTAATGAATGTTTGTTTTGTGATGGCAGAAGGTTTTGAAGACAAAGAAAAAGATTTCTTAGATTACGCTACCTCAAAAGGAATGGTTGGTATCAAAGGTCACCGTTCTGTTGGTGGTTTCCGTGCTTCTATTTATAATGGTATGCCTATCGAAAGTGTACAAGCATTAGTGGATGCAATGACAGAATTTGCAGATAAAAACTAAAAGTGTTAATTCAGCTTCTCCTTTTTGGAGGGGCTGTTTTTTTATTCCCTATTTTTTATAAAATAAAATCGGATTTCCCACCGTTCTTTCTTTTCGGCGAGTTAAACGGGACATTTTATTATGGCAATTGTAAAACCATTCAAAGGTTATCGTCCACCAGAAGATATTGCTGAAGATTTAGCATCTCTTCCTTATGATGTGATGAATACTGCTGAAGCTGCTCAAATGGCTAAAGGTAAAGCGTGTTCTTTATTACATATCACGCGTTCTGAAATAGATTGTGCTCCTGGCGTTGATGTACACTCGCAAGAGGTATATGACAAGGCTGTTGCTAACTTTAACATGTTTAAAGAAAAAGGTTGGTTGGTCCAAGATGCTAAGCCTAAATTCTATATCTATGCTCAAACGATGGATGGGCGTACGCAATATGGTATTGTTGGTGCTGCTGCTGTGGTCGATTATATGAATGGGATTATTAAAAAACACGAATTAACGCGTCATGAAAAAGAAGAAGATCGTATGATTCATGTGCGCATTAATAATGCTAACATTGAACCTGTGTTTTTCTCTTATCCTGCTGTTCCTGAAATTGATGAAATAGTCAATAATATAGTGGTTAATGAAATGCCAGTATATGATTTTACAGCAGAGGGTGATGGTTTTGGTCATCACTTTTGGGTGGTTGAGGATGATGCTACTAATGCACGTATAGAGGAGCTTTTTGCTACCAAAGTACCTGCTACTTATGTGGCCGATGGTCATCACCGTACTGCTGCTGCTGCTTTGGTTGGTGCTGAGAAAAAGAAAGCTAATCCTAACCATACTGGTAATGAAGAGTATAACTTCTTCTTAGCGGTGCATTTTCCTGATGATCAACTGCAAATTATTGATTACAATCGTGTTATAAAAGATTTAAATGGTTTGAGTGCTGCGGCATTGGTAGCCGATTTGGCTGAAGATTTCGATTTAGAAGAGATCGGATCTGATATTTATAAGCCCACTGATTTACACGAATTTTCAATGTATCTTGACCATAAGTGGTACAAATTAGTAGCTAAAGAAGGTCGTTATGATGATAATGATCCTATTGGCGTATTAGATGTTACTATCTTGTCTAATTTAGTGTTAGATAAACATCTTGGCATAAAAGATTTGCGTACTGATAAGCGTATTGATTTTGTTGGAGGTATTCGTGGTCTTGGTGAATTGCAGAAAAGAGTGGATAGTGGAGAGATGGCTGTAGCTTTTGCTCTTTATCCTGTATCTATGCAACAGCTTATTGACATTGCGGATAGTGGTAATATTATGCCACCTAAAACCACTTGGTTTGAACCTAAATTACGTTCTGGTTTAGTTATCCACGAGTTGGTATAAAGAAACGTTTAGAACATTAGTATCGTATATAATAAAGGGTGTGACTTATGGTTACACCCTTTTTGTTTATAGAAAATATAATTTATTATTGATTTCTGTGACTGCAATAGGTCGCGTTTAGGTTATTAATGTATTGCATGGTGTAGTCTGATATTGCTTGAAGGTTTTGTTTTCCTTCTTGATGGGCTATCCCTTTGTAAAGAGGGTTATATGTTTGTTTTTCAAGGATGCAATGATGATAGAATTCTATAGTAATAAAACCTTGATTTGGAATGATTTTATAATAGCCTTCAGAAGAATGGATTTTAGGAAGAAGAGAACTGTTATTTTCTGATGAAATTAATTTGAAACAGACCATGTGTTGTTCCTTGTTTATTTGACGTTGCCATACCGAAATGTTTTGGTAATTAATGCAATTTTTATAAGTGTATTTTATGCAATTACATTGGTCTTGTTCGTAGATGAGTTCTAACTCTGTTGTTTTCGTTTCAAGTTGAGAAATGTGTTTGTATTTGAAATAAAGCATGAGTAAGCTATCCAGAGGGGCTGTCGGAATTTTAAATTCTCCTTTAAATTCTAAGTCTTTCTCATTTTTCACAAAAGTATATATGGGTTTTCCATATATGATATCTGTGTTTTGCGCTGTTAAGTCGCAGGTAAATATGAGTATTAAGAAAAGAGAACTATAAAGAGAGGTGTTCATTTTAGAACTATTTTTATCTAAATGAGTAGATATTTAAAATTTTTTAATCTTATATTGAGGACTTTAGTTTCTATAGACTTTTGCGTATAATAAAATATTTTCAACGTAAAACCCTGTCTGTTTTTTGCAGTGAAATTCAATAAATAAAGATAGATGAATAGAGAAAGGATGTCAAGTCCAAATGCTGTAGATGATAGCTTGAATTGTATCTCTATTTATATTGTATCTTTGTGTCATTAAAAAAGTGATAAAAAGTATTATAATTCTAGGTGGGTGAATTGATTTTTTGTGGTTTAGAAATGTAATCATTTTGCCTGTTTTTTATGAAAATCTAGTCTATGAAAGAGAATTTTCTAGTGCCTCCTGTTGCTGTAGATCGTATCGTGTTACATTCGTGTTGTGCTCCTTGTTCTAGTGCTATGGTCGATGCTTTATTAAACCATGGAATTACGCCTCTTATCTATTATTACAACCCTAATATATTTCCTCAAGAAGAGTATGAGATACGTAAATCGGAGAATAAACGGTATGCTGATTCTTTAGGTCTCGATTTTGTAGATGGTGATTATGATCATGTGCAATGGCTTAAGGATACTTTGCCGTGGCGTGATGCGCCAGAACGTGGTGAACGGTGTACTAACTGTTTTCGTTTGAGATTATCGGCTACTGCCAAATTTACCCATGAGCAGGGATTACAAGTGTTTGCTACTACTTTGGCTACTTCACGATGGAAAAATTTAGACCAGATTAATAAGACTGGAGGTGAGGCTGCGGTTTTGTTTCCTGACTTGACTTTTTGGGCTAATAATTGGCGTAAAGGCGGCTTGACAGAACGACAAAAAGAAATCGTTGACGCACAAGATTTTTATCGTCAGCAATATTGCGGATGCGAATACAGTTTGCGTGATTCTAATAAATGGCGTAAAGAGAGCGGCCGTCCTTTGGTAAGACCCGGTTTATCTTATGGTCAAGAGGATTGATTTATAAATACGTGTATTTATATTTTATAACCAAAGCTATGAGGTAACATGATGTCTTTAAATTCTTTATTGAAAAAGGCATCTGTCATTCCTGCAATATAGTCGCATACTTTGCGCGGATTTGAAGTGGTGGTTATATATTCTTCGCTCATATTGTTCATAAAGTGCTGACTAATGCCTGTTTCTCCTTTTCCTGATTCTAAATCTTTGAGATAAAGTGCGAAAAGAATCTCGAACATATGTTCTATCTTAGGATCCTGACTGGTCTTCTTGGGGTTGTAATAGATGTTAGTTTTGCTAAAACGATAAAAGGCATTGATGGCATTATACATCGTTTTTGATAACTTAATATAATTTTTGCCATAGCTGTTATTTATGATGTCGTTAACGAAGTTATTAACGATAGAGGCATTGGTGTTTCCTATAATGTCCGTGATG
Organism: Bacteroidales bacterium; assembly: GCA_965662645.1. GTDB lineage: Bacteria > Bacteroidota > Bacteroidia > Bacteroidales > UBA5342 > UBA5342. Next base: position 40,238 of record CBFIII010000018.1, read on the forward strand.
TCTGTTGGTATGCTGTCGCGGCTGATGAGTCCTAAAGTAATGGCGTCTTCCAGATCGCGCCCTATGTAGGCGATGACGTCTGATATGCGCATCACGCAGCCTTCTAATGTCATTGCAATGATAGATTTACTTGCGTCTTTTGTGGTCCAACAACTTTTTAATTCGCGTTGAAAATCTGTTTTTGTCTTTTTATAATTCGGCTTGTATTCTTTAAGCATAAGTTCCCCATTATGGCATAAAATACCATCGAGTGTTTGGAGTGTGAGGTTGAGTCCTAATCCTTTATTTTCTAATAATTGAAGAGATCTTACGCTCTGCGCATTATGGCAGAAATATTCTCCCGTTTCTTGGTGTAAGAGTTGGCTTAGTTTATCTTCTCCAAAATGTCCATAAGGCACATGACCTAGATCGTGGCCTAGAGAAATAGCATCAATGAGGTCTTCGTTGAGAGACAAAGATCTACCTATGACGCGTGCTATCTTAGATACCAATTGTACGTGTAGTACGCGGTGAGTGATGTGATCATTTTTAAATAAATAAAAGACCTGTGTTTTGTCGATGTATCTTGTGTAGGCAAAGGAATGAATGATTCTATCGGTATCGTGAAAAAAGGCGGGACGTATGCCCGCTTTTTCTATAAATATTTCTTCTTCTTTGAGTCTAATCGCTTTGCTACTTGGGCAAGCAGACTGCGACAATGACATCTTTTCTTGGCGTATATTATTTTCCTGTATTTCTTTGGCTATGCGTTCGTCAAGAATAATATTGTTCATCGGTCTTTGGTTTTGAAATGCGTATTATGTCTGCAAAAATACAACATATCAAGGTTATCGTTATTAGGAATGGTTCTATTTATTAGCGAAAGCAAATAATTAAAAGATAATTGCAAAAAAAAACAGTTAATTCTTACTTGCATTATCGGTACCAGAGACTAATATTAACTTGTCTTGCGGAAAGTTGATGAGTTCTATAAAGCCATCATTGGTTCTTCCCTCCTGTATTTTGAGTTTGCTCAAATGAATGATATCCTTGTCTTCTTTTTCTTTGATATAGACGTATTGGTTTTGTCCTATTGTAATGATGGCATTTTGAGGCACTGCCCATACGCTGTCTGTTGATGTTATTATTTCTGCTTGTACCACTTGGTTGATGATAAAAGCATGCTTATCTGATGAGGTGATTTTTGCAAAACAAGCGAATGAATTTGATTCTTGATTTAACATTTTTCCTACGCGGCTAATCGTGGCTGTTCCATCATTCTTTTTTTGTCCTAATGTGTTAAAATGCATCTTTTGTCCCACGCGTATGGAAGAGAAATCTCTTTCGAAAATGGCAAGATGTAATTGTATTTTATCTGTATTAATGATTTCAGTTATGATTTCTTGGGGTGTGGTAAATTGTCCTAAAGTCGTGTTTGTAGTGGCTACTTGTCCTTTGATAGGAGCTTTTACTTTATAAGTAGAAGTGTAAATGCCATCTTCAATATTTTTAATATTTAAGCCTAAGTTTTTTAATTTTAGTTTTAAAGCTTCATAATTCGCTAACTCCGATTTATAAGCACTTTCTACCATCATCATTTCATTTTCTGTTTTGATGTTGTCTTGGTAGAGTTTTTTTGTGCGTTTATAATTAGATTTCAACTGTTTCATCTTAGCCGATGATGTAGAAAGGTCTTGTTGGTTGTTAATTAAGGCGTTGCCGCCAATTTCGAGAATGCAATCTCCCTCGTTGACATATTGTCCTACTTGTACGTGAATTTTTTTTATTATTCCTTCAATAGGAGCACTAATTTCAGCTTTGCCGTCGATGTCAGGTGTTATCCGTCCTGTAACGTTTAGGCGGGTATCAAATGCCTTCTTGATCGGTGTGATGAAAGTCATGTGTTTCGTATTAAAATCTTCTTTAGTGATTTCAATAAATTCACTTTCTTTTTCTATGCTTTTGGTCTCTTTGTTTTTACATCCCGATAAGGCGAAAAATAAAACTGTTAGGAGTAGTGTTGTTGTCTTCATATCATTTAGTATGTGAAGTAGATAATTTCTAGTGAAACTTTATTGTAGTTGAAGATGCTATTGTAATAGGCAAACTCAATGTCAATGGCTGATTCTAAGCTATTCGCAAAATTTAAGAAGTCTGTTTCTCGGAGTTCGTAAGCTTTTAGAGCTGTCCTTTTTATTTCGTTGGCAAGGGGCAGATCATTTTCTCTATAGCGTGATACAAGAAGATACTGATTCATCTGTTCAGTCATCAGTTTGCTCAATTTGTGTTTGACGTTTCGGTCTTCATCTTCTGCCATTATCAATTGGGCATCGTAAGCTATTTTTGCCGATTTTATACTGTTTCTGTAGCTACTATAAAATAGTGGTACAGCTATGCCGACTTCAAAACCGTGATAGTTTTTAGCATTGGCATAATTATTAGAACCTATGAAATAATTGAATGTAAGATCAGGCAGCATACTGTTTTTTTCTATCTTTACTTGTGATGAGGCCAATTCTGATTTTAGACCTAAGTAGTCGTAAATGAGTAAGGTGTCAGAGCTTGTAATGATGGGTGGCGCTATTTCTGTTGTTTCTGGTATGGTGAATTCTGACTCGTAATTGCTTAAGAGTTTGAGGTGTTGATAACTTATAGTGCGAGCCGTTGTCAGTTCTCTTAGGCGGTAAAACATCTCATTACGCTTTGTTTTTATGTTCAAATATTCCAACTTATTAATGTCGTTATTATTTAAACGCGTCTCTGCTTGTGTTAATAACTTAGCATAGAGGCTGTCCAAGTGTTTGTAAATATTTAGTTGCTGTTTGATCATTTGCTGCTGAGCGTAGGTGGTCGATAAGTCTCGGAGCAACTGATTCCTTTCCATCAAATATTCTGTTTTAGAAAGGGAAACTTTTAATTCATTGGCTTTATTCTCTTTTGTGTATAGTGTGGGAAAAGCCATTTCTTGTTCTATGGACCAGATGTTAAGAGGATGACCATTCTCTGCAATATTATTTTGGTCACTACCATAACTAATGGCTGTTTTAGGTAATGCAAAAGTGCTTTTTGCCGACATTTTCGTTCCTTCTGTTTTGAGCTCAAAGGCTTTTAGTCTTTTATTATTTGCAATGGCATATTGACTTAACTCTTGAAGATTTAGTTCTTCTTGTCCAAAACTTTTAAAGTTAGGTATTAAGGCGAGTAGTACGATAAGGACGCCTGCTTTATTCCTGAAAAAACGTAAAGGGAGTTTTTTTATCCTCATATTGTGGAAGATTTCAAAAAGTAGGGGTAAGGCGATAAGTGTAAGCATTGTTGAGGTGATTAATCCGCCAATGACTACGGTGGCAAGTGGCCGTTGTACTTCAGCTCCTGCACCAATAGAGATGGCCATAGGTAAGAAGCCTAAGGCATCGGTGCTGGCAGTGAGTAAGACCGCTCTCAGTCGGTTTTTTGTTCCCATAAATATGATATCTTTCATATTGGTCATGCCTTGTTTTTGTAAATCTTTGAAGTGTTCGATCAGCACTATGCCATTGAGTACCGCAATACCAAATAAAGCAATAAATCCTACACCCGCCGATACGCTGAAGGGCATGCCGCGCACCCATAAAGCCATCACACCGCCTACTGTAGCCAATGGAATAGCGATAAATATCATGATCGCATCTTTCAACGATTTGAAAGCAAAATGCAAGAAGATAAAAATAAGGAGTAGGGCAATAGGTACCGCAAAAAGCAAACGACGCGACGCATTTTCTAAGTTCTCAAATTGTCCTCCATATTTGATGTAGTTACCTGGGACAAGTACGATATGGTCTTTTACTAATTGTTTGATGTCTTCCACTACCGATTGTAAGTCACGGTCGAGCACATTAACGCTGACTACGACTCTACGGTGCGTATCATCACGTGATATTTTTGCAGGTCCTGTGGTGTATTCTATATCCGCTAATTCTGATAAAGGAATATAATTACCCGAAGGTAAGAGTATCTCTAAACGGCGAATATCTTCTATGTCAGTATTGCTTTTTTGTTGCAAACGCATCACCATATCAAAGCGTTTTTCACCTTCGAAAACCACACCCGCCGTTTTGCCGGCAAAAGCACTGGATAGATAGGTGTTTAGCGTATTGATATCTATATTATAAAGAGCTAATTGCTGGCGATTATATTCTACTTTTATTTGTGGTAGCCCTGTTGTTTTTTCTAGGATGATGTCACTAGCACCTGGGACGTTAGTTATTAGTTCTTTTATTTGTTGTGCCTTGTCGTTGATGTATTGCAGATCATCGCCATATAATTTTATTGCTATGTCTGAGCGTACACCTGTTATTAATTCGTTGAAACGCATCTCTATGGGTTGTGTAAACTCATATTCCACGTCAGGGATAATGCTTAATGCTGTTTTAAATGCCGTAGCTAGTTCTTCTTTTGAGTTGGCTTTTGTCCAGTGTTCTTTGGGATGCAGTTTGATGATCACATCTACTTCTTCCATTGACATGGGGTCAGTAGGCACTTCCGCAGCACCTATGCGGCTGACTATTTGATCTACTTCGTCGGGGAAATTATCAATTAAAATATTTTCCATTTGGGTGGTCAATACCACGGTTTCAGAAAGTGATGTTCCTGTTTGTATGGCGGGTTGAATGACAAAATCACCTTCGTCGAGTGTTGGCACAAATTCGCCTCCAATCTTAGTAAAAAGGACCCCCGTAAGAATCAATGAAAGCACGGCTGCTCCTAGCACTATTCGTTTGTGATTATAAGACCATTTTAATACTGGATGGTACGATTTGTAGATGATGTCGAGGAGCCACGTTGATAGGTTTTTCTTATTGAGATCTGTGGGTTTTAGGAATAAAGATGTGGCTACTGGGAGCCACGTTAGTCCCATTATCATGGCGCCTATAATAGCAAAAGAAAAGGAGAGAGCCATGGGATGAAACATCTTACCTTCTACACCTTGTAATGATAGAATGGGGATGAATACAATCAAAATAATGATTTGTCCAAAGATGGCTGATTTCATCATTTTGTTAGTTCCTTCCAATGATATTTTGTCGAAAAGATTTTGTTGTTGATCTTCTTGAGTGCCTTTTATGTTTTTGTTCATCAGACTTAAACGTAGCAAGATGTATTCTACAATAATCACTGCACCATCAATGATGATACCGAAATCGAGAGCGCCAAGACTCATCAAATTGGCATCGATACCAAAGAGGAACATCATTGACATGGTGAAGAGTAATGCCAGTGGAATCATAGATGATATGACCAAAGCGGCTCTTATATTTCCCAATAATAAAAAGACAATTAGAAAGACGATGATGCCGCCAAAGATGAGGTTTTCGGCTACTGTCTTTGATGTTTTTTCTATCAGTTCGCTTCGCTCCAGAATGGGGTTGATAAAGACGCCTTCGGGTAGGCTTTCTTGAATCTCGGTTACCCGTTTTTTTACGGCTTCGATCACTTCTTGCGAGTCGGCATCTTTGAGCATCATCACCTGACCCAGGATGGTTTCTCCATTACCATTAGCCGTGATGGCTCCAAAGCGGTTGGCGTGTCCGAAATGGACTTCTGCTACGTCTTTAATAAAGATAGGAATGTTGTCATTCGATTTGATGACAATGCTTTTAATATCATCAATGCTCTTGATTTGTCCGTCGCCTCTGATAAAATAACTCTGTTTGTTTTTCTCAATATAAGCGCCACCATTGATGCTATTGTTTTTTTCTAAGGCATCAAAAATTTCAGGAAGACTAATGTTGAGACTGCGGAGTAGGAGGGGATCAATGGCTATTTCGTATTGTTTCAGATGACCACCCCAGCTGTTGACTTCTACTACACCACTAATGCCCGATAGACGACGCTTAACTATCCAATCTTGAATAGTACGTAGTTCCATGGGCGAATAGTCCTCTTCGTAGCCAGGTTTTACATCCAGAATATATTGGTAAATTTCTCCAAGACCTGTGGAGATAGGTCCCATTTCTGGTGTGCCGTAGTTTTCAGGAATGATTGTAGATGCACTTTTTATTTTTTCGGCAATGAGTTGACGTGGCAAGTAAGTGCCCATCTTTTCATCAAAGACGACGGTGACGAGTGAGATGCCAAATTTAGATATGGAACGTATCTCTAAAACACCGGGTAAATTGGCCATCTCCATTTCTACAGGAGCTGTAATAAATTGCTCTATTTCCTGCGTGGACAGATTGGTAGAGGTCGTAATGACTTGTACTTGGTTGTTGGTGATGTCGGGAACTGTACCGACCGGGATGTTAAGAATGGAATAGATTCCAAAACCAGCTATTGTTAACGTAAATAGAATAATGATTAACTTATTCTTGATACTAAAAGAAATAATTTTTTCAAGCATCTTATCTAAATTTTATACTATTCTTAAAAGAGTTTATCTAGTCTGCGTTTATCCTATGACCTGTTTCTGTTGTTCTTTTTCAGTTTTATAATGGAGCGTCTTTTTGGGTTTTGGATAATGCGATTGTTGATCAAACGATAAATATGACAATAAAAAAATGCTTTTGTATATTTATCTTTTATCAAAGATAGGTATATAATTGGAGTTGTGTCTGTTTTAGGCTTCTATTTCTCGTGTGAGCGTTTTGCTAGCTTTTTGAAAACGAGCAAATAATAGTTTTTTTGAGATCTTTGGAGGGAATAATGGTGATTGCTTTAGTAAATAAAACAAGGGATTATGAGGTTGTCTATTAAATTGTTTTTATCAAAAACTTTAGAATATTGCCAAGAAATGAAGAAATGTTATGAATCACATCTGGAGTCTTATGAATGAACTTCCTGAATTTACCCTTTTAAATCTAAATCTTTTAGTCCTTGCAAATCGTTAATGATAATGTCTTTTTTATTCAGGCTAATTAGTCCATCATTCTCAAATTCTTTTAAGAATTTCACGGTGCTTTCTACCGTAATAGATGCAAAGTCAGCGATGTCTTGGCGTGATAAAAAATGAAAAACATTATCATCTTTGAATTCTTCTGAAGACAAATATAAAATGGCGGATGCCAGTTTTCCACGCATTTGTTTGTAGGATAAATTCTTTATAATTTCCACATAACGGCTTTCGTTCAAGCTGTTTTTAGAAGCTATTTGCATGGCAAAATTAGCGTTTCTTAAGATGACTGTTTTCAAGGCTTCTTTTTCTATCATACAAAAGGTAGAATCGCTTAATGAAATAGCGGAACACTGATAAGTCTTCTTTTCGTAAATGGAAGAAAAAGCAATATAGTCTCCTTGACGCGCTAGGTGGATGTTGATTTGTTTTGATTTTCCTACTTGTAAATAGACGATTGCTAAGCCTTTATTCACAAATAAAACGTGTGGTGCAAAAGCGCCTTGTTTAAATATTGTTTCACCTTTTAAATAGGAGACTTGGACTTTCTTTTCATTCAAAAAATCAAGATCTTCTTGAGGTAAATGACTAAAACATCCAGAAATGCTTTCTATATTAGCATTGTCCATATTTCTTGAAGTGTGATTAAATTAATATTATTATCAGTGATATTTCTCAACTCGCCTTGTGGAGTTCCTATTTCTCAGTCTGATTTTGAATGATGTTTTTCTCCGTGATACTCCGTTTGCTTGCAGCGTGATAGTTCATTTTTTAAAAACCTTATAGACCTATATTTTGGTGTCGTAAGTGTTTAGAATTAGAAATGCCACTGAAAGCTACAAATTTAATGAATATTTAGTGAATTGTATGCTTTAAACCTCAGTTCGATTTTAAATTCGGTCACAGTTTGAATTTTATTTGTTTTGGGTTTCCCCAAATAATACCAATTTGATTTTAATCTTATCCTCATAATATTTTGGTATTATGCCGATGTTGAATTACTTAAGTTGTAAGAGCGTAGCGTATTAGAGCTTATTTTAATTCCCAATCGGTATAAAAAGGTCTATGTCGTTTTGTGTGAGTTGAAATTATGCGTAAGCATAACACCATCCCTACGGGATTTTAAAATAACGCATTCATAAACTACCATAACTACGTGCCGATGGCACTTAAAAAACAGCTTATTCCATATAGTCCTGTAAGGACGATGTTATGGTAGATAAAAATAGTTAAAGAAAACAAAAAGTCCCATCGGGACGGTGTTATTTAAGTGAAAATATGATGTCACATCATTAAGGTTTAAGTCTTACCCACACTCAACGACATAGCACCAATAAAAAGATAATTGCTTCTTATTGTGATTTGTTTTTATAAGAATAGAATTTTTTCATTTTGGATCTTATGACTTTCGACTTTTAGCATAAAAAGAGACGAGCCTTTTCCAAAATGTCTTACCTTTTTGAGCTATTAGCGTCAATATGTCAGCATATATAAGCTGGCATTTTTTTTGCCATAGACAGGCATGTGAATTTAGAATACTAATCATAAACATTTATAATAATGCAGAAAGGTAATATTGGTGTTACTTCGGCTAACATCTTCCCAATTATTAAAAAATTTCTTTATAGTGATCATGAAATTTTCTTACGTGAGCTAGTTTCGAATGCCGTTGATGCTTCGCAAAAAATGAAAACTCTGGCTAAAGCTGGTGAGTTTAAAGGTGAGCTTGGAGATACTACTGTGAAAGTTAGTATTGACAAAGAAGCTAAAACCATTACGATAAGTGACCGTGGTATAGGTCTTAATGCTGAGGAGATTGATAAATATATTAATCAAATTGCATTCTCTGGTGCTGAGGAGTTTATGGAGAAATATAAAGATGATGCTAATGCTATTATTGGACATTTTGGCTTAGGTTTTTATTCTTCTTTTATGGTTTCGGAACGTGTGGATATCATTTCTCGCTCTTGGCGCGAAGGTGAAACTGCTGTGAAATGGAGTTGTAATGGAGACCCTGAATTTACTTTAGAAGACGTAGAGAAAGAAGATAGAGGTACTGATATCGTGCTTCATATTGATGAGGAAAATGTGTCTTTCTTAGAGGATGCTAAAATCAGTGAGTTACTGAATAAATATTGTAAATTCTTACCTATAGAAATCGCTTTTGGAACTAAAAAAGAATGGAAAGATGGTAAGGATGTTGATACTGGTGAAGTAAATATTATTAATAATCCTACGCCAGCTTGGACTAAGAAACCTGCCGATTTAACCGATGAAGATTATACTTCTTTTTATCATGAGTTATATCCTCAGGGCGAAGATCCTTTATTCAATATTCATTTGAATGTAGATTATCCATTTAACCTTACGGGTATCTTATATTTTCCTAGAATTAAGAAAAATATTGAGATGCAACGCAACAAAATACAGCTTTACTGTAATCAGGTTTTTGTTACCGATTCAGTGGAGGGTATTGTGCCTGACTTTTTGACATTGTTACACGGGGTTATTGATTCTCCTGATATCCCTCTTAATGTGAGTCGTTCTTACTTGCAAAGTGATAGTAATGTGAAAAAAATTGCCAGTCATATCACTAAGAAAGTAGCCGATCGTTTGGCAGAATTATTTAAAGAAGACCGTAAAAATTTCGAAGAGAAATGGGATCATCTTAAAATGTTTACGACTTATGGTATTCTTACTGAAGAGAAATTTTATGATCGTGCTAAGAAGTTTTCTTTGTTTAAAAATACCGATGCTAAATATTTTACTTTTGAAGAATATCAAGCTATCATCAAAGATAACCAAACGGATAAAGATGATCAGTTAGTGTATTTGTATGCTACTAACGTTGATGAACAGTACAGTTATATTCAAGCGGCTAAAGCCAAAGGTTATGATGTACTTTTGATGGATGGTCAATTAGATTCTCATTATGTCAACCATTTAGAGTCTAAGTTTGATAAAAGCCGTTTTGTTCGTGTAGATTCTGACATTGCTGATCGTTTGATTCCTAAAGATGAGAAGATTGAGATGGAATTGCCTGCTGCTGATGTGGCAGATGTGCAAGTGGTTTTCCAAAGTCAAACTCCACCGGTTTCGGATAAAATGTATAACGTACAAGTAGAAGCTTTGGCTGCTGATGCGATGCCTGTGATGATTACTCAGAATGAGTTTATGCGTCGTATGAAAGAGATGCAAGCTCTGCAAGGTGGTGGTGCTATGGATTTTTATAGTCAAATGCCAGATAGCTTTAGCGTAGTAGTCAATGGTAATCATCCTTTAGTAAAACGTATTGCTGAAGAGAAAGTGACTGCTAAAGATGCCGATCTGAATCCTCTTAAAGCAGAAATCAAAGTGCTTGAAGAACAAAAAGCTAACTTAACGAAGTTGCACGAAGGTAAAAAAGACGAAGAGATACCTGCTGCTGAAAAAGAAGAATTAACTGATCTTACTAAACAAATAGAAGAGAAGGTTTCTGCTAAAGATGCTATCTTGAATGCTTATAGTATGGAGAATAAATTAGTGAAGGTTTTGATTGACTTAGCATTACTCTCAAACAATATGCTGAAAGGTAAAGAACTTGATCTTTTTGTGAAACGTAATTTAGAATTAATCTAAGCATTTTCTAGTCCTATGATGTAGGACTCAGCTTACCTGTTATCTTTTATATAAAGAACGGTCATTCTCATTGAGAAATGACCGTTTTTTTTTTGTGCTGAGTATTCCTTTTATTGGTAATGTTGTTTTATAAATGGTAGCTTACTCCCCCCTCGTTTAGCAAAGCGTAACGAGGGGGGTGTAGTAAGTAGCATTTGCAATGCGGGCTCAAAATACGTCCGTTGGCGCAAGCCTGACGAGTGAATTGAAAATCAGCGAAGCTAAATATAGCGTGTCCTGGTTCCCTGTCTGCTGTTCGGTGTGCTCTCTGCCCCTCGTTTGTAACGAGGGGGTTGTTGCTAAGGCATTTGTAATGCCAATGTAATTTGTTAGCAAAAAGAACAAATCAAAAGAATCTTACATTTTAAAATTACATTTGGTCATACCGATGATAAAGAGCCTCTAAAAAACGCTGACCGAATTGCTATTTGTTAACAATCCCCCTCTTATTACACCTGTAAAAATAACTTGTCACGAAATGTCACGCCCTAAAAGTTGTAATTTATATTAATATTACAACTTGTCATTTTGTAAAAAATAATTTTATAATACATTGACAATGAATGGTTAATGATTTGTCTTTTTCTTGTCACGGAATGTCACGCCCTAAAAGTTGCATTTTTCATTGATATTACAGGTTGTTTTTCGTTAAAAAAATAATATTATAATATATTAACAATGAGTAGTTTGTAATATTATTTTTTCTTGTCACGGAATGTCACGGGCAAATGTTAGGAATAGAAGATTAGAATATAGAATTTTGATTGATAAATATATCAGATCACTAGTGTCCTATAAAAATGGGACGATTAAAAATTATCAAACATACTTGGCTCATTATAGCCATATCGTTCTTTGTTATATAGAAATTTAGTTTTATCAGTTAATGATATACTCAAGCCTGTGGCTTGGACATTTCGACTGTCGCTCAGCGACCACCCAAAACGAGGGGAAGCACTTCGACAGGCTCAGTGTACCACTTGTAGTTTCGAAGTTGGGCTTGTGTGAGTGTTGGAAATGACGATTCAAATATAAGCGACACTACCTACCTCTCGCTATATTTCTCTAAAATAATAGATTACCACACTACAATAGCACAATGAGAGCAATAGTCTTTATACATTAATTCAACACATATATAAAACCCAAAGGCTGTTTTCACATATAAAAAATAGAGATTTCTACCTGTCTAGAATACTTTCTACCAACCTTAATTATAGATTATTCGTTTGACATAAACCACCTCAAACTTGTCACCTATTTTTAAACCAATCCACATAAAACCCTAAGCGATAAGCTAAAATAAACAGTAATTTACATAAAAATATGATTATGTTCAATAAGTTGATGTTAAAGTTCAATTTCTTTTTCACAATCTTATATAGTTTTGCACTTGTTTGTAAAATATAACATGCGAAATATGTGAAAGATAAATTACATTAACCCGAAATGCCCTTGTTTTCCCTTACAAAATTTAAGTGAATAGTGAATTAAACATATACAATAATTGATCTACAATGCATGCTTTTTATGAAAACACTTACACCATTAATATTGATTGTTCTTCTACTTTCTGCTTGTAATGACACACCTCGTAGTATTAGACAATCTGACACTTACAGAAAAGTGACGAATCATTACAAAAAAGATGACAACAACAAAAGAAGAAAGGCTGCTGCCTTTTTATTTAAAAACATGTCTAGACATCATACTTATGTAAATGATGAAGCAAAGGCTGCAATGGACTCATGTACATTAGCATTTTCTCATTCACCTTTATCTAAAAATAAAAACAGACGTAAAAATGCAATAGAATATGTTAATAAATGTATTAAACGAAACATAGAAGAGGGAACATCTCGTCAGGATATCGATCACTTAACGAGTAAATTCCTCATCAATAATATTGATTTTTCTTATAATGCTTGGGAAAAGACTCGTAACATTGGACAAATTGATTTTCAGATGTTTTGCAACTACATACTACCATACCGAGTAGCTAATGAGCCAATAGACATGAACTATACTTCTAATGCTAGAAGACAATATATGGGAGCTATTGATTCATTAAATGATGGGGCTGATTTCATATCCATAGCAAGGCATATCATACTCAAAGAAGACATAAAGTTAGACCTCAACAAATACCCTTACAACTATATTTTCTCACGCCAGCAGACTTCAAAATTACGAGGAGTTAATACTTGCAATGATGCCATTGTCTATTTTGCAATGCTATTCCGAGATCTTGGCATACCAGCTACATTCGACTACACTCGAAGGTGTTATCGGGATATTGGACATAGCATGCTTGCTCTCTATTGGCAAGGAGAGTGGCATAGTATCGAAGTTCCCGATGCAACACTTACAAAAAAAGATACAAAAAAGTGTCTGCAATCTTTTCCGAAAGTTTTTAGAGCTGCGTACTCAAATACCAAGTACGGAGTAGATGTGACTGCCGATTATACGCTTACGGTGCAGTTGTCATTAAAAGATAAAAACAAAGAACACCATCCTACTATTGCGATTTTTGATAACGAGATGAGCTTTTATATTTTAAACACCCCTGGCAAAAAAGAAGGCAAGAACTACACCTTTGAACACATGGGAGCTGATGCTATTTATGCTTTAGGATATACCCACAACAACACCTTCAACCCAACACGGATTGTTTACGTAGATTCTCTTGGTAGGTCCAAAGAATTAAGACCAAATATTTTCAAAACAACAGATGTGACACTTCATCGAAAATACTTTCAAGACAAAAGACAATTCCCTCATAAATATGCTTGGAAACATAAAATCAAAGGACTTAACGTAGAGGGAGCTAATGATATTAGTTTTAAGAATTGTGACACTTTATTTCAAATACAACTAGCTCCCCCTCCGTATATGTCTGCTTACACCATTAAAAACAACAAGAAATATAAATATGTAAAAGTTAGAAATGAAACAAAATTAATGCCCCTAGCTGAATTTCATCTATTCTCCACCGAGGGAAAAGTTCTTGAGCAAAAACAGCATATAATTATGAATGAATTCAGGAAAATTAATAGGACGAAAGCCTCACTTAATCATGACTTGATAGTATATAAAAATGTCGGCAATATCCCAAGATTGTTTGATAGTGACGGACTAAGTTCTGTTATTCTTGGCAAGAAAGGTTTTGTAATGTATGTCTTTGCAGAACCGCAAGGAATTGGTGGTTTCTTATTACAGCCTCGCAATGATGAAAATCACATAATGATAGGAGATGACTACGAATTGCTGATGTGGAATAGAGGTTGGGTCTCATTAGGCAGACAGGTGGCTCAAGATCACAAGTTGCTTTTCCAAGATGTTCCCTCTAATGGATTATATTGGCTTCACAATTATAGTAGAGGCAAAGAGGAATATCCATTTATTATTTCTGCTCAAGGAGAGCAATATTGGGTAGGACAATATGTAGAGGAGAAATAAATTCTATACCCAAGGTTAACGTTTTTTTTTAACTAAAATAAAAAGTACTATATGGATTATCTAAACCAATTTAAGAAAATGCACCGATTGAGTGAATTATTGAAAAAAGGGTATTGCGGCACCTGCAAAGAGTTAGCAAAAGAAATTGGGATTTCACGAAGCACTCTGTTTCGTTACATGGACGAACTGAAAGATTATGGTGCTAATGTCGTTTTCATGAAAGAAGAAAACACTTACAAAATCACTAATGAATTCAATTTTTTGAAGCTTATTTCTTGAAATATTTACCTGAGTGAATGACATTAACCCATTTTTTCCAATGAATAGATAACGCATTAGTTTTTCCATCTAGAATGAATCAGCGAGAAATAAAACATAGCGAAAATACAAATCAAAGGAGGCATCATATAGCACTCATCTTTTTTGTGACGTCTGTATTATTGACTTCTATCATCTATTCTAAAGCCCATATTGATTCGTTAAAAACGCCTAGAGAATTATTCTTATTATTCATTTTAGGAGTAAATGCCTTGATAATATGCCGAGACATCTACAAGAGACAAAACATACAGCTTGGTCGTGCTGATGTCGTTCTGATTTTACTCTTTTTATATGCTTTATGTCGATCATTAATGCCAGCTCAGGACTTATACCTAAGTTTAATTGTTGAACTCCTAAGTCCTACAATTTTTTTATTCGCTTCAAGCTATACGAAACGGTTAAGTATCTCCGCGTCTATACCGATATTTAAGGTTATCAATAGCCTTTTTATAATATTCCTTTTTATTCAAACGGGTATTGGTGTTCTTCAATATTTTAACATTTTCAGAAGCCTAAACACCAATTTTCAAACAACAGGGTTATTTGCTAATCCAGGACCATACGCCATTTTTCTTTCCTGTCTAATGCCTATAGCGCTATCAGAAGCATTAAAAAATAAAGGTAAGATCAAAAAAAGATTATGTTTATGGTTTGTTGTTCTGATGACACTATTCATGATAGTCATCTCACAATCAAGAACCGCTTGGATAGCTTTAATAATATCAACGACCTATCTTTATGGTAATAACAAGAAATGCCTTATTCTTTTTATCAAAGAACGATTGAAATTCCATCACCGAGTTATTCTTCTTATATTTATGGCATTAGTTGTAGTTGGTTCAAGTCTATTTCTAATAAACCTTAAAAAGGAATCCGCTATAGGGCGTACATTTATATGGGCTAGAACGGTGGAACTCATACATGATAATCCTATATGGGGACATGGAATTGATAATTTCGAATCCGAATACAATGAAAAAAAGTCAGTCTTTTTTAGTATTGAGTCCAATGTAGAAGACTATAAGAACTATGCTACACCTGTTTCATCAGCTTTTAATGATTATCTACATCTGTGGACAGAACAAGGCCTGTTGGCTCTTTTAATACATCTTACATTAGTATTATTAGTATTGACAGGAAAACCTAAGCAAAAAAATGTAAAAACATGGAAAACTATGTTTTTGGTCATTGTTATAGCTTCCTTTTTTTCATACCCTTTACAGGTGCTTTCTCTTAAGGTGCTATTTTTCTTATTAGCGGGTCTAATATCAGGCATGTGTATCGAAAAAAAGATGTTCAAAATCACTAATCCCTACACTATAAAACTTATTTCAATTGCTATCCTTGTTGCTAGCTGTTTTCTTGTGAAATATACAGTAAGTAAAAATAGGGCATATCAACAATGGAAAGAAGCATTTATTTGCCTAAAAAAAGGGAATTCAGAAAGCGTTTTTTCAAGCTATGAAGCATTGATGCCAGCACTGTCATCAGATAAGTTTTTTATTTACAACTATGGAAGTGAACTTGTTCTTCAGGGAAATATGAAAGACGGCATCCCGATGCTTGAACAATGTATTAAATCAATAAATGATGAAGATGTTTATTTGCAATTAGGTAATGCTTACGAAAACTCACAGAACTTATCGAAAGCAATGGCGGCCTATGAAAAAGCCAACTTAATTGCGCCCTATTTAATGACTCCTACATATCGTTTAATCTCCCTTTATTATAGCACAGGCAGAGAAGAGGAGGCTATCAATTTGGCTCACAAACTACTTCGTTTTGATGTGAAAATCCCTTCTGCCCAGATAGATGTAATGAAAAATGACATAAAAGAGTTCATAGAATGGACCAATAAATCCCATTAATCAAACTCCTCAGCTAAAGCAAACGCTCATTATGTTTGTGTTTCAAACATTTTTATCAATGCGTTCTCAAAGTCTTGCTCTATATATTTACCAGTATTTCTTGATTGCTAATAACATTAACTATTAGAGTCTCAGAATATGAGACTACTCAGCTCTTATATTTGTGGCTATTATATAAGGCACAAACTCTTTTTAATCCCACATTATGGGTTTAATTCACGGCAGCTTGCTGCGAATAATAAAATGTTCTTTAACTAAATGTCTCGTGGGTTTGCCCCGAGTTTGTTGACTTAACAAAGCAAGTATATTATCTGAAATAATCATTAAAAAACCTATAACTATGAAAACAAAACATCAATTCCTCATCATCTTAATGCTGCTTATTAGCTATGGACTATCTGCTCAGATAAAAGTAAATTCTAATGGTAATGTAGCAGTTGGGTATTCATCAAATGTCCATAAATTTGCTGTACTTGGGAGTGTTTATTCATCTAGCTATATTTATTCATCTAGCAATATTTATTCATCTAGAAGTATATATTGCACAGGTATAACGCCAAAAAATGGTTATGGAACAATTACAATAGGTAGCAACTCGAGTAGCTATAATTCACTCACACCCACTATGAAGATTGATAATAAGGGGGAGTTTAATAATAGAAATGCTCTTGAGGTGAATGGAGACATCTTGTTTAATGGAGGAACACCATATACGTCATCTGATCGTAAATTTAAAAAGAAAATAAAAAAAATAAATGGCTCTTCGATCCTAGACCGCATACAAAATCTAGATGCTAAAGAGTATAAATTCAAATCAGAAAAAGAACTTTTAGACGTTCAAAGAGCTGGTTTATCTACCTACAAACAGGACACTTTAGACTTGCAAGAAGAAGCCCTTAAAATGCTCAAAAACAATATGGGAAAACACCCATATTATGGTAAGAAAGTCGAAAAACTAAATCAGAAAGGTATTGACAGTTTGATTCAGATAAAATATATCAGACGTGTAAAGAAAAAGTATAGCATATTAGATTCCCTAGACAACAATAAGATTGTAGTCGTTGATATTCCTAAAATGGATACGGCAAGAGTCAACTTTGGCTTTTTGGCACAAGAGGTAGAACCGATCTTTCCTAATCTGGTAAAGATGGATTCTACTACTGGCATGTACGCGGTCAATTATATGGGTTTTATTCCTATTAACTATTCGGCAATAAAGGCGCTGAAGGCAGAGAATGATGAATTGCGTACAGAGCTAGAGGCTATGAAGGCTGAAATTCTAGAGATAAAGAAAGCTTTGCAAGGTAAGAAGTTCAAATAGTATAATATACCGTGTTTTTTTTAACAAAAGATATTTTGTATTAAATACTAATTAAAATTCTACAAACACTTATGTGCAAAGTCATTGCACAAAACAACAATGTTAAATTTAAGAAATATAAGAATATGAAAAATATTATTATAGCAATAATAATTCTTTTTTGTGCAAGCATGCATGCTCAAGAGATGGAAGTTGATGGAGATCTAAAGGTTGATGGTAACATATATATTATTCGAGGTTGGGGAGATTGGATGCAATTTTGGAATTCAGCTAATACAAGTTGTTGGGCTTTTCATAACACAGAACAACAGCAGGATTTTCTTTTTAGGTATCAAAAAGCTGATGGGTCATCAATCTACCCTATGCGTATTACTTCTGATGGTAATGTAGGTATTGGTGTATCAGAGCCTAATAGTAAACTAGTGGTAGATGGAACAATAAAAGCAAAAGAAGTTATCATAACTACCGCGCTCACCGCCGATTTCGTCTTTGCGGATGATTACATATTGCGTCCTCTGGATGAGGTAGAGGCTTTTGTTAATTCAAATAACCACTTGCCTGAGGTGCCTTCTGCAAAAGAAATGGAAGATAATGGTGTGGGTGTGGCTCAGATGAACCAGTTGCTTTTACAGAAGGTAGAAGAGTTGACTCTCTATATGATAGCGCAGCAGAAGCAAATTGATGAGTTAAAAGCGAAGGTACAGTAGTAAGAGCATTATATTTTATAAAACTTTAGAGTATGAAAAGATATATAAACTTATTATGCCTATTACTCCTTGTGATAAGCGTAGATGCACAAAATTTGATACCTTCTGATGGGTGGACTGTAGGTAGTGGAAGTATTGGTGTTTTTACACAGAATGGCGCTACTGATGAAAATGAAAGAATTCAGTACGAGACTCCTTATGGCACCTCGGGCATCGTATGGCGTGCTACACCAGGAGTCACATCGGATGCTGATGGTGGTTGGAACAGTGCTGAAATAAGTATTACAGACAATACCAAATCTTATCGATTTTGCGTCTGGATAAAGAAAACAAACTCAACTAATGGTCACACCTATTTTGGATGTAATAATACAGCCTCTACATCCCCTGCAAAAGTAACCAAACTTGAAGGAACAGATGATACGAATCCATATTTTTGGGTTGGAGATCTACCTGAGTTAGATAAATGGTATTTGCTTGTTGGATTTGTAAGAGGTATAAATGAATCTACCAGTACATACTGGGGAGGCATATACGATGGCGAAACATTTGAAAAGACATCAAAATCGGTAATTGATTATAAAT
>CBFIII010000019.1:0-18726 GCA_965662645.1 Bacteroidales bacterium
TTATAGAGCGAAATAGTTAGACTTTTAGATAAAGTATATTTATATAACGAAATACTTCGCTCCGCTGGTAAAGCCATATGGCAAATACAGATGAATTTCAGCATTTTAGCCTGAAATCATCCCTTATTCATCCTTTTATCCACCTCGGAAAATTGAAAAATGTTGAAGACATCCTTTAGTTTTGCATTCTATAAAACTGTAAAACATGAAATTATGAGAACGAAACTATTATATCTAACTATCTTGATGATTTTATCATCATTGCCTGTGTTAGCTCAATCTTCGTGCGATACTGTCAGTCGGAGTTATATGTTTGGAGTAGATTCTTTAGAAAAAGAGCTTGTCATTGATGTGCCAGCAGGTTGTGAACATTTATATGTTAGAATCAAAGGAGGATTGGATGAGGGAAAGTGTAAAGTGATAGTTAAGAATCCTAAAGGTTTGTGGGAAAATAGCCTTCAGTTAGGTTATTATGATAGAAATAATTCTGTAAGTATTAGGAGTAGCATGATGAAATGTAATACAAAGAACATGGAGAAACTGAAAGAGGCATATAAAGATCTTTCAGTAGCCTCAAAAAAAGAGATAGACAATGCTTCAAGTGAGATTAATGGAATTATTGTTCATACAGCACATCGTCCTCAAGAAGGTCAATGGAGTGTAGTTATGATTCCAGAGAAGGCAGAGGCTGTGATAGAAATTGAATATTCATTAGAATAAAGATTGCTCTGAATGAAAAACCACAACAAATTAATATACCTTCTTTTCCTTATTTTCATTACAGCTAGCTATAGTTCGGTTCAGGCTATTGATAAGCCAGCAGGTTGCATTTCTGGCCATTTAGAATATGACACCTCTTGGAGTCCCGTGATCTACCTATCCTATATTCCTACATTAGAAGAGCGCAACCGCATGTCTGCCGATATGATTATTGGTAGTGCTGAGATAGATGAGAATGGTGAGTTTTTCTTTGATATTTCGTTCCTTCCAGAAGAAAGTAATCTTTTTCGTTTGCACCTAGTCAAGCAGGGAGATTCGCCTTATTCGTTGATCATAGGAGGAAAGGATGAGAATCATATGTTCCTTATCGCTAATGGTCATTCGGTTATTCATATTGAAAACAGTGCAGGTGGAACTTTATTTGAGGATGTAACTTTTAAGCATTCAGATGAAAATGTTTTGCTGAATGAAGTCAATATTATAAAGCAGAATTATGATAGTACACAGATGATCGTGTCGCCCAGTAAGCGTCAATTGATGCAGCAGGCACTCGAGAGTCAGCTGCGTCTAATTGCTGACACTTGCCCAGATGCCTTAGTGGGATTATATGCAATATATAATAGTAATTTTGAAGAAAACTACCTCGAAAATAAAAGCTTCTACAAGCAATTTCTTAAAAAATGGCGTAAGGAGGATTCGCTTTATTATGTGTCTTTTCGTGAGCAAATTGAAGTGCGTTCTATGGCTATTGTCTTTGGTCTTATCATATTACTTATTAGTGTGTTCGTCTTGGTGTATTTTTCCTTTTGGCGCAAGAAGAATAGCAAATCTTCGCTTATTGGTGAATTATCGGTACAGGAAAGAAAAGTATTCTCCTATTTACAACAAGGCTTAAGTAATCAACAGATTTCTGATGAATGCAATATCGGGATAAGTACTGTGAAGACTCACGTGAGTAATATCTACGCAAAACTAGGCATCAAATCACGTAAGGAAGCTCTTAATTTTCAAGACCAAGAATAGTCTTTAATTCATAACTATTTATACAATTTGAATTCTTAATCTGAACGGTAAACTTCGGATGACGGCCATTGCTATGTCTCTTTATATGAGTTTTGCTAAATTCTATGACGTGTAACAATTTCCCTCTGGAGAAGGGTTAGGGGTGTGTCGTGATAAATGAAATATGTAACGAATAACGTACAATATGACACCACATAAAAACACACCTCTGCTTCCCTTTTTCCCGATAAAAATTGGGACATGAATTTGTAAACACAGTCAAGGATGCTTTTGTAACATGACATTATATCAAAGCTTATTTCTAACATTAAATATTAGATAAATGAAAAACTTCAAATTCTGCAACAACATCCTAGCATGGTTTACTTTCGCCATAGCGGCTTTTACCTATCTTTCTACCATCGAGGCCTCTGTCAGTTTCTGGGATTGTGGGGAGTTTATTGCTGCAGCAGATAAACTGCTTATTGGCCATCCACCAGGAGCACCTTTGTTTTTGATGATAGCTAGAGTCTTTGCTGTAATGGCACCAAGTCCCGATAAAGTAGCTATGATGATTAATGCCATGTCTGCATTGTGTAGCGCTTTCACCATACTTTTCTTGTTTTGGACGATTAGTCATTTGGCTAAGAAATTACTTTTACCTCAAGGTCAGAAAATGACTGTGGCAAGCGGCAGCGCCATTTTAGGTAGCGCAATGGTTGGGGCTTTGGCTTATACCTTTACCGATAGTTTTTGGTTTTCTGCTGTGGAAGGCGAGGTGTATGCCATGTCATCACTTTTTACTGCTGTGGTTTTCTGGGCTATTTTGCGATGGGAAGCAGAAGCATCGCAAGCTCATGCTGCACGCTGGATTATTCTTATTGGTTTGCTTTTGGGTTTATCCATAGGTGTTCACTTGCTGAACCTGCTCGCTATACCAGCCATCGCTTTGGTAATTTATTATAAGAAACATAAAAGCATAAGCATCAAGGGGGTGATGTGCACTCTTCTTGTCTCTGCAGGCATTCTAGGATTCATCATGTACGGCATCATTCCGGGTACTGTCACTTTTGCAGCCTATTTCGATTTGTTTTTTGTCAATGTCTTGCACTTGCCTTTTAATACGGGGGTGCTATTCTTTTTTATCTTTTTGTTGAGCACTTTTGCATTCTTCATTTATCGTACTTATCAGAGAGAGAAAGTGCTGGCCAATACTATTCTTACCTTTCTTATGGTTTTATGCATTGGTTATTCGTCTTTTGCTTTAGTGCTTATAAGAGCTAGTGTGAATCCTACAATGAATCAGAATGCTCCTGATGATGCATTCTCCTTGCTGTCTTATCTTAACCGTGAACAATACGGAGACCGCCCCTTGGTCTATGGGCAATACTTCAATGCGCCGTTGTTGCAATATGATGAAGCAGGGGCGAGGCGTGATCAAATTAACGGAAAATATCAGGTGGTAGGAACAAAATATGACCGTGTGTTTGATGATGATTACAAGACATTATTTCCACGTATGTGGTCTGACAATCCAGCCCATGTAGCAGAGTACAAAAAATGGGTAACGATGAAGAATCTTGACAAAGAGAAACCCAGCTATGCCGATAATGTGAAATTTTTCACGCGCTTTCAGTTGGGGCACATGTATTGGCGTTATTTTATGTGGAACTTTGTGGGACGACAGAATGATCAGCAAAATCATGGGTCGGTATTGAAGGGCAATTGGATTTCTGGTATCAATTTGATTGACAATGTTATAGTGGGAGGTGATCAGCGTCGTTTACCTGATTTATATAAAAATGATAAGTCTCGTAATACTTACTTTTTTCTGCCATTAATACTTGGTCTTTTAGGCATTATTTTCCAAATAAAGATGAGAAAAGAGGGTGGGCTGAACAGTTTATTAATTGTTACGGCTCTCTTCGTTTTGACAGGCATTGCCATCGTTTTTTACCTGAATCAATCTCCTTTGCAACCCCGAGAACGCGATTATGCCTATGCCGCCTCGTTTTATGCTTTTTCTATCTGGATAGGACTTGGTGTTTTGTATTTATGGAGGAATGGCTCGCACATTATGCCGCAGCGTTATTCTGCTTTTGCTGCTACTTTGATTGGTCTTTTGATCCCCTCCGTCTTGGCTTTTGAAAATTGGGATGATCATAATCGTTCTGATCGATATATAGCACGTGATATGGCGCAGAACTACCTTAGTTCGTGTGATGAAAATAGCATCATCTTCACCAATGGAGATAATGATACTTTTCCGCTTTGGTACTTGCAAGAGGTTGAGGGTGTGCGTTCCGATGTGAGAGTTTGTAACCTGAGTTATCTCAATACTTGGTGGTACATAGAGCAAATGCGCAAGGCCTCTTACCAATCATCTTCTCTGGATTTTACTTTAGGTAAGGATGATACTCGAATGGCTAAGAATAATAACGTCTATCTGGTAGATTACACTAAGAAGCCAATTTCTATTTCATCGGCATTAGCTTGGCTAAAGAGTGAAAATTCTAAAACCAAAATTCTGCAAGGGAAGGAAATCCCTCATCTTCCAGGTAATCAATTCTATCTTGATATTGACAAGAAGAAAGTTGTAGAAATGCAAACCGTATCTTCAGATAATGCGGATGAGATTGTTGACCAATTGGTCTTAGATTACAGTTCAAAGAAAGCTATTTACAAAAATCAACTGATGGTGATGGATCTGCTGGCTACAAACAACTGGGAACGTTCGATTTACTATTCTATAGGTGTGCCACAAAATTTGCATTTTGGTTTGGACCAATACTTAGAAACCTGTGGAGTGGTCTATCAGGTGGTGCCTCGAGAAGTTGATGGGAAGATCAATACTGCAGAGATGTACGATAATGTGATGCATAAATTTCGTTATGGTGGGTTGAATAATGATGATATCTACCTAGATGGAGATTCTCGCAGGCAAGCTATACAGATGCGAAATAGCTTTGTGAGTTTGGCGGAAGCTTTGTATCAAGAAGGAAAGATAGACAAAGCGCGTGCGGTAATGAAGCGCTGTCTGCTTGAAATACCATCGAAAAATATTCCATTCACTTACGCACCACCATATCATAATGATTTCCCGATGGTGGATACCTTACTAAAGCTTGAGATGGCAGATGAGGCCAAATCAGTTATTGCAGAGATACGCCATGATGTCAAGCAAAACATGGATTACTATTTGACTTTTGATCATAAGGCGCCTGAGATAAAAGGAGAGCTGCGTGCACGCTTAAGTGCCTATTATCATCTTAATTCTTTATACAAACAATACATAAAAGAGGAAAGCCCTAAAGTCGAAAATGAGTTTGAAAGGTACTATGAACTTGTGCTGCCTTTGTTGGAGGGATAGATGTTAATCTTTTGAAAGTGTATTTATTACAAAATATGTAGGTGTAATAAAAGTATGTCATTTTTAGGAGAAATTATTTTTAATTACTCGGACTAATGTTTACTTTAGTGCAGATTTTCAATTAATTACTTAATTTTTGAGGAAATAATTGGACGTAATTTACTAACTATCGAGGGAGAATCGGTGTTTGTAAACAGTTTCTACTATAAATCGATTATAAACTAATAGCAACCACTTATAAGGTGTTCATAATTAATTATTAGTATTTTTTATAGTTTAGAACTTAAAAAATCTAAAGATGCAAAATGTTTTTTTTCTCTTTGTCTGCTTAATTATTAATCTTGAACAAAACAACATCAAATCAATTTACATTTATTTTGAAGCAAAGCATTCATCTTAATATCACCCGAAGGGAATTATATCAAAATTCCTTATTCAGCGGATTGGAAAATGTACCTTAGAGGGTATGTACAGATGTAACATCATTAAAAACAAAGGAACCAGTTAAACACCAGGTTATAATAATATTCACAAATTAATCATAAACTTAATGAAAACGAACCTTATAGTAGGGCTATTGCTTAGCCTTTGTTTTAGCGTATTTGCACAACGAGTACTCGAGAATCCAGTATGTCAGGGGGTGTATCCAGGTCTAACTATTGAAAAAGTGGTGTTAACTGATACAGCTACACACATAACGATGACTTATAAAAGTAAGCCCAATTGGTGGTTTACTGTTGATAGCACAGATTATATCAGGGTGGATGATAATGAAGAAAAGTTGATGATTACAAGTGGAAATGGACTGGAGTATGGTAAAAAATATCATCAAGACTCAACAGCACAGACTACATTTACTTGCTCATTTCCTGCGTTATCAACTGATATTGCACTTATTCATTTGGGAGACCCTTCTACAAGAGGATGGTATGTTACAAATATTGTATTGAAGAATGGTTCTTTGCTATCTTATATGCCTGATAATTTTGCTGAGAACTGGGTGATAAAAGACAATGCCGAATGGAAAATAAGCTTTGCTAAGAAGCATATTATCTACAATGGTGAGATTTATAAAAAGTTTAGTGTTACTGAGAAGAAAGGAATATACACCATTAACTTGGGAGACAAACAAATATATGCTAAGTCTAAAGGAAATAGCATCTTTGTTGGAGAAGACAAGAGTGCATTACAAGAATGTGTTCAAATGGATTTGTCTGGGCCAGAAATGGGGGTAAATGAATATCCTATTCCTACATTTAAAATGAGAATGGACACGGCCTATTATAGAGGTTATTTGAGTGACTATACTCCTAAACTCGGCAAAACAGGAGCTGTTAGTATCAATAATATTCTAAGTCATGAACAAGAAAAACTTCTGATTACGATTGATTCCAGTGGATGGTTTGAGGTGAATATTCCCATGTATTATGCTCAAGATGTATTCTTCAGAATGCCTAATTCGAGCTATTCAGCTTTTATGATACCTGGCGAAACACTCACACAATTTGTAAAAGATAGACACACGAAATCCTTAGGAAAATATGCTCATTTTAATGATGAGCATAATAGTGTACGGTTTGTTTCACGCAGTTTTAATTACCGTAAGATTCAAAATGAAATTGAAAATATGACAATAGATGATTATAAAGCTTATTGTGACACATGCTATCAGTTGGATTTGAAAAAATGGGCTAAGTTTTGTGATGAATTTGATTATAATGATCAGATAATTGAAATAGGTAAGAAGGATATACAGATGATCTATATTCAGAACTTATGGAGTTATTCTATGAAGCAAAGCTCACATGCGTACAAACTCAAAAAAGAAGGACAAACGTATGATTACGAGGAAGTAGATTCCTCCTATTATGACATGCTTTTTGACTTACCTATAGATGACGAAGCTATGTTATCTTATAATAGTCATAGCTCTATTGTAAATCGTCTGGAATATGCAGATTGGCTCCGTTGTAAAAAGAGTTTCTCTATGAATACCGAAGAAATACTTAGCATATTGGACGAAAATGGTATTGAGCTAACAGGAGAAGAGCAAATGGCAGCAAAGAAAAGAGACGCCTACTTAGAATCTGACTTACTAAAAGATTTTAATGAAAAGGCTTCCCAATACAACGAGGAGATTTCAAAATTCTACCGTAAATACTATCAGCACACAAAGCCCTACAATAACGTAAGAGAAGCTCAATATTTAAATGTGAGCTATTATTCTGGGCTTAAAGAATTTCTTATGAAGGACACCACAATTACTCTAAGTCCTGATGAAATCCAATTGTTAGATTATTTTATTTCTATTGAATCAGAGGAATTTACAAAAGTTAGAGATGAATTTGAATTTAAAACGATGAAGGAATATTCTAAGATAAATAATAAATACACAGCATTGATTAGTCAGAGCCATGCCATTAAGCGAGCAGATTCCCAAAGCAAGAAGTTTTTAGATTATGCAGGAGAGAAAGGACAATTGTTGAATGACATTATGCTATCTAGACAGATTTGCCCAAGCACAAACAGCCTTCAATCGTTGTATCCAAGTACTTTTAAGTATATCGATGATAATATCAAAAGCCCTTTTATTCGAGATTACATCCGTTATTCTAATGATAAAGTCCTTGAACAAATTGAGCTAAATAAAACAAAGACAGGCTACAATGTCAATAAAGTGCCCACTACAGAAGGGGAGAAATTCTTTGCTGAAATGATTAAACCGTTCAAAGGAAAAGTAATCTATGTGGACTTCTGGGCTACTTGGTGTGGCCCATGCCGCCACGGTATGCAAAGTATAAAACCACTAAAAGAGGAGTTGAAAGGTCGCGATGATATTGTATTTCTTTACATTACGAACCAAACTTCACCTGAGGAGTTATTTAACAACATGGTACCAGATATCAAAGGGGAACATTATCGTGTGTCAGAAGATGAATGGAATTACCTCACGACTCAATTTGGCGTAACAGGAATCCCTCATTATATGGTTGTGGATAAAAAAGGCGTGGTTGTTAATAACAATGATAATATAAGCGCTGGAAGTTCAGACTTAAAAGGTAAATTATTGAAATATGCAGCAGAATAGTACCATTCAATAAATAACACAGAGGGGAAGCCAAAACTTATTTTATAGATTTAGTTGCATAGGTTTAGAAATTGGAGGCTTCCCTTTTTTATTAAATCCCACATTGTGGGTTTTATTCCCCGCAGCTTGCTGCGAATAAAAAAAAGTGTTTCGAATTGATACTCCGTCTGCTTGCAGCGGGGTAGTTTATTTAAAATGAGGTGATTTGTAATTGTTTTAATCCTAGAAGTCTTTGTTGTTAAGGTAGATGCAGCTGTTATTTCCGCGTTATTATTTATATCTTTTCTTCTTTTAATATGGTATGGAATAGGAGCGCCTTTTCCCCAAAAGCTTGTGTCATTTCGCGGTGTAGTGCAGGAAATATTTCTTTTAAAAAAAGAGGAATAGACTTTTCATCTTTTGCTATGAGTTGGTAGGAATAGGTCTCTGAATCAGGATCATCAACCATTGCTTTATAGTAGTTGTGACCCGCAAAATTGCCTTGTACATTGGCGTAAGGTATAAAAACCTGAGCCATGAATTTCTTCCATTCGCTAACAGCTGTGTTCTCTACGTTAAAAGTGATGTTGAGTATGTCCATAAGGTGGTGTTTCTTTTGGTGATGCGATTAAAAATTAATGATTTAGAAATAGAGGTGCCAGCCATAGGTTAAGATAACAACTGAAAAACCAGTGAGGTATCCATAATTGACTTGTTTTACCGTATGGCGATTGAGGTGGAGGCGTGCCCATCCTAAAGTCCCTCCTAATAGGGTGATTAAAATGGTCCAAGTGGCTAAATCAATATGATAAATGATAGCAATGAGGATGCATATACCTAAGGCTCCGCCAGCACTTGTGGTGTGTGCACTTATTTTCCAAATTAAGGAGATGATGGCTATTAGCATAATAGCTAGTGCAATACCTTGTATCATCATAATTAATAGCCCAGGTGCTCTATAGTGTTGAAGTAGCCAAATACAAATGAAGTAACACAGCATTATTATTGACATGGGGAGGAAGCGCTCGTTGCGTTGATGTAAATCAAAAGACGTAATGGTTCCTATATGTTCTAAAAGCAATAAAGCACTAAGGGGTAATAATGAACAACAAAAGGTAACAATACCTATATAAACTATTTTTACTTTTATAGGGTATGATGGGGCTATTTCAGGAGCAAACATAAGTACTAATGTCAGATAAATAGGCATTAATAAAGGATGCATTAGGGCTGAAAATAGTTGTGCTATGATCTGTTTTGTCTTATTGTTCATAAATGATTTATTGTTTCCAGAAAGTAGGAGTGAGAACAACTAAAACAGTAAATAGCTCTAAACGACCTAATAACATAAGGAAGGCTAAGTACCACTTGCCAAAAGCTGGTAGCTGTGCAAAATTACATGCTGGTCCCACACTACCCAAACCTGGACCTACATTACCAATGGAAGTTATAATGGCGCCAAATGAAGATTCAAAATCTAAACCGACTAAGGACATAATAGGAAGACTTACAATGATAATGACAATGTATAACAATGTAAAGGTAAGTATATTATTTACAACTTCTTGTGATAATGCATTACCATTACAGCGCGTGGGTATCACGGCTCTAGGATGAATGAGGCGTTTTAATTCAAAGAAACTGTCCTTGACTAAAATAAGAATACGCATCACCTTTATACCTCCACCTGTAGATCCTGCCGAGCCTCCAACGAAAAATAAAACGACGAGTAATGAAACGAGTACAGGGATCCATTGGAGGTAATCTGCTGTAGCAAAACCTGTAGTGGTAATGATAGAGGTTACCTGAAATGCGGCAATTCTAAAACTTTCTTCTAGGCCTAAATTTTCGGATAAATATAAACCAACAGAAATAGCAGCGATAAATAATACGGTAATGCAGCTATACCAACGAAACTCTTCGTTGTGCCATACCTTTTTAAAATTAAAATGAGCTAAAAAATAACTCATGGTGAAGTTCATTCCGGCAAGGAACATAAAAACGATGATGACATATTGAATGAAGGGGTTGTCCCAATAGCCAACACTGGCTTGTTTGGTAGAATATCCTCCAGTGGCCATTGTGGTGAAAGAGTGACAGATAGCATCGAACCATGACATGCCGCCAAAGCGTAATAAGATGCTTTCAACGGCTGTTAATGCGACGTAGATGTACCAAAGTCGTTTTGCTGTTTCTGTGATTTTAGGACGAAGACGATCGGGTGTTGGCCCTGGAACTTCAGCAGCAAAAAGAGCAGCTCCTCCTACACCTAACGCTGGCAATATAGCTAATGTCAGTACAATGATGCCCATTCCACCTATCCATTGTATAATGCTTCGCCAGAATAGAATGGATTCGGGAAGTGCTTCTATGTCGTTAAGAATGGATGAACCTGTGGTGGTAAATCCTGACATTGTTTCAAAAAAAGCATCGGTGATGTTGGGAATTGCGCCGCTAATATAAAAGGGAAGAAGTCCGAAAAATGAACATATTATCCAAGTAATAGCTACGATAATGTAGCCATCCCTTTTTCCTAAATCTTTTTTTGCATTTCTTCCAAGGGTTACCATAAATACACCTACTGCTACTGTAATGCTGGTAGAAATAAATAAGGCCACCGTACCACTGTCTTGATAAATAACCCCGACAATGGTAGAGAGAAACATAAATACTGCTTCTATAAGTAAGAGCATGCCTAATACATGATTTACAGCTCTTCTATTAATAATATCTAACATGGAATATTCAGGTGTTTAGCTAAATAGTTTTTCAATTTTTTTGAAATTATGCGATAAGCAGAATAATATGGTTTTATCACCAGGTTGTATGGTGATCCAACCTTGCGCTATAATGACGGCTCCATTACGAATGACGGCTCCAATATTTACGCCTTCGGGTAATGATATTTCATTAAGTGGTTTTTTGGTGATCTTAGATCCGGGTTGTGTGACAAACTCCATCACTTGTCCGTCGGATGCAGTAAGGCATTTTACATGAGATACTTTGCCTTTCATGGTGAGTTCGTAAATGTAACTTGCTGCAATTTGTTTTTTATTGATAATGGTTCCAACACCAAAATTCTCAGCTAAACCAAAATAGTCGATATTGTCAATCTCTGCTACTGTCTTTTTGATGCCCATACGCTTGGCTAACATACACGATAGGATGTTAGTTTCACTATTGTCGGTTAGTGCAATAAAGGCATCCATCTTATCTATTCCTTCATCTTTTAAGTCTTCTATGTTGCCGCCATCTACATTGATAACCAATGCGTTGTTTAATTTTTCGGCTAGTTTGATACTGTGTGCTTTATCTTTTTCTATAATTTTTATACTATAATTATCGGGGGATAGTTGTACCGTTTTTATAGCAATACGACTTCCGCCTAATATCATTACGTTTTTGATGTCAAAAAAGGGACGACCATTTTCCTGACGGCATTGTGATAAGTTTCCTCTTTCTGTAATGTAGAGAACGATGTCTCCAGCTTTTATCTCATCAGATCCAGTAGGGATAAAGGTTTCGTAGTTGCGATTAATAGAGAGTATGCGCATGCCTTTTTTGCTCAAGTCCAACATGGAAATAGGGATGTTGAGTATGGGTGCATCTTCTTTCAATTTGATGCCGACTAAGAGTAAACGGTCTTCCTCAAATTCGTACAGCTGGCGTATGCCTGGCATACGAAGGGCTTGTATTATTTCTTTGGCTGCAAGCATCTCAGGATATATCAGGTAATCTACACCGAAACGTTTGAACCGTTCTTTATTCTCGGGTAGTATGTACCCATTATTGTCAATACGGGCTAAGGTCTTTTTAGCTCCTAAGTCTTTAGCTAAAATACAGGACGTGATGTTTTCTGTTTCATGCGGTGTTACAGCAATGAAAAGATCGGTGTTTTTAATATTAGCTTCTTTTAGACTAAGGATATTAACAGGGGATCCTTTTTGAGTCATTAAGTCAAAAGCCTGCATAGGTTTTAGTTTATCATCATCATCATCAAGAAGCGTGATATTATGCTCTCCGTTTGAAAGCAGCTTAGCTAAGTGTGTTCCCACCTGACCGGCGCCTGCAATAACTATATTCATTTTTTATTTATCATTAAATTTTTCACAAGCTGTAAAAGTACGATTTTTGTAACTCATGAGTTTAAGCTTGTAGGATATTTTCTCACATTTTATTACTGTATTAAAAATAAGTTTCTTATTTCTATGGTCTCGTGTTATTTTTGTGCGTTATTTATCATTCTCTTTTGACTAAAATGTCGATAACTGTTTACTTTAATGTCTGGGGTAACAAAGCGTCGTGTAATGATTAGAATTTAGGGACTATAATTAGAATTAAAACAATTAACTTTACCGTTAGTTAGAATAAAATAAAAGGTATGTTGAAAATAGAGGCCAAGCAATTTTTGGAGCAAAGTGAAGTGTTGTCGGTGATAGACGTACGTTCCCCTAAAGAGTTTGAGAGTGGCCATATCTGGGGAGCTGTGAATATGCCTATTTTTGATAATGATGAACGTGCCGTTGTGGGTACTTTATATAAGAAGCAAAGTAAGGAAGCTGCCGTGTTGAAAGGTCTTGAGATTGTGGGTCCTAAAATGGCTGGTTTTGCTCAACAAGCTTTGAAATTGGCTCATGATAAGAAGATCATGATTCATTGCTGGCGTGGGGGGATGCGTTCCGAATCCATGGCTTGGCTTTTTGAAAAAGTAGGGCTAGAGGTTTTCCTTTTAACTGGAGGGTATAAAGCATACCGTTCATATTGTTTGTCTCAGATGGATGAAATGTCGGCTCTGACGGTGCTGAAAGGGACTACGGGGAGTGGAAAGACAGAGATACTTTATGAGTTAGAGAAAAGGGGAGAGCAGATGTTAGACCTCGAGGGTTTGGCTCATCATAGGGGCTCTAGTTTTGGCGGCATAGGTCAATTGCCACAACCTAGTACGGAACAGTTTCAGAATGACTTGTATCACGCTATGGCATCTCTTGACCTTAATCAACGTATCTGGGTCGAAGGCGAAAGTAAGTCGATAGGTCGTGTAAATATTTGTGATGTGTTTTGGAGTAAGATGCAAAATGCACAAGTCGTACATATAAATGTGCCTTTTGAGAGCAGAGTGCAACGCTTAGTGGTGGAATATGCGCTTTTGGATGCCGATGAGATGGAAGCTGCGATACTGCGCCTTAATAAACGTCTTGGAGGAGAGCGTACTAAAAATGTTCTGGAAATTTTTCGTGAAAAAAATTATGCCGATACTGCGCGTTTATTATTAGGCTATTATGATAAGGGTTATCAGTTCTCCGATAAAAATTACACCCAGAATATTGAATGCCTTGAGGTACAGGATGGCGATGCTAAGCGTAATGCTGAGTTATTAATTAAGCTTGTTCAATAGGAATTATTGTTTGACATGAAATTGTATTTTTTGTATAATAATACGTCCCATTATGAAATCACAGCAGAAAAACTATGACCTCGTCTTAGGGCTTGTTTTCGGAACTCTTTTGGGTATTCTTTTCGGACTTAAGTCGTCTATTTTCGTTATTAATTACTGTATTACAAATTAGAATAAAAAAAGACCTTCAATTTGTTTTTTTTGTTTGCTAAGGTGTGATCGTCTGAATCTTTTCCACATTGGTTTATTGCTTCATTTATTGTAATAATTCTTTTTATTTAGATTTGAAAGTGTAAAGATAATTTCATAATTTTGTACGTTTTGCGCATATTTTGTGTTTTTTATTATATTTCCACATTGTGGGTTTAATTCTCTGTAGCTTGCTGCGAATCATAAAATGTTCTTCAACTAAATACTTCGTGGGTTTGACCCGAAGTTGTTGATTCCTTCAAATAGCCATTTTGACTATTCACTACCGTCAAGGTGGGGTTTGGATGTCTAAAGTTTCTTTTGTTCCTTCTAAATTGGAAAGTCTGATGTCTATAGTTTTTGATTTTTAAAGTGTAACAATAAAACGTTCATCGTTCATTGTTTATAATCTATTATATTTTTTGTGAAACATCTAAAATGCCTATTATTCCTTTTTGTTTTTTTCTTGAACGTTGCGGTAACGCAGGAACAAAGCTTAGCTTATAATACTAAAAATGAGAATTCTGCTAGTGTAGAACGAGTGGTCCTTACTCCTAAGGTTGTGACAAAAGCGGCGTCGGATTCTTTGATAAAAACAGATAATCCAGTTGCAACAGAACGGGTAGGTACCAATAAAAAAGAGCTACTTAATAGCCCATATGTTGATAGTTATGGAAGTGTCAGTGCCTTAAGTCTTAGTAAAAGTGCTTCTGTACCTAAAAAAGTGCTACTTAGTAGTTCACCTTCTGTTAGTTATAAAAGTGCCAGCACCTTAAGTTCTAGTAAAAGTGTTTCTTCATTCGAATCAGAGCTGCTTCAAAGTAAAGCTGCCGATGTTTCTGGGGATGCTAGCAATCTGATTCTTAGTGCAAGTGCTTCTCCATCCATTTTGTCTTCTACCAAATCAACTAGTGGCACGGGGCCTATTCGTATTGATGATTATCTGGATGCTCCTTATAATACTGCTACAGTTGCTGAACTTGTTCAAGAGGTCTTGGTTACAGGATGTTTGAAAGCGGATAATGTGACTTTCTCAGGAGATCAGAGTCAGCAAATAGGTTATTTTAACAGAGGAGATGCTGATTTTCCGTTTAAAGAAGGTATTGTGCTTTCTACTGGTGATGTGGTAGATGGTATGGGACCAAATACTTCAGGTAGTACTACAACTGAAGTAGGAACTGCTGGTGATGCTGATTTGCAAGCTATTGCTAGTAATACTGTTCGTGATGCTGCTGTTTTAGAATTCGATTTTGTTCCCGCTGGTGACATGGTTACTTTTAGTTATATTTTTGCTTCTGAAGAGTATCCGGAGTATGCTTGTGCCAGTTTTAATGATGTTTTTGGCTTTTTTGTGACTAGTCTAGAAAGTGATGATGGGTATGGGTATGTCAATAAAAATGTGGCGGTTTTACCTGATAATAGTGCTGTGAGTATTAACAATGTTCATGGGGCTGGTAGGGGTGATGGTAGTACATCTTATTCTTATGATGGGCAGTATCCTAATCCAAATGGATGTAGCCTTATTCTTGATAATCCGACCACCCTTTTTTCTGAAGATTTCTCTTCTTCATTTGGAACCAACTGGACCTTCCCTGATGGGCAACCCAATTGGGTAATACAAAATAGCAAGGCTAGATTTGATGATGCACCTTATATAAAGAGTTATTCACGTTCTATGGTGAGCAAAACCATCTCAGGATTGGGTTATTCAGATGTTTTATTGTCTTTTGATCTTGAGTTGTCTAGTTTTAGTAATACAGGAAAGGAAAAGATGTCGATTGAGGTGTACAATGGATCTTCTTGGTTGACTTTAGAAACAATTCCAAATTCTGGAAATATTTCTTCCAAAAATTACCAATATGATATTTCTCAGTACGCAAGTGGTAATCAATTCCAAGTTCGATTTTGCGCTTATGGTAGTAAATCGTATAATATAAATTATTGGAATATTGACAATGTTGAAATAAGTGCCGCGATTTCTTCTACTAGTTACTCTGATTATTATAGTTTTAATGCGAGTTGTAGTGCTGTAAATGGAAGTTATTATGTGGATCAAAGTGCTTACGTATATAGTACTGGGACAGGTGATTGTGATCAAATAGTAGTAGAAGGTGTTGAGAACCCCTATATTCTATTCGAAAATATTGAAGCTGATGGTCGTACTGTAAAGTTGACCGCGACCTTTGCTGCTAAAGCTTGTGCTAAATATCATATTAAGTTGGCAGTAGGTGATGTTGGTGATGAGGAATACGATTCATGGGTGTTTCTCGAAGCCAATAGTTTTAAGTCAAACGAAATAGCACTAGCGGGTTCTAGTAATGGGCAAATGGGGGGTGGAGTGCCGGGAGAAGCTGTTGTTTTATTTGAAGGCTGTGATGAAGGTACTTTCTTTCGTCTCAGTAGAGGAGAGGATGATGATGCCACTCAGGATCTTCCCATCGACTTGGATTATCTTCCTGTGGGGGTGAATGGGGTTCAAATTGCAAATCCTGTTAATGATGATCCTTTACCCACCACTGTTGTTATTCCTGTTGGTGCGGATTATGTAGATATTCCCTTTTATGCTCTCGAGGATGGTATAAGTGAAGACCCACTAGATAGCAAGATAACCTTAACCTTTTATACTGGTTGTCCTTGCGATATTATAACGACTACCACAGATCTGGAGTTTCAGATTTATGATGCGCCAGGCCTTGGAAATGTGAAGGTTACAGCCAACAATGTGGCTTGTAGTGGCGAAGATAATGGGGTGATAATCATTAATTCTACAGGAGGGTCAGGTGCTTTTGAGTGTACGCTGAGGGATGATAATGGTGTCATATTAGGGACAGAATGGCAATCAGACAATACTTATACAGGTCTCGTACCAGGCACTTATAGTGTTACGGTCAGAGATGCTCAATATCTCTATTTCTGTAATAGTGTACCTCTGACGGTAGATAATATCAAAATTGAAGAAGGCGTGGCTGTATTTGCTGACGCTGGAAAAGATACGACTATAAATAATGGAAAATCAGTTAAGCTTAATGGTAAGGGTGGTGTGGAATTTTCTTGGTCACCAACTGATTGGTTGGATGATCCTAATATAGCGTCACCAACAGTAACACCTAATGTCATAATCAAAAAACCCCTTAAGCTTACCTATACGCTTACCACTTCAGCTGCAGGAGGAATGTGTCCTGAAACAGATCAGGTGATTGTTACTGTTAATCCTACACCGGATGTTTCAATTAAGGCGAATGGCACAACCTTAACAACCATTAATGCCTGTCCCGATGATATGACGACTTTGGAGGCTATTGTTTCAGCTCAAACGACAACAACAGATAAGAGTGAAACTTATTTGTGGTCAACGGGTGAAACCACATCTAGTATAGAAGTTTCTCCTAATGCGACTCAAACCTTTGAAGTTGAGGTGACCAATGGATATGGCAGTTCTAAAAAGGCTTCTATACTTATAACCGTCTATCCTTTTGAGGTTTCTGTAGGGGAAGTTCACAATAATGTATGTCCTGATGATCAGCTAGGGAGTGCTTTTATAACCGTATCAGGAAATGCTCTAAACCTGCCTGTAAGTACTATACTCTCAGGGCCCGCAGGTTTTGTTCCACAAATTATAGAATTTACTGAAGTGGGATCACAGCAGGTTACGGGGCTAAAATCGGGTTCTTATTCAGTGACAGGAACGTCTAGTGCTGGTGGTCATTGTACTTCTACTGCTACTTTTGCAATTCAAAGTATATCAACTGATAGTGTAACTCAGATAGCTGAGACCAGTGCTACATTGTATGGTGCGCTTGCTGGTAGTAATATTGTAGAATATGGTTTTTATTATGCTACTTCGGCAGTTGATCTTCTTAGTCCTAGTGCTACCAAAGTCAAAGCGTATGATGGAATTAGTGTTGATATAAACAATCATAGTTTTAGTTCTGATGTCAGCTCGTTGATTAATCGTAGAGCCTACTATTTTAGAGCTTATATGAAGGATGCTTCAGATAATTATACCTATGGAAAAGTAATCCGTTTTCTCTCAGAAAAAAGAGATTTCTCTTTAGCTCTGGATGGCGATGGCGACTTTTTGTTAATAGATAGCACCACTACACGTGATGTGATTAATGACTGGGGAGCCTCTGAAAATACTTTTTCGGTTGATTTCTGGATGAGAAATGCTTCAACTAATATAGACAAAATGGTTATTGTTTCTGATACTTGTCATAGTGGCACAAATAGTATGGGTTATCTGATTGCTTTTAGTCATGGTCAGTTTTATTTTGAAAGTGGTGGGTATATGAATAAGACCGATTCTGTGGTATTTGATCAAGAATGGCATCACGTTGCTTGTACTTATAATGCAAAGGATGTTAGAATTTATGTTGATGATAGTTTAATTCCTTCTGCGTATTCGCGTTTTACGTTAACAAGACCTACTGTTGATATTAATTGTAGAATAGGATGTACTAACGATCTGAAAGAATTTACTAAATTTTGTTATTTTAATGGCAATATTGATGCTATGCGTTTTTGGAATGTAGCGCTCACAGCTGAGCAAATCAGTGAGTTGTGTTATGATAATGTGAAGTCTAATCCATCGTCAAATACGATTACCTGCATTGCTTCTGGTCGAGTTATTCCAGGGCTTACTGCCGATAATTTAACGGCCTCTTTAGGTTTTAATGTTATGTCCACTCAGGAATCTGTTGGTACTGTTCCCGTTGATATCTATTATCCGTCACAAGATAGTTTACATGCTTTGCCATTTTTTCATGCCGATACTCGATTGGCATCCGATTCTACATCTTTCAATATTGTAGCTGTAGGTGATGCGCATCCTTCGCCTTATTTGCCTCGTGTGCAATGGCGTTATAATCCTACGGATTCAGTTTGGATGAATTCATCTAACTGGGGCGGTTTCGCTTACCCTGGACAGGGAATTGATTCGTCTGCTTACCCTGATGTCTTTCCTACTTTGCGTTCGGTTAATGA
>CBFIII010000019.1:18735-56575 GCA_965662645.1 Bacteroidales bacterium
TCCGATTCTACATCTTTCAATATTGTAGCTGTAGGTGATGCACATCCTTCGCCTTATTTACCTCGTGTGCATTGGCGTTATAATCCTACGGATTCAGTTTGGATGAATTCATCTAACTGGGGTGGTTTCGCTTACCCTGGACAGGGAATTGATTCGTCTGCTTACCCTGATGTCTTTCCTACTTTGCGTTCGGTTAATGATAGTGCTTCTTGTCTTTATACTATTGTGGATAGTTCGGCGATTAGACCCGTTGTTACAGGAACACCTCCCGTGGTACAAATCTTAGTGGATAAAGAGGGGCGTATTGGTACTTATCGTGTAGATGAGTCGGATTCTAAACTAAGGATTATAAAAGGATTTTACCCAAGGATGTTTGATGCTGCTGATATAGACAGTAAAGATGGAGCTATCGATATAGAAGAAGGTTCTCTGGAGGTCTTTCAATAATAGTGTTTTATCCTATCATCTCAATTTTAACTTTTGCCTTAATCTTTGCCTTAATCTCTGATTTGTCATTTTTGTCATAAATTAATCCTTTTGTTTTAGCCCTTTTGTGATAAAAATATGTAATTTTGTCAGTCCTTTTTATGAAGGAATAGAATCCGTAATTTAGAACTCGTGATTGATTATGACATTACAACAAGTAAAACAGCGTTTTGGCATTATAGGTAATGCTCCCGAATTAAATCGTGCTATTGATGTGGCGATACAAGTCGCTTCTACTGATTTATCAGTGTTGATTTCTGGTGAGAGTGGTACTGGAAAAGAATTTTTCCCTCAAATTATTCATCAAAACAGTGCAAGAAAACATGGGACTTATGTTGCCGTAAACTGTGGTGCTATACCCGAAGGTACAATAGATTCTGAGTTGTTTGGTCACGTAAAGGGGGCGTTCACAGGAGCGCATGCCGATCGAAAAGGTTATTTTCAGGAAGCCGATGGTGGTACCATTTTTCTTGATGAAGTAGGGGAGTTACCTTTGTCTTCTCAAGTGCGTTTGTTGCGTGTTTTAGAATCTGGAGAATTTATGTCTGTGGGTACCTCTAAAGTGCAGAAGATAGATGTACGTGTGGTAGCTGCTACTAATATTGAATTGCAAAAAGCTATTACGAAAGGCGAATTTCGTGAAGATCTTTTTTATCGTTTGAATACAGTGCCTATTCTGGTTCCTAAGTTGCGTCAGCGTGGTGACGATATTGCTTTGCTTTTCAGAAAGTTTGCTGCCGACTTTTCGGAGAAATACCGTATGCCACCTGTGCGTTTAAATGATGAAGCTCAGATTGTCTTGAAACAATACCGTTTCCCTGGTAATATTCGTCAGCTGAAAAATATAACGGAACAGATATCCGTGATTGAAAAAGACCGTGATATAACTCCTGAAATATTGCTTAAATATATTCCTCAGAGTCATGGCGAGAACCTTCCTGCTTTGTATGGTAAAGAGGGTAGAGTAGATGAACAGACCTTTAAGTCGGAACGTGAGATACTTTACAAAGTGCTTTTTGATATGAAAAAAGATATGAATGAGCTAAGGGGAATGGTTAATGATTTGAAAAAAGATCAGTCGCATGATTCAGGTGTAGTCTCTCGTTCGCAATCCGCTATGAATGCCGATGATTATGCCTCCAAAAATATTATTCCTCCACTTTCAGATTATGCTCAACGCAATTATATCAGGGATCAGCACATCGAAGATACCGAGGTGTATGAGGAGGAGTCACTTTCTTTGGTTGAGAAAGAAGTGGAATTGATAAAGAAAGCGCTTGAAAAACACAAAGGACGTCGTAGGAATGCTGCTGCCGATTTAGGTATTTCGGAACGTACGCTTTACCGTAAAATTAAAGAACATGACATCGATCAGTAGGTCGTCTTGTTTTAAACCCCACATGGTGGGTTAGTTTATTCATTTTTACATGATAAAATCAAGTAATTGGCTGACATACATCGCTTTGTTGTTGGCTATGGTGGGGTGGGCTTTATCGTTTGTGTGGTTCAAGGTAGCATTGCCCATTTATGGACCTTTAACGATCGTGTTTTTCCGTTTAGTGATTGCCTCTGCTTTATTGTTTCCAGTGCTTAAGATCAGTGGTCGCTTTTATAAACCCGATAAGGCGACTTGGCGCATGTTGTTTTTGTTGGCTTTGTTTGAGCCTTTTTTGTATTTCCTTGGTGAGAGTTTTGGTTTAAAATATATCTCTTCCACTTTAGCTGCTGTCATTGTGGCTACTATTCCTTTGTTTGCACCTATTCCTGCCCGCATTTTTCATAATGAACATTCATCAGGTAATTTTTTTACTGGCGCTGTTATTTCTCTTGTTGGTGTCTTGTTGGTGGCTTTTCAACCCGGATTACAGCTTTCTGGTCTAGGGGGTGCTTTAGAATTTTTAGCTGTCTTTGCGGCTTTAGGATATTCTACCGTGTTAAAAAAGGTGCCCAATAAAGTGCCTATTCTTGCCGTAATTTTTTACCAGAGCGTGATCGGAGCACTTTATTTCTTGCCTCTTTGGTTGATTTTCGAAGCCAAAGCAACGCTAATGACGCCATTTGACATCCCCGCTTTTGTGGCTATTGTAGAGTTAGCAGTCGTAGCTTCGGTGTTTGCTTTTGTATTGTTTACTTATGGCATACGACGCATTGGGATGAATCGTTCTAATGTGTTCATAAATGCTATTCCCGGTTTTACGGCTCTTTTTGCTTGGCTTATCTTGGGCGATGCCCTAAGTCTTTATAAAATGGGTGGCCTGGTGTTGTTATTTGTAGGCTTGTGGTTAGCTCAGCGCCAAAAGATAGTTCTTAGGAAACGATAATTGAGGTCTTCTTTTTATTATGATTTAGTGGAATTTATGGTGGGTTTATAAAGAGTTGTGATTATTCAATATCTTTTTTATTTGGGCGGCTTTACGGGCTTTCCGCTAATACTAATAGTGCTATTGCGCTCTATATGGCAACAGCACTTGGTGGTTCTCTACGTTCCACCCCCAAGTGCTGGCCATAATAGGCGCCCTATCACCATTAGTACCGCTGCAATCCCTGCCGCTCCCTCACACTGGCAACTGCTGTGAGGCATCCCATCTTTTATTTATATGATACTGAATCGTTACTAAACTGAGTCCGGTTTTAAATTCGGTCACAGGTTGAATATTATTTGAGTGGAAATTTATGTCAAATAAAAGCAAACACGTAGAAAAATTGGCTTTATGTTGTTTAGTGTGGATGATTCTAAGTGTCTGTGTATTTTAATCTTCTATTGCGATTATATAGTAGTTTAACATATACAAAGCGTATGCTTAAAGATGTGTTACAATTTACGTTGCTGGGCCTATTTAATCCGCCTTTTGAAAGTAGGCGTTAACAATTAAGCGCAGCGTATCACGATTACCTTTGAAATAAACAATAATGAGTAAAATTGGCGTAGTGAAGTGTTAAGAATTTTTGAGTGTTTGAGGACGTAGGACGAGTTTTCAAAAATTTAACGAAACGTAGTCAATTTTTAGCTTAGTTTCATTAGCGGCGGCGTTTTTGCTTACTTTTTGCGCTGAAGCAATTAAGCGTAGCGTATCACGATCACAATAAAAATAAACAAGCGTGAGTAAAAAGTAAGTGCAGGGTATGGGGCTGCATAAGCCCCAAACGAGAAATTACATGCTATGTCATTGAAAAATGCTATTCATACAAAACGACATAGAATCAGAAAATCATCTAAACTGCATCTTTGTTCTTGTAATTTTTAGAAATAGCCTGTTATTTTAATTCTAAATTGTAAGCACAAATGAACTATTAATCTTTCTCTCTGGCCATAATAGGCGCCCTATCACCATTAGTACCGCTGCAATCCCTGCCGCTCCCTCACACTGGCAACTGCTGTGAGGTATCCCATCCATTATATAAGATGATGCTCAATAGGCATTTAATATTTTATTTGTCTAAATAAAATATTGATTTTTTTTGATATTAATTAACGTTTTGAGTTTAAGATAATAATCTGATAACTTGTGAACATCTTGAAATAGATAAAATTGGAATTTTGAACGTAATTTACGATATTTGTTTGCTTGTGGAATAGAAGAAAATGTTATGGCAGAGAATCAGATTGCAGAATATAATTCCGATGCCATCCGGACCTTGGACTGGCAAGAACACATACGTCTCCGCCCGGGGATGTATATCGGAAAATTAGGAAATGGAAAGTCTTATGATGATGGCATTTATGTCTTAATCAAAGAGGTGGTTGATAACTGTATCGATGAACACATGATGGGTTTTGGAAAGGTAATTGATATTACCGTTTCTGATACGGGACATGTGATTATCCGTGACTATGGTCGTGGAGTACCTTTAGATAAGGTCGTTGATGTGGCTTCTAAGATGAATACTGGTGCTAAGTATGATTCTAAAGTATTCAAAAAATCTGTAGGTCTTAATGGTGTTGGTATTAAAGCTGTTAATGCGCTTTCTGAAAGGTTTCATATTCAAGCTTTTCGTGAAGGAATGACGCAATGGGCCGATTTTGAGCATGGTAATATTACAGGGCAATCTAAGCAAGAACTGAGTCCTGAACCGAATGGAACATTAGTTACTTTTGAACCCGATACCACGATTTTTGGAAAGTATAAATACCGCATGGAGTTTATCGAAAACTTAGTGCTTAATTATGCTTATCTCAACACAGGCCTTGTTATTAAGTTAAATGGAAAACGTTTTTCTTCTAAGCATGGATTAAAAGATCTTCTCAATGATCAAATGAGTTCAGAATCTTTGTATCCTATTATTCATTTGATAGGTGAAGATATTGAGGTGGCAATGACCCATGCTAATCAATATGGTGAAGAATATCATACTTATGTAAATGGGCAACATACCACACAAGGTGGAACGCATCAATTGGCTTTTCGTGAAGCGGTAGCTAAGGTGATTCGTGAGCATTATAATAAAAATTTTGACCTAAGTGATATTCGCAATGGTATGATCGCCGCTGTGAGTGTGAAGGTCGAAGAGCCTGTTTTTGAATCACAAACTAAAACCAAGTTGGGCTCTAAAGATATGGGGCCTGGTGGTCCTACAGTGCGTCAGTTTATCTTTGATTTTATGAAAAAGGAATTGGATAATTTCTTGCATAAAAACCCAGATGATGCTGAACTTTTACATAAGAAAATACAAAGTTCTGAACGTGAGCGTAAAGCTATTGCAGGTGTGAAGACGCTAGCCCGAGAACGTGCTAAGAAATCGAACCTGCATAATAAAAAATTACGCGATTGTAGGGTGCATCTGGATGATAAAAAAGGTGAGCGAAAACATGAATCGTGTATCTTTATTACGGAGGGTGATTCTGCGAGTGGTTCTATTACCAAATCGCGCGATGTGAATACGCAGGCCGTATTTAGTTTGCGAGGAAAACCATTAAATAGTTATGGTTTGACTCAAAAAGTAGTCTATGAAAACGAAGAATTTAATCTCTTGCAGGCTGCGTTGAATATCGAAGATGGTTTAGATGGCTTGCGCTACGATAAAGTCATTGTGGCTACTGATGCTGATGTGGATGGTATGCATATTAGATTGCTTCTTATGACTTTTTTCTTGCAGTTTTTTCCAGAGTTAGTGCGTAAGGGGCATGTTTATATTCTTCAAACGCCTTTGTTTCGTGTGCGTAATAAAAAGAAAACGATTTATTGTTATTCTGATCTTGAGCGTGTAGAGGCTATTGCTGAATGTGGAAAAGAGGCAGAGATTACCCGTTTCAAAGGTTTAGGTGAGATTTCTCCTAGTGAGTTTAAGCATTTTATTGGTGCAAACATACGTCTTGACCAAGTGGCATTGGGAAGTAAAGAGCATATTGCAGAAATACTTGCTTTTCATATGGGGAAAAATACTCCATCACGACAAGAGTTTATTATTGATAATCTTGTGGTAGAAGAGGATGTGATTGAATAATAAGAATTTAATGTGTATGACTTTGGTTGTGCATTTGATCATAAAGATTGTTTATGAATGAAATTGACCCAAATATTGACGGAGTAGAAGAGTCCGAAGGCGTTGAGGAAGTGCATTCTGATGAGCAAAAGGGAGAAGAGGTGCAAGAGGTACAATACCTTAAAGGTATGTATCAAGAGTGGTTTTTAGATTATGCTTCTTATGTGATTCTTGAGCGTGCTGTGCCACACATTAATGATGGCTTAAAACCTGTGCAACGCCGTATCTTGCATTCAATGAAACGGATGGATGATGGACGTTATAATAAAGTAGCAAATATTATTGGGCATACGATGCAGTTTCACCCCCATGGTGATGCTTCTATTGGTGATGCTCTGGTGCAACTGGGACAGAAAGGTTTTCTGATTGATGCTCAGGGTAACTGGGGTAATGTATTTACGGGTGATAGTGCTGCGGCTTCTCGTTATATTGAGGCACGTTTAAGTAAGTTTGCGTTAGATGTTATGTTTAGTCCTAAAGTGACGAAATGGAAACAATCGTATGATGGACGTAATAAAGAACCTCAAACTTTACCTGTTAAGTTCCCTATGTTATTGGCTCAGGGTGTTGAGGGAATTGCTGTAGGTCTTGCATCTAAGATATTACCACATAATTTTAATGAATTGATTGACGCTTCTATTTGTCATCTAAAAGGAAAGACTTTTGAGCTTTTTCCTGATTTTATGACGGGTGGTCTCATTGATGTGAGTCGTTATAATGATGGTATCCGTGGTGGATCGGTGAAAGTAAGGGCACGCATCATTAAACAAGATGCTAAAACCTTGGTTATCCAAGATATTCCTTATGGTAGAACGACTGGTTCTTTAATAGAGTCTATCCTTAAAGCAAACGAGAAGGGTAAGATAAAAGTTAAAAGGATAGATGATAATACAGCAGAAAAAGTTGAGATAATAGTGCATCTAACGCCTGGGACTTCTTCTGATAAAACGATTGATGCGCTTTATGCCTTTACCGATTGTGAAGTGAGTATTTCTCCAAATGCTTGTGTTATTAATGAGAATAAACCTCATTTTATTGGTGTCTCCGAAATTCTTAGGACTAATACTGAAAATACGGTTACCGTTC
This sequence comes from Bacteroidales bacterium, assembly GCA_965662645.1. GTDB lineage: Bacteria > Bacteroidota > Bacteroidia > Bacteroidales > UBA5342 > UBA5342. The sequence continues at coordinate 25,789 of CBFIII010000019.1, forward strand.
TTAAGGAGGAGTTATATGTCCGAAAAAGTGAGCTAGAATCTATGTGGCATACTTTGTCTCTGGAGAAAATATTTATTGAAGAACGCATTTATAAAGACAAAGGTTACGAGAATGCAAAAGATAAAAATATTGCTATTATTTTTATTCGTAGTCGTTTAGTGCCTTTTCTTCCTGTCCTAAAACAAGAGATAACAGATGATGATATCAATCATTTGTTTGAAATTAAAATGGGACGTATCCTTAAGTTTAATGCGGATAAAGCGCAAGATCGTCTGCTTGCTATTGAGGATGAATTGGCTCATGTTGAGGATGATATCAATAATATTATTCCTTTTACTATTGCGTGGTATCATGAGTTGAAGAAAAAATATGGTAAAGATTTCGAACGTAAAACCGAGATTCGTAGTTTTGAAACGATTGTAGCCTCTAAGGTGGTGGTCGCTAATCAAAAATTATATATTAATAAAACGGAGGGTTTTATCGGTACTTCGTTGAAAAAGGATGAGTTTGTATGTGAGTGTTCTGACATAGATGATATTATTATCTTCTTTAAAGATGGAACTTATTATACGACTAAGGTATCCGAAAAACAGTTTATTGGTAAAAAAACAGTAATCCATATTGCCAAGTTTAAACGTAACGATAAACGCACGACTTATAACTTGATTTATCGTGATGGATCCAAAGGAGATACGTATATGAAACGTTTCTTTGCTACTGGACTGACACGTGATAAAGAGTATAATATGATGCTGGGTACGCCTGGTTCTAAAATATGGTACTTTACTGCTAATCCTAATGGTGAAGCTGAAGTGGTATTGGTTAAGCTTAAGCCTAAACCGCGCCTACGTTCTACTCTTTTAGATGTTGACTTTAGTCAATTGTCAATAAAAGGGCGTAGCTCTAGAGGAAACTTAGTGTCCAAAAATGAGATATTTAAGGTGTCCTTAAAACATCAAGGACTTTCAACTCTTGGTGGACGTAATATTTATTTTGATTGGGATGTCCTACGTTTAAATTCTGATAAACGAGGTGATTTTATTGGAGAATTTCAAGGGGATGATAAATTATTAGCTATTCATGGTGGTTCTTATCATATGACATCTTTTGATTTATCTAATCATTTCACAACAGAGCTTAATACGATTGAAAAATTTGATCCTGATAAGGTGTGGACAGCCGTATATTATGATGGCGACAATAAATTCTATTATGTGAAGCGTTTCAATATGGAGATGTCACAGAAAAGGGTTTCTTTTATTGGAGAGCACGAAAAATCGGAATTGATCGTATTGACTGACGAGCTTTTCCCTCAAATAGAGATTACTTTCAAGGGAGTGGATAAAATGAGGGAACCTGTAAAAGTAGATTTGGAAGAATTTATTGCTGTAAAAGGATTTAAAGCGCGAGGTAAGCGTTTAACCACCTTGAAAGTAGCTTCAATTGTAGAGATAGAACCGGTCAAGACTGAATTGTCAAGTGAGCAGAGCGGTGAAAATGAAAGTGGTTTTGAAGCTTCAGAGGAAGTGGAAGGTGATGTAAAACAGGACTTTGTACCATTGGAAGATAAAAAATCGCGTGAAATTGTTTTTGGTGATTCTTCTACTGATAAAAAAAATAAAGCTGTGCGTCCTTCCGAAGAGGCTGATGATGGCACTTCGCAAATGAAATTATTTGATGATTAGTGGTTGTTAGATGATGTGTTTATTGTTAAAGGATTACATTGTTTTTTTTATAAGAAAATGAAAGATACGAGATTGTTTTTAGTTGGTTTTATGGGGTGTGGGAAATCTACTTTTGGGCGTAAATTGGGAAAAGCTCTTGGTTATGCTTTTATTGATATGGATACTTACATAGAGCAGCATGAGAAAAAAACAATTCCTGAGATTTTTGCGCAGCACGGAGATGCCTATTTTAGACACCTTGAGACCCGCGCTATTAATGCGCTTTCTGATCAAGTTCATTGTGTAATTGCTACTGGTGGTGGAGCGCCTTGTAGTAATAATAATATGGAATCGATGAATGCCATAGGTCAAACAATTTACCTGAAGTTACCTCCTGAAGAGTTGGCAAAACGCTTAGAATTAGATCCTACAGAACGTCCCGTGCTCTTAGGTAAGACTGGTGATGCATTGGTGCAACTCATCACTGATAAGCTTAAGGAAAGAGAGGCTTTCTATCTTGAAGCTGATTATATCGTTGATGCTAATAAACCTGAAGAGGTCATATCCCAATTGACAGCTTCGTCTTAAATCTACATTGAGAATTTATTCTCTGTTGCTTGTGGCGAATAATACACTATTCTTATATTTGATATTTCAGGTGCTTTTCACACTACTTATTGATATGATAAAACAGGAACGGGGATTTTGCACTAAGCAAAATCCCCGTTTAACTTGTTGGTGTTTCGTTTTATTTATCCTCTGGATAAAAAACGATTTCCATCATATCACTTTGTTTTAGTAATTTTTGAGCAAATTCTTGTATGTCGCTTGCTGTCATTTTATCAATGATATTTTCGTAATAGTTCTTCGAAACAATATCCATATTTTGCCAATAGTAAGCTTTCATTGCTTTTATCCAAAACTTATTTTTCTCAAAAGAAGTAGAACGATTTTTCTTGCTTATTGTTATTACTTTATCAAGGTCAATTTGTGTTGGACCCTCTTTTGCAATACGTTCTAGTTCTTGGTAGATGATAGGTGTTAACTCTTTAGCTTTTTCAGGATCACAATTAAACTGGGCAGAGAGAGTTGCTATATTGGTAGGGTATTGAGTCATATAGCAGCTGACGCTCACGCCATAAGTGCCACCTTCTTCTTCGCGTACCTTTTCAGTATATCGAAGTGTTAGTATGTCAGATAATAGTGTAGAATAAAGAATATTTTCTGGTGTATAAGCTAATGGAGCATCGGTGTATTTTATTATCACTGTGCTTTTTGGTGTTTCCATAGCCACTTTTTCTTCAACAATCTTTTGTCCATCAGGCATTTCTACGTGGTGGTCTATCCAATCTTCTGAACCTTTTAGCTTCTGTAGTCCTCCTATATAAGTTTCGACCAGTGGTATGAGTTCTTTCTTTGAAATATTACCTGTGATAAAGAAAATAAAATCATCAGCATCAGCAAAGCGTTCACGGTAAATCTTTTCAATCTTTTTTAATGAGATTTGATTTAAAAAGGCTTCATTAAAGATTAATGTACGGGGGTTATTACCTGTTAGAAGTAAAGAGGTTTTGTCTCGAATAATACTGCCTGGATCATTTTTCTTATTTTCTAAATAAGTCTGAAATTGCTGCATCTTAGAGTCGAAAATAGTGGCATCAAATCGTGGTTGTTCAAAGGTTAGATATAAGAGTTGAAACATGGTCTCAATATCTTTAGGTGTTGAATAACCACTGATTCCTTCACTAAGTGAATTGATCTTAGGCGTTATCTTTGCTTTTTTTCCTGCTAACATCTTTTGAAGTGTTGTAGGATCATAGTCAGCTAGTCCAAATTCTGCAGTTATATCTGCAACATTAGCTGATGGTAAATCTTCTATGTTGTAGAGTGATGTTCCTCCTTTGGATATGGCGTTGATATAAACACGGTCTTTTTCTATATCAGAATAACGATATACAACGCGAATCCCATTTTTTAAAGTCCATTCTTCGGCATTCAAAGTGGGAAGACCTTTTGTGTTCATTATTTTAGAACCTTTGGGTTTGTCTTTAATAAGAGATGAAGAGCTTACTTTATCTTCATAAGGTTTTAGTTCCGAATTGCGTACGGAGTCAATAATATTGAATGCTTCTTCTTCTGTAAGATGTGTAATATCTTCACCTTCAGGTCCAGAAGCGATAATGACCATATGTTTATAAGAAATCCATTCATCAGCTAGTGTATTTATCTCAGCTAGCGTGATGGTGGGTAGAAATTCTTTTACAAAATCAAGCTCTTTTTCTATGCCTGGTATGGGTTCATTATCTATATAGTTGCGTGCATATTCACGTGCATAACTATCGTTCGAAATCTTATCTCTTTGTTTGAAAGCACTTTCTATATTACTAAGATAATCCATCTTAGCTCTTTCTAATTCTCCAGAAGTAAACCCAAATCGTTTGACGCGTTCATTTTCTGTCATGATGCCTGTTAAGGCTTTTGATTCTTCATTTTTTTTGCAGTTGGCTTGTATGTAATAGAGATCAAGATTGTTGACATATTCCATATATGCAGAATAGGCACTTAAGAAAGGAGGATTTTCTTTTTGCATAATCTCATCAATACGCTGATTGAACATTTGTCCATAAAGAGAACGAATAATACCTGTACGGTAATAATTAAGGTCTTTGTCCGCTTTTGGCGTTTGCTGGTGTTTGAATGTGATATTCACTGAAGTGCTGGTGGCTTCTTTGTCGCTTACTACACCAAAGATGGGTTCTTCGTTGAATGGTATTTCAGTATAAGTGCGTTCTTTAGCATTTTCTACAGCAGGGATAGGAGAAAAGAGCTCTTTTACCTTCATTTCCATGGAATCGACATCAAAGTCGCCAACGATGGCAATGGCCTGTAAATCCGTCCTATACCAGTCGTGATAGAAGTTCCTTAACGTTTCGTATTTATGGTGTTTGATTACATCTAATGAACCAATGACGTCGCGTTTCGTGTATTTTGAATCTTTCATTAATAGGTTGACACGTTTGTTCCACATACGGCTACGTGCTGTGCGGCGTGTACGCCATTCTTCTGTAATAACACCACGTTCTGCATCTATTTCCTCTTCGGTTAATAGGAGGTAATTACACCAATCATGCAAAACGAGAAGACAGGTGTCCATTAAGCCGTCTGTGGTGGTGGGTACTTCTGATATGTTATAAACTGTTTCGTCGAAAGAGGTGTAGGCATTTAGGTTGCGACCAAATTCTACTCCGTTATGTTGTAGGGTATTAATGATGCCTTTTCCTGGAAAGTTTTCTGTGCCATTAAAAGACATATGTTCAAGAAAGTGGGCAAGACCATTCTGGTCATCGTTTTCTAAAAGAGCACCTACATTTTGAATGATAAAGAAACTAGCTCTTTCTTTTGGCTCTTCATTGTGGCGAATGTAATAAGTAATGCCATTATTTAATACGCCTTTTCTCAGACCAGGATCCAAGCTTAGTTCCTCCTTGGGCGTGTTTTTGCAAGCCGAAAATAGTGTAAGTATTACAAGACTAGCAAGTAATAATGTTTTTGTTCTTAATTTCATAACTTTTATTTTTGATTGAATATAGTGTACTGTAATTCTTATTAATCATCAGCTCCAAGGTATATCATCACATAATAGGCCAAAGTAGCTAGAGATCCTAAAGCGGCTACAACATAAGTATAGGCTGCAGATTTAAGTGCATCTTTAGCTTGTGAATGACTCGTGTTATTGGTGATGTTTGTATGGTTTAGCCATGCTAATGCTCGTTTGCTGGCATCTATTTCTACGGGTAAAGTGATAACACTGAAAAGAGTGGTTAGTGCAAAAAGAATAATGCCAATGAGCAACAGTTGTGGAAAAATATTAATGAGTAATATGCCGCCTAAGAGCACCCATTGTACCCATTGCGATGAAAATCCAACGATTGGTACTAATTTGCTACGTAGCGTGAGCCAGTAATAAGCTTGTGCGTGTTGTACTGCATGACCGCATTCGTGAGCTGCTATGGCTATAGCTGAAATGTTTTGTCCATAATAAACAGCCTCACTGAGGTTAATTGTTTTATTTGTGGGGTTGTAATGATCAGTAAGTGTCCCTTTTGTGGGTTTTACATTAACGTCATAAATGCCGTGATCCTTAAGCATACGCAGAACAATATCTTTTCCACTTAGTCCATTGGGAGATGGCACTTTAGAGTACTTTTTGAACTTGCGCTTCATGCGTTTGCTTACGCTATAACTCAGAAGTATAAATGCACCGAATATAAACCAATAACTCATAAACATCTTATATATTAACAAAGTGCTAAATTATCATTTTTTTTAATGCAATAAACCTTGAAGCAATAATTATTGCAACAAGGTTTATTTTTCTTGAAAATTGTCCCTCAGAAAATAGTCGGGGTCTTATGTCGAAAATGGCTCTATTATTCGTAGTAAGTTGTGTGGAATAAAATCTACACTGTGTAATTTAATATTTTCAATGGGAGAACAAGACTTACGCTTCTTGATACAATCCAACCATTAACCAAAACGAATGATATAAGAGGCGAATACATTTGTTATTGAATCAGTCTTGCTCTCACCATTAAATATTTTTTACTCTGCAATATTGAAATTGACTTTCATCATATATACTTGTCCTGGTTCGCAACCTGGATGAGGTACATTAGTAGAACTGAGTTGATGTTCTACATATTTTTTCAGTGAAGGTGATGTGGCATTCATCCCAATGATTTTAACATTGTTTTTGTTGTCCACACATAGGCGCATGTAAACCTGTCCTTCTAGTTGATGATCTTTTGCATTTTCTGTTAATTGTAATAGGACTGCATTTTTAAGACCAGACGGCACTTTTGCTGCTATTTTTACGGTTTCGTATTCTGTAGAAGTATCTAATTTTAATTCTAGATTATTTTCACTTTTGCTTTCTGCTTTACCAGCTGCTTGAGCAGTGAATACTCCAAAACTTAACACGGCGATTAAAATAAATGTTACCTTTTTCATGTTATTATTTTTTTGTTGTACAAGCAAAACACCTTGTGTGTTTATTTCTATGGGACAAATATAGGTGCTTATCATAGAGGTTAAAAGGGATTTTCGATGAGTGGTTAATCGATACGATGAGTGGTTAAATGCAGCGATTTGTGGATAAAAAAAGACCGGCATGACCGGTCTTAAAATGCTAATTGTGCGTTGTTTTCTTGTAGATAATCGTGTTGTTTTTAATCAAAGGAGAAGATCATTCCAGCAGCAAACGGATATAATTCGGGTCCTTTGCTATTCATAAATAAAGGTGTATTGTAGTAATTGAAATATAAGCCAATATTATCATAATGAATTCGAGCCGTATAACCATATCTGAAAGAGTTAAGGTAAAAGTCATCTTTGTCTTTTTCTTTGTTATCGCCTGTTTTATATTTTGTATGAGAGCTTAGCTTTAATCCTGCGATAACTCCTCCTGATAGTGCTACTTTTTTACTGTCTTTTCTTCCTAATTGCACTTCCAATAGTATTGGAGCGGTCAAATAAGTCGTTTGCAATCTATTTTTCTTTAAAGCCATGTTTGATAGGTCTTTGGGGATTATCTTGCGGTTCGCAACATCTTTTTCAATGGTGTTACTGTTGCTGAAGTGATAATTGCTCCATTCTATACCTAGGCCAGAAACAAAGCCAACACGATCTCTATAGACGGGGAGGCTGACTTGTGCAAAATTTAGATTGAAATTCCACGATTTTCCTGTGTTGATTTCCATGTATTGTTCGTCGGGAGATATACTGTTGTCGGCTGTTAAGTAGTTGTTTAGTCCCACTTCGAAAGCAGACCAGTGACCTTTGAATGATTTGTTGTTCTTTGATTTTATAGGGAAGGTTAACGTCCTTTCTTTTGAGACGTCTTTTTCTTCCATATTTTTAGTCGCTATGTCGTTTTTTTTGTCAAAATCGTCAAAGTTCATCTCAAAGTGTTGAATGGTATCACCTTCTTTATGCACAATAATGCGTGTCCCTTTTTGGTTTTCTAAAATCTCTACATCTACTCCTTGGTATGTTTTTTTTTCATTCTGAGAAGCTGTTGTCGTATCTGTCTTTGTTTTATCAATCACTTTCACTTTTACGGTGGAATCGTTATCAATAATAAGAACTTTTGATTTTGCAATCTCGAAGTGGGTGGTGTCTTCGTAGGTGTTATTTATACTTGTGCTATTGAGTTGTTCTTTTACGCTTGACATTTGAGTGTCGTTGTAAGGTGTTGCTATAGTTAAGTAGGGAATAATACCTAAGAGGGTTAATAAGTGTATCTTTTTCATAATATCCAATTTAAATCATTTAACGTTGAGCTAGTGTATGGTTTATCTCTCCCAGTTGGGTCGAAAACTTTATGCGTACGGCTTGCCCATTTGGGTCTTCAATTATTTTATATTCTAATGATGTTTCTGCCATTTTGTTAATGCTTTCAATGCCTTTCGTTAATACTTTAGTATATATATAGTTTGAGGCTTTTGTCTTGAAATCATCAAGGTTATTTGTTGGTGTAACTAATGTGTTATTTTCTGTTGCTGTCACCAGCGCTATCATTGGGAGTGTTATTTTTTCATGTGTATTTATGGTGATGCGTTTTTTCTTAAGTAATTTAAGAGGCTCTACTGTAGTGGGTAAATTGTCTTTATTTACTTCAAGTAAATGGTGTTTTTCTTTTATTATGTTAGGCGTATTCTCATTCTGTTGTGCTAACAGTTTTTCTGCCTGTTGGTCAATTTTTTTTGTCGGTGTAATTACAATAATATCGGATATTGTTGTTTGTGTTTTGGGTGTTTTAGGGGGTAATACGAACTCCTTAAAACTAGAGGTCATAGCCAATTCCGTAGTAGGTGCTTTTATGTTTTCGTGCAAGGGGAAAACCCAAAAGAATAAAAGTATAACTGCTGCACTGATTGCTGTGGATATGTGCCATAAATGTCTTGTAAAAAGTGATTTGTGTTCTTTCTTTTTTAAACTTTCTTTATTCGGGAAAATGATATTTTCTGCTTTTAATTTTAATGAAAAATAACTTTTTAGTTCATTTTTTAGATGATCATTTTCTCCTATATAAGCCGTCAATTGTTTGGTCGCTATCTCGTTTAAATCACCTTCGGCGTATGCAATACAAAATTCTTCAAAATTTGAATCTGTTATTTTGATTTTATTGATGTCTTTTTTTAGGTGATTGAATTCGGGCTCTTTTTGTAGAGAGAGCTCTTGTTTTTTTGTTTCAAAAAGAAGGATATCATTGGCTATATTAGGGTGCATGGCTAGGAATGCTGCAAATTCTTCTGCTTGATTGGTAGTTAGGTTACCCAACATATAGTCGATAGCATATTCTTCATAATTATGTAAGTTTATTGTTTTCATATTACATTGTCTATGGAACCTATATATTGTTTTAAAAATTTTCGGGCACGATAAATATAAACTTTCACTTGACTTTCTTTAAGTCCTGTTATTTCTTCTATTTCTTTGTAACTATAACCTTCATAATCTCTGAGCATTATTGATGTCCTCTGTGATTCTGGTAGGTTTTTCATCGCCATGTTAAGGATTTCTGAAATGTCAGAATACTGATTAAATGTTTGTGATTCACTGATGATCTCTTCTTCTACAGACATCCGTTTCTCTTTTTTTATGACGTCTAGCATAGTGTGATAAGCAGCTGTATATAAGTAGGATTTAGCTTTGCCAAAAGTGACTTTCTCGTGACGTTTCCACATTTTAGCAAACGTATCCTGTACGATGTCTTCTGCACGGTGTGCGTCTCTTAGGTTTTTTTTTACAAACCTATAGATGCAATCGGCATAATCATCTACACAAACGTTGAATTCTGCTACTGTCATTCGTTTTTAATCAGTTATTGTTAAGACGAATTTAGTTAAATAAAAGTTACAGTTTCGTTGAAAAAGTAAAATAATGATTGTTATTTGAAAAATAAATGGAATTATTGTGAGTTATTTCTTTAAATTTCAATACTTTTGTTAAGTTTTAAAGGTCTTACAATTGTATCTAGTGGGTGATTATAAATAAATTATTATTCATCTGTTATGTTTTTCAACATTAAGATAGGTATATTCTAGATCAATAAATTATCGCATTATAAATGTAAATATTTAGTTGTCAACTATAATGAATTTGTCCTTTTGTTTTTTTTGATGTTCTTTTATCAAAATTTTAAAGTCTAAATATTTTAGCCAAAAAGGATATTTTAATGTTGTACTCATACAAAATGATAGAGAAACGTTTTTATATTATTAATGTAAAATGATATTCCATTATAAGTGAAGATTTTAAGAAAAATAATATTACTTTCTTGTTTGGCGTTTTTCCCCAAGACATTTGCTCAAGATTATCCTCAGTTCTCGCAACATGTGGGGCTTCAGGGAATGATAAATCCGGCATACAATGGTTCTCGCGAAACATACAGTGCATTGCTTGTATCCCGTACAAGTTGGGCTAATGCTATTAATACGCATGGGTTTAATGCACATGCTCCTTTACCTGTTAAAAATTTAGGTGGAGGTCTGGTGGTGATGCAAGATAATTCTGGTCTGTACAGTAATCTGTATTTGTCGGCTGCATTATCTTATGCTGTAAATTTAAGTTCTGATTTGAAATTAGCGATGGGCTTGCAAGGTGGATTGGTTCGCCAGCAGGTGGACAATGCATTTAATAATGCTGGTGCTGGTGCTGATGTTATATTGGATAATAATTTTGGACAAACAAATAATCGTCTTACTGCGGGTTTGGGTTTTTATTTATACTCTTCTCGTTATTTTGTAGGATTGGCTATGCCAGACGTTTTGCCTGAAGGTACTGATGTGGGGGATTCATTTTACAATAGTATTCCATTAATGCTTTATGGTGGTTATGTTTTTGATGTTGTCGATGATATTAAAATAAAACCGACGGTATTTACTAAGATGTCAACTTCTACTCCTCTTGTGTTTGAGTTTGGAGTTAATGCATTTTATAAAGAATTCTTAAATGTTGGAGTTGCCACTCGTACTTATCCTTTTTCTACTTTAGTATTCAGTGTTGAGGTTCAGGTGATTGAAGATTTGTTTGTGGGTTATTCTTATGATTTGTCCTTAGCTGGAACGAGTGGTGTTAAAAGTGGAGCTCATGAAATTACATTACGATTTGATGTGCCAGCCAAACGAATTTTTACGAGGCCTGCTAGTTCTATGCGTTATTTTTAACATCTTTGCCTAGATTTATAAATTATTGTTATGAGGTTATATTTTTCATTACTTGTGCTTTTTGCGATTGGCTGTACCTCTGTTGTTGGGCAGTCGCTAGCGCGGCGTGCTAAAATAGCTTACGAAGAAAAGAATTATAAAGTAGCAGCTGATTGTTACGAGAGATATGAGGCTAAAAAAGATATGCTTTTACCTGAGATGTATCCTTATTTGGCTAATAGTTATTATTATTTGAATGAGTATGAGAAGGCTGAGAAGGTGTTTAAAAAAACACGTCGTGACCTTATGGATGCTCAGATGTTCTATAATTATGCTGAGATGTTGCGTCGTCAAAGTCGTTATGACGAGTCTATTGCTAAGTATCGTACTGCTTTGTCACGCAAACCTGATGTTGTAACTAAACAACAGCTTAAATTAGGAATAGCCGCTTGTCAATGGGCTATTGAAAATGATGAAAAGATGGCCGTTACTGCTCAAGTTCTTGAATCAGAAATCTCAGTTCCTGTACAATCGTTAGGGTTGAGTTATTATAAAAATGGTTTAGTTTTTTCTTCTTTTGATTCTAGTGCTAAGAAAATAGCGTATGATGGTTGTGGTAGGCCTATATTAAATCTTTATATTCTTCCTTCTCCAGATTCTTCGGCTAAGAGCCAACTTTTTTCTAAGAATATAAAAGCAAAAAATCACGTTGGATCTCCCACTTTTACCTCTGATTTTAACACGGTTTATTTTACGCGATTGGTGCTTGTCGATGGTTCTCCTGAAATGAAATTATTTACGGCTCACTTTGATGAAAAATCCAAAGATTGGATTGATGAGTCAGAATTGTCGTTTTGTTTAGATTATAGTAATTATGCTCATCCTGCCCTATCTAATGATGATGAAATTTTGTATTTTGCTTCTGATATGAAAGGGACCTTAGGAGGAATGGATATCTTCTATACGAAACAAACTAATGGGAAATGGGCGAAGCCTAGAAGTATGGGTAAAATGATAAATACAGCTGCTACAGAGGTGTTTCCTTCTATTACACCTCAGGGTGATTTGTTCTTTTCTTCTAATGGACATCCTGGTTTTGGTGGTTTGGATGTCTTTTTTGTGAAAATGAAAAACAAACGTCCCGTATCTATATTTAATGCTAACAAACCTGTAAACAGCAGTTATGATGATTTTTCTGCGGTAATAAGTCCGTATGATAGTCATGCTGGTTTCGTTTCTTCTAATCGTAAGGATGGTAAGAATGATCAGATTTATCAGTTGACGATTACCGATGATTATGAGCTTGAACTTGCAGGAGCTAATATCGATTCTTTAGATAGAATACAAGGAATGGATTCATTGTCTTTATTGGCCGAGGATTCTACCGCTTTATTAAATGATGAAGATTCTACTGAGGTACAAGAAGATAGGGATTCGTTAGTTTTGTTAGATGATGCAAAAATCACTGAGGTAAAGGGATCTAAGGATTTTGTTGGACTTCCTCCTGTTTTTCTTTATGAGCTAAATCTTGACTCTATTTTAAATACATATTTTGTTGATGCTTTATCTTTAGAGCCATTGAAAGGGGGGCATTATGAAATAATTAAAAAATCTAATAATGATGTTCTTTTGTCTGGAGATGCTGATTTTAGGGGACGTGTAACGTTTAACTTTAAAGAAGCTAAGATTAAATTAAAAGAACCATTGCTTGTTAGTGTTGTTACTGAGGGAGGTGAATATAATACCTTCTCATTAGAATTAGTCTCAGAGTCTTTGTGTGTTTACGATGAAAATAATCCTATTTTATTGACGCCTTTAATTCAGAAAAAAGAAAGAGATATAGAGACTATCGTTATGCACGAAGAGACTATTGGAGATGCTGCTTTTGAATTTGGAGAGTCTTACTTGACAGCAGCTGGAGAACAATATATGGATGCTTGGGCTGAATTCTTATTGAAGAATAAGGATATACGTATTAAGTTGAAAACACATACTGATAAACGAGGTAATGTGGCTTATAACTTTAAGTTGTCACAACAACGTGCTTTCGAAGCTAAACGTTATTTGATTAGCAAAGGTGTGAATCATTTACAAGTGATTGGGCGTGGTTATGGAGAGAGGTATCCTTTGATTAAATGTGTCAAGTGTACCGAGAAAGAGTACAGTATCAATCGACGTATTGAGATTGAAGTCGTAAAAATTAATTAAATTATAGTCCTTTGATGAGAATAAGAGAATAGAAAAGTGATCATATATTCCAAGAAATGATTATTATTGCTGTTTAAACTTAGATCTGATAATAAATATTAAAATTATACAATGATGAAAAGATGTGTTTTGTTGCTCGGTTTAATGTTAAGTTTTTCATTGGCAATAGCTCAGGATTTTTATACGATTCAGGTGCGTTCCTTATCTCGGGAAACTCCATTAACGATGGACGAATTACAGGCTGGTATATGGCAGCATAAAGTAGGCAGTCAAACGAAGTGTTTTATGGGCCGCTTTGAAACTTATGAGGATGCGAAAGCCGCTCTTGTTCCAATGAAAAAAGTTGGAAAATATGTCGGTGCCTTTGTGGTTTCGTCTGATAAAATTTTTAGTGATAAGACTTCTGCTGATGAAACTGCTATTCCTGCAGAAAGTAAGGTAGAGAACACTGAAATGCCTCCATTATCTCCAGCTCCACCAGTTAATAATGCGAAACAGAAGATTCAAGTATTTACGATACAAATTGCAGCTTACCGTTATCCATTATATACTAAAGAATTTAATTTGGAACAGGAAGTCATGGAGTTTTATTGTAGTGATAACATTTACCGTTATACTGTGGGTAAAATGTCTGATGAGTCAGAAGCACGTCAATTTCTAAAAAAGATTAAAGAGAGCGGATATCCCGATGCTTTCTTGATCGATTATAAAAAATATGAAGTCTATCGTATAGAATAAAAAGTTATTCACAAATAAATGACTTAAAGGTGGAATGTTTTACGCATTCTGCCTTTTTGTTTTAATTTTGGAGCAATATTTTAATTAGTTCTTGCGTTTTTACCATCTAATAATTAATGTTGATGTATAATATCCGTAAATTGACAGCTTTGGGTTTTTTATTAATCTCAGGATTAGTCTTAGCTCAACATTCTGTATCAGTGAAAGACCCTGTTGTTTTTTATAAAACAGGAAAAACCTTTTTTGAAGAGAAACAATATGCAGCTGCTACAGAGCAATTTGAACTTTTTCTGAGCAGTTCTAATACTTTTGATGCTAAGATAGAAGAGTCGGAGTATTTCATTGTTTCTTCTCATCTTTTTCAGAAAAAACAAGGCGTTGAGACTGAGATGCTCTCTTTTATTGAAAAATATGAAGGTTCTTTTTTAAGTAATATCATCTCGTTTGAATTGGGGTCTTTTTATTATGATAATGAGCAATATCGTTTAGCGATGAAAGCTTATGCTAATTGTCGTGTAGAATGGTTTACGCCTGAGATTTTGGATGATTTTTATTATCAATATGCTTACGTCTTGTTCGATTTGAAAAAGTATAAGGAAGCCAAACCTCATTTTAAAGTGGCCATAGAACAGGGTGGTGTTCATGAAAATAAAGCGCTTTATTACTATTCTTTTTTACAGTATAAAGATGAAAATTACGATGTAGCTTTAACGGGTTTTAAAACCTTATTTGATGAAAATCTTTTTGAAGAATCTGTTCCTTATTATTTGGCTCAGATTTATTTTATTAAAGAGCGTTATGATGAGTTACTTGACTTTGCTCCTGCATTAGCTGAGAAAGGTGATGAGAAAAATAAAGCAGAACTGAATAGAATTGTAGGTGATGCTTATTACAAGCAAGGGGATTATGATGAGGCAATCCAATATTTAGAAGCCTATCAGGATGCTGCTAACAAAACCTTGCGTCAAGATTTATATCATTTGGGTGTTGCTTATTATATGAAAAAGGATTTTGCCCGTGCTGCTGAAACTTTGGCTAAGATAACGGCGCTTAATGACCCTCTTTCTCAAAGTGCTTATTCTTATCTTGGAGAATGTTTTGTGCGTTTAGAAGATAAGAATCGTGCTCGTTTAGCGTTTGGTACTGCTTCTAAATATAAATTTGATCCTTTGTTGCGTGAAGATGCTTATTATAATTATGTTAAGCTTTCGTATGAAACGGCCGTTTCACCTTTTAATGGAACCATTGCTTTGCTCGAAGGTTTTTTAAGCGAATTTCCTAATTCTAATTATACAACTGAGGTGTATGATTTGATGTATAAATCATATATGACGACAACAAACTTTCGTGATGCCGCTCTCTCTATTGAGAAGCTGAAGAGTGATGATCCTCGTATTGCTTTAGCTCTACAGAGGGTGATGTATTATCGCGGTGTAGAGTTGTATAATGACGGTAATTATAAAGCGTCCGTCGATTATTTTATGAAATCGATAAGTGGTGATCCTCGTGAAAAAACGTTAAAAGCTAAAGCTTTATATTGGCTTGGTGATGCTTATTATCAGCTTAAGGTTTATGATAAGGCGATGGCTGAATTTAATGCTTTTATTACGTCTCCTGGTGCTTATGGTTTAGATGAGTTTGCTATGGCTCATTATAATATGGGTTATTGTTTCTTTAAAACACATAATTATAATGCCGCGATTAATTGGTGGCGTAAGTTTGTGCAGTTGGATAAAGTGAATAATGTAGATTGGGTAGCGGATGCTTATAACCGTACTGGTGATTGTTATTTTCTAAAGCGTGACTTCTACAATGCGATTAAATATTATTCTTTGGCGATAGATCAGGGAGGAGATAATGGTTTGGATTATGCAGCTTATCAAAAGGGATTGTGTCAGGGCTTAAGTGCACAATATGATGCAAAGATCGCTACTCTGAATTCTTTGTTGCGTTATTATCCAGAGAGTGCATATGCCGATGATGCTAATTTTGAGGTGGCACGTACTTGGATTATATTGAAACGTTATGATGAGGCGATAACGTCATTTAAACAATTGCCTTTGATGTATCCTAATAGTAAATATGCTTCAAAAGCGCTTCTGAATGTCGGATTGACTTATTATAATAAAGGTGATTTAGAAAATGCATCAAATACTTATAAGCAAGTGGTGGATAAGTATAAAGGCACTGAAGATGGACGTTCAGCTCTTCTAGCGCTTAAAAATATATCGATAGATCAAAATTCTATTAATGAATATGTTGCTTATGCGCATGAAGTGGGAGCTGCAAATGTAGAAAGGCAAGAGCAAGATTCGCTTACTTTTACCGCAGCAGAGCGTTTGTATATGAATCAGGATTATCCTAAAGCTATTGCGGCATTTAAAAAATATAATGAAGAGTTTGATAATGGAACTTATGTTTTGGTTTCTAACTTCTTTATGGCTGATGCTTATATGCAAATTGATAAAAATGATGATGCTTTATTTTGTTTAGAGTTCATTGTGAAACAACCTCGTAACCTCTATACCGAACAGGCTCTAGAGGTGTTATCTTCAACTTACTTTGAAAATAAGGAATACACTAAAGCTTTGGAAGCTTACAAACAGCTGTTAGATAATGCAGAGAAGAAAGAAAATGTATTGATTGCTAAAACAGGTATTGTAGATTGTAATTATGCTTTAGGTGAAGAAGGTGCTACTATTTTAGCCGTTGAACAACTTCTGAAAGAAAAGTTGAAACCTACGGTGAAAAATAGAGCTTTGTATTACAATGGTAAGTCATATTTAGGCTTACAGAATACGGGAGCTGCTAAGTCTTCTTTTGAAATATTAGCTGAGGATATCAGTAATGCTTATGGTGCAGAATCAAAATATCTTTTAGCACAGATGTTATATGATGAAGCGCAGTATGATAGTTCTAAAGTGGAAGTCTTTGACTTTATTAATAAAGGGACTTCGCAACAATATTGGTTAGCTAAAGTGTTTATTCTACTTTCAGATATTTTTATGGTAGATAATGATTTGTTTCAGGCTAAACAGTACTTATTGAGTATTCGTGATAATTATAAAAATGAAGATGATATCCCAGCTATTGTAGAAGAGCGCTTAAAGGTGATATCTGATAAAGAAGAACAAGAAAATCAGAGCAGACGGGATTCATTAGGACTTGAGTTTAATATACCAGCAGATACTTCAGTTCATAATAATTGAGCCTAGAAGAGCATGTGAGTTTGATTATTATTTCGGATAAAAAGATAGACGAATGAAAAAATATTGGATTAAAATAATGTGTTTGATGACAATGATGCTGTGTATGGGTGTTGTGGTTGCTCAAGATAGCGTATTGGTAAAGGAGATAACCGTTTCTCAGGATTACAACCCCACGGTTAATGATGCTTTTAAAATGGGGAGTACTCCAGTGGTTAATCAACCAGAAAGTTTCACCCCTAAATTTGACTATAGTTTTTTTAATGCACCATTAAGAACCGATTATTCTATTCAGTTTCTTTCAGCTCAAGAGAGTAGTCCTATTATAAAAGATGAAAAGTGGAAAGAGAATTATGTTAAAGGAGGAGCGGGTAATTATTCTACCTTATTAGGTGAAATTTTTTACAATGCTTATAATTCAGATATTCAGAATGTTAATCTTTTTTATTCCAATCGTTCTAGTTGGGGAAGAGTGCGTTTGCAAGATGATAAGAGGGTAGATGCACCGCTATTTGAAAATCATGGAAAGGTGGATATTAAACGTCGTTATCGTCAATCGGTGCTTAGTTCTTCTTTGTTATTTGATCGTACTGGATATGAATATTATGGTTTTAATACTTTAGAAAAGGGGGAAACTTATCTGGATGATGATAATAATGAAGTCGATTTGGACGAAGACCGTCAATTTATTATGGATCTAGGATTAGAAATGAAATTGGCGTCATTAACTCAACGTAGAGGTCCTAAATATGAATCTTCATTGACTTTTCATTCGGTGTCTAATGAGGATAAATTTGTAGAGAATACCGTTGATTTGTCTTTTTTGATAGAGCAAGAATTAAAAGAAATGGCTTTTGGCTTAGATTTTAATACTGATTTGGGTTTGTGCAGCAAATCGGATCCTGCTTTATTAAGAGCTTATGATGACGAGACTTTCTTTGGTGTTGACTTAGCTCCTTTTCTGAAATGGAATAAAAAAAATTGGGATTTGAAGTTAGGGGCTCGGTTTGATTTTTATACTAAAGATTATATTCAAGAATCCACCATTTCGCCTGTATTAGATTTTAACTTTAATATTGTACCCAAATATTTTACAGGATATGTTACTGGACGTGGAGGGATAGAACAAAATACCTATGCTAAAACGGTCATGACAAATTATTTCATTGCAAATGATATTGTGTTAGTACCCACCAAGACTCCTGTAGATGTAGATGCTGGTATTATTGGTCATCCTACTAAGGAATTGTCTTTGAAGTTAGGTGTAGGCTATCAGTTGATACAGGATCAGCTTTTTTATGTTAATGAACTGGTGAAAGAAGGTGGTTCTGTATTTCTGGATGATGATTATACCAATAGGTTTCAAGCTGAATATGATGATAATAACTTATTGTCATTTCATGGTGAAGTGAGTTATAATACGTATAAAAAGTGGTCGGCTACAGTAAAGGCAGATTATTATAGTTATAACCTTAAGAACTTGCCTGAAGCATGGAATTTACCTGAATTTAAGATACAGGCTTTTGGTCGTTACAAGGTGACTGAAAAGATTACAGCGACGGCCAAATTCTTATTTTTGCCTGAGCGTGCTACTAAGGTGTCGGTTAGTAATGATATTCATTATTTGACTGTCGTTTATGATTTGAGCCTTGGAGGTGAGTACAGATATAAAGAGTTTTTATCTTTCTTTGTAGATGTAAATAATGCTTTAGCAACAAAATACTATATGTACAATGGTTATCCAGCACAGCGTTTTAATGCTTTAGCAGGAGCAATTTTTAGATTTTAAAAATAATATGGGGAAAGGTAAATTAGAGAAATTCGCAGTATTAGCATCATATTCTCATGTGTTTGAACGTACATACGAACAGCTTGAAGAGAAACCTTTTGAGTTGAAAGGGACTTGGCGTTCTGATTTTTTTAAAAATGACAATCCTATTGTTTTAGAATTAGGGTGTGGCAAAGGAGAATATGCTGTAGAGTTGGGTAAGCATTTTCCGAATAAAAATTTTATTGGGATTGACATCAAAGGGGCTCGTTTATTTACAGGAGCGAGGCAGTCCTTAGAGGCTGGTATGTCAAATGTTGCGTTTATTCGTTCTCGTATTGAACTTATTGAGCGTTTTTTTGCAGAAGATGAGGTGGATGAGATTTGGATTACTTTTCCTGATCCACAAATGAAAAAAACACGTAAACGTCTTACTGCTACTAATTTTATTGAAAAATACCGTTTGTTTCTCAAAAAAGACGGATTGATACATCTAAAAACTGATAGTGATTTTCTTTTTAATTATACCGATTTAATGGTGAAAGAGAATGATTTTGAGGTGATAGAACAAAGTGATGATATCTATGCCCAAAAAGAGGTCAGTGAACTGTTGAATATTAAAACGTATTATGAACATCAGTGGCTTGGTCGGGGTAAATTGATAAAATATATATGCTTCAAGCCACACCAGGAAATGTTGGTGGAACCAGAGGTCGATGTAGAATTTGATGATTATCGCAGTTATGGACGCGATCGTCGTAATATTGCAGTACAACGAGCACTTGATCAGAATGAAACTAAATGATGGGTTTTTAGGAAGTGAAAAAAAAGAGGAGATCAAATGTCCTTTATGTTCTTCTGTGCACATCAACTCATCGCCATTAATTCGTGTTCCCGAATTACAATCAGACCCCAAAAATATTTCTTCTGTTGAGATGACGACTTCTTATGAGTGTCTTGATTGTGGGCATCGTTTTACGTCTCTTGACGTAGAAAATCGTAAAGTATTTAACCAAGGTTTTAGGACTTTGTTAATTATAAGCATCATGATCATATTATTACTTATCGTGTTGCTATAATCGCATAAGAATAGCTGATGTCCTCTGCTTTTTTATGTTGAGATCTAAAAAGTTTTATATTATGACTATAAAAGAACGTATTGCTGCTTTGCGCAGTGTAATGAAAGAAAGAGGTATTGCCGCTTGGGTAGTGCCAGGTACTGATCCGCATATGAATGAATATTTACCGCAACATTGGGCGGAACGTTCTTATATAAGTGGTTTTACTGGATCAGCGGGAAAGGTCGTGATAACACAAGAGATGGCTGGTTTATGGACTGATGGTCGTTATTTTATTCAGGCTAATGAACAATTAAAGGAGGGTGGTTTAGAACTTTTTAAAGAAGGAATAGCTGAAACGCCTAGTATTGTTGATTTTTTAGGAAAAAGTTTGAATAATGGAGATAAAGTAGGAATGAATGGACTTGTCATTTCTGAAAATATGATGCAGTCTTATAAGCTAGCGTTGGATAAGAAAGGGATTGAGCTTGTGGCTGATCTTGATTTACTCGGTGCTATTTGGGAAGATAGACCAGCATTGCTTAAAGATGCTGCTTTTTTATTAGAAGATGATGTGACAGGAGAATCTACTGGTGATAAATTGAAACGTTTGCGTGAAGCGATGGGGGATAGTGATGCTTATTTGGTCAATATGCTTGATGAGGTGGCTTGGCTTTTTAATATGCGTGGTGCTGATGTGCAATGCAATCCTGTGGTGATGTCTTATGCTTGGGTAGAAAAGACGTCGGCTTTGTTATTTATGGATGAGAATAAGTTGAGTCCTGAGGATGTAGCTTCGCTAGAAGAAGACGGTGTGAGCTTATTGCCTTATGAGTCGATTATTGAGGTGCTTCCTGAATTGAGTGAAGGCAAGTCTGTGATGGCTGATCTAAACAAGGTTAATCATGCTCTCGTGAATGCGATGACTGCTGATAAAGTAGAGCATGTTGATTCTTGGATTATGATGGCTAAGTCTTGTAAAAATAATATTCAGATTGAAGGAACTCGTCGTGCTATGTTGAAGGATGGTGTGGCTTTGACTCAATTTTTTATGTGGCTAGAGCAAACATTGAGGAAGACTACTTTAACAGAGTACGAAATTGGTGTGCAAGTGGGGGCTTTTAGAGCCAAACAAGAAGCATATGTGGGGGAGAGTTTTAATCCTATTGCGGGATATAATACCAATGGTGCCATTACGCATTATTCAGCACCTTCTGTAGGTAGCTCTGTTGTGAAAGCTGAAGGTGTGCTTTTGTTAGATTCTGGTGGTCAGTATCTTCATGGGACTACAGATATTACACGAACAGTTGCATTGGGTCGTGTTAGTGATGAGATGAAGCATGATTTTACTTTAGTTTTAAAAGGACACATTAACTTAGGTAGTGCTAAATTTCCTATAGGAACAAGAGGTGCGCAGTTAGATCCTTTAGCGCGTATTGCATTATGGAACGAAGCGAAAGATTATCAGCATGGTACGGGGCATGGTGTTGGGCATTTTCTTAATGTTCATGAAGGTCCTCAAAGTATTCGTAAAGAGGAAAATAAGACTCCTTTGAAAGAGGGGATGATTATTTCTAATGAACCTGGATTCTATTTAGAAAACCATTATGGTATTCGTATTGAGAATTTGGTTACTGTGAAAAAGTACAATGATAGTTTCTATCATTTTGAGACTTTGACTCTTTTTCCAATTGATAAAGCACTTATTGACTTTACGTTATTGTCCGTTTTTGAGAAGGAATGGTTGAACGCTTATCATCAAAATGTTTATCAGAAAGTATCTCCTTTGCTTTGTGATGAAGAAAAAACGTGGTTAAAAGAGAAAACAAGTCCTGTTTTGATATAAATTGCTATAAAATGCCCATATTTGCAGCCCTAAAATTAAAAAGTACATGAAGCTTTCTAAAGTTGTTGAATTGTTAGATGCCATTGTTGTATGTGGAGAAGCCCATTTGGAACGTGATGTGCGTTTTGGTTTCGCGTCCGATTTAATGAGTGATGTGTTAACGCTAAATACCGATAATATGTTGCTTGTCACAGGAATGTCTAATATGCAAACTATACGTACAGCAGAAATGGCTGATATAGAACAGATCCTTGTGGTGCGAAATAAGTCGATAACTACCGAGATGAAAGAGGTTGCAAAAGAAAATGATATTGTGTTACTATCTTGTTCGCGTTCTATGTTTAGGGCGGTATCAACACTTAGTCAAGCAGGGTTGATGCCTATTTATTAAGAGCATGAGATGATTTGCTTGTGTTTTGAAAGGGCATGAGATGAAAAAATAAAATAGATTACAGGCAGTGTTATGAATTTAGCACTGCCTGTTTTTTTGTACCTTTGTGTTATATCTATTAATTATGATAAAAATGCAAGCTCCAATCTTTATTAAAGACGCTAACATCGTAAACGAAGGGCGTACTTTTCTCGGTTCTCTTTTAGTCCTTAACGGAAAAATAGCTCAGGTTTTTGAAGGCAAACTCGCCGATAGTGAGGAGTCTGATGAGCTGATTGTTATTGATGCCAAAGGCAAATATCTTATTCCTGGTGTCATTGATGATCAGGTGCATTTTCGTGAGCCAGGCCTTACTCACAAAGGAGATATAGAAGAAGGTGCGCGTGCTGCTGTTGCAGGTGGTGTGACTTCTTTTATGGATATGCCTAACGTAAAGCCACCATCTACGACCATTGCTTTATTAGAGGAACGTTATGCTATTGCGGCACACAAATCAGTAGCTAATTACTCATTTTACATTGGAGCTACAAATGATAATATTGAAGAACTAAAAAAAGCAGACCCCAAGAAAATTTGTGGAGTTAAGGTTTTTATGGGTTCTTCTACAGGTAATATGTTGGTGGATGATGAAAAGACTTTGGAACGTATCTTTACTGAAGTTCCTTTGTTGATAGCTACACATTGTGAAGATGAAGCCACCGTAAAAGCTAATGCTGCTATTTATAAAGAAAAATATGGTGAGGATGCTGATGTGAAATATCATCCTGAGATTCGTAGTGAAGAAGCCTGTTATCTGAGCTCTGCTTATGCGGTAGCTTTGGCTAAAAAATGTAACGCCCGTTTGCATGTCCTTCATCTATCTACGGCTAAAGAGATGAGTTTATTTGAGAAATTTGATGATATCACTAAAAAACGTATCACTGGAGAGGTTTGTGTTCATCATATTTGGTTCGATGATAGAGATTATGCTACCAAAGGGAGTTTTATTAAATGGAATCCTGCTATCAAGAAGGAATCTGATAAATTAGCCATTCGTCAAGCGCTTAATGATGGCGTAGTGGATGTGATAGCTACCGATCATGCACCTCATACCGCAGAAGAAAAACAGGGTGGTTGTTTTACTGCTATGTCGGGCGGTCCTATGGTGCAGCACTCCCTTAATGTGATGTTAGAATTGCAAAAGGAAGGCGTGTTTACGATGGAAAAGGTCGTGGACTTAATGTGTCATAAACCAGCACAACTATTTAACGTAGAACAGCGTGGTTTTATTCGTGAAGGTTATTTTGCCGATCTTGTGTTGATCTCAAAGAAAACATGGGAAGTGGCTAAGAAAAACTTGATGTATAAGTGTAAGTGGTCAGCTTTAGAAGGTCAGAAGTTTTCTTATAAAGTGGATACTACCATTGTTAATGGAAACATCGTTTATAGGCAGAATAGAGTGGAACGTGATATTCCTTGTGGTATGCGTTTAACGTTTAATCCCACATTGTAGGTTTAATTATCCGTAGCTTGCTGCGCATAATGAAATGTTCTTCAACTAAATGCCTCGTGGTTTTGCCCCGAGCTTGTTGACTCGTTAGTGATTTTGATATTTAAAGCCTGTGGTATTTCTTTTGATTCCAATACTATGTTACCTGGTCTTAATCCTGTGGATAGCTCACCATTGGTTTCATAGCAAAGACTATACGGTTAAAGAGAGCCGACCTCAGACGTGTGTTTCTGTGCTCATTCCTTTCCGAAATGAAGCGTCTCATCTGCCGCATTTAATGCGTGCGCTTAAAAATCAAAGTTATCCTGAAGCTCTAGTAGAATACCTTTTTATTAATGATCATTCAACAGATGGTGGAGAGGTTTTAGTAAAGGATTTTCCTTGTTTTTTATCTACTGGGAGTGGGAAAAAGGGGGCACTTAAAACAGGACTTCAACACGCAACAGGAGATCTTATTGTTACCTTGGACGCTGATTGCGTTGTAGGCGAAAGTTGGTTAAGTACGATTGTTGCTTTTTATGAGGAGCAGCACGCCGATCTTATCATCTGTCCCGTGAAGATCGTTGCGAAAGGATCTTTATGGTCTAAAATACAAGCCTTAGAATTTCAAAGTTTAGCAGCAAGTACTGGAGGAGCGGCTTTAGGTGGTATGCCTATTATGTGTAATGGGGCTAATCTGGCTTTCAGAAAACAATTGACCGATTCAGAACAGGATGTCTTTAACGCAAAATATGTATCGGGCGATGATATGTTTCTGTTGGAATATGCCAAGCATCATAAGGCTAAGATCGCTTATTTAAAAAGTCCTTTAGCCATGGTGCAAACCCATCCTGAAAGTTGGATCTCATTCTGGAAGCAACGCAGCCGTTGGACTTCTAAATCTACAGGATATCACGATGCGGGTATCATTGTTTCGGGAGCGGTAGTCTTCTGTGCTAACCTATCACTTCTTATTTTTCCCTTTGTATCTCTTGATTTATACTTCTGGTCTTTGTTTGCAAAATTCCTGTGCGATGTCCTTCTTTTGTCCGTTTCAGCTTCTTTTTTCTCACAGCAAAAGCTAATTTGGCTGACTATATTGCTCACGCCTGTCTATCCATTTTACGTGTTAATAGTTCTCTTGCGAGGATTAGTTCGTAGGTAGGCCAGACTTTATTTTGGAAATAGTCTTTGGCTTTTTTCTAGTTGCTTTCAACAAAAGTTCAATTTAGATCAAATCACAAATGCCCTTTACCCAAACATCAGAAGCATTAGGACAAGGGACTAAATGTAATATCTCTCCACCATTCATCATAAATTCATCACGGTATTCTAGGCCTATTTCCACACTTGTTTCCAAGCAATCAGCAACAAAAGAAGGGGTGAATACAACGATCTTTTTTTTACCGTCGTGCGCTAGCTCGTTTAAGATGTCATTGGTATATGGCGCTTGCCAGCGTTTCGAAAATCGGGATTGAAAAGCTGTGCTATAATGGTTTTTTTCTATATGTAAAGCTTGCGCTAATAGTTCAGATGTACGGTGGCAGGCTTTATTATAATCATAGTCTGCGCTTGAAGCCATTTTTTTTGTTTTTTCTATTTGTTTGAGTGGGAGACTATGGTAAGAGAATAAAACGTGATGAAAATCTTTAATATTAATGTCGTTAGCTTGTTGTGCTACAGCTTGTACATAACTTGGATGACTGTAAAAATGCTGAATGAATCTTACGCTTGTTGTTTCCCAATTATGGGTGGCTTTTTTGACTTCTTCTATGGCACTTTCTGTGGTTGATTGGCTGTAATGCGGATAGAGGGGTAAAACGGTTAACGATGTGAGATTTTCTTTTTCAATTTCTTTTAATACCTCGGCGATACGTGGTGTAGTATAACTCGTTGCTGTGAAGATACGGTATTCATCTTTTAAAGCTAGGGTTAGCTTATCTTTGAGATCTTTTAAGTGATAGGTTAAAGGTGAACCTTGTGGCGTCCATAATTGCTGATAGCGTGTTGCTGATTTTTTAGCTCTGAATGGGATGATGATACCATTGACCAGAGTCTTACGAAACAGGGCTGGCATGTCCATCACCTTAGGGTCGTTAAGAAACGCTTTGAGGTAAGTGCTTACAGCTGCTTTTGTTGGTGCTTCAGGAGAGCCTATGTTGATGAGTAAAAGTCCTTTTTTCATAGCGTTAATAGATTCTAAAATACATATTGACACTTAGCAATCATTAAGATAATGTGAGTTTTATCCTTTGTTTATCACAATTTCTGCTATTTTTCTAGCCTGTGTCACCCTATCGCTCATACCTATGCCATCGCAAATGCTTCCTGCTAAATAAAGCCCAGGGTAATGATTTTCTATTTCAGTAATGGCTTTGATACGGTTGGGGCTGCTGGCTTCATATTGTGCTATGGCATAAGGATAACGTTTTATTTCCAATAGATCCGGTCTGCTTGTACACTGTAAGGTCTCTTTTATCTCTTTTAAGGCAAGCTCGCGTATTTCATCATCACTCATAGCTATAATGTCTGGTCGTTTCACACCAGCCATAAAAAGGGTCATTAAAGCACCACCTTGAGGAGCTCTATGGCTAAAAAGGGACGAAGGAAATAAGATGCCTAAGCAGTCTCTCTTTTCTACTTCAGGAATCAGTCCGCCAAAAGCGTTAAGTGGAAGTCCTGTCCATTTATGATAACCCACGACCACTTGTGCTACTTTTGCATATTTAAGTTTTGTGATAGGTGCTATCTCTTGTTTTTCGATAAAAGGAAATGTGTTTGCTAAAGCGTAGCTGCCTATTGTACTAATGATTACTGATGCTGTTGCGTTTTGGTCTTCAAATTTGACTTTGAATTTGTCGTTTTTTAGTACTTTGATGTTAGTCGCATTGAGAATGATGTTTTCTTTTCCTATGGCATTTGTAAGCGCATCAATGATTTTCTGTTTGCCTCCTCGGGCCGTGAAGACTTCTTTTGTCGCTTTTTTATCACGTTCTGTTCTTGTTTTTGCTTTTTTTATGGTTCCACCAATGAAGCTGCCATATTCTTGTTCTAATCGGTAGAGTTTGCCTAAGGCATATTTGGTTACGAGTTGTGAAGGATCGCCCGCATAGATGCCGCTGATAAATGGATTTACGGCGTAGTCGAGAAAGCTATTTCCCATACGGCGCTGTACTAACTCGCTGACTGTTTCTAGAGGGTTTGTGCCTTTTTTTCTGAATGGTTCACCTAAAATACGGAGTTTGTCATTGAAACTAAATAGGGGGGTGGTGAGGCCTGACCATAAATCAGAAGGTAGAGAGTGCCATTGTCCTTTTTTCCATATCCAACGGTTTTTCGATTGTTCGTTGGCTACTTCTAATTCCACTTTACCGTTCAAGTCCTCAAATAGTTCGGCCATTTCGGGAGAACTCATACTGCCTGAGTTAGGGCCTGTTTCATAGCGAAAACCATTTTTATGAGTGGTTTTCATGACACCACCCGTGCGGTTTTCTTTTTCATAAATGAGTACTTTCTTTCCTGCTTTTTGTAGATAAAAAGCAAGCGTAAGTCCTGTGAGGCCTGCGCCAATAATAATGACATCAACTTGTTTTGACATTTCTTTTATATTAGCTTCATTAAGAAAACGAAGTGCGTATTTTTATTTCTAGTTGTTTCTAAAACGTTACAAGACTTATATAGTTTTTGAATATTTATTTTCGCCTTCTTTAAACATAGGATCAAAGAGAGCGGCTATGTTACGAATTAAAAAGCTCCCCATTGTGCTAACATTAATTTCCTGATCATTAAAAGTTAAGAGACCATCAGTGGCCATTTCTTGTAATTTCTCGGGTTGATAGTTGATGGTTTCTTTTAGTGTCTCTGTGCTAATGCCTAACTTTTGCGATAAAATCTCCCAATTGATATGATGATTGCACATAATTTGACTTATGACTTCTCTTATAATGCCCTGTTCTTTAGTGGATGTTAATCCTTTTTCAATAGGAAAGATCTGGCGTTCTATGGAAGAGATGTAATCATCTACTGACTTGGTGTTTTGTGCATAGCCACCAAAGAGTTGACTGATGCCTGATACGCCAAAGGCATAAACTTGTCCTGTAGTACGAAGTGTGCAATAACCTTGAAAATTACGGTGTAATTGTTTATTTTCCAAAGCGATGCTGAGTTCGTCTTCTGGTTTTGCAAAGTGGTCAAAACCAATAGGCTGGTAGCCTGCTTCAGTTAGGAGTTGAGAGGCTGCTTCAAACATCTTCATCTTTTCTTTAGAGTCAGGTAAGCCTCTTTCTTGTAATATTTGTTGATGTTTTTTTAACCAAGGCACATGGGCATAAGAAAAAGTGACCAAACGGTCTGGTTGTATAAGTAAGGCTTTTTTTATGTTTTCCGCAAAGCTTTCTTCTGTTTGTAAAGGCAGGCCGTATATAAAATCTAGATTGACACCAACAGTGGAGGGTTTGCTTCTTAGATAAGCCACTAACTCATCTACTGGTAGTGCTGATGGTCGTCGGTTTACCGCTTTTAATACGTCGTCATTAAAATCTTGAATACCTAAGCTGAAACGGGTGAATCCTGCATCTACTAATTGATCTATAATAGAATAAGAAAGTAAAGCTGGGTGGCATTCTATGGCTATTTCTGGCTTGTCAATAAAATCGAATCCTTCACTGAGTGCCGCAATAATTTCTTTTAAGTAATGGATTTCAATAGCATTGGGTGTGCCTCCGCCAAAGTGAATTTGTGAGATTTTTCGATCTTTATTAAGGTGTTCCTTGACTAGAGAAATTTCTTTTTTTACGGCAGAAATATAATCTTCAACTCTTGAATCGTTATGTAATTTTATGGCATTGCAACCACAATAGTAACAGATCTGTTTGCAGAATGGGATATGTACATAAAAGGCTATCTTTTCAGGTTGATGTTGGTTCGATGCATCGAGCATTTGTACATAGTCCTGATCTGTAAATGTATTAGAGAAATAATTTGCTGGTGGATAGCTGGTATAGCGAGGTGCGGCCTGGTTATATTTTTGGATGAGATTATTATCTATTTTCATTTGAATCGTCTTGTTAGTGATTTTCTATTGATGGGCATTAATATGAATAATAATGCAATGGTGATGATGCCAAGAATCATTTCCATTTTAAAGATACCGTGATAGCCCAATGCATCTCCTAATTTACCACTTGCAATGGCTATAATAATGCTACTAAGATGTGTGATAACTATTTGTAAGGTGAAATCTGTTCCTTCTCTGTGTTTGCGTACGGCATCCATTGATGTGGTGTATATGATGACCGAGGAGAAAGCATAGACTCCCCAAAGCAGACATATTGCGGTGTAAATTTGAAATAAGCTGGGGACTTCGGGTAAGAAGAAATAGTAGGTGCTGGTGCATAAACCCGCTAAGGCTATAAGATAAAATGCCAATTTGCGTCCCACTTTTTTGATGAAAACGCCGGCAGCAAAAGAGGATAAAATAGCTGTTGAGGTACCTACAATTCCTGACATAAAACCTATCTCTTTTACGTTGTATCCTAAATCTACAAGATAGGGTTTCAGTAGGGTTAAGATGCCAATGAGTCCTGAATAATAAAAAGCCAGTAAGAGGGTTCTTCGGCGTAATACTTTATCTTTGAAAAACGTGCCTATATCGCGAAGACCTACTTTATGTTCGTGTGATTTCTCAGTCCTAATTTTACCTTTATAACGTGCGGCAGGGATGATTGCAAAAGCAACACAGGCGGCTAGTCCCGTAATTAAACCCGTCCATCCAAAATAATGATAAGCAATTAATAAAACGCCAGTACCAAACAAACTACCTACAAAACTACCAGCACTTTGAATGCTATTCCCTATGCTGCGTTCTTTCTTTTTAAGAATGTATATCGCAAAAATATCAGTAGCTATATCTTGTGTGGCTGAGGCTATAAAGGCAATCACCATGAGAATTATAATAACGGTAAAGTCTGTCTTTAGGTTGAAAAATCCAATAGAAAGTATAATGATTGCGTAAAAGATTTCAGACCCAATAATCCATTGTTTTATCTGGTGTCTCGTCTTGGTAGTGCTGTCAATAAAGGGAGCCCACAGAAATTTTAAAATCCATGGTAGCTTTATCAATTGTAATAAACCAATAGCCCCTAAAGAGTAGTTTTCTTGACGCATAATTACAGGAACTACCGTAGAAAAGAAACTCATCGGTATGCTTTGCGCAATGTAGAGTGAGAATAATGTGGGGTATTTCTGCCAATCTTTATGCATTGCTTAAAGTTTTATTGAGAGTGTAGTTCCAAAACGTTGTGGCAAACCTCGTTGACCATACCATGAAGAGGTCTTGAACATGATGGTGTTGTATTGGGTATCTAGTAGGTTTTTTCCCCATAAATCAAGCTTTGCTCTTTTATATTTAAGGGAGATGAGAGCGTTGATGGTATTATAAGTCCCTTGCATTTCTTCGTTTTCGATATTCCAATAGATATCTCCTACTTGTTTTAAACTTATTTGAAAGCGAATATTATCAAGGTATGAAATAGTAGGGGTTTCTATGGTTTGAGCCAATGAAATATTAAGCGTGTGGTTAGGTACATAAGGCGTGATGTTGCCTGCAAGATTGGTCGAATCATTCTTTTGGTATGAGATGATTTCTGCAAAGGTATAGCCATAGTTTACAGAAGCTTCGAAACCATTAATAGGTGCAGTGTTTAATGAGAATTCAAAACCTTTGTTGCGTGATTTTCCTGAATTCTCAAGGAATGTTCCATTGAGAGATCTCAGAGAACGAGCAATTTGTTGACCTTTGATCTCGGACACGAAGATGGTAAAATCAGAATAGATAAGGCCATTAAGGATATCTGTTTTTAACCCCATCTCATAATTATCGCTTGTTTCTTTCTCAAATTTTATTTGGTACTGTTCTTCAAAAGTGCTGTTGAAACCACCGGGCTTATATCCTGTAGAATAAGAAGCGTAGAGGGTAGAGTTGTAATACTTATAGCTTATTGCAATTTTAGGTAGTATCACCACATCCGTTAGTGCACTAAATGAGGTGTCAGCTGATAAGGTAGTGATGTTTTGATATTCTTTTTGTTCCAGATAATCCAAGGTTGATTTCTCATAGTTCAAACGCACGCCAGCTTCTATGTAGAGATTCTTTATAGGATTATATTTTGATTGATGAAAGAGTCCTGCACTCGTGTTTATTTGATGATAATCTTTGAATTGATTATATATT
>CBFIII010000020.1:0-54916 GCA_965662645.1 Bacteroidales bacterium
CTTCTTGAATCTGAATAAATTTCTACTCAAATAAAATTCAAACTGTGACCGAATTTAAAATCGAACTCAGGTTATTACTATGTAAACTTGAATGTGTTCCAAAAAGGATCATAAAAAAACCCGTCCTAAAATAAATTAGAACGGGTTTTGTCTTTTTAAATATTTGTCTTTTTCTTAAGACGATTAGTTTGTAAGTCCTAATTTTGTTCTTACTAATGGACTGATATCAATGCTTTCTGTTGATTGAAAAAGGAGATTACCAGTTGAAGTATCAAAGATATAAAGGAAACCATTTTCTTTTCCTACTTGTTCTATGGCGTTTTTAACTTCATTAATGATAGGTTGAATGAGCTCAGCTTCCTTTTGTCTTAAATCTTCTTGTGCTGTTTTCTCGTAAGTGCCTAAGCGTTGTTGTAAGTCTTGTAATTCTTTTTCTTTTGTTGCTTTTACTAAGTCAGTATAGCTTTCACGTTGAGTTAAGTATGCTTCGTATTTTTTACTTAATTCGTCTTGGATACTGGAACGAAAAGATTCTAATTGGTTGGCATGTTTTTTCAACTCTGCATCTGCTGCTATTTTTTTAGGTAATACGGCTAATAACTCTTGTGTATTAATGTGTCCAAGTTTAATGTCTTGAGCTATAGTCGATCCCAATGAAAGTATAGCGAGCAAACTGATTACAATAATTTTCTTCATCGTGATGAATTTCTTAATGTTAGTATTTTATTTTTTGTACGATTACAAAAGTAATATTATGCCTTTTAATATGAGCTATAATATCGATATTTTGTTTGTTTTAGTCTGTTAAAAGTTGAAAAATGATGTAGTATTCTTGGGTGTGTGGTGAATTAATTATTATATAATGTTGTATCTTTGGCAATCGATAACATAATGATAGTACGACGTGATGAAAAACAAAAGTTTGATATCCATAAATGATTATTCAAAAGAGGAAATTCTAAAAATTTTAGAATTATCCTCTTTTTTTGAAAAAAAGGAAAACCAAAACATGGATTACTTAAAGGGTAAGGTTATTGCTACTTTATTTTTTGAGCCTTCTACAAGAACGAGGTTGAGTTTTGAAACCGCTATTAATAGATTAGGTGGGCGTGTGATCGGTTTTTCTGATAGTCGTAGTACTAGTGCTACGAAAGGTGAAACTTTGAAAGATACCATTAAGATGGTTAGTCGTTATGCTGATCTTATTGTTATGCGTCATCCTCTTGAGGGAAGTGCTAAATATGCTTCTGAGGTGTCTTCTGTGCCTGTCATTAATGCTGGTGATGGAGCGAACCAACATCCTTCACAAACCTTATTAGATCTGTTTTCTATCTCGAAAACTCAAGGTACTTTAAATGATCTTAACATTTGTATGGTAGGCGATTTGAAATATGGAAGAACGATTCATTCTTTATTGATGGCTATGTCTCATTTTAATCCCAACTTTAGTTTTGTAGCACCCGATGAATTAAAAATGCCTGTTGAGTACAAGAGTTTTTGTAAAAATAATAATATTTCATATACTGATTATTATGAGATGGAGGAATCTATACCAGAGGCCGATATCTTATATATGACTCGTGTGCAGCAAGAACGTTTTAGTGACCCTATGGAATATGAGAAAGTGAAGAATGTCTATAGGCTTAATCGTAAAATGCTTGATAATG
The DNA here is from genome assembly GCA_965662645.1 of Bacteroidales bacterium. Classification (GTDB taxonomy): domain Bacteria; phylum Bacteroidota; class Bacteroidia; order Bacteroidales; family UBA5342; genus UBA5342. Next base: position 1,668 of record CBFIII010000020.1, read on the forward strand.
CGAAACCTAACTTAAAAGTATTGCATCCTTTGCCACGCGTTTCTGAGATAGATGAAGATGTGGATGATTGCGACAAAGCTTATTATTTTCAGCAAGCTGAAAATGGTGTGTATGCACGTATGGCTATTATTGCTTCTGTTTTAGGGGTGATATAATCCGTAATTCTGTTCTGCGATTTTCGTAAGCAAAATCTGAGATGGGGCGTTGGCTTCCAAAACCCTTATAAGTAATCTGTTTAGGATTTATTCCTTTAGTTATAAAATATTGAAATACAGCATGAGCTCTATCCTCTGAGAGTTGTTGGTTGTATTTTTCGTTTCCTATTTTATCTGTATGTCCTTCGATGCAAAAATGTAATTGAGTATTGCTTTTGATTAAACGAATAGCCATATTAAGTTCATTGTTGTATGACGTGTCTAATTGAGATGTGTTGAATGAGAACAGAATATTGTTGAGCACTATGCTATTGTTTTGTTCTATCGGAGAAAGATAAATGTCCTTTATCAACGGTTTCCCTAATGAATTTTCTGATGAGAATTGCGTAGAATAAAATAGGAAACCCGCTTTTTCTACGTTAATTGCGTAGTCTTTGTTGCTGATTAAAGGAATTGTGAGATGTGTAATATCATTTGATTCGTAATATAATTTTCCATTTTTTATTTCGTGTAGTTGTAGTTTTGCCGAAATAATATCATTTGTTTCTTTATTGTAAATGCTTGCTTTTAGATAGGTTGTTGCTTCTGGACGATAGGTATTGCTTAGTGTAAATTGGTAAATATCTTTCCCTTTGCTATCGTCTCTTTGTGTTGAGAAATAAGCTTTATCTCCTGAAGCATTAACGACTAATCCTATCTCATCTTGGTAGGTATTGGTGGGGTATCCAAGATTTAATATTGGAGCGGAAAAGTCTGCGTTAATTTGTGTGGTGTAGATATCCATTTTCCCTAAGCCAATGTGTCCATTCGAAGAGAAATAAAGTGTTTTGCTGTCGGGATGTATAAAAGGTGAAACTTCATCTTTTGCTGTGTTTATCTTATTGCCTAAGTGTTGAATGGCTTGTACTATAACACCTTGATTGTTTAGTTTTATTTGAGCACGATAAAGATCTTTTCCGCCTAAACCATTTTTACGGTCACTTGAAAAATAGAGGAAATGTCCATCAGCTGATAGTGATGGGTGTCCATCCCAGTAGGGACTATTGATGGGTTCGGGTAGAGCTTTAGGGGATGACCATGTGTTGTTTTTCTGATAACAAATGAAAATATCGCAGGAACCTATTCCATCGTTTCTGTCGCAAGCCGTGAATAACATCATTTTTCCATCGGAAGATAGACACTGTGCTCCTTCGTTTTTAGAACTATTAATGATAGGACTTATTGCTTTGCTTTGGCTCCATCCATCCTTCGTTTTATAACTTTGGTATAAGTCTTCATTTTTACTGAAAAAATTACCTTGGTCTTTTTTTATCAATACGGTGGTTGTTATTTTTTGTTCATCAATGCTAATGGCTGGCCAGTAGTCATCAAATAGAGTGTTTATCTTACTTCCTAAATTCTCAGGGATATATGGGGAAGGATGCTGGATAGCATCACAGGAAAAGGCGATGCAAGACTCTAGGTGTTCTAATGCCTGACTCCTGTTTGTGAGTTTGTTGAGTGTTTCTTGTGCTAGTTGATATTGACCAGATAGATAATATGCATTTGCTAAGCGAATAAAAAGAGGTCTTTTATTTGTCGTGGTGTTTGCTAAAGCATCAGTAAGTATTTCGGCTTCTCGAAAGGAATTGTTTTGTGAGTTATAAAGAGTGGCTAAGGTGATATAAGCCTGAGTATAACTTTTGTCTTTGAGAATGGCGTCTTTGTACAGTTGTTCTGCTTTGCTGATGCTGCGTGTTGTTTGTGCTTGTTCAAATAGTTTTTGGGCACTTCTTTTCTGTGCCATGGTTGTCCATGAAATAAGAAGTGACAAGATGATGGTAAGAAGGCGCAAGGGCGTAAGTGTTACATGATTTTAAGACATTCTGCTAATGACTCTTCCCAATGTGGGATGGCGATGTGGTAGCTATCTTTTATGCGTTTTTTGTTAAGAACTGAATAGTGTGGTCTATCTACTTTACTTGGGAATTCAGAGCTTTCAACAGGTATAATATGGCATGCTATATTTTGTAATTTTAAGAGGCTATGTGCAAAGTCGTACCACGAACAGGCTCCTTCGTTACTGAAGTGAAAAACACCTGTTGTTTTTGCATTTTGATTGATGATTTCTAAGATGGCTTTTGCTAAATCGGCGGCATAGGTCGGAGTGCCTACTTGATCGAATATGACTTTAAGTTCGTCGTGTTTCTTTCCTAAAGCCGTAATTGTTTTTACAAAATTATTACCAAATGAAGAATAAAGCCAAGATGTTCTGATGATGATTGCTCCAGGGCATTGTTTTATTAATGCTAATTCTCCGTCTAGTTTTGTATATCCATAAACAGAATGAGGTGCTGTAGGCTGATCTTCTCTATAGGGTTCGCATGCTGTGCCAGCATAAACATAATCAGTGGAGATATGTATGATTTTTGCGTTGTTTTTAGCAGCCGCTTTTCCTAGTATCTCTACAGCCGTATTGTTTATCAGTGCTGCGGTGGTGGTATCATCTTCAGCATTGTCCACAGCGGTGTAGGCTGCGCAATTGATGATGAAATTAATGGCGTTATCTTTACAAAAGGCCATAACCATTGATTCTTGTGTGATATCTAAATCGTTGACGTCAGTATAGAAAAAATGCCAGTCTGAATGGGGTTTTGTCGCTTTTTGTATTTCGTTTCCTAATTGTCCTTTGCTTCCTGTTACTAAGATATTCATCAGAATCTTTTTTTAAATTATAATGCAAAAATAATGTTTTTATAAGTCACATAAGAGAGATGTGGAAATAAAAAAAGCTCCGTCAATTAATGACGAAGCTTTATAATTTTTTCTAAAGCAAAAAATTATTCAGCAGGAGTTTCAGTTTCTTCTACTTCTGCAATTACTTCTTCAGCTTCTTTCGCAGCAGCAAGTACCGCGGCTTCAGCTTCAGCTGCTAGTTCAGATTTTCTAGCCTGAATAGCTTCTTTTCGTGCTTCGTTAACTTTTACTTCAACTTCTAAACGAGCTTTTTCAGCTTCTTCAGCTTCTTTGTTGAGTTTCTCAACAATAGTAGATTGCTGTGTTGCTTTAGCTTCTTTATAAGCTTCGAATCTCTTTTTAGCTTCTGCTTCATCAAAAGCACCTTTTTTAACACCACCTAATAAGTGTTTCATGTATAGAACACCTTCACGTGATAAAATAGAACGTACAGTATCTGTAGGTTGAGCTCCATCCATTAACCATTTAATAGCTTTGTCGAAGTCTAAATCGATAGTTGCTGGTTGGTTGTTTGGATTGTAGCTTCCAATGCGTTCGATAGAACGTCCGTTACGAGGTGCACGTGTGTCTGCTACTACAATGTGGTAATAAGCATAACGCTTACGTCCGTGTCTGGCTAGTCTGATTTTAGTTGCCATGTTTTTAATTTTTGTGACCTACTCTGAGGTCGGTTAAAATACATCATCTGCTCTGAGATGATTTATCAATCTCTAATTCCTTTTATTAAAAGGCTTGCAAAAGTACAACTATTTTATTGAATAGGTTTAAGGAGGTTTGATTTTTTTGTTGAAAAGCATTTTATTTTTTTAATATTGTAAACTCTACTTTGCAAAACGGCTTTAATTTCATATTTTTGCTTTCTATATAATACATGGCATGGACGCATTTTTTAGGACACATAATTATTTGGTAGAACATCTGAACTATCCGGTTGAACGACTTTTGATGAAAGAGGTTGATTGGTCTCAACGTTTGATTGGTCTCAAGGGGAGTCGTGGGGTAGGGAAAACTGCTTTTCTGTTGGCTTATGCCCGTAATTATTATCCTAACTTAGATCGTTCGTGTTTATACATTAACCTTAATAATTTTTATTTCACGACTTGTTCATTAGTTGAATTTGCGGATGAATTTAGAAAGCGTGGAGGTAAGGTGTTGTTAATTGATCAAATCAATAAATATCATAACTGGTCGCAGGACTTACGTGAGATATATGATAAAGTGCCTGATCTCAAAGTCGTTTTTTCAGGTTCTTCTATTATTCGGTTAAAAGAGGAGAATCCTGATTTAGATGGTATCGTTCACTCTTATAATTTAAGAGGTTTTTCATTTCGTGAATTTTTAAATCATGAAACGGGGGCTAATTTTAAAGCTTTTACCCTCGAAGAAATCTTGGATAATCACAAAGAAATTGCGGCGTCTATTATTGCTCAGGTGCGCCCGCTAGCTTATTTTCAGGATTATGTTCATCATGGTTATTATCCTTTTTATCTGGAGGAAAGTAATTATTCGGAGACCTTATTAAAGATGATTAACTTGATATTAGAAATCGATGTTACTAATCTTCGCCAAATTGAATTGAAATACCTACCAAAATTAAGGAAGTTGCTTTTCTTGTTATCTATGAAGGTGCCTTCTCCTTTGAATGTGAGCAAGCTGAGTGAGCAAATAGAGATGTCAAGAGCTACGGTAATGAATTATATAAAATACCTGAAAGATGCTCGTCTATTTAATTTTTTATATGCCGAAGGAGATTCTTTTCCTAAAAAACCGAATAAGGTTTATTTTGGGAATACCAATCTGATTTACGCTATGGATCGTAATTTCTCTGATCAGCAGGCGCTTTGTGAAACCTTTTTTTATAACATGGTGCATAAAGATAATAAACTGAATAGTACTTCTGGGAAAGGAACTTTTTTAGTGAATGGTACTCATATCTTTGATGTGAAAAATGACATTAAGAAAGTGAAGAATAACCGTAAAATGATTTCTGCTGTTGATATGATAGAGAAGGGAGATGAGAATGTTATTCCTCTTTGGTTATTTGGTTTCTTATATTAATACTTCGGTGTCATTTTCTTTTTAATGTCTAGGTTTAGAATCCAAAACCATCAATTGTAACATCTTCTTGTTTTTCAATAATTGGTGGTTGTGCTTTTGCTTGTATTTCATTGCGTTCTACCCATATGGCTAGTTTGTTGGTTGGACAAATCGATTCACAGCCACCACAGCCGATGCAAACTTCTGGATTCGCAATAATGGGTCTGGTCAGTCCGTGTTTCCATGGTATCATTTTGATGGCTGCTGTTGGACAATGTTCGGCACATGCTCCACAATCTTCATGATCTGTGTTTACTACACATAGGTTGAAAGCTAATTTTACTTGTCCTACTTGTGTTAGTTTCTTTGTTTCTAGGCTGAGAGGAATGAGCGCTCCTGTAGGACATATGTTAGTGCAATGCCTGCAGTCGTATTCACAAAACTTTCCTACTTCAAATTTCATGATGGGTTGCATCATGCCTGTTAATCCGTTTTCAAAAAGTGACGGTTGTAAGACGCCAGTATGGCATTGTTCTACACACAATTGACAAGCAGTGCATTTGCTTTTGAAATGTGATAGCGAGATAGCACCTGGAGGTAAAGGGCAAAGTTTCTTTTTGTCTTTTTCCGCTTTCGCTAAAAGGGTGTGTGAACTTGCTGCAGCAGCTAAAGCTGTTAATGAATATTTTAAAAAATTACGTCTTTCAATATTTTCCATCATTTCTTTTTCTTAATTGGACTGTATGATATGGCTTTGCTATGGCAAGAATCAATGCAATTAAAACAACTAATGCAGCGGCTATAATCTATTTTGTAATTGTCTTTTTCGTTGATGCAATGACTTTTGCAAACCCGAGAACAGGCATTGCATGAGATACATTTGCTATTGTCGATTTGTATTTTAAAACGAGAGAATCGGGATATGAAACCTAAAAAAGTACCTACTGGGCAAAGACTATTGCACCACAGGCGTTCGTGTTTGATATTGAGGTATAATATAATGCCTAATGTGATCATTGATGAGGCGACGATGCTAAAGTTTCCCCAATGTATTTCTTGATGATTAAAAAAATAACTGCCAGATAAAGAACCGATATAGGCTAATCCATTGTTTATCATTGTGATGATGGGTGATAAAAAGACGGAGACGAAGCGGCCAAAGATAGAATACGGATCGAGTAATAAGACGATATAACTGCTGCCAAAGATTAAAAAGATGATACTTATGGCAAGAATAGAATAGCGTAATATGTTTTTCGGTTTCTGGTAAAGCTCTTTTCTTTTGTGTTTGCGTGATAGTTTTTTGCTCAGGCGCATAAAGAGGTCTTGTAGAATGCCTAAGGGGCAAATGACTGAACAATATAGACGTCCAGTGATAAGCGTAAAAACAACTAAGCCTATAACGATGAGAACAGAACCAGAGAGCAGGGCTGGGATAAGCTGAATTTTAATTAAAAAATCAGGTTGCCAGCTTTTAGGTAAAAGGCCAGTAAGTTCTACGATATAAAAAGTGATGAAAAATAGTACAAGAGCAGCAATGATTTGTCTAGCTAAGTGCATTGTTAAGTAGTCTTTATAATTTAAAACGTTTAATGGTTACTTTTGTAAGATCACTAGTGCCTAGTTGGTGTTCTTCGGCTAGTGCAATGTGTGATACTTTTTCTAGTGGCATCTCTTTTATTTGGTTGAAAAATTTGACGGCTGCAGTATCTATTGCAACGGGGTCAACTGATGCAAAAAGAGTTTTGGTCAATATAACATCATCAATACTTTTGCCTTGAGGCCCATTTTGCGAAAGGGTGCGATAGCCATCTATAATATTAAGAATAGGTTTCTTTTCAAAGGTTGCTAAGTCCGCAATGCATTGCTGTAGGGCTTTAAGATGAAATGATCTGCGGTCCCATACTATGCCCATAGAATTTTTCATCGAAAGTGACATCTTAGCCCCTCCATGATGTTTTAAAGTTGGCACATTGAACCATGCGTCACATTCTAGGATGGCTTCATGAATTTTTGTAGAATTTATTTTAAGACCTAAAGGTAGTTCTACATCTTTATAATATGTCTCATTGTTACCTGGTACCATTTTGCCACCATTGGCTTCTACTTCTTCTTTTATGCCGCTCATTTCGTAACAGCTTTCCCATTCATTACAGGTGTGATCAAAAACAAGAATTTCTTTTGCCCCTGCATCGTGGCATAATTTCACCAAGGTGCCTATTACTTGTGGGTTCGTGTTGGCGCCCATCTCTGGCGTTTTGGCCCAGCCTATATTTGGTTTGATAACTATTTTTTGTCCTGGTTTTACAAAAGTAGAAATGCCTCCTAGTGCGTCAATCGCCTTTTTTAACATCTCTTGGGGCGAATCGCCCATCACAGCAACAAGAGCGTGGTTGTTGGTGTTGATAACACTGCTTTGTGCTGTTGTCGCTAATCCTCTAAAGGATGTGAAGCCTATTGCAGAAAGAGCTGCTGCTGTGGCTCCTTTTTTTAGGAAATGTCGTCGATCCATAATGAATTAGAGTTATTTAAAGTTATGATTTCAGTGTTAAAAGCCGATGGTGAATGTTTGAATTTTCAATATTTTATATTGTATTATCAAATTCAAGATTATGGGTTCTGTGTTCTTTACTTTACTGCGAATAATAAAATATTTCTCAACTTGTGACCTCTTTTGTGTCGGAAAAGTTCATGATTTTATTGTAATTCTTTTTTCCTTTTCAGTAAAAAGATTGACAGATAATATGCTGATAATGTTGGTTAAACTGAACTTTTTTTTGGAATGAAAGTTATATCTAATCTTTTGTGTCTTTTATAATCTGTTTACAAATATAAAGAAATGAAAATGATAAGACAAAATATTGTTTTTGTCTTATCTGAAGTCTTGATTTATTGAGAATGTATTGTTCAGAAATAAAATTGTTTACAGGAATTTGAAGTTGATTTATATTCTTGTTTTTTTAAAATGAGTTCTTGTTAGGTTAAAATTCAGGTGTCTGGTTATCATAAAAATTATTATATTTTGTGAAACAAATTTTGTTTAATTTATCGGGTGTAAATTGTAAACTCGACTTTGCAATATGTGCGTTTTTGTCTATATTTGCACCTTTATTATTTGTGAAATCTATATTATAAAATAACATAAATTATTAATCTAATGGGAAAACAAAAAAGATTCATCACTTGTGATGGAAATCAAGCTGCCGCACATATAGCATATATGTTTAGCGAAGTTGCTGGTATCTATCCAATTACGCCATCTTCTACGATGGCTGAATATGTGGACGAATGGGCTGCAACGGGACGTAAAAACATCTTCAATGAAACAGTAAAAGTTGAAGAGATGCAATCAGAAGCTGGAGCTGCTGGAGCTGTTCATGGTTCTTTGCAAGCAGGTGCTTTGACATCAACATTTACAGCATCTCAAGGTTTGTTGTTGATGATTCCTAATATGTACAAGATTTCTGGTGAGCTTCTTCCTGGAGTATTTCACGTATCTGCTCGTACTTTGGCTTCTCATGCCTTGTCTATCTTTGGTGATCACCAAGATGTAATGGCTGTGCGTCAAACTGGTTTTGCTATGTTAGCAACTGGTTCTGTGCAAGAAATTATGGACTTAGCGGGTATTGCTCACTTAGCGTCTATTAAATCTCGCATACCTTTCTTACACTTCTTCGATGGTTTCCGTACTTCTCACGAGATTCAAAAAATTGAAGCGCTTGACAACGAAGACTTAGCTCCATTGTTAGATATGGAAGCGCTTGCAGCTTTTCGTGCTAACGCTCTTAATCCTACAAATCCCGTAACTCGTGGTACTGCTCAGAATCCTGACATCTTTTTCCAAGCTCGTGAAGCTTGTAATCCTTTTTATGATGCAGTACCTGAGATTGTAGAAGACTACATGAAAGAGATTACTAAGATCACTGGTCGTAAATATGACCTATTTAACTATTACGGAGCAGAGAATGCTGAAAACGTAGTAGTAGCTATGGGATCTATTACTGAGACTTTAAAAGAAGCTGTTGATTACTTAAATGCTCAAGGACAAAGTGTTGGTTTAGTTTCTGTTCACTTATTCCGTCCTTTCTCTGCAAAACATTTCTTAGCTGCTTTCCCAAAAACAGTTAAACGCATTGCTGTACTTGACCGTACTAAAGAGCCTGGAGCAGGTGGTGAGCCTTTGTTACTTGATATTAAAGATGCATTTTATGGCGAAGAAAACCAACCTTTAATTGTTGGTGGTCGTTATGGATTGTCTTCTAAAGATACTACTCCTAAAGATATGGTGGCAGTATTCAATAACCTAGCAATGAATGAGCCTAAGGATCATTTTACTGTAGGTATTGTTGATGATGTTACTTTCCTTTCATTACCTGTTGGCGAAGAACTTGACCTTGGTGTAGAAGGTGTCTTTGAAGGTAAATTTTATGGTTTAGGTTCTGATGGTACTGTAGGTGCTAACAAGAACTCTATTAAGATTATTGGTAATTCTACAGATAAATTCTGTCAAGCTTATTTTGCTTATGACTCTAAGAAATCAGGTGGTTTTACAACTTCTCATTTGCGTTTTGGTGATACACCAATCCGTTCCCCTTATTTGGTAAATACTCCTGACTTTGTGGCTTGTCACGTTCCTGCATATTTACATATGTATGATATGACTAAAGGTCTTAAAAAAGGGGGTACTTTCTTGTTGAATTCTATTTGGAGTGCTGAGGATACTATCAAACAGTTGCCTAATGAGATGAAAGCTTACATGGCTAAGAATGATATTAATTTTTATATCATTAATGCTACTGATTTGGCTACAGAAATAGGTCTTGGTTCTCGTACCAATACCATTATGCAAGCTGCTTTCTTCAAAATTGCTAACGTAATACCTTACGATGTTGCTGAAGAGCAAATGAAAAAAATGATTGTAAAATCATTTGGTAAAAAAGGTGATAACGTAGTTCAGATGAACTATAAAGCTGTTGAAGCAGGTTCTGCTGTTGTAAAAGTAGATGTTGATCCAGCTTGGGCTAGCTTAGTAGCTGAAGAAGTTGTTGTTCCTGAAGGAACTCCTGATTTTATCAAGAATGTGATGCTTCCTATTACGGCTCAAGAAGGAGATAGTCTTCCTGTTTCTTCTTTCATAGGTTATGAAGATGGTACTATGCCTTCTGGTACTGCTGCTTACGAAAAACGTGGTGTGGCAACATTCATTCCAGAATGGAATGTAGATAACTGTATTCAGTGTAACCAATGTGCTTATGTTTGTCCTCACGCTGCTATTCGTCCATTCTTATTAGACGAAGACGATATGGCTGCTAAACCAGAGGGTATGGAGACTAAAAAAGCCAATGGTAAAGCTCTTGCTGGAATGCAATTTCGTATTCAGGTTTCTGCATTAGATTGTACGGGTTGTGGTAACTGTGTTGACGTTTGTCCTTCTAAAGAGAAATCTCTTGTGATGCAGCCTTTGGGTACTCAAATGGAACAAGCTGACAATTTCAAATACCTTACTGAGAATGTAACTTACAAAGATACATTGATGCCTAAATCGGCTAATGTAAAGAATTCTCAATTTTCTCAACCTTTATTTGAGTTCTCTGGAGCTTGTGCTGGTTGTGGTGAAACACCATATATTAAATTGATCACTCAATTGTTCGGAGATCGTATGATGGTAGCCAATGCTACTGGATGTTCTTCTATTTATGGTGGTTCTGCTCCTGCCTCTCCTTATTGTACTAACGCCGAAGGCAAAGGTCCAGCTTGGGCTAACTCATTATTCGAAGATAATGCAGAGTATGGTTTGGGTATGGCTAAAGGTGCAATGAAATTGCGTGAACGTATCCAACGCTTATTAGGCGAGAATATGGATGCTTTCAATGCGGATACTAAAGCAGCTGCTGAGGCTTGGTTGTTATCATATAACGATGGAGATCAATCTCGTATTGATTCTAAAGCTCTTGAAGCAGCTCTAAAAGCTGAAAAAGCTGAAGTGGCTCCTTCAATATTAGAATTAGCACAGTACTTCATCAAGAAATCATTCTGGATCTTTGGTGGTGACGGATGGGCTTATGATATCGGTTACGGTGGTTTAGATCACGTATTAGCTTCTGGTGAGGACATCAACGTATTAGTTCTTGATACTGAGATTTATTCTAACACAGGTGGTCAGTCATCTAAATCAACTCCAGTAGGAGCTGTTGCTAAATTTGCTTCTTCGGGTAAAAAAATCCGTAAGAAAGATCTTGGAATGATGGCCACTACTTATGGTTACGTTTACGTAGCACAAGTATCTATGGGAGCTAGTCAGGCACAATACTTCAAAGCGCTTAAAGAAGCTGAAGCATATCCTGGACCTTCTATCATTATTGCTTATGCTCCTTGTATCTCTCACGGTTTGCGTGCAGGAATGGGTAAAACTCAACAAGAAGAAAAATTAGCAGTAGAATGCGGTTACTGGCATCAATGGCGTTTTAATCCTCAATTAGAAGCTGAGGGTAAAAATCCATTTATTTTAGATAGTAAAGAGCCAGATTGGAGTAAATTCCAAGACTTCTTGAAAGGTGAAGTACGTTATACTTCATTAATGAAGTCATTCCCTGATTCAGCTCAAGAGTTGTTTGCAGCTGCTGAAGAGAATGCAAAATGGCGTTACAAAGGTTATGTACGTCAAGCTGCTATCGATTACACAGAAGAGTAAAAACCTTTTAGGTTTTAATATAAGAAAGGGTTGCGCTACGGCGTGACCCTTTTTTTTGTTGGGCGTGACCCTAAAAAAGGGGGGGTGCTCTCCACTGGACGGACGAATACATCGGCTGTTGTACATAAAAAGGTGTAATGCGTTATTTTTTTTAGTAAATTCGCATTCTATTAGTGATCTGATGTTATGATAATTGCGAAATGAAGCCGAAGAATAATTGATGGTCTATTTGCATCGCAAAACATTAAGAAATATTTACGATGAAAAAAAAGCTACTACTTCTTATCTTATTAGTGAATATTCTGCAGCTGAATGCTAAAATATCCAAGGTGGATAGTTTAGAGCAATGCTTAGCAAAGCACGAAGCCATGGATACGCTGAAAGTTAATTATTTAAATTATATTTCTTTTGCTGTCAATGCGTCCGACCCGGAGAAATGCATCAGTTATGCACTATTAGCTGATAGTCTTTCAGATGGTTTGGATTATATGAAAGGGAAAGCGGCTAGTTTAAATAATCAGGGTATTTTTTATTACCGCAAAGGGAAATATGAAAAGGCCATTGCCTGTTATCAAGCTGCTATTGAGATTAGTCGAGAGGCTGGCTTGGGAAAAACACTGTTTAATTATATAGGGAATTTAGGTGTTATTTATATGTATCAGGGTATGTATGCTCCTGCTTTGGATTGTTTTAATCAAAAGTTAGCCTCTGATTTATCCTATCAGGATACGACGGAGCTATGTGTATGCTATAATAATATCGGTATTGTTTATCACTATCAAGGTAACTACCCCAAAGCCTTAGAGTACTATCATAAATCTTTAGAGCTCTCGGAGAAACGTCATGATGCAAGTCAGTTGTGTACGGCATATCAAAATATTGGTATAGTGTATAAAGCTTTAGATCAAGATAGTTTAGCATTGGAATATTACCAAAAGGGGCGGCGCTATTATGAAGAGATTAATAGTATATATGGGATGGTTAGTTCAAGTTTGAGTATTGGCGTTTTATATAGTAGGATGCATGACTATTCAAAAGCTTTGGAAAATTATCAACAAACGCTGGCAATAAGTACAGAGCATAACTATGGGCTTATGAAGTGTATGGCAATTGGTAATATTGGGGATGTTTATAAAGCACAAGGCGATTATGACAGGGCACTAGAGTATAAGAAAAAGGCCTTGAAACTAGCAACTCAGATTGGTTCAAAGGACTATATTGCCTCTAATAATATGGATCTAAGTACTTACTATTATAATCTTGAAAATTATTCGAAGGCTTTAGATCATGGTAAAAAAGCCTATGCCATAGCTCTAGAGATTGGTGCCCTAAAGCGGGTGAGAGATGCTTCAGAAATTCTTGCTAAAGTCTATGCTGCTTTAGGCGATTATGAGCAGGCTTACGCTTATTATGTGGTGTTCAAAGAGCAGAGCGATAGTCTCTTTAACGATAGTAATGTGAAAGAAATTACGAATCTAGAGAATCAGTATGCCTTTGATAAAGAGAAAGAAGCTTTAGCTGCCGATCAGGCGCTCAAAGATATTGAACAGCGTGCAGAGCTTAAACGTCAGAAAATGATTAGAAACTCCTTTATTGCAGGTTTTCTCTTAATACTATTGTTTGCCACATTTGTTTTTAGGAGTTTAGCTCAGAATCGAAAAGCAAATCGTCAGCTTAGGCATCAAAAAGCGGAAATTGAAAAACAAGCCGATGAGTTAAAGATGGCGCATAGTAAATTGTTGGAGTTGAATCAGTTCAAAGAAGGGATGACCAGTATGATTGTACATGATCTTAAAAATCCTTTGAATGGTATTATTAATAGTTCAAGGACATTCTCTCTAGAGCATCAGTTGTTGTATATGAGACAGGTGGGGCGGCAAATGCTCACTATGGTGCTCAATATTCTTGATGTCAATAAATATGAGAATAGTGTTATGAAACTCGACAAATTGCAAATTTCCCTTCTGGAAGTAGCGCAAAGTGCTGTTGACGAAATCGCATTCTTAGCTGAGCAGAAAAACATTTCAATTAATAATGAAATTGATTCAAGTGTCAGTGTGTTAGCCGAAAAGAATATTATTCAACGTATTTTTGTAAATTTGTTGTCCAATGCCATTAAATATACCCCTAATAATGGGCAGGTTTTTATAGCAGCCGTACCATTCTCCGACAAGGTAAAAGTGACCGTTCAAGATTCAGGTGAAGGTATTCCTGCAGATAAATTACAGTTGGTATTTGCTAAATTTAAGCAAATAGATGCGAAAGACTCTGGACGTATTCGCTCTACAGGCTTGGGGCTTACCTTTTGTAAAATGGCAGTGGAAGCACATGGAGGAAGTATACAAGCACTATCAGACATTAATCAAGGGGCGACATTTGAGTTTACCCTAGAGGCTGGTAGCGTTTTGACTTCAAGTGTCGATTCCAGGTCGCCCATTCAAGTTGCACAAGCTCTTGAATTAACTGCTGATGACAAACGAGTTCTAGCTCCTTTTGTAGCGCTATTAAAAGAAATCGAGATTTACAAATTGTTTGAAGTTAGAAAAATAATTAGAACCATAGACGAGAAAGATAATGTTAATATTCAGCGTTGGAAAGAAGATGTACTCAATGCTGTAGTGAGTGGAAATAAAGAAAAATACACACAGCTTTTAGTGCTGTAAATTGTGTTTACGTAGTGTTGAACTTTTAGTTAAAACTTAGTAAAATGAATAAAATCAATAAACCGAAAATTCTTGTTGTTGATGACGAAAGCACACATCAATTGGCCATCATGGATGTTATCGAAGCTTATGAGAAGGATTATGATATCCTTTCAGCCTTCAATGGAAAAGAAGCTTTTGAAATCACCTTGAAAGAGCATCCCGATTTAATTATTACAGATTGGGAAATGCCGGTAATGGATGGTATCGCATTTATCCAAGAGCTGAAAAAGGATAAACGTTTATTAGATATTCCCGTGATTATGTGTACGGGCATTATGACTAATTCTAAAAACTTAAAGGAGGCTCTAGAGGTGGGAGCTAATGATTATATCCGCAAACCTATTGATGGTCTGGAGCTGATTGCGCGTGTAAATGCTAACCTTCATTTGGCTGAAAAACACAATGAGATTAAAAAGCTAAATGAAATTAAGGATAAGCTATTCTCTGTTATAGCTCATGATTTGCGGGGGCCTATTAGTGCATTTAAAGGATTGACAGATTTGATGTTGAAGAATGTTGATAAATACCCCAAGGAAAAGCTTAAGGAGATTTCAAGTATGCTCAATAAACAATGTATATCGGTGTCTGTTGTGTTGGATAATTTACTAGCTTGGTCTATGAGTCAACGAAATGAAACGAAATTTCATCCTTTAAAACAGCGACTTGCAGATGTGGTGGATCGTGATTTAGCTTTGTTTGAAGTGTTAGCTCATCAAAAAGAGCTTGTGCTTCAGAATAACATACCTCATGATATGACTGCGACTTTTGATCTCGACCTTTTTTCTGCGGTGATTAGGAATCTTGTTAATAATGCCATTAAATTTTCTTTCGAAGGAGGAGTGATTACAATAGAAGCAGAACCAGGAGAGCATTTTCATAAGATAACAGTTGCTGATACTGGGCTTGGTATTAAGCCTGAAATTTTAGATCAACTTTTTGATAGAAACAAACATGTGACTACCTTTGGTACGAATAGTGAAAAGGGAACGGGCTTAGGACTTAAGTTGTGTCAAGATTTTATTGAAATGCATAATGGAGAAATAGGGGTAGAGAGTGAACTAGGAAAAGGAAGTCGGTTTATCTTTACTATACCTGTTTAGTTTTGTGGCGATTAATTCATAAAATAGTAAGTCTTAAAAATTTTTCTCGAAGTAATAAAATCTAAACTGTTGATTTCAATAATATTGTATTTTCTGTGAAACCTCATCATTTCTAAATCTTTATATTGTGAAACAATCCTCTCTTAAACTTCTCATCGTTGACGATGAAAGCGCTCATCAACTAGCTCTATTGGACATACTCGAAGCCAGTGGAAAAGTGTATGAAATACTATCGGCATTTAATGGTAAGGAAGCGCTCGTTATAGCTAAGAAGGAAATCCCCGATTTAATTTTAACCGACTGGGAAATGCCCGTGATGAATGGTGTTGATTTTATTCTTGCCCTAAAGGAGGATGAGCAATTGGCCGACATCCCTGTCATTATGTGTACGGGGATAATGACAACTTCTGAGCATCTCAAGATAGCGCTAGAGGCTGGGGCCAATGACTATGTACGCAAACCCTTTGATGCCATAGAGGTAAATGCACGCATCAATGCGATGTTGTGTTTTAGTCATGAGCAGAAGAGCCGAATTAGCCTAGAAAAAGAAGTCTATGCACAAAAGTTAGAGATAAACCATGAAAAATTAGAGATACACCAGCAGTCTTTGGTGGTGGCCAAGGCTTGTTTAATGCATAATAGTATTTATATTGATCAGATTTTATTAGACCTTAAAGATTTAAGTGCTCAGGTTAGTTTTAGGTGTCAGCAAAAAATCCTTGATTTGATCTCAAAGGTGAAGTCGGATATAACACATGCGAGTTGGCAAGAGTTCGAACTCCATTTTGAACAAATACATCCATCTTTTTTAGAAACTCTGAATCAGCGTTTACCCAATCTAACGCCGAATGAGATTGAGTTGTGTATGTATTATAAGCTCAATATGAGTACTAATGAAGTACAGTCAGCTACTTATAAAAGTTCTGATGCCCTCAAAAAAGCCCGTCAAAGGCTGAAAAAGAAGTTAGATTTATCTACCAAAGACTCTCTCTCTCAGTTTATCCAATCCATCAATTAAGGCGAATCTGATGTGAAATCCTACCACAGTTTGTACTGGGTATGAGTAAAAGTTAATTGAACATCTCCGTTTTTTTGTTTTGGGCGGCCGAGCGTTCGCTGAGCGGAGTCGAAGCGCGGGCTATCCATTACTATGTAGCAGCCCATCTAGCTCTGTTTCGTCAGGCATTACGTGGGCTCACTCCGATCGCCTCCGTATGCCTACTCCACAGGCTAGCTGCGCCACTCCATACCATTCCTATCCCTGCCGCGCCACCACACAAGGCACCTGCTGTGGGGTATCCCTTTATTGGATAATACACGAAGTTTAGTTTTCTTCTTTTGTAATCATTTATTCATTCAAATGCTTGAGCGACCAATTCTCGTATCTGTCCTAACTTGTACTATTGGGGCGTGGAGATTTATCTGCACTTACCTTGTTTTTTCTGTCTTGTTTTAGAACGTTAAATGTAAGATTTTTACCTCTGTCCCCTTTTTGTCCCCTTTTATTTTTTTCTTCTTGTTAAGGTTTGTTACTATTTGATAATGAATCGTGTAGGGTGTATTTTCCTTTTCGGCATTTTGAATTATCTATCTTTTTTACGAGAAATTGAATAATACTATTGAACAATAATCAAACAGCTCTGTTTAATAGTTTACATGTCTGTACAATCGTCTGGATGTAAACTATGTGAAATACAGATCAATACCCATTATTCATTCACTAAAAATTAAACGTTATGATGAAGAAAATGATTACTTTGTTTTTTGCGATTTTTCTACTTTCGCAATCGGGATCGGTTTTTGCTATTGCAATAACACCAACAACTTCGGTTATTACATGGTCAGTTCCTGATGATATTGTTCAGGGTACTGCGCTGAGTGCTATACAGCTTAATGCTACATGCTCTACGACGACGGGGACTTTTATTTATGATCCTGAAATTGGGACGATTCTAGAGGCGGGTACACACGAGCTGACTTGTAATTTCACCCCATCTGATACTAGATTTTACAGTGCGGCTTCTAGTAAAGTAAATATTACCGTGCTTGAAGATAAAGAGCCCATGCAGCTTGTCTTCACAACAACAGCTGATGGTCAAGGCATAGCTCTACCACTCTACGGCACCGTAGATTGCACCGTGGACTGGGGCGATGAGTCAGCTACCGAAGATTTTACCACTACGGGTAACAAAGCCCATACCTTTGCCACTGCGGGCACTTATACTGTGAGTATTAGTGGAGATTTAACACAGTTTGGGACTTACTCAGCCTGGACGGGTGTGGAATATCTTACAGAAGTCGTAAGTTTTGGTGATGTAGGTTTAACTTCTCTTTATGGAGCCTTCATCAATGCCGATAATCTTACAACTGTTCCTTCTATACTTCCTTCATCCGTAACTGATTTAACCTTTACTTTTTCAGAAATAGATCAAGCATCTATTACCAACTTAGATTTATGGGATGTAAGCAATGTTACCAGTATGTTAGGAACATTTTTACAAGCATCTGCTTTCAATCAGAATATTGGTAGTTGGAATACAGCTAATGTTATAGATATGAGCGGAATCTTTTCAAAAGCCTCTGCATTTAATCAAGATATTAGCACCAAAACCATTAATGCAGAACAAGCTGATGAATATACAGCTTGGGACGTCAGTAATGTTGTGAGTATGTCTCAGATGTTCCTCGAAGCGTTTGAATTTAATCAAGCTATTGGTAATTGGGACGTAAGTAATGTTACAAATATGAGCAACCTGTTTTCCAGTGCATCCGCATTTAACCAAGATATTAGCACCAAAACAATAAATGACGGACTTGATGAAGAATATGAAGCATGGGATGTTAGTAAAGTTATTAGTATGTCTAGAATGTTTAGAAATGCAAGTGTATTTAATCAAGATATTAGCTCATGGGATATTTCTAATGTTACTAATATGAATTTGATGTTTATCGATGCTACAGCCTTTGACCAAAATCTTGGCACTTGGCAAATTGGTGCTGTTACCGATATGACTGATATGTTTAAAGATGCTGCTCTCTCTACCGAAAACTACGATGCACTACTTACAAGTTGGGCTGCACAAATGGTACAAAGTGGTGTGACTTTTGGAGCAGGTAATACCCAATACTCCGCAGGAGCAGCAGCCACAGCACACGCAAGCTTAATAGCTGACGATAACTGGACCATTACCGATGGTGGACAAGCTCCTGTTCCTATGCAACTCGTCTTTACCACTACAGCTGATGGTCAAGGCATAGAACTTCCGCTTTATGGCACCGTAAATTGTACCGTGGACTGGGGCGATGAGTCAGCCACCGAAGATTTTACTACCACGGGTAACAAAGCCCATACCTTTGCCACTGCTGGCACTTATACCGTGGAGATTAGTGGTTCACTCGGACAGTTTGGATACTATAGAGGATGGGGCGGTGCAGAATACCTAAGCGCTGTAAATAGTTTTGGGGACATTGGATTGACATCTCTTTCTGGTGCATTTTGTGACGCTGATAACTTAATATCTGTACCAACAACATTACCCGCAACTGTTACTAGTTTATATGCAACGTTTATGAAAATAGGCCAAGAAAGCATTACAAATCTAAATAATTGGGATGTAAGTAATGTTACAAATATGCAAAGCCTGTTTAGTAATGCAACAAATTTCAATCAAGATATTTCGGGATGGAATGTAGGACAGGTTACTGACATGCGATATTTATTTTCAGAAGCAAATAAATTTAATCAAGACATTTCGAGATGGGATGTAGCTAATGTTACAAATATGTATTATTTGTTTAACCAAAGTTATGATTTTAATCAAGATATATCAGATTGGAATGTAGGTAATGTTACAAATATGGGCGGTCTATTTAATGGTGCAAGTTCTTTTAATCAAGACATTAGTAATTGGAACGTAGAGAAAGCCGAAAATATGTCTGAAATGTTTAGAGATTGTTATGATTTTAATCAAGATATTAGTGGGTGGATTACGACTAATGTAACACTCACATACTCAATGTTTGCTGGAGCATCTGTCTTTAATCAAGATATTTCAGCTTGGCATGTAGATAATGTTACGAATATGCAAACCATGTTCTACCAGGCATTTGCATTTAATCAGGATATTTCTGCTTGGAACGTCGAAAAAGTTACTAATATGAAAATGATGTTTTATGTTGCAAAATCTTTTGATCAAAATCTTGGCAGTTGGGATATAACTTCTGTAACAAATATGATAAATATGTTTTACCTTGTATCCCTTTCTACTGCTAATTACGATGCAATGCTTACAAGCTGGGCTGCACAAACGGTACAAAGTGGTGTGACTTTCTCAGGTGGCAATAGCCAATTCTCAGCAGGTGATGCAGCAGATGCACGTGCAAGCTTAATAGCTGACGATAACTGGACCATTACCGATGGCGGACAAGCTCCTGTTCCTATGCAACTCGTCTTCACCACTACAGCGGATAACCAAAGCATAGAACTACCACTCTACGGCACCGTAGATTGCACCGTGGACTGGGGCGATGGATCGGCTACTGAGGATTTTACTTCTGCTGGTGATAAAGCCCATACTTTTGCTACTGCGGGCACTTATACGGTGAGTATTAGTGGAGATTTAATGGCATTTGGAGAGGCTGAAAGTGAGGAATCTTGGACGGGGGTAGAATATTTAACCGAAGTAATCAGTTTTGGAGACCTCGGCTTAGAAGGCCTTGACAATGCATTTTGGAATGCCGATAACCTTACAAGTGTTCCGGCTGTGCTGCCAACAACTGTGACTTCATTATTTAGAACATTTTCTGACATTGATCAAGTGTCCATTGTCAATTTAGACTTATGGGATGTGAGTCATGTTGAGGATATGCGTTATATGTTTAGAGGATCTACTCTCTCCACAGAAAACTACGATGCTCTACTTATCAGTTGGGCAGCGCAAAGTATGCAAATCGAAGTGGGATTCGATGGTGGTAACAGTATTTATTCAGCAGGTGAAGCAGCTGATGCACGCCAAAGTTTAATAAACCATTATGGATGGATTATCACTGATGGAGGTCAATTTAAAAATACTCCCGTGATCACGTGGGAAACTCCATCGGCTATTACTTATGGTACAGCACTTAGCTCTAGTCAACTCAATGCAAGTTCAAGTGTTGATGGGGCATTTGCTTATTCTCCCGATTTAGCATCAATACTTAGTGCAGGAGAACAAGAACTGACGGTTATCTTTACGCCTACCGATGCAGAAAGTTATGAAATAGCTTATGATACGGTTTCTATTATGGTCAATAAAGCTACACCAACGATTACTTGGGAAGATCCTGAGTCTTTGGTTTACGGTGCAACTCTTTCCGCAACAGAGCTTGATGCAACTTGTAATGTAGCGGGTACTTTTGCCTATTCACCTCCTGCTGGAATTCCATTATTGCCAGGAGAGCATAGCCTTAGCGTGGTGTTTACACCTACTGATGCTAGTAATTACAAAGAAGCGGAAGCGGAAGCTGATCTTTCCGTTATACAGGCTGAGCTTAAGGCTACGGTAAAGGATGCTAGTAGAGCATACAAAACCGAAAATCCTGAGTTTGAAATAGAGTATGCAGGCTTTGTAAATGGAGATGATGCGAGCAGTCTGAATAGACAACCGACTATTACTACAGATGCTACAATAGATAGTCCGGTTGGTACTTATGATATTATTGCTAGTAATGGTTTAGCTGAATGTTATAACATCACTTATGTGAAAGGCACGCTTACTGTAGAGAAGGCTACTCCCGTAATTACGTGGACTAATCCTTCTGACATAAATCTAGGCACTGCACTAAGTGCTACACAGCTCAATGCTTCAGCAGAAATACCTGGAACTTTTGTCTATACTCCTGCAGCAGGCGTTGTGCTTGAGCGTGGTTTGAATCAGGAACTGACTGTCATCTTTACGCCAGATAATACCGATGATTACGCTGTGGCTTACGATACCGTTTACATCAATGTAGATCAGGCTACGTCTATAACCAATGCCGCAGATGCTACGTTCCAGGTGTATCCAAATCCTGCAAGCGATGGTTTCTATGTCAGCCTAGCAGGAGCTGAGGATTGTCCTATGATGATGACCCTAATAGATGCTAGTGGCCGTGTAGTTCGCAGTCAAGCACTGACTTCAGGGGCTTATCTATCAGCTGAGGATCTGAGCTCGGGGATGTACTTTGTACGCCTACAAGCAGACGATAAGTCGGTAATAAAGAAAATAGTGATACAATAAAGTGAGTGAAGCTTGATGCATAATAATCATAGCTTGTGTGTCAGGTAATTATTTGAGAACGAGAATTCTGCTGAGGCGGGGTTCTCGTTTTTTTTGTTTTTGGAAGCCGAGTGGTCGCTGAGCGGGGTCGAAGCGCGGGCTATTCATTACTATCCCTGCCGCGCCATCAATGTCATTAAGTTAAGGAAAATAATTTTGTTTTATGACGAATAAAGTAGAACCCACAGCGTGGGTGAAGTATTTGTAGCCCAAGGTGAAACCTTGGGTAGTTGACGTATAACGTTCAAAAACGCCGAACATAATTTTATTTGGAATAAATAATTTTCGGCGTTTAATTCCGTAATCTTTAGTTTGTAATTAACAAAATATAATTTTATTTTTTATAATCAAACCACTCTGTGGTTTATTGTTCTACGTAATGTCTTTATTTCTAATATAATCGAACCACTCTGTGGTTCATTCGTAAACAAAATGTAATTTTAAAGGATTTTGATCTAAATGATTAATGTTTCATATTCAGCATTTTAATCCTTAACTTAATGACATTGGCCGCGCCACCACACAAGGCACCTGCTGTGGGGTATCCCAAGATTGGTTAATACACGAAGTTTAGTTTTCTTCTTTTGTAATCATTTATTCATTTTAATGCTTGAGCGATTAACTCTTGTATCTGTCCTAATTTGTACTATTGGGGCGTGGAGATTTATCTGCACTCACCTTGTTTTTTCTGTCTTGTTTTAGAACGTTAAATATAAAAATTTTAGTCTGTCCCCTTTTTGTCCCCTTTTATTTTTTTTCTTCTTTTAAAGTCTTGTTTCTGTTTGATATTGAGTCGTATAGAAAATTCTTTTCTTCCGTTATTTTGAATAATCTATCTTTTTTACGAGAAATTGAAAAATACTGTTGAACAATAATCAAACAGCTCTGTTTAATAGTTTACTTGTCTGTACAATCGTCTGGATATAAATGATGTGAAATACAGATCAACACCCATTATTCATTCACTAAAAATTAAACGCTATGATGAAGAAAATTTTCAAACTAACAATGTTGCTCTTGGTATTGACATGGAGCACTAACCTATTCGCCACCGATTATATGGTTAGTGGTGCAGGATCTTCTGATGTAAACGGTACTTATATTGAATCTGGAACATTTAATGGGAAACCTTATTACCAAAAAGGTGAGTATTATATTCTTTATGAAGGTTGTACTGCAAAGTGGAAAATAACAAATTCTCTAAGGCCTTATACTTGTCCATATTACAGGACAAGTGTTGATGGGGATACTCCACCTACATTAGGATGGACAGTTGGGGATGAAGGAACCAACCCCGTACCAACTGTGAACCCTGCAGGCAAAATAGTAAGCTATAGCTCCACTACCCTTTTCGAAAGCGACGAAAATGATGGTAGTATAAAAAACACACTTACCCTAACGCACAATAATTTTGACGGCGAAACCTTTACCGGAAATGTAAACGACGATTATATTGCCGCAGGAAAAGCTACCGTAAGCAATGTGCCTGTAGGCCTAACAGCCAATTTAACATTAAGCAGTGCCACCACGGTAGAGTTTACTTTAACGGGCAGTGCTACTGCGCATACCAATGCCAACGATATTGTAAATCTTACAATTGTGTTTGCTAATGCAGCATTTAGCGGGGGGGATGCTTCGGGAGTTCTAAACAGCTCAAAAAGCGATTTGGAAGTTAACTTTTTGCAAATACATACTGTTGCTGCTTCAGGTGCTGATTACACTACTATTGCTGCAGCAATAGTAGCAGCCGAAGATTACGATGTAATTAATATTGCAGCAGGCACATATACCGAAGCCGGATTAGCTGTTAATAAAATTCTGACTTTTAAGGGCGAGGCTGCCAATACAACTATTGTGCAAGCTGCCGCAAGCTACAATACTGCCTCTGACAGGGTATTTTATATAACCTCAGAAAATGCATGTTTTTACGACCTTACCATACGTTATGGAAAAGGACACAGTGGTTCGGGTATCTATAGTAAGAATAACTTGGAAATCTATCGTTGCCATATAACAGATAATATTTCACAGTCTAGCGGAGGCGGAATTTTTAGTTCCGATTCAGATGATAATTATTTAATTATTGAAGACTGTCTGATCAGTAACAATATATCAACTGGCTATGTTGGAGGAGGTTTGTCTGCTTGTGGTGAACATAAAACCATAAAAAACACAACTTTTGTATCAAATACATCTTCTGGACATGTTGGCGGAGGAGGAATTTACCTTGATAACGCAGATGCTGATATTATTAATTGCACCCTAACAGGCAATACTGCCAATAATGCCTCTAGCGGTGGTGGAGGAATCTATGCTTATAATTGTACTGTAAATATAAAAAACAGTATAATTTTTGATAATACCTGTGCTACCGCCGGAGCCGATGTGTATAGAAGTAGCAATCTTATAAATGCATATAATTCTATAATAGGTGAAGCTGCTGGATTTTTAGCCAGTGCCATTAACGGGACAAGCGAAAATATTTCATCTTCCGCCCCTATGCTTTCCGCTCTTACCGATAATGGCGGTCCAACACAAACCTGTGCTTTGCAGTTAGGCAGCCCTGCTATAAATGCAGGTACAACAGGAGACGATATACCTACAACTGACCAGCGTGGCCTTTATGCCAATGGAATACGCGATATAGGGGCTTATGAGTTCGATGGCGCGGCTTCTCTTGCCGTACCCATGCAACTCACCTTCGTCACCACCGCTGCCGATCAAAGCATAGAATTGCCACTCTACGGTACCGTAGATTGTACGGTGGACTGGGGCGATGAATCAGCTACCGAAGATTTTACTACTTCAGGTAACAAAGCCCATACTTTTGCCATTGCGGGTACTTATACTGTGAGTATTAGTGGCGATTTAACACAGTTTGGGACTTACTCAGCCTGGACGGGTGTGGAATATCTTACAGAAGTCGTAAGTTTTGGTGATGTAGGTTTAACTTCTCTTTATGGAGCCTTCACCAATGCCGATAATCTTACAAGTGTTCCTGCTACACTTCCTTCATCTGTTACTGATTTAACAGTGACTTTTTCAGAAATAGATCAAGCATCTATTACTAACCTAGATTTATGGGATGTAAGCAATGTTACCAATATGTCAGCAACATTTTCAAGAGCATCTGCTTTTAATCAGAATATTGGTAGTTGGAATACAGCTAATGTCACAAATATGGGCGGAATCTTTTCTAGAGCCTCTGCATTTAATCAAGATATTAACACCAAAACCATTAATGCAGAACAAGCTGATGAATATACAGCTTGGGACGTCAGTAATGTTGTGAGTATGAGTCAAATGTTCTACAAAGCGTCTGCATTTAATCGAGCTATTGGTAATTGGGACGTCAGTAATGTAGTAAATATGAGTAGTATGTTTGCTGACGCAGTTGCTTTTAATCAGGATATCGGTAGCTGGGATGTAAGCAGTGTTACAAATATGCATAATATGCTTTATGTAACATCAGTATTTAATCAGGATATTGGTAATTGGAACGTCAGTAATGTTACAGATATGAGCGGAATGTTTTGGGGTGCATCTGTATTTAACCAAGATATTAGCACCAAAACAATAAATGCTGGAGGACTTGATGTATATGAAGCATGGGATGTTGTTAATGTAACAAACATGGACAAAACATTCACCAGTGCAGCAGCATTTAATCAAAATATTGGTAATTGGAATGTTGGTAAAGTTACTAATATGAATAGTATGTTTAATAGTGCAAGTGTCTTTAATCAAGACATTCATACTTGGAATGTTTCTAATGTTACTAATATGGAGTCTATGTTTATGTGTGCTTATGCCTTTAATCAGGACATTGGTACTTGGACTGTTTCTAATGTTACTAATATGAGGGCTATGTTTATCTATACTGATGTCTTTAATCAAGATATTAGCTCGTGGGATGTTTCTAATGTTACTAATATGAAATATATGTTTTACGAAGCTATGGCCTTTGACCAAAATCTTAGCGCTTGGCAAATTGGTGCAGTTACCGATATGACAGATATGTTTAAAGATGCTGTTCTCTCTACCGAAAACTACGATGCACTACTTACAAGTTGGGCAGCACAAACGGTACAAAGCAATGTGACTTTTGGAGCAGGTAATACCCAATACTCAGCAGGAGAAGCGGCAACAGCACACGCAAGTCTGAAAGCTGATGACTTATGGACTATTACCGATGGGGGACAACTTAAAACTACCCCAACGATCACTTGGGAAGATCCTGAATCTTTGGTTTACGGTGCAACTCTTTCAGCAACAGAGCTTGATGCAACTACAAGTGTAGAGGGGTCGTTTGCCTATTCACCAGCTTTAGCATCAATACTTAGTGCAGGAGAACAAGAACTGACGGTTATCTTTACGCCTACCGATGCAGAAAGTTATGAAATAGCTTATGATACGGTTTCTATTATGGTCAATAAAGCGGAGTTAAATGCTACTGCAAAGAATGCGAGCAAAAAATACAATACCGAAAATCCTGAGTTTGAAATTGACTACAACGGTTTTGTAAATGACGAAACGCTTTCTGTTCTTTCCTCTGAAGCATCAGCCACAACTGAAGCAACGATTGCTAGCAATGTAGGCACTTACGACATTATAGTTAGCGGTGCTGCTGCAGATAATTATAACATCACTTATGTGAAAGGCACGCTTACTGTAGAGAAAGCCACACCAACGATCACTTGGGCAACTCCATCGGCTATTACTTATGGTACAGCGCTTAGCTCTAGTCAACTCAATGCAAGTTCAAGTGTTGATGGGGCATTTGCTTATTCTCCCGATTTAGCATCAATACCTAGTGCAGGAGAACAAGAGTTGACGGTTATCTTTACGCCTACCGATGCAGAAAGTTATGAAATAGCTTATGATACGGTTTCTATTATGGTCAATAAAGCTACCCCAGTGATAACTTGGGAAGATCCTGAGTCTTTGGTTTACGGTGCATCTCTTTCCGCAACCGAGCTTGATGCTACTTGCAATGTAGAGGGGACTTTGACATATAATCCTCCTATGGGGATGAGCATGCTTACAGGTTCTCATACTTTAAATGTGGAATTTGTTCCTACTGATGCTTCAAATTATACCGAAGCCTCTACATCAGTGCACCTTGAAGTTGTTAATGCTGAGTTAGTCGCTACAGTAAGCGATACAAGTAGAACGTACAATACTGAAAATCCTGAATTTAAAATTGAGTATGCAGGCTTTGTAAATGGAGATGATGTTAGTAGTTTGGATAGACAAGCGACCATTACTACAGATGCTACAATAGATAGTCAGGTTGGTACTTATGATATTATTGCTAGCAATGGTTTAGCCGAATATTATAACATCACTTATGTGAAAGGCACGCTCACTGTAGAGAAGGCTACACCAACGATCACTTGGGCAACTCCATCGGCTATTACTTATGGTACAGCGCTTAATTCTAGTCAACTCAATGCAACTACAACTGTGGAGGGGGCATTTGCCTATTCGCCAGCTTCAGCATCAATACTTAGTGCAGGAGAACAAGAACTAACGGTTATCTTTACACCTACCGATGCAGAAAGTTATGAAATAGCTTATGATACGGTTTCTATTATGGTCAATAAAGCTACCCCAGTGATAACTTGGGAAGATCCTGAGTCTTTAGTTTACGGTGCAACTCTTTCAGCAACAGAGCTTGATGCAACTTGCAATGTAGAGGGGACTTTGACATATACTCCTCCTATGGGGATGGGCATGCTTACAGGTTCTCATACTTTAAATGTGGAATTTGTTCCTACTGATGCTTCTAATTATACCGAAGCCTCTACATCAGTGCACCTTGAAGTTGTTAATGCTGAGTTAGTAGCTACAGTAAGCGATACAAGTAGAACGTACAATACTGAAAATCCTGAATTTAAAATTGAGTATGCAGGCTTTGTAAATGGAGATGATGTTAGTAGTTTGGATAGACAAGCGACCATTACTACAGATGCTACAATAGATAGTCAGGTTGGTACTTATGATATTATTGCTAGCAATGGTTTAGCCGAATATTATAACATCACTTATGTGAAAGGCACGCTTACTGTAGAGAAAGCTACCCCAGTAATTACGTGGACTAATCCTTCTGACATAAACCTAAGTACGGCACTAAGTGCTACACAGCTCAATGCTACAGCAGAAATGTCTGGTACCTTTGTCTATACTCCTGCAGCAGGCGTTGTGCTTGAGCGTGGTTTGAATCAGGAACTGACTGTGATCTTTACGCCAGATAATACGGATGATTACGCTGTGGCTTACGATACCGTTTACATCAATGTGGATCAGGCTACGGCTATGACCAATGCCGCAGATGCTACGTTCCAGGTGTATCCTAACCCTGTAAGCGATGGTTTCTATGTGGCACTGAAAGGGTCAGAAAGCAGCCAAGTGATGGTAACGCTTATGGATGCTAGTGGTCGCGTATTATTGCGTCAAGCTAAGGCCTCTGGATCATATATCTCAGCCCAAGACTTTACGCCGGGTATGTATGTGCTTCACTTACAAGTTGAGGGGCAATCAGCCATCAAGAAATTGATTATAAAATAAGGGTGTTGAGTGGTACTCAATCATAGCTTGGGTGTCTATTCATAGTTTGAGAACGAGGATTTCGCTAAGGCGGAGTTCTCGTTTTTTTTTAAGTTAGCCTTTCGGAAAACGAAATAGTACTGCTGATATTTCTTCTTTTTTACTCCCTTTTACCTTTCTTATTCTTTCTGTTCTAGCGTTTTTTCATTAAATAATTTTGTCTTATTTTTACAGTGGCTTAATTCTTGATGAGGATGAGCTCTATTCTTTAATTTAAAACACGTAAAAATGAAAAAATCAGCAATTGTAGGAATCGTAATAGCCGTTTTGCTTCTTATTGGAGTAAGTCGTGGAGTGAGTACATATAATAGTTTGATGGAACAAGAAGTGAGTGTAGATGCACAATGGGCGCAGGTCGAAAATGTGTATCAGCGTCGTTTAGATCTTATTCCTAATTTGGTGAATACCGTGAAAGGTTATGCTGCTCACGAGAGCGAAACCTTACAAGCCGTTGTGGAGGCACGAGCTAAAGCCACTCAAACTAATGTGACGAGTGATAATATGGGACAGTTTCAAGAAAACCAAGCGGCTTTAAGTTCAGCTTTGAGTAAGTTAATGGTGGTGGTCGAAAAATACCCAGATTTGAAAGCGAATCAGAACTTTTTGGAGTTACAAAGTCAGCTCGAAGGTACCGAAAACCGTATATCTACCGAGCGTCGTCGTTACAATGAAGTGTGTAAGACCTTTAATGTAAGTATTCGTCAATTCCCACGCAGTATATTAGCAAATATGGCAGGTTTAGAGAAAAAAGAATTCTTCGAAGCTGACAAAGCGGCAGCAACAGCTCCTGAAGTGAAATTCTAATATTAGCTAATAGCTTAAAATAAATTGTATGAACGCAAGAGTTTTTTTCTCGAAAGAGGAACAGAATGAGATTGTTGAGGCGATAAAAGAAGCCGAAAATAAGACTTCGGGTGAGATAAGAGTGCATTTAGAAAATAAGTGTAAGGGGGAGGCGTTAGATAGAGCAGCCAATCTTTTTGCTAAATTAGGGATGCACAAAACTGAGCTTCGTAATGGGGTGCTCGTCTATCTGGCTACAGAAGATCGCAAATTTTGTATCATTGGTGATGCGGGGATTAATGCTAAGGTTGAGAGTGATTTTTGGGAGGACATCACAGCTAAAACCCTTGCTTGTTTTAAGGAGGGTGATTTCTCTAAAGGATTGATTTCTGCCATAAGAAATAGTGGGGAGAAATTGGTGAGTTATTTCCCGGTAGCGGATGATGATGTGAATGAACTGTCGGATGATATCTCTTTTGGAGACTAGAACTTATACTATGAAAAAGAACAGAATAATTATATGGGTGATGTTGAGTATGGCAATGTCTTTATTTGCGATACCACAAAAGCCTAAGCAAGTACGTTTGGTAAATGATTTTGCTGGTGTTTTGAATACCAATCAAGCACGCGCTTTAGAACAGAAACTCGTTAGTTTTGATAGTCAAACGTCCACACAGATTGCTTTTGTTTCGGTCAAAGATTTAGAAGGACTAGCGCCTATCGAAATGGCGACTCGCATTATGGAACAATGGGGCGTGGGCGGTACCAAAGATAACGGTATGGTCATTGTCTTTAAACCTAAGACGGCTTCATCAAAAGGACAGATCGCTATTACTACCGGTTATGGAGTGGAGCATCTGGTGACGGATGCTCTTGCTAAGAAAGTGATAGAATACGACTGCATCCCTTACTTTAAGAAAGGTGATGTTTATGGTGGTATCGATCAGGGAACTAATGTGTTGATGAGCCTAACTAAAGGAGAATTTACGGGGACACAATATTTGGCGCAGCGCAGTAAGAGTGGAAGTGGTTCACGTTCTGGAGGTGTTTTTGCCATTATTTTTATCATCTATATCATTTCCCGATTGGGACGTGCACGTCGTGTGGGCGGTATGTCATCTCGCGGTAGTTCATTACCTTTCTGGTTGCTTATGGGCATGGCAGGAGGTTCGCGTGGTAGCGGTTTTGGAGATTTTAGTTCTGGTGGTGGTTCATTCGGTGGCGGCGGCTTCGGCGGTTTTGGCGGCGGAATGGGCGGCGGTGGTGGTGCTAGCGGTAGCTGGTAGTACTTCCTAAATAGTATATAAACAGAATAAAGAGCTTTGTTTTGCTCTTGATATTTTAAGGTCTTTTGATTCGTTTTTTGCGTTTCGGAAGGCCTTTTTTTTATAGCGTTGGTTGCTGTTTCTTCTTTTTTTTGTAATCAGTTAGTTGACTTGTTTTTTATTAGTAATTATGAAATGTTGTATTGTTGACATCAATAAAAGACCTTCTTAAATTGCGGACACACTGTAGACTTAATACTTTGGATCATAAAAGCAATACAATAGTTTTAAAAATGACACAATTTTTATTTGTTACTACTGATAAGTAATATTAATTATTAAATGTCGTGTTGTGATATTAACCGAAGACCTTCTTCAATCTAATCTTCTAAAATTTGGCGTATTTCTGATGTTTTTAGGATTACAGGACCAAGCAATCCTGCTGGTAATAAGTGGTCCTTTTTTTCATAAAAAGGGTAAGTGCAAAATGCAGAGCGTTGCCCAAGTGGTGCTGTCTCGTTCTTGAGATACCAATCTGGCATTTTTTTCATCTTGATGTCGTATCCCGTTTCATTGGGATAATTCTCGTCCCCAATAAGTCGATTGGACCATTGATTGGTAATTTCAACAGTTAACTTATTTTCTCCATTTTTTAGTGCTCCAGTTATATCAACACAATATGGCGCTATCCAAACCACGCCCAGATCTTGCCCATTAAGAATCACGCGGGCGATGACTTCTACTTTGCCTAAATCAAGCATCACTTTTTGCTTGTTCGTTAGCATCTTCTTGTCAACTACAAAGGTTTTTTCATATTTTGCAGTTCCTGAGTAATACTTAACTCCTTCGTTTTTATGAGCGGTCCAATTGCTAAGTTCAGGAAAGGTAAAGGTCTTATTACCTCCTTTAATATCAGGAAAGCCAACCTTCCAGCTGCCACTAAGCTCTATAGGGTTAGGTAAATCTGTAACTTCCACCTGCTGTTGGCTACCATCTGTAAATTTAACGGCATAGGTGCCATTTTTAGACACTATTATTTCTGGCTGATTCTGATCTGAAAGTTGGTAGCTAAGGGACGAGATATTTGCATTAGCCAAGGATACTGCTTTAACCCCACTTGACGATTCACGAAAGACGACAAAGGTAGAGCCCAGCCCAGGTAAGGGGATTTCTACGGTTGTTTTGCCATCAATATGCTCAAATTTTGCACATTTACTGGTCTTTCCTGTTATTGTATTCCACAGCTCAGGAATCTTGCCCTCCACATTAAAGGTGCATACGTAAGTTCGCGCAAGAGTATCTGCACTTAAAAAGAAATAGATGTCATCGTTTTTAGTTTTTCGGTGAATAAAGTTAACATCCTCACCGTCTTTTATCTTCAAATCTATTGGAATATCATTGAGCTTAAACAATTCATCCCACGCTATATTAGCAAAGGTGGTGGGCTTACTCCAGATCAAGGTCACTAAACTATCGAACTCAGCTACATCGGCAGGTCTTGCTGCATATCCCCCTAACTTTGTGGGTTTTTCTCCAAAGATAATACCGCCTTGTTTGGCTATTGAAGCTAACTTTTTTAGAGTTGATAAGTGCATTTCTTTGACTTTATAAAGATATAAAGCATGGTAGCGCTGACCATCGGGAAATACTAATTTTCCTTCTTTTACAGAAAGGCGATTAATCAAAGCATCAGAATTGATACAATCGTAATTCATATAATTGGGCAAGGTGGTAAGGTTCTTGCGCTTCACTACAGAGTTGGGTGAGCCATCGCCCATAAAGAGTAAAAGGTCTGAAACTGGAATCCCCTGACGCAGCATATACTGGCCACGTGCTAGGTATTTAAACCAATCTTTTCCAGCATTCTCCCACCACGTTTGGGTGCGATCGATATGCGAACCAAACATACTCATGGTCATGCCTGGTTTTACATTCGTGTTGGCCTGGTGCGCATAGCGGTGAAAGAAAAATTCATTAATTCCTTTAGTCCATGCTTTATCGCCTGTCCACTTCATCGTGCCAGGGTGTCCTTTCCAGTTCATCTCTGGAGGAGCAGAAAAGGCCTCTGAAGACACAATGTTTTTTCCATAAATACGTGCGCTTGATACTGCGGTTTCGGTTTGATAATTATTTTGATGCATCCAAAATTCGCCCATAGGCACATCTACATTTTTAGCCGCGTCTAATTCGTTAAAACCAGCATTAAAACTGTAGGGTTCTACATAACTTATCAGTCCATCTTCATGACAAAGTTCTGTGAAATAGTCGAAGTAATTATTCGTCATGAGTTGACTGTTGAAGTTCCGGATGTCCCAAAGAAGGCGATCTGTCGTTTCAGCATCGTCGATATAGCGCCCTGCATACAGGGGTAGAAAGTCCAGAATGTCGTAGCCAAAATGCTCTTTAAAAAGATTAGGGTAGCCTTTTGTCCAGTTTTGCCCACCGACTTCATAGCTGTCTATTTCAATATATTGTAGGGCATTGGGTGCTACTTTTCTGGAAGCATTGATCACGTTTCGCACATAGCCCTCGTAAAAGGTTTTGAACGACTTACGACTCATTTTGTCCACTTCCCAACCACGTCCCGCATCCGAAGCTGGCGAATTAACAGCCCCTGTAATTGTGTAACTGACACGCATTATGGTCCAATATCCTTTGGGTAATGTCGTTTTTAATAGCCCCGTTTCATCCATGTATTTACTTAGGTTAAGGATGTTGGCCTGTTTGACGATCATTTCGGCTGGAGCTTCATCAATTGCTGGCAAGCGGTTGTTTTCTATTTTGTAGAGGTTTGTTCTGGCCAGCATATCGTTAAAACGATAGGTGGCACTTAGATTTATTTCTGAAATATCAAATGTCATGTCAGTTACAAACCTAAAATAACGCGCCGTGATGCCCTTAAAGTGTTTATCAATGGCATATTCTCTTTTCCCTTGCCGCAAAACGGTCAGTTTAACTTCATCTTTAAAATTAACCCCATCATTAGAGCTTTGTAAAATGGTGATCCCCGAATTACGTGCTTTTACAGAGTTCAGATAAAAGGAACGGACAGTATGTGCTTTGCCATAATCAAATTGAACCCAGGTATGTTTGTTTTTCGCGGCCTTCAGTTCTGTACGTTCATCTATTCGTCCGTCGGTAGCCAGCGCGGTGTTAAACTCAGGATTAGAACTGGTTACAATGGGTTTATTTTTCCAGTCAGTCACTTCCGATGCTAAAGCAGGATAAGCTACCACGGCCACATCTTTATAATAATCGCCACGGGCTGATGGTGTGGGCAAGTGCAGTTCTACCTCACCTCCCTTGACCACCACTTCACGGTGTACAATTTGCTTCATTGAATGCTCTGGTGTTACCCAAGGACCACCACTCGATGTCCATCCATCGCAGTTGTGTACGCTAAAACTCAAACCCAAACGTTCGCATTCGGCTGCGGCATGTGCCGTCAATGCAATATGTTCTGGGGAATTAAACGATACTGGTCCCTGTGGAATCAAGTGTGTAACATTAAAAAGGATAATGCCACCTATTCCTGCCTCGGCAATTGCCTCAATATCTTTGGTTAACCCCACTTTGCTCATGTTACCACTCATAACATGCATCCATGTACGAGGACGTGCTGATGGTGGAGGATTTTTAAATTGCTGCTCCATGCTCTGGCTCCAGAGCTGAACGGTCAGAACCAATAATAATGTAATGAGAATCCCTTGATATTTTTTAGGTTTAATGGTCATCTTTTATATCTATATATGTGATAAATTGTAGAATTAGCATCGGATAAGAGAGCGTTTAATAACCGGAATATTCAAACCAATCGAACAAGGCTATATTATTACTTTTTATGTTATTAGATGAAGCGTACATCCCAATAAATGTTCCAGTAAAGCGCCCTATACCGGCACCTGTTCCAAAAATACGTCCATCCTGATTTCCACCTAAAGCCATCCAGCTTTTACCATCTATTGAATAACTAAAGGCATACGCTTGCTCAAGAGCTGTACATTTAAAATATACCATATTAGCATCAACAGCGGCTTCGGTCAGAATACTATCTCCCTCCCCCAGATTCACCTCAATACGCTTTAATTGTACCATATGCTTTCCATCTTTAAGTACAGATAGTAGTTGAAACCTATTGGTGGCGTCCCGCGTAACGACTAAGCCTGCTACTTCATTTTCTGCGGCAGGAACAAACGTCATTTTACAAGTTGCTGTAAAGTTTTTGTGGGCTTGCCTTCGTCCTATAAAGTGAGGGTTAACCCATTCACGTAAGGTTTCAGCACCCAATTTGATTTGCAACTGACCTTTCTTACTCAAAGTGTACCATTGTTTTTGTGGTATTTGATACATATTCCAATTTAAATCAAGCTCTTGTTCATCAAAATCATCGCGCACTTTTTCTTTCGTCATAGGCTGATTGTCAAGTGTCGGCCTGCGATGTACTTGCATCACTTTTCCTATAGGTCCTAAAGGGTTGATAATTGGCCACGTCTGGGACCAATCAATAGGCACCATAAATGTCTCGCGTCCCAAGTTCGTTTCAGAACCACCATAAGGTCGAATTCCTAAGAGCACCATAAACCACTCTCCTTGCTGTGTTTGAACGATGTCAGCATGACCGGTATGGTGTGCATAATTATACTTTGGAGCATCTCTATTAGTAACAATCGGATTTGCTGGATTTATCTTATATGGACCAAAAACATCATTACTTTTCCAGATAGACACGGCATGATTCCAAAAGGTGCCTCCATGTGATGCTAAGAGATAGTAGCTGTCCTCTTTTTTATACAAATGAGGACCTTCCATAAAATCCATCAGCTGATTATCTCCCTGATCCGACATCATCATTCCAGCATAATATTCATTGGAATTGATAACATCTTTGCGTTTTCCAACCAACTTCCACGTCTTGAGGTCTATCTCCTGAAGCCAAATATTTCGTGCATTTTTGGTGATTTTATTCTTGGCCGAATAATTACCTGTATAGTACACTTTTCCATCATCATCAAAAAAGAGAGAAGGGTCAATACCCTGGGCATTATCGAGATAATGCGCTTCTGACCAAGGCCCTGCAGGATTACTTGCTGTAATTATAATATTGCCTTGCCCTGCATTGGTGGTAATGATATAAAATATACCATTATGATAACGAATAGTAGCTGCAAAGATATTTAGCTTGCTTTTTTGTCCTTCTTTGAACCTCAACTGCTCAGGACGATTAATCCCATGCCCTATCAGTTCCCAATTCACCAGATCACGACTGTGGTAAACAGGTATACCAGGAAAAAAGCCAAAGGTAGACGTCACCAAATAATAGTCCTCTCCCACACGACAAATGCTGGGATCAGGATTCATACCACTAATGATAGGGTTAGTATAATAATATTGACTTGCTTCCTCTGTTAAAGTCAGCTGCGCATTGCATGTCAATACGGCACTTATAAAGAGGCAGATGCTTATAAAAAATTGTTTCATTTGTATCAAATATATTGCATTTTATGATAAGAACACATGTCGTATTTTGCTCGGTACGATGTCAACTCCATACTATCTAGTGGAAAGTTCCTTTTTTACTTCGGAATCAAGAAGAACAAAGATAAGTTAATGTGAGACAGGCTTGGGCATGACCGATTCTAGACTAGTGCCAATTTTTAGATCTGCAAGATCAACAATGACCTCAGTGCCTATAGATGCCATATTATAACAGCCCCATTTGGGGGCCACTTCTAAGCCATCCATGGTTTTGTGATAGATGCGTGTCTCGCCCGTCACAAAACGTTGTTGTTCGCCGTTAAAATAGAGTTCGACATAACCTATTTTATCATCGATAGATGGGTTAATGACCAAAACAATATTCACCCAGTCACCAACCTTCACAGGATGGCTCCAAATTTTCATTCGCCCTGATTTATCCTTCTGCCAACCAGCATTGTGTTTGGTCAGCTCTAAGTCCCTTCCATTGTAACTCATATGCAAGGGATAGTTCTGCGTAAAGCTTTCCGGATTGTTTGGATCAGGATACGATTTCCATTGAAAGCAAGCCCATCCGCCCGTTTTTTTATCTGGCATATTGAATTTATAGCGCCATCCTATATAGTAAGGGACTCCTTGCTTCATGCTGCCTCCTTTACCTTCATGATAACTCCAGCCAGCAGCGCCTCTAATTTCCGAACGTTTATCAGGTGCAGGTTTATATACACGCCATATTTTTCCATAAACAGAATCTATGGCGGGTAAAATTGTACCGCTACCAGGACTGTGCTTTTCTCCTCCCTCAAAATTCAGGTTGTTGAAAACATCATGTCCTTTGTCTGGATCGCCATACCACAGTTCTTGTGCAAAAGCGGGTTTCCAGATCATAAACGCCAAAAGAAAGACTACGAGTAAAGTGCATTTTTGCATTTTTGTAAGATTAGTTCAAGAAACTAAAAGTTTTTTTATTATTTAGGTTCATATTATTGACTGACAGTGAGTTTTTTAGAATAAATAAACCCTTCATTGTCAACTACCTTTATGCAATAAAGACCTGGCTTAAAGGTGCCCTGCGTGTCAATAGTCAAGCTTTTTCTATCGGTTTGTTGACAGTAGACCAATTCTCCCAATAAATTATATATGTATACAGTTGCACGTTCCACATTTGCAAAATCAATGGTAAAAGATGATCTCGTTGGGTTGGGATAAACTGAAAGGCCATCGTTATAAGATTTAATATCTGAAATAGACGTTGAAATATCGTATGTGTATGGGTTTGCTTCTTCGTAGGTTTCAGCAACGCGCATTTCATCTAGACAATTAGTGATGTCATAATCGTAGACCAAGGCTTTATAAGCCCCCCATTTAAAGTAATTACCAGTGTCGTCGAGAGTTCGGTGTTTTGCTCTTTTATTAGCATCATCACCTAATAAATCTTGCTTTTCTCCATTTATCCAACATTCCACATATCCAAGATTGGCATCGTTCGAAAATTTGATGCCCAATACAATGTATGTCCAGTTGTTTTCTCCAATGTAGTATTCGCATAAATCTCGTCCTCTACTACTTTGAGAAGTTGTGCCAGGATTAAATGCTTCTAGCACCAAAGTTCCTTTGTTGTATTCTATGTCTATAGGATAATTTTGATTTCCTCCTGTGTATGATTTCAATTGAAAAATCTCAAAATCGGGTGGTTGAACGTCACCGACAATAGAAATCTTCGTTTTCCAACCAATAAATTTCAAGTCACCTTCCTTAGGAGCATACCGTGCTAGGCTTTGGTCTTTTGGTTCGCTCCTTGCTAATTCGGCTCTCTTTGAACCGATGGGTTTATTCACGACCCATATTTTACCATGTTCATCATCCATCATGGTAGTCACTGTACCTTCCTCATTGGGTTGTAAATTTAGAGCATAAAAGCTCTCTAAATAAGGATTGTCTGGATTGGCGTACCAGGTAACTTGCGAGAAAGTAGGTAGGCAAAGAAGCGTGGTAAACAATACTGTTCCTAATAAGCGTCTTGTTGTCATAATATTAAATATTGTTGTGTTAAAAATTCTATTTTTCTCAATTAAAAGTATTACCAATTGGGTTTTAAACTTATCCTCAGAATATATTTGTATTAAGCCGATGTGGAATTAATTAAGCTACAAAAGGAGAGCCAATTAGAGCTCGTAATAATTCACAATCGGTATAAATATGATGGGCGAGCAATGATCTCAATTACAACTTTATTTCAACGGTGCTTCCCTCAGAAATACGTTTTTCAACTAATTTCTTACCGCCAGAATACACCACGATTCTTAGTTTTCCTTTTTCACGCTCTATTTCAAGATCAAAGGCTCGTCCAAAAGCATGAATATTTTTCAAGGCCATACGATCCCAATCTTTTGGCAAGCGAGGCGTACAATTAAATGAATTCAATCCCGTTGGTCGCATACCGAATAAACCTTCGGTAAAAATGCGGCAATACAAACCACTCTCTGCC
Organism: Bacteroidales bacterium; assembly: GCA_965662645.1. Classification (GTDB taxonomy): domain Bacteria; phylum Bacteroidota; class Bacteroidia; order Bacteroidales; family UBA5342; genus UBA5342. The sequence goes on from CBFIII010000020.1 coordinate 40,008, forward strand.
GAAAGGTGCCTTTGATTTCCTTCTGGAAAAGCTTCTATAGCATAAGGTACATGTTCGCCCAAAAGTCTTCTATTACTGTAATATTTCAAAAAGGCTATGGCTTTTTCTGTATCACCAGCCTCCAAAACGCCTCGCAAAGCATACAGTGTGGAGCGGTCCCAAAAGGTTTTATCACCAGCTTCAGTAAGCAAACCATCTTCGGTCCATAAGCGTGACGAAAATAAGGCCGCTATGGTGCCCTCCTTGCGCGTATAGATACCCACGGTCAAAGGCAAACAAATCCAAGAGCGCAACACATCGTTGCCTTCATAATATAGGTAGGTGTCAAAACCCTCTACTTCGGCTCCAAAATAGGCCTCAATATTTTTCTCTAATGCATCAGCTCGCTTTTGGTAGAGCTTGACTACCGACTGAGGTTTCCCCAAAGCTTTGGCTAACAAAACAGTTGATCGTAAGGCATCGTAATGTAAACTACTAGTGGATAGGTTGGCATCACCAGCTGGGAAACGTCCTTCCAATTCATCCGAATTGGACTGTACCACACCAGCATCATTCAATTGGCGATGATTGTATTCCAAACACCACTCTATCAAAGGCCATAATTCTGTCGCATCGTCCATGCTACCATTGGCAAGTGCATACCTTGCCGCACCATAGGCTATCATGGCCGCATCTCCTCTATCTTTAGCACCTTTCCACACACTTACGCCTTCTGCAATGATGGAACTCGGTAAGTAATTGTAGTCTTCGTTCATAAATCGGGCAAAATGAGCGTAGCAATTCATAGCCGATAGGTTGCCAATACTATCGCCTAAGAAGGCAAAAAAAGGACTCACATATTCAGCTTCATCATTCGCCCAAATGGCGGCATAATAAGCTAAACCGCCAGGACCGTGCATGTAGCCTCCTTTGGTTTTATAAATGCTCTCGGTCGCCCTTATCTTGGCAAAATCAAAGGCTGTATTCAAAGTCTTATCGGGCGTTATCAATTGAAGTTTACTAAGAATGCCCGCCACACGTTCTGTTCTTTGGGCTTCTTCCACGTCAGGATCAATAGGGCTTTCGCTCTGAGGGGCATCAGAGGCTAAGAAATACACCGCGAATTCGGCACTCTCACCTGGTTCTAGTTTTTGCAAACCATCGCCTACGGTGGACATTATCACATGATGGGAAGTAGGCGTACTGTGTTTCTTCTCTGTGATAATCTCTTTGGTGACCTTATCCATCGAAATACGTATCATCTTGTCCGAGCTATTGGTAAACTTGAACTTTTCAATAACTAAAGGTCTATTAACAGATGGGAAAATTTTCCTTTCAATCTGTACTTTATCGTTTTTACATCCCACGGCATTAACGGTCATGATACCTTTATGTGCTATCGTTTGTATTTTATAAGGTTCGTTCATACTCGACCCTATGCGTTTGGGTAAATCCAATTGCAATTGTCGACCATCAATGAAAAAATAAGGCAGATCGGAATCAGAAAAAGAATAAGTGATATGGCTTTTGGTATTCACCGGTAGTTTTCTGAACGTTGGAAAAACAAGGGTTCTATAAATAGATGATCCACCATTTTCGTCAAAACCATATTTTACCCAAATAGCGACTTTTTCGCCCGCCATTTCAATGTGATCTTCATGGGGGAGTTTGTCGCCTATTTTCCAAAGAATGGAGCCATCGTCTTGAATTTTCCATCGGTTGCTTTGCGTATCTATTTTAATGTTTTGGGCAAATGCTGAATTGCTTAAAAGAAGTATGAATAGGGGTAGGAGTATTTTTGATTTCATTATTTTAAGCTAATATTCAAAATGTTAGATTGTAGTGTGTCTAGACCCAAATTGGTGTTGTAAAGTAAGTATGATGACTTTATTCCTGTTTAACTTTTATTTGCAGTACTACGCTGTCGTATTCTTTCGACAAATCGAGTTTGATTCCAGAGTTCATCAAGAAACTCCCTGAATACGTCTTACCATTACCGCTAAACACCTCTCTATCGTCTAATTTATTAATTTCATTAATGGTATAGCGTGCATTAGGCTTGAGACCTCTAAATTTAAAATACGGGAGTACCTCTCTTGATTGTTTCTCCAAATAATAAGCAAAAAATACAGCATTGTCTTTTTGCTCATCCACATACATGAGCGAAGCCATTCTATCATGTTCAAAAGGCGATATGATACGATACAAATCACCAAACTGAACCAAGGTCCTGATGTCTTTATACACGGCAATGGCGGCTTTTGAAAATTCTTTTTCCTTCTCCGTCATATTTTTGGGCTGTAACTCAAGACCTAAACGTCCTGTCATGGCCACATCAAAGCGGAATTTAAGCGGAATTTCACGGTGCGTTTGGTGGTTAGGCGAAGCACTTACATGCGAAGCTATGGTAATGGCAGGGAATACGTGCGACATTCCCCACTGAATATAGATGCGCTGAAGAGCGTCGGTATTATCACTTGGCCAAAACTCACTGAAGTATTGCAGGAAGCCGTAATTAGTACGACCGCCACCACTTGCACAGGCTTGCATGATTATGTCGGGATGATTGGCGCGTAAACGCTGAAGTACACTTTGTAGTCCTAAATGATAGTCGATATAAAGATTCGACTGTCGGTCTTTTGGAAGATAAGTGGACCCATAATTTGTTAAGGTAGCATTGGCATCCCACTTGATGTAGTCAATACGTGGGTTTTTTGTCAGTAAGTCATTGACCATATCGAAAACGAAATCCTGCACTTCGGGATTAGATAAATCAAGAACCACCTGTGTTTTTCCTCTTCCCTTTACCAACTCTCTGTCAGTATTCTGCAGAACCCATTCAGGATGATTCTCGTACAATTCACTCTTCGTATTAGCCATTTCTGGTTCTACCCATATACCAAATTTAATACCTCTATTTTCCGATTCATCAATCAGTTTTTCAATCCCATTGGGAAGTTTTTCTTTGCACACCTGCCAGTCGCCTAAACCTTGGTCGGCTTTATTGCGGGCATATTTATTTCCAAACCAGCCATCATCCAACACAAAAAGTTCACCACCAATGCTGGCAATATCATCAATTAGCGCTACGATTTTATCTTCATTAAACTTCATATACACCCCTTCCCAGCTATTGAGAAGAATCTTGCGTTCTTCGTTGCCACCAATCATTTTATATTTGCGGGCATAGTGGTGTAGGTTGCGACTGGCTTGTCCTTTTCCTTCGTTACTATAGGTTAGAATTAAAGCGGGAGTGATGAATTTTTTATTCTTATCTAATGTGTATTCCGATCCATAATTGTTTATGCCAGCGGTCACGCTGATTTGCGAATATTCATTGTGTTCAAAAGAGATATCAAAGTTCCCTGTCCAAGCCAAGGCTCCAGCAACAACATCGCCTTTATTTTCAGAAAGCGGATTGTTTAATCCTAAGAAAAATGAAGCATTGTCTTTGGTTGAGCTACGGATACCTTCTTTACTTTCAATGGAAAAAGTACCCCGTTCTAACTTGATCTCCTCCATGGTGAATTCGGTTCCCCAGTTGCCATGAAAATGTGAAATATAGGCTGTTGGCGCATTAAATGCTAAATAAGACGATGCATAATTATATAAGGTAACACTCTTTTTTTCACTGTGAGAGATCTCAGTCCACGTTTCAATAACATCTTCGGCTGCAAATGTTTTATATTTTATATCCACATAAAAAGGGTAGATTTCATCTTTTAGATGAATGGTCGTTATAGTAACATTTTTGTCAACTTTTGTCTGCTCATGCGATTGATACTTTAGCACTAAGGTTAAATCGTCATTGGCATGTTTGGCTCTAATGGCAATGGCTTTGTCTGGACGCACGCCAAAAGCAGGATAAGCTTCGGCACTGGTATTGGCCTTAGCATTAAAAAGGTCGTCGATAGATTGCATTCTTTTACCGTAATATTCCATCTTCACATCTTTCTTATACGTAATTTTCAGAATAAACTGCGTATTATTAGTTTCTACAACAATATTCTCTTGTGCTATTAAAGGAAGAAATTGCCAAATTACGAAAAGGAGTAAAAGTGTATTTTTCATATATTAAAATATAGGTAAAGACGATGAACGACAAGTACCTAAGGGTTATTGACTCTTAGATTATAGTAACAAAACTATTTAATTCATGACTACGTATATGCTTATTCTGCTCACATTACTTGTTAATGAAAAATGCGGATATTATACTGATTAGAAATTTATTAAAGATTAGGCAATTAAAATCTTGGCAAAATAAGCCCTATTGTTATCATCTGTAATGCTCAATATATAAACCCCTGCTGGAAATGCATGTACAATCTCAATATTAGATCCATAGGCTTTTTTGTCTAAAACTAAATTCCCGGCAAATGAATAAATCAAAATATTGATAGATGAAGGTCTCAATAAGTTAATGGTGATATTTGAATCGGAAAGATGCGACGAAACCGTAAAAAAATTGTTGCCCCCATTATCATTCGTTAAATGCTTTACAGGTTCTGAGGTTGAAGTAACATCACCATAAAGGCTCAGATAATAACCATATGGTGTTATAAATTCACATCCTTCAGAAATTAGGAAATCTAGGGTTTTCTCTAATTCTAAAAGCTTACTTGCGGACCAATTATTGGGATGAGCTTGTAATACCATGTAATCGGTATAAGTATTCTTCTTAGCATTGTAATTATCTACAAAAGCAGAGTAACTCGGATTGGCAGTAGAAGTTTCAATATTTACTCGGTTGTTTAGGTTGATATAGTCGGCACCCACGGGAGGCGTATGACCAAATAAGGTAACTTTATAATTTTTGTTTTCAGACACCACTTTTACCGTATTGTCATCGTTTGCATTAAATGGTGCACCAAAGGTTCGCATCTGTATATTGAGATATGCGGTGATCAAACTGTCGGCTTCTTCAAAATGACTTTTCTGATACGCATAGGGTTGTCCTCCAAATTCGGGGTTTTTGTGATCGAGCCCATGGTGCCAAACTTCGAATAACGTTTCTCCTGTTGAATTGGTGGCATTTAAGTATGGGCTGAGATTTTGCAATGCTGTTTGATCACAGCGATCTGCAATAATTCCAAAGCTTGCTTTTATCTGCTTTTGTATCAGTAAGTTCATCACGCTTTGGCAACTGATGGAATTGGATTTTACGCTTAAATCATCGAATTTCAGAATAATTTTGGGGGCTGAAAAGACATTTATTACAATACTTACTAAGATAAAAACTAGAGAAAATTTCTTCATAATATTTCAATATTTAATACTATTCAATAAAGTACATACGACACCTCTTATCTATTAAACACTCGTGGGGGGTAGGGTATAACTCCTTTCTACAAGCAAAAGAATGAATTATTAAGAAATTACAATTGAAAGAATAAACCATTTTATTGTAATTAAACTTCAACTCTTGCTTTTAGTGCTGTTGCTGCAAAGAAATTGTTTCAAAGTCCTATAAAAAAAACTGTGAGTCCTATCTTTATTCCATTGGCTTTATCAAATTTTCATCACATATCTAAAGCTCTCGTTAAGCGGGACGAGTTATACAAAGATTTTCGTCGTCAATCAAACTAAAATAGGCTAAATTCTCTCAGCGTATTTTGAAATTCATTTGGTATTACATACACATCTTCGAAGGCAAGGACGTAGCTATCGAAAACGAGGCAACAGTAAGGATTCTAGGGGTATAATAAAAGACTGAGTAGGTATTAAGTGACCTGAAATTGTAGATTTAAAGAGCTGGTTTGGTGATCTAGAAGTCGATTTGATTATTAGAAAACCATAATCAAGCTATTGTAATGATTAACGACAGAGCTTCAGGTGTCTTAAAAATGAAAAGATTTTACCGTGTCATCATCACATTTTCATTATTCCCAAATTGCATCAAATAAGCTTTGATAAAGGCATCTAAGTCGCCATCCATCACAGCATTTACGTTAGAAGTCTCGTGTCCTGTTCGTAAGTCTTTGACCATTTTATAAGGTTGAAAAACATAAGAACGGATTTGTGATCCCCATTCGTTTTTTTGCTTTAGTCCTTCTACTTTGTTTTGTGCAGCAAGGCGTTCTTGTAGTTCTATATCGTAGAGCTGTGATTTAAGAAGACGCATTGCATTTTCTTTGTTGCCTAGCTGCGATCTACTTTCTGTATTCTCAATAATAATACCTGTAGGTGCGTGGCGCAGACGAACTCCCGTCTCTACTTTATTTACATTTTGACCTCCAGCACCTCCCGATCGGAACGTGTCCCAAGAAATGTCTGCGGGGTTAATGACAATGTCTATGCTATCATCCACCAATGGGGTGATAAATATGGACGCAAAGGTGGTCATGCGTTTTCCTTGTGAATTGTAGGGCGAGATGCGTACCAAACGGTGTACGCCATTTTCTCCTTTCAGAAAGCCGTAAGCAAAATCACCTTCCACCTGTAATGTGACCGACTTAACGCCTGTTTCGTCACCACCAACAAAGTGCGTGTGTGTTACTTTATATCTATGAGCTTCACACCAGCGGGTGTACATGCGCAAGAGCATTTCAGCCCAATCGTTGGCTTCAGTGCCACCAGCTCCTGCATTGATTTTAATCACAGCACTCATCTTGTCTTCTGTGCGCTGAAGCATATTTTTCAGTTCAAGAGCTTCAAGTAATGTGCGTGTTTTTTTATGCTGTTTGTCTAAATCCTCTTCGCTAGCTTCCTCTTCTTTGTAAAAATCGAAAAGAACTTCAATATCTTCAATGCTTCCCTTCACTTCTTCAAAATCGTTAACCCACGATTTGAGCTCATTGAGCGCCTTCATTTGTTTCTCTGCTGATTCTGCATCATTCCAGAAATCCGGCGCTTGTGTGCGCATCTCAGCCTCTTCTATCTGTATGTTTTTCTTCTCGATGTCAAAGATACCCCCTTAACGCGTCTTTGCGTTTACAGAGATCTTTGATTTGTTCAATCGTTATCATAGTCTCATCTTTAAAATAGTTTGCAAAGATAATTTAAAATAAGCCACCATTTGACACTTTTGTGATATTAGCAGAAAACTTGATGATTGTTCTTAATGAGATGTGAGATAAAAGGATAGTTTTTTCTTGTTCGTCTTCTTTGACTTTTATGTCTCCCTTATTCAGTGTCTTAGATTGTGTTGTCCCGTCTGCGTTTAAGGGCGAGATTTGCATAAATAATACCGATTATGAATTGAAATGCGCTTTATTTCGCTTCGCTTATAAAACTCAATCAATTCTATATCGGCATAATACCACCAACTGTTAAGGCTCATTTTAAATTTTAATTGGTATAATATGTGGATACCTTTTTGGGGGGGGTAAGGGGCTATGATGGAAAATTGAAGGATTTATAGATGGTAATTTTTTAGGAGCTAAATGCTGTTTTGAAAAACATAAAAAAACGGTAATGCTGATGTCTCAGTATTACCGTTTTAAATTCCACACTGTGGGGTTTATTTTCCGCAGCTTGCTGCGATTAAAAAAAGTGTTAGAATGGACACTCCGTCTGTTTGCAGCGGAGTAGTTCATTGTATTCGTTTTTCCTTAAGGTTTAAATGGCCATGCGTCTTTAAATTCAGGATAACTTTTGATTAGGTTTGTTTTGTACATTAATGATTCATTCCTTGTTTTGAAATTAATGAAACCTACGCGGTATTTTTCACCGCTAATAACCATGCCTACCTGACCTTGTAGTGCAGGGTGTGTTTTATTAAAGTTAGCAATACTTCTTTCAGCATTTATTGCTGTGCTATAGCTACCTATAACCAAAATATAAGTGTCTGATGCAGCAATGATATTTGCTTTTTTAGGTGTGCTAACAACTGTCTGGGCTGGTGGGGTTTCTTGTATCACTACTGTAGAACTTACTGTAGGCTTTACTGTAGAACTTACTATAGGGTCTGCTGTAGAGTTTGTTGTGGTGTTTACTGTAGTACTTTCTGTAAAAACGACTGTAGAACTTACTGTAGAATTTGCTTTAGGAGTAACCTTAGTTGTTGCTGTAGAGCGTACCTTAGGACTTATTATGGGGTCCACGGTTTCTTCTGTAAGTGTTGGTGTTTCTATCTCTGTTAAAACCACCTCTGTTTGGTCTATCTTAGCATTGTAAGCTGCTTTTTCAGCCGCTAGTGCTGCATCTTTAGCCAACTTTAATTTTTGTTTGTATTCGGCTTCTTTTTCAGCAATTTTTTGTTTGTAGTCATTAATTTCAGCAGCATTGTTTTGCTTTAGATTGCTCATTTCTAGCACTAAATCATCGTATGTGCTTTGGAGGGTGCTTAGGTTGTTTTCCATTTCTGCTTTATTGATAGCATTTTCTGGAGACTCTCCTTCATTCACAAATAGGTTGTTTGATACCGCTAAACGCGCTTTGGCTACGATGTCTGTCTTTTTGTAAAAGAGACCAATACCTGGTGCTTTTGTGTTAATAATATATTGTGGGTAAACAATTAAATCATAACCAGGATTGTTAGTCATCAAGTTATAAAGTGCATATTGTTCTTCTTTTGAGTTGGGGACATTACCATAAATAAATGCACCAAACGATTTTGTGATTTTCCCTTGTTGTGTGTCGAAGAGACGTTTCCAGTCTATTCCTACTATTTTAGTAGAGCTAGCGTGTCCTTCTACTTGTTGTGAATAATTGAATTCTGCTTTTTGGAACCTCACGAGGGCATGGGGTTCTTTTATCGTTTGTTGTGTAATGCTGCAGCTGGCTAACAAAAGAGTTGTAACCCCCAGTATAAGCAAATTGTTGTTATAAAAATATTTCATGTCTGTTTGTTTTTACAAATTAAAACTTTTGAAACTAAATGTCTTTAAAAGAATTACTCTGTAATTTTTCCAAGTTTAGCTGTTGTTTTAACGGTGGTTTTAGAAAAGAGAATGAAATTTTTCGAGTACGTTTCGTATTGAGGATAGAAGATGACGTCATATCCAGGGTTGGCTGCCATTAAATTATATAATGCATAACGTGATGCGGAATTGACTGGTTGTGCTCCAAATATCGATGAAGAGAAACCAATATAACCTTTTTGTGTGTTAAAAAGACGTGCCCAATCTACGCCAAAAACTTTCGTTGTGGTTGCTTCTGCAGTCATCGCTTCTGTCATTTCGAAATCAGCTTTGTTGAATTCTACTAACATATTAGGTTCACGCATAGAAGTGCTTATAGATGAGCAGCTCGAAAGAATAACAGTTGCAAATAGGAATGCAAATAAGGTGTTGAATGATGGTTTTTTCATGATGTTAAGTTTTATAGTTGACTAATTATTAATGCAAATTAAAGTAATATAAGTGAAACAATTATAATAGAGATTAAAGTTTTAAGTCTCATCGGTCTTGATGTAGAGCGATGAAAGGTTTTATTGTTGTTTAGTTGCGGTACGTAATCCACTTTCCTAATTCTTTCCAACTAGGTTTTTTGCCGTACATTAAAATGCCTGTTCTATATATTTTTGCCGCTATCCAAATGCAGCCCCAAGTGGAAATTATCAATATAGTAAGTGATAGGGCTATTTCCCACCATTCTACTCCAAAAGGAATACGAGCCATCATAATGACAGGCGAAAAGAAGGGGATATATGAGGACCAGATGGCTAACGCTCCATTAGGGCTTTTAATGACATTCATTAGTATCATAATAGCGACGATCAACGGAAGCATGATAGGCATCATAAATTGCTGCATATCTTCTTGTGAGTCAACTGCTGAAGCTACTGCTGCCATCAAGGAACTGTAGAGTAAATATCCTAAAATGAAATACGCAATAAAACCAAAAAGTATAGGTCCCATATCAATGCTTAGTATGGACGAAAGGATATCCGATGCCGGAAGATTATGACTGACAATGCCGATTATTAATATCCATAGTCCCACTTGTGTAAGACCGACTCCCACTATTCCAATAATTTTACCCATCATCAGTTGGATAGGTTTGACTGAGGATATAATGACTTCTACAATACGGTTTTGTTTTTCCTCTACTACGCCGCGCATCACCATACCTCCATACATAAAGATAAACATATAAATGATAAAACCCATAACGTAAGCAATGCCCATTGCAGCTTCTGTTGAGCTTTTTTGTATTTGTGGTTGTGCGTTATCTGTGTTAGCATCTTCTTTTCCCAATTTATAGGTGTTGACCTTTATTTTTGTTTTTGTATCGGCAAGGCGTTGTTCTAAGTTCGGTATGTTAGCTTCAGAATAAATGGCGGTGAGTTTTTTCTTCTCAATAATATTTTTGACTTGCCAATTAATATTCTCTTTTGCGTCTATATTGATTTGTTTGAGGCTATAAACGTTAATTTGACTGTCGATCATCACTTCTTCTGGTAGGCTAAGGAGAGCAAAGAAACCTTGTTTCTCTAAGTTCTTTTTATACTCTTCTTCTTGTCCTGGATTTACTTTTGTGAAATGGACTGTTTGGTTATTGTTGAGTTTTTCAAAAATATATCCTGTATGGTCCACAACAGCTATTTGTTTGGTGTCTGTATTTTCTCTGCTTGCAAAGTAGGCAGGGACAAACATCATTGCTCCCATGAGTATTGGCATTAAAAGCGTGAGGATAATAAATGATTTTTTTGTGACACGCGTAAGATATTCGCGTTTTATGATGATCCAAGTTTTATTCATGGTCTTAAGTTGTTATCTGTTACGTGGTGTGGTATTATTTCGCGTTTGTTTTCTCTACAAGAGAGACGAATATTTCATTCATGCTAGGTAAGTGTTCTTCGAATGCAATGATTTCCAAACTATTCATGAGCGTTTTTAGTAGCTCGTTGCCCGGCATATCCTTAACGGTCTTAAGTTTAATTTTATTCTCCCACTCGGTTTGTGATTGCGACACAATTTCAAAAAGGTCTTTGTGTTTTTCGCCTAAATTATTTAATTCTCCCGAATAAGAAATATCATAAAGGTTGCTGCGGTGTGAGCGGCGTATTTCTTGTACATTGCCCTCAATGATTTTTTTTGATTGATTAAAAAGGGCGATGTCATCACAAATTTCTTCTACTGATGCCATGTTGTGAGTGGAAAAAATGATAGTAGCTCCTTGATCACGTAAATTTAAAATTTCTTTTTTTATTAAATTAGTGTTGATAGGATCAAAACCACTAAAGGGTTCATCAAAAATCAATAATTCGGGCTCGTGAAGTACGGTAGAGATAAATTGTACTTTTTGTTGCATTCCTTTTGATAGCTCATTAAGTTTTTTGTTCCACCAAGGCATTAAATCGAATTTCTCGAACCATGGTTTCAATCTTTTAATGGCGGTTTTTTTATCTAAACCTTTGAGTTGTGCCAAATAAATAGCTTGTTCTCCCACTTTCATTTTAGGATACAGTCCGCGTTCTTCGGGAAGATAACCAATGCGAGTTATGTCGTTTGCTTTTAATGGTTTGCCGTTGAGGAGTATGGTGCCTGTATCTGGTGCTGTTATTTGATTTATGATGCGTATAAATGTTGTTTTTCCTGCGCCATTAGGACCTAATAATCCGAAAACTTTTCCTTGCTCTATGCTTAGGCTCACATTGGTGAGAGCTTGGTGTCCCGAATAATTTTTATTAATGTTGTCTGCTTGTAATAGGTTCATAGTTTTTACGGGTAGGGTGTAAAAAACACTGTGAAAAAGTGTATTTTCAACAGTGTACTGATATTTCTTCTTGATTTAACATCTAAGGTGCTTATTTAATTGCAACAAAGTAAGTGATTGTTAGGCCGATTTCAAAGATTAATCTTCATTTTCTTCATGTAGAGGCCTAAAACCTTCTCCTAACGTTTGGCGAGTGTCAACAATGGTTACAAAAGCGTTGGGGTCTGTCTTATGGATGAAGGCTTTTATTATGGGTAATTCGCGTCGTGTAACCACTAGAAAAATCACATTCTTATCAGCACCCGTGTACATTCCTTCTCCTTTTAGGAAAGTTCCTCCCCTGTCGAGATCTGTAAGAATCATCTCTTTGATTTCTTGGTGTTTTTCTGAAATGATAAAGAGGACATTGTCGTATTTGAATCCATTCATTACGATGTTGATGACTTGCCCCATAATATAAATAGAGAGTAATGAATAAAGCGGTATTTTCCAATCTTGGAAGACAAATAATGCGGATAACACTACCGTGGTGTCGGCAAATATAACGCCCTGACCTATAGATACTCTAGCATATTTTGCAATGATTGCAGCTATAACATCTGTACCCCCAGTAGTGGCTCCCGTCCTGAAAATGAGTCCTAGTCCTCCTCCAATAAGTATAGAGCCAAAGATGACACTTAAGAGCAAATCATCCGCTAACCCCAAGGGGTCTGCAGGATTAATAGTTGCTGTGTTGTTGATATACCACGCTAATCCATCAACAAAGACGGAGGTAAGGATGATACCAACAATGGTTTTTATACCAAAGCGAGGTCCTAAAAGTTTGAAACCTATAAATAATACAGGAATATTAAGAGCTAAGGCAAATAAACCCACAGGCACTTGTGGAAATATTCCTTGCACAATAAGACCTATGGCTATAAAACCTCCTGGAACAACGTTATAGGGGTTGATGAATAAGGCAAAACCAAGTCCCATAATAGCTGATCCTAGGGTGATGAGGAAGTATTGCCAAGCGATTTTTTTTATTTTGTCTTTAGACATCAAAGGCTTTAATAAGTAGTGTGTATTAATTAATGATGTGTTTTTTTTAAGTTATTAAGTGTTGTATTGAATAAGGATGAAGTGTTAAAACACACCATATAGGCGTTGTCATTTTGTAATCAAAAGTTAAAGAGTCGTATAACGTAAATTTTAGTTGTTTTTAGACATCATTAAAATGAGTCGGCAATAATGTTTGCTTTGTACTGGTATGTGAAAGAATCCTAATTCCTTCTTGATATTTCGCTTGATTTTAGCGTGGTGATTTATTTTTAAGAAGCTTGTTCTCTCGATTTCTGTCCGAGATATCCCCCATGATGACGTTTAGAATATTCTTTGTTGGTAAACCCAATTTTGTGCATCAGTTCTACTACTAAAGCATCTCCAATGGCCGTCATTACAGTGGTTGATGTGGTTGGTGTAAGCCCTAATTTACATACTTCAGTAGGGTTTCCAGTCCATAATAAAACATCACAAAAGTCTTTGAAATCACCTTCTTTACTGCTTGATATTCCAATGAATTCAAGATTTGGGTTAAGGTTCTTTGCTAAATGATACAGCTCTATTATTTCACGTGTTTTTCCCGAGTTAGATATTAATAACATAACATCATTAGGTTGTATCATTCCTAAATCGCCATGTTGAGCTTCGCTAGGATGTAGAAATACGGAAGGGGTACCTGTAGAACTAAAGGTTGTGGCCATATTGAGGGCTATCTGTCCCGCTTTTCCCATACCTGAAGTGACGAGTTTGCCTCCTTTCTGGTGGACGTGTTTGTGTATGATGTTTATTGCTTTTTCAAATTCATCAGTTACGGGGACGTTTAATATAGCTTGTGCTTCTTGTTGTAATATTGCGGAAATGCGACTTTTCATTTTTTAGATTTTATAATGTTTTACGCAAATGTATTCTTTTTTATCATATTCGCTTTCATTGTTGTCAGAAATTATTTTTGATATTGAGATTTAGGATAAAAAAAAGGTTGTAAAGCAAACTTTACAACCTTTTATAATGAAATATTTATCGTTTTATATGATGTCGCGAGGGTCAGTTACTACTCCTGTGATAGCAGCAGCGGCAGCCGTTAATGGGCTGGCTAACATGGTGCGAGCACCAGGTCCTTGACGTCCTTCAAAGTTACGGTTCGAAGTAGCTACCGAATATTTTCCTGCAGGTACTTTATCATCGTTCATGGCTAAGCAAGCCGAGCATCCAGGTTGACGCATTACCATACCTGCTTTCTCGAATTCCTCAACAAGACCTTCTTTAATGGCTTGTTTTTCTACTTGTTTTGATCCAGGAACTATCCATACGGTAACGCCATCTGCTTTTTTCTTGCCTTTGATTGCTTCAGCAAATAGACGTAGGTCTTCAATACGTCCGTTGGTACAAGAACCAATAAAGACGTAGTCCACTTTTTTACCTAACATAGCATCGCCAGGTTTATATCCCATATAGTCTAATGATTTAGAAAAGGTGATTTTACCAGCTTCTTTTATAGAATCTAATGTGGGGATATTACCACTAATGGCTACGCCCATGCCAGGGTTAGTGCCGTAGGTGATCATGGGTTCTATATCGGTAGCGTCGAAATAGTATTCTTTGTCAAATACTGCATCGTCATCTGTTTTTAATGTTTTCCAATAAGCTAATGCTTTATCCCAATCTGCGCCTTTAGGCGCAAATTCACGTCCTTTGACATATTCAAATGTTTTTTCGTCAGGGGCTATCAAGCCACCACGAGCTCCCATTTCAATACTCATATTGCAAACGGTCATACGGGCTTCCATACTCAAATCTGTAATGGCAGAACCTGCAAATTCAATAAAATATCCTGTTGCACCACTGGTTGATAGTTGAGCAATAACATAAAGAATTAAATCTTTTGAAATGACACCTTTGCCTAATTTTCCGTCAATCTTGATTAACATGCGTTTAGGCTTTGGTTGTAGAATGCATTGACTTGCTAATACCATTTCTACTTCTGAAGTACCAATACCGAAAGCAATGCTACCAAAAGCACCATGTGTTGAAGTATGGCTATCGCCGCAGACGATGGTCATTCCTGGTTGTGTAAGTCCATTTTCAGGACCAACAACGTGAACCACACCATTTTTTTCGTGACCTATACCGTAAAGGGTGATGCCAAATTCTTTACAGTTGTTGGTTAGTGTATCCACTTGGTGTTTTGAAATAGGATCGGCAATGGGTTTTTCCTGATCCCACGTTGGTATGTTATGGTCTGGCGTTGCTGTTGTTTTTTCAGGACGGAAAACTTTTAGTCC
>CBFIII010000021.1:0-54390 GCA_965662645.1 Bacteroidales bacterium
CTATAGCGGACAAGAACTGATTTGTGATGATGTCTTTAAATGCCTCGATCAACGCCCCAATATTCTCAAAGCAAGAGAGATAAGCGTGGTAATTCTCCATAGAATGAAGGAATTTGTGGAGGTCTTTGTTCATGGTATGGTGGGGTAAGCTTACGTGAATAATAAGGAGGCAAAAATTCGAGATTGCTCGAACAACAAAGGATACCTTATTGCGCAGGCATCTGCAATTTCAGTTTGCATCGTATTGGGATAGCTTATGTATATAAAAAAAACCTTAAGCATTGGCTTAAGGTTTTCTATGATGTGAGAAAAGCTAAGAGCCATTATTATAGGCCAAAGTAAGCTTTTGCATTATTATAACAAATATCTTGTACCATTTTACCAAGCATTTCCATGTCATTAGGGATAAGACCTTTTTCTACATCATTACCTAATAGATTACATAACACACGGCGGAAATATTCGTGACGTGGGTAGGAGAGTAAGCTGCGCGAATCAGTTAACATACCTATAAAACGACTTAATAAACCTAATGAGGAAAGGGCATTCATTTGTTTTTCCATACCATCTTTCTGATCTAGAAACCACCATCCTGCACCAAATTGTATCTTACCAGCTATTGACCCATCTTGGAAATTACCAATCATTGTGGCAACAATTTCGTTATCAGCAGGATTAAGGTTGTATATGATTGTTCTGGCAAGGGTGTCTTTACTATCCAAACGATCAAAGAAACGCGACATCTGTTCTACATCGGCACCATTGCCAATAGAGTCAAAACCTGTATCGGGACCTAGTTGTTTAAATAAACGGGTATTATTGTTTCTAATAGTACCATAATGAAATTGTTGTGCCCATCCTTTGGCATGATTCATAACAGCTAATTCATATAATACGGCGGATTTAAATTGTCGTATTTCTAGTTCTGAAAGTGAAGCACCTTTGAGAGCTTGTGATAAGATGTGGTCAACTTCTGTTTCGGTATAATCCTCGGCAAAGAAATCTTCAATGCCGTGATCTGATATTTTACATCCTACTTCTGCAAAAAAATCTTGACGTAATTGTAATGCTTTTATAAGTGTAGAGAATGACTGTATTTCTATACCTGATACTTTACTTAATTGTTGTAGGTAATCTAAAAATCCTTCTTTGTCTATAGCCATTGCATTATCAGGACGCCAAGCAGGAAGCACCTTGGTAAAAGTATCTTCTTTCTTTAAGGCAATGTGATATTGCAAGTTGTCGATAGGATCATCTGTTGTACATACTACTTTTACGTTATAGTGTTTCTGTATATCTCGGGGTTTGAAGTTGGCACTTTGTAGTTTTTTGTTGCATTTTTCATAGACTTCTTTAGCATTTTTAGAACTTAATAAATCCGTAATGCCAAAAGCCGTTTTTAGTTCTAAATGAGTCCAGTGATACAAGGGGTTACGTATAGTAGCGGGCACTGTATTGGCCCATTTCTCAAATTTTTCCCAGTCAGAAGTATTTCCTGTAATGTATTTCTCATTTACCCCATTAGTACGCATCGCACGCCATTTATAATGGTCGCCAGCTAGCCATACCTCACTTATAGTATTGAAATTCTTATTTTCGAATATTTGTTTAGGATTTAGATGACAGTGATAATCGATGATGGGCATCTCTTTGGCGTAATTGTGATATAAATCTTCTGCTGTTTTGGTTTCTAAGCAGAAATTATCATCATTAAAAGTTTTCATAATCTTATTATTTACGTGTTGTAGGTTTTCTTTTTTTTGATTTGTTGGGATCGTTATCTCAATTGCAGAGTAATTAGTTTTTTAATTTTTTTTTGATCAGTAGTTCTGTAACAATACGTTTCATTTGATATTCTTTGGTGATTAAAGAAGAATTGTTACATCTGTTTTTATTTTTAATGGCTAATGTTTTTTACTCGATTCTCGAACAATCAATTTTGGCAATATAGATATTTTAAGTAACTCTGCATTTACATTGTCTATTTCTTCTAAAATCTGTGTGGCTGCATCTTGTCCTATTTTAGAACTGTTCTGATCTGATGAGGTGATGGATGGGTTAACTAGCTCTGCAAAATCTTCATTGGCAAAGCCAGAGATGCCCACTTCTTGAGGTATTTTAATACCCTTTTCTTTGAGTACTAAATAAGCACCTAATGCGGCATAGTCACCAGAAGAAAAGATGGCATCAAAAGGTTCTTTGCTATCAATTAATTGTTTCGTTGCCTCTATACCTTCAGCTCTATTGTTGGTGTTTTCATAAAAGAGTTTCTTATTAGGTGTTATTCCCATTTCTTGATGTGCATCTAGATAACCTAACTTGCGATCTTGGTAAATATGACTGGTCATATTGCCATTTAAAAGGGCAATGTTTTGGTAGCCTTGTTTTAGTAAGTGTAACACGGTTGCTTTTGCACCTTCGCGGTCTTTGCTTTTGATATAGCTGGTGTTGATATCCTTTAATACATTATCTATCTGTATGACTTTTATTCCTTCGGATATCGCTTTTTGCAAATGTGTGTAAGTTGTGGTGTTCTTTGTTAATGCAATGATAATACCTGAAACGCGTTGGTTTATAAGTGTTTCTAAATATTCCTGTTCTTTATTAAATGATTCTTCGGTTTGGCATATCATCACATTATAGCCATGTTTCGATACATTAACTTCAATATGATGAATGATGTTTGAGAAAAAATGGCGATTGATAAAAGGAACCACTATGCCAATGGTTTTGGATTTTCCCTTTCTTAGATTAGAGGCAAAATTATTGGGTTTAAAGTTATGTTTCTTGGCTAATGCTTTTACACGCTTCGTCATAGCTTCACTTATCTGAGGGCTGTTGTTCAGAGCGCGAGATACTGTAGCTGAGGTGGTCTTAAGTTCCTTCGCTAAATCCTGCATTGTTATCTTTTTATTGGGTTTTTTCATTCTGTAGGCAAAAGTAGAAAAATTTTACGTAATCGTTTGCGTAAATCATAAAAAAACTGTTCTTTTGCGTAATCATTTACGTGATAAGTTGTGTTTATGGTTATACCAATAACAAACACGCTGTCCTAACTTACTCTAAAATTGTAAAGTTTATGAAAGACTTAAAAGCAAATAGTAAATATTCATTATTGGTCCCAACGAGTATGGGAGTGCGTATAACACCAGCTAACGGTCAGCCTGTTCAGAGTAGTGATACATTTACGATGTACGCCACTAGTGCTGAAACTAATGTCGCTAGTATTTCATCCTATCTCGGATTACCAGTGAAGGTGCTGAGTACTTTTGTAAAGGATAGTCCTATTGCACAATTTATAAAAAGCAACTTGAAATCACGCCATATGGATTATGAAGGCGTAGATGTAGAACAGGAAGATCCTTGGGGCGTACGTCACCAATTTAATATTGCTGACAGTGGTTATGGTTCTCGTGGACCTCGTGTGCAGAATGATAGAGCAGGAGAGGTAGGACGTACATTGAATGTGAAGGATTTTGATTTAGAGCGCATCTTCGGAGAAGAAGGCGTACAGATTGTACACTTATCTGGTTTGATAGCGGCTTTATCTGAAGAAACAAGTACTTTTTGTTTGGAAATAGCTCGTGCAGCAAAGAAGCACGGAACTCTTATTTCTTTTGACTTAAATTACCGAGCTTCGTTCTGGAAAGGACGTGAAGAGCAATTACGTAAGAATTTTGAAGAGATAGCTTCGGTATCTGATATATTGATTGGTAACGAGGAAGATTTTCAATTGTGTTTTGGTATAGAAGGACCAGAAGCTGGTGGTGAAGGTATAGAAGCCAAAATTGATGGTTTCAAAGGTTTGATAGAGCGTGTGAAAGAAAATTTCCCTAATGCTTCTGTTTTTGCGACCACATTACGTGAAGTGGTTAATGTTAATGAACACCTTTGGGGTGCTGTGATGTTAGCTGGTGATGAGTGGCAAGTGATAGAGCCACGTTCTATTCGTGTCCTAGACCGCATAGGTGGTGGTGATGGTTTTGTAGGCGGTATGCTTTATGGTATTCTTAAAGGATGGGAATCTGAGAAGTGGGCGCAATTTGGTTGGGCAACCGGTGCAATGGCAACAACTTTCCTCACTGACTACGCACAACCAGCTGATGAAGATATGGTCTGGAGCATCTGGGGTGGAAACGCTCGGGTAAAACGATAAATTCAGTCAACAGTCATCAGTCGAAAAATTGATGAAGCTTTTATAATTTATCATTCACAATTCATCATTTATAATTCATTTCTATGTTATATTTTGAAAATGGATCACCCACAGCAGATTTAAATTCTGAAGACCTACAAAAAGGGCTTTATGAAGCTTTAGATAAGATTGGAAACAAGAATAAAGTATTGGCTATTCCGCCTGATTTTACGCGTTTTCCATCACGTGCTGGTGAGATAACAGAATCAGCTTATCACTATTATGGTGAGAAGATGACAGATATATTACCTGCCTTGGGAACACACAATCCCATGACAGAGGAGCAGATTAAAACGATGTTTGGAACGGTGCCTTTAGATTTATTTCGTGTGCACGATTGGCGCAATGATGTAGTAACCGTAGGTACAATACCTGCCGAATTCGTCAAAGAAGTATCAGAAGGGGCTGTTGATTTTACATGGCCTGCACAGGTTAATAAATTATTAATTGAAGGTAACTTCGATTTGATTCTTTCTATCGGTCAGGTGGTGCCTCACGAAGTTGTGGGGATGGCCAATTACAATAAAAACATCTTTGTGGGGACAGGAGGTGCCGAAGGCATTAATAAAAGCCATTATGTAGGTGCAGCCTATGGGATGGAGCGTATGATGGGACATGCGGATACGCCTGTGCGTCGCTTGTTTAATTATGCTTCTGATAATTTTACACAAGATATGCCTTTCCTTTATATTCAGACTGTTGTAGGAATGGATGATAAAGGGGATTTGAAAGTGCGCGGTATCTTTATTGGTGATGATCTTGAGGTATTTCAGAAAGCGGCAGCGCTAGCTTTACAAGTCAACTTTAAGATGTTAGAAAAGCCTTTGGATAAAGTTATTGTATTCCTAGATCCTGAAGAGTTTACCAGTACTTGGTTAGGTAATAAAAGTATATACCGTACCCGTATGGCCATTGCTGATGGTGGTGAACTTATCGTTGTGGCCCCTAAGATAGTGGAGTTCGGTGAGGATAAAGATATCGACCGTCTTATTCGTAAGTACGGTTATAAGGGCACACCACACACTTTAAAAATGGTGGAAGAGAATGAAGATCTTGCGGGCAACTTAAGTGCTGCAGCGCATCTTATTCACGGATCTAGCGAAGAGCGTTTCTCTATCACCTATTGTGTGGGAAAAGAAGAAGGCAACCTTACCCAAGAAGAGGTGGAGTCCGTTAACTTCAATTATGGCGACATTGATGCCATAAAAGAGAAATATGATTTTGATAATTTAAAAGAAGGCTACAATACGGTCAATGGTGAAGAGATTTTCTATATTTCTAATCCAGCATTGGGTTTGTGGGCTTTTAAGGATCGTTTTAATTATTAGCAAAAGCTTAATAATTTGTACTCTAGTTGAGTATGTTAACGATTAAAAAAATAGTGAAATTTGTGCCATTCAAGGCAGACTGACTAATAACTATTTGGAGTAATTAGATTAGTGAAATCCGTGAAATTTGTGGACAAAAGACGAGTAACATTTTTAGAACAGATAAATTCGTGGATGAAGTTCACGAGTAAATAATAGAGAGTAATAACTTTAGAATCAAAACAACTATGGCAAAAGCAGACATTGGATTAATCGGACTAGCAGTAATGGGTGAGAACCTAGTACTGAATATGGAAAGCAAGGGTTTTACTGTGGCGGTATTCAATCGCACAGTAGCTAAGGTAGATAAATTTGTTAATGGAAGAGGTAAGGACAAGAACTTTATCGGATGCCATAGTGTCGAGGAATTATGTGCTAGCCTAGAGCGCCCTCGTAAAGTGATGATGTTGGTAAAAGCTGGTGATGCTGTTGACAACTTTATAGATCAAATTATTCCACACCTTGAAGAAGGTGATATTATTATTGATGGCGGTAACACGCATTATCCTGACACGATTCGTCGTACCAAGTATGTGGAAAGCAAAGGCCTTCTTTATGTAGGTTCTGGTGTTTCAGGTGGTGAAGAAGGCGCTTTATTAGGTCCTTCGATGATGCCTGGTGGATCTCCTGCCGCTTGGGAACAGATTAAACCTATCTTTCAAGCTATAGCTGCTAAGGTTGACGATGGTGCTCCTTGTTGCGAGTGGGTTGGTGCTAATGGCGCTGGTCACTTTGTGAAAATGGTACACAACGGTATCGAGTATGGCGATATGCAGATTATTTGCGAAGCTTATCAAATTATGAAAGAGCTTTTGGGAATGAGCAATGCAGAGATGTACGATGTATTTGGTGAGTGGAACAAAGGTGAACTTGATTCTTATCTTATAGAGATCACCCGTGATATTTTAGGTTATAAAGATGAGAATGGGCAAGAGGTTGTGGATCTTATTCTTGATACTGCTGGTCAGAAAGGAACGGGTAAATGGACCGCTGTTTCAGCCTTAGATTTAGGTATTCCTTTGACATTAATTGGTGAATCTGTATTTGCACGTTGTCTATCAGCACAGAAAGATGAGCGTGTGGTAGCATCTAAAACGTTGAAAGGGGTAGAAGCCAAATTTGTTGGTGATAAAGTGCAGTTTATCAATGATATCAAAGATGCTTTGTACGCTGCAAAAATAGTGTCTTATGCTCAAGGTTATGCTGTGATGAAAGAAGCGGCTAAAGAGTACGAATGGGAATTGAATAATGGTGGTATTGCGCTAATGTGGCGTGGTGGATGTATTATTCGTTCTGCCTTTTTGAATAAAATCAAGGACGCTTTTGATAAAAATCCTGAATTGAATAATCTATTATTAGACGACTTCTTTAAGGAAACAATTGATAAAGCCCAAGCAGGATGGCGTCGTGTATGTGCTACAGCTTTGATGAACGGTATTCCTGTACCTTCATTGACAACAGCATTGTGTTATTATGATGGTTACCGCAGCGAGCGTTTGCCAGCTAACTTATTACAAGCACAACGTGATTATTTCGGAGCGCATACTTACGAACGTGTAGATAAACCTCGTGGAGAATTCTTCCATACCAACTGGACAGGTCGTGGTGGCGATACTGTTTCGAATACGTATGAAGTATAAAGTAAGTATCTAAAATTTGGTGTTCGGAGTTGTGAAATGTGTAATTTCCAATTCCGAATTTCAATTTTTTAATCTTGAATAATAAATTTTGAATTAATATACAATGAATTACTTAGAACAAATGTTCGGATTGAGCGGCAAAGTGGCTGTTCTTACTGGAGGCGGTGGCGTATTAGCTGCCGAGATTGGTAAAGGTATGGCCAAAGCAGGTGCTACCATTATCTTATTGGATATCCGAGAAGAGAATGCTGTAAATACGGCAAAGCAAATTGAAGCTGATGGCGGAAAAGCCGTAGGTATGGCAGCCAATGTGCTTGATAAGGCTAACTTAGAAAGTGTATGTGCTAACATTTTAGCTAAGTACGGCAAAATAGATATTCTTTTGAATGCTGCTGGTGGTAATCAAGCTGGTGCAACTATCGGTCCTGATCAAACTATCTTTGATTTGGATATGGATGCAATGGATCGTGTAACTTCTCTTAACTTTAATGGTTCAGTATTACCAAGTTTAGTGTTTGGTAAAGCAATGGCTGATGCTGGTGAAGGAAATATTATTAATATCTCTTCAATGACAGCGATGCAAGCTGTGACGCGTGTGGTAGGTTATTCTGCCTCTAAAGCTGCAATTACTAACTTTACTATTTGGATGGCTACAGAAATGGCTAAGAAATTTGGTGACAAACTTCGTGTTAATGCTATTGCTCCAGGTTTCTTTATCGGAGATCAGAACCGTGCTCTTTTGATTAATGAAGATGGATCATTGACTCCTCGTAGCAAAGATATTTTGCACAAAACACCAATGAATCGTTTCGGTGATGCTGCTGAATTAACAGGTGCTGTCATTTACTTATCTAGTCCTGCTGCGTCTTTTGTAACAGGTACAGTGATGCCTATTGATGGTGGATTCAGCATCTTTAGTGGTGTCTAATAAAAAGTAAGAGTTTAAAATTAAGAATAAAAAGTTGCCAGTTTTGCGTAAAGAATTTTTCAATAAATTTTTTACTTAAGATTGACAACTTTTTGATATTAAAAGATTTTGGTATTGAGTTTTTATCCTTTTTTACCTCTAGTGTGATGATAAGGAGTAAAGACAAAATAAATACCTTAAGAAGAAAACAAATTAACCTAGATTATAATAATGTTTGATTACACTTGGAGATGGTATGGTCCTAACGATCGCATCACATTAAAACAGATTAAACAAGCCGGAGCGCGTAGTATTGTTAGTGCATTGCACCACATTCCTAACGGAGAAGTATGGCCTGTAGAAGAAATTAAAAAACGCTGTCAAGAGATTGAAGCTGTTGGCCTAAAATGGTCAGTAGTAGAAAGTGTACCTGTACACGAGGATATCAAAAAGCAAACAGGCGATTACAAGTTATACATTGAGAATTATAAGGAGACTTTGCGTAACCTTTCTCAATTTGGCATCCGTACCATCTGTTACAACTTTATGCCAGTATTGGATTGGTCACGTACGCATATCAACTATGAGATGCCTGATGGTTCCTTGACATTATTGTATAAAATGGCAGATTTTGCGGCTTTTGATTTATACATTCTAAAGCGTCCAGGTGCAGAAGTTGATTATACTGAAGCCATGCTTGAAAAAGCGAAAGTGGCTTTTGAAGCCATGGAGCAAGACGAGAAAGATAAACTTTCACAAGCTATTATTGCTGGTCTTCCAGGTTCTGAAGAAAGTTATACTCTTGACGATTTTCAGAAAGTATTGGATACTTACAAAGGGATTGATCGAGCTAAATTACAAAAGCACCTTTTCGATTTTATCGACGAAGTTATACCTGTAGCTGAAGAGTGCGGTATGCTGATGGGAATTCATCCTGATGATCCATCATGGAATCTATTAGGTTTGCCTCGTGTAATGAGTTCTACAGAAGATGCTTTAGCATTGATTAATCATTTAGATACACCATCAAATGGGGTGACACTTTGTACAGGCTCTTGGGGTACTAACTATAAGAATGATATGGTAGAGATGACGAAAGCATTAGCTCATCGTATCAACTTTGTACACCTACGTAACGTACAGCGTGATGAGGATCATAACTTTATGGAACATTATCTATTTCAAGGTGATGTTGACATCTTTGGCGTAATGAAAGAGCTGGTATTGACAGAGAATAAGCGCGATTTTTCTGAAAAGTTTGAAGGTCATAAGTTACCTTTACGTCCTGATCATGGAAATCAAATGCTTGATGATCTCGGTCGCGATTATTTCCCAGGTTATTCTCTTTATGGTAGAATGAAAGCTTTGGATAAAATCAAAGGATTGGAAGTAGGTATCAGAGGAATGATGGCTTTATAATGATTGAGAATAGAGTCTGTGTAAACGTTTGCACAAATCGTAAAAAAAGAGTTTCTTTGTGCCATAACTTAAAGGACTTAAGAATAATATTCAATAATATATAAAATAATTTTAAAATGGCAAGGTTTTCAAGAATTGAAGTGGCTCAGTTGATGAAAGAAACAGGTATCATTCCTGTATTTTATCATTCTGATGTTGAGGTGTGTAAAGAGGTGGTTAAAGCATGTTATGATGGTGGTATTCGTGTGTTCGAATTTACTAATCGTGGTGATTATGCTATCGAAGTCTTTACGGAAATTAATAAATGGGCTGCTAAAGAATGTCCTGAGATGATCATGGGCGTAGGTTCTGTTATCGATGCTCCTACAGCAGCGTTATATATTGCTATGGGTTCTAACTTTATCGTAGCTCCATTAATTGACGAAGCAACAGCTAAAGTGTGTAACAAGCGTAAAGTAGCTTGGAGTCCTGGTTGTGGTTCTGTGACTGAAATAGATCGTGCTCACGAGTTAGGTTCTGAAGTTGTTAAAATATTCCCTGGCTCTCCTGTAGGTGGACCTGATTTTGTAAAAGGAGTTATGGGACCAATGCCTTGGGCTAGCATTATGCCTACTGGTGGCGTTGCTCCTGAAGAAGAAAACTTAAGTAAATGGTTTAATGCTGGTGTGCATTGTGTGGGTATGGGATCACAATTGTTCCCTAAAAATGTATTGGCAGAGAAAAATTACAAATACATTACTTCTAAATGTGCTGAGGCTTTAGCTATTGTTGTAAAGTTAAGAAAATAGAAATTAGTCGTCAGTTTTCAGTACCTTGTGCACTGTTAACTGACGCTAATGTTTTTAGTCCGTTAGTGAGTTCATTTTACAATTCTATTTATATGTGATTGGAAGTGTTTGAAGTAATAAAAGTCCTTAATTCTTTACTCTCGAAACATTTTAAATTGTTATAGTTGGATTATATTCTATTTCCTAGTCTATGATTATCATATAATTCTGAAGGTTAGGTTAAGATATTTATTTGCAAAATAGTGTGCCGTAAATAATGTCGTATTGTAATGAAGTGTGCTAATGTGTTCTTAAGTATTTAAATCGTCTAAAGTTAACATCTATAACTTTTTTATGCAAGATATGGTCACTCTAATGTTTATCTTTAATCACTAAAGTACGCTTAAGACACTTGCTGGAAATGCAACAATAAATCCTGCTTATTACTTTAGTAGGTTTTATTTAATTATAACATTTATTTTTTCACACTACTTAGTCTAAGAAAATGATTATTATGAACAGAAAAAGTTTCAAAGTCTTTGTTTTATTTTTAGTTCTCTTACTGTCTTTTGGCTGTAATGAGGCTAATAAACCAAAGCATCTTAAGTTAGCGCATGGTCTTGATACCAAGACTTCTGTACATAAGGCTATGGTCTTTATGGCAAAACGGTTAAACGAACTATCTGATGGAAAATTGCAGTTGGACATTTATCCAAGTGGTCAATTAGGTGGAGAACAGCAATGTGTTGAGTTATTACAAATTGGTAGTTTGGCAATGACAAAGGTATCATCGGCAGTGATGGAAGGTTTTAATGAAAATTTCAAAGTCTTCGGCTTGCCTTATGTATTTATGAATAAAGAGCATTCATACAATGTACTTGATGGTTCCATTGGTCAAGAATTACTGTTAAGTTCAGAAAAATTTAACATCCGTGGCATGTGTTTTTATGATGCAGGTAGTCGTAGTTTTTATACTATTGATAAACCTATTAATACTCCAGAGGATCTGAAAGGTATGAAGATACGTGTGATGAAAAGTCCTACGGCAGTAAGTATGATGAAAGAATTTGGAGCTTCTCCAACACCTATTTCTTGGGGTGAGCTATATACTGCCTTGCAAAGTGGGGTAGTTGATGGTGCTGAGAATAACCCTCCTAGCTTTTACCTCTCGCACCATTACGAAGTATGTAAGTTTTATACCTTAAATGAGCATACTGCTGTTCCTGATGTTGTGATTATGAGTAAACCTATCTGGGACAAACTTTCTAAAAAAGAACAGGGTTGGTTGTCTCAAGCCATTAAAGAATCGGTAGTAGTGCAGCGTAAATTGTGGGCGGAATCTGTTGCAGAGAGCTTAGCAGAAGTTGAAAAAGCTGGTGTGACAATTATTCGACCTGATAAAAATCTTTTTGCCGAAAAGGTGTCAGGCATCTATGAGCAATACCGTGATAATGATCATTTATGGAAACTGTTGCAAGATATTGCAGCTGTTAATCCTAATAAACAAGCAGAATAGATATGAGAACTAAAATAGACAATATATTAGCAAAAATCTGCGTCATCTTACTGGGAACGTTAGTCCTCGATGTATTATGGCAGGTGTTTACTCGTTTCATTATGAGTTCGCCCAGTGCTTTTACGGATGAAATGGCAGGTTATTTACTCATCTGGGTAGGTATGTTAGGTGCTGCTTATGTTACAGGACAACGTGAACATTTAGCCATTGACATATTAATACAGAAGAGTCCAGAGAAACGAAAAAAGAAATTGTTAGCATTTACTTACATTGTAGTTTTTGTATTTGCTTTATTTGTCTTGCTAATTGGCGGTGGCTGGTTGATGTACACCCGTTTTATGTGGGATGTGAAATCGGCAGCTTTAGGCTTGCCTTTGGGTGTAGTATATGCGGTATTGCCTTTGTCTGGTTTATTCATAATGTACTATACTATGGATGATTATATTAAAACAATACGTGGTTAATCCCACCAATAAAATAAAGACTTAATTATGGAAATTGCTGGAATTTTAGTATTGGTTATTAGTTTCTTGTTTTTACTCGTTATCGGTGTCCCTATTGCTTATAGCATTGGTGTAGCTGGTGTGTTGACGATGCTAACAAGTATTGATAGTTTACCTGCGTTTACGACGTATGCACAGCGTATGGCTACAGGATTAGATAGTTTTGCATTATTGGCTATCCCGTTTTTTATCTTGGCGGGTAATATAATGAATAGGGGTGGTATCGCTGTCCGGCTCATTAATTTTGCCCGTGTGATGGTTAGCCGCTTTCCTGGTGGATTAGCTTTTGTGAATGTAATTGCTAATATGCTTTTTGGTGCCATTTCTGGTTCAGCGGCGGCTTCGGCGTCTGCCATTGGTGGTATTATGAAAGATGAGATGAAAAAAGAGGGTTATGATGAGAATTTCTCTGCTGCGGTGAATATTTCTTCTGCAACAACGGGATTGTCTATACCTCCAAGTAACATACTTATCGTCTATTCACTTGCAAGTGGAGGTGCTTCTGTAGCTGCTCTTTTTATGGCGGGTTATATTCCTGGTATTATGACAGGACTAGCTATTATCATTGTGGCTGGTATTTATGCTTATCTCAAAGGATATCCTACGGGTACTCGGATTGGTTTTAGTGCTTCTATTATGCGTTTCTTGGATGCTATTCCTAGCCTTTTCCTTTTGGTTATTGTCGTTGGAGGTATCATTGCAGGTTATTTTACTGCCACTGAAGCTTCGGCTATAGCGGTCCTTTATGCACTTATCCTTTCTTTTATTTATAGAGAAATATCATTTAAAGATATTCCAAGTATATTACTCTATTCTGTAAAATCGACAGCTGTTGTGATGTTACTTATCGCTACGTGTATTGGTTTATCGTGGATAATGGCTTATGAGAATATCCCACAGATGGTGAGTGATGCCTTGCTTGGTGTGAGTGATAATCCTTACGTTATTCTATTACTGATCAACTTGATTCTATTAGTCGTTGGTATATTTATGGATATGACGCCAGCAGTCCTAATTTTTACACCTATCTTCTTGCCTATAGTAACAGAACAAATTGGTTTAGATCCTATCCATTTTGGTATCATTATGGTGCTTAATTTAAGTGTTGGTCTTTGTACACCACCTGTAGGTTCTGTCCTCTTTATCGGTTGTAGTGTGGCTAAGGTACGAATTGAGAGTGTTATAAAACCTCTGTTGCCGATGTTTGCCGCTATGATTGTGGTGCTATTATTAGTGACTTACTTCCCTGTATTTAGTATGTGGTTACCTGGTGTATTTGGGTATTAGATAAAGAGAAAAGTTTACGTAAAGCGAATTATATATATAAAAATAAAAAAGCTTCAAAACCTGTGTTTTGAAGCTTTTTTTATGTCTTTTTTATTGCTTACGCAAAATAAGAAATGGTAGTACTTATTGTATCCGTTTCCACAATATCACAAAAATAAAATGCCAATATTGATGTTTTTCCTTCAATAAGTCGAGACCTATTTTATTTTAACTAATGTTAATTGTTTAAATCTTTCTTGGTATTAATTGTTTTGTGATTTTTTTCATTCAAATCGTTCGTGAAAATATTCATCGATATTTTTTTGCAGTGATAAATGCATGATTTCTATGCTTAATAATGTTTACTAGATGATTAATAGTGTCACTTTTGATTTCAAAGAATAGCTTATCGTTGATTTTGTGTGGTAATGGGTAAGGTCCCAATTTTCTCTTTTTATAGTAAAGAACAAAACCTTTCTTCTGCCATCTGAAAATCTTGATAGACTTATGCGTCTTCTCAATAAAACCAAGTTATCGCCACTCAGAACATCCATTTTCTTTGCAGTTTGGACTAAATGATACCCAGAATGAATTCTCTAGCGCATATCAATAGAATTGCAAAAAAGATAAAAGGTGTAATGTATCACAAGCCTAAACATTGCTCTATTTCTTCACCACACGTTTTACCACAGTTTTATCATCCACGGTTAGTTTTAAGATGCAAACTCCGCTTTCTATCGGCACTTCTAGAGCTTCTGATATCGAATGACTTTGCGAAAGCAGTACGCCTTGGAGACTATAAAACTCAACATGAATCTTATTATAAGCTCGTAATCCTTTTACATTTACCATTCCTGTAGTGGGATTTGGCTGTAGCCAAATATCTTGAGCACTGATTTCTTTAATACTCTTATTTTGTGTTGGATTATTAATATGCATCACTGTATCGTCAAATTGCAGTTCACATGTTTTTCGTGAGAAATTTAATATCTTGAATTCGAAACAATAATCACAGACACTATCACAAACATCTCCCTCATAATAAGTGTCAAAAGTGACCATTTTAATGGTGTCACCAAAATTATGTACTACAACAGTGTGCTCTGCACAACAGTTTTTTGTCACCGTACCATAGATGATAAGTGTATCTTCTTCTACACGGTAATTAAGTCCTTTTGCACACTCCTCGTTGCATTTCCCAATGATGTAAGGCTTTTCGTTTATCTGTAACGAACTTTTCACGGTGATATAACCAACATAGTGTGACATGCAGCCATTCGCATTAGTTACTTCATAATTAATTTCATAAAGACCAGGAATCTTAAATTCATATTGCATTATAGAATTAGTAAAGACATGCGCTTTGCCATTATCATAAAAAGACCACTTAGAGCTCAATGAATCATCGGCATCCGATACTGATTTGTCATAAAACGAAACTAAGAGTGGGGCATAATGCCTTGTGTCATTTACTAAATATTGAAAATTGGCTATGGGAGGTGATGGAATGAAAATCGCTTTCGTTTTTACAATAGTACTATATACTCCATTATTCCATATAGTTAGACTCACATCATAAGACCCACTCTGAGTAAAATTGTGTTTCACGGTATTGAGTGTGCTACTTCTCATCAAACATCCATCGCCAAAATCCCATTGTATAGAATCAAAATCCACAATGGGTTCACCATCAAATGAAAATGTAGCATTTAGTTCAGAACACGCTAATTTTCCAATTTCTATATTAAAGTCTTTAATAGAAGGCGCAAAACGTAACAAATAACTCTCTTCATCCCAATCAATCAATTGATGATCTATTGCCATTCCTGCATCAGAAACCACGATGATAGAATTCAAGGATTTGCCTTTGGTGATGTGTAGCGATTGATTGTCGCTGATGGGCAAGATGCTTTCAGGAATAGTAATCGTCAAAACTTTATTGGTGCTATTCAAATCCGTTTGATAGCTTAGATTTTGGCGTTCGCGCCAGAAAGTATTAAGCTCTTCGAAATTGAGAAACTCGGTTTGGCCTTCGATGCGATGACGCAGCATATCTAAGGCGGCCAATTTATAGTCTTTATCAGGATCTATGGAGAGTATTACTGGGGCGTAGTTTTCGCTATACTTACCTATGACTTCTTCCCAGATGTCCACCGCTTTGCAGTACTCGTCTTTATTCATAAAATCCACCGCATCGTTGATGTGGACGGGGATTTCTAAGACATCCACGAGGGCTTCTGTCGAGCTCTGACCTTTTTGCAGGAAATAGGGGAAACCCGTCATCACATCATTGGCATAAAAGCTACTCTCTGTCTTGTATTGAGCTATTTGTAGTCCTTCGGGTAAGTATTTATTAAACCTCATACTTCCTGAGCGGTAACTTGTAATGGTTTTAGCGCCATCCTGTTCGAGTATTTCTTTAGAAACCATAAGCTCGCCCAAAACAGTACCCCTTACAGTAATATTGCCATCGTTGAACGGAGAATAACTTTCTGCACTAATACTTGAAACGCCCAAAGGAAAGATTTCATTATCATAAAAATCCTTAAACCCACCGACACTATTACTGCCTACCGTGAAACCAGCATCCACTAAGGTGTTAAGTAATTCTTTTCCCTGATAATCATTATATAATGGGGCCGAGGCGAAATCGTTGATATACTTGGTGCCGATAAAATAATGGGCGGGGATATGATGCTCCTTTTCATAGTCGATAAAACAGTGAGCTTTTTCATAAGACTTCTCCTTGTCCACTTCGTGTGTAATGACTAGTGCCGATTTATAATCCTTAGGCAAAGTGTGTTTCCACACTGTGACGGGGAAATGATCTTCAATAATACCACGGATGAGTAAGGGTATTATGTCTGCTCCGGGCTCAAAACCATTGTTATAGCTGCGCTGGGCACTGAGGTCGCGGTTGTTGCGGGGGAAGTAGGTTAGTCTTCGCCAAGGCATACCAAAGAAATAAGCTTTCCCTTTGCCATGACTCTTACAGGTTATTGCTACAGTGCCATCTTCGTAGTACGCAATTGGAGTAGCCTCAGTAGGGTCTAACTCCCAAACTGCGAATGTCTTTACTCCATCTTTGCTTAATGGTATTTCAAGTTCCAAAGCATCATTTAACCAACTAGCATCTAAGCCTAAGGCATCTTTATCAAATTTTATTTTTGTATGATAATACTGTTTTTCTGTCTTACTTAATTTACCAAACAACTCACCCAACTGTGTATCGGAATAATAATCTAAGAATATGATTCCATCATTACTTAATATTTTTGAGAAATTTTCATAATAAGCCTCTTCTGATAATGGGTGATGATTATCATTAGACATAAACAACACATCAGATGTCGTGATTATCTGTAAATCATTATCAAATGTTGCTTCAGGAAAATAATGAATTGGATACCCAGCTATTTCATTTAGTAGTTGAATGGTTTCATTATTTCTCAAACTAGAGTTTTCACTATATAAAGATATATTTTGAGCAACAAGCAAACTTCCCAAAAGGGAAAAGGAAAAAAATAGTAAAAATTTTTTCATAGAAACATTTTAATAATTTTGAGTAACTGGAGTAAACAAATAATTACTACATTTAACAATATTCGTATTCGTTGAATCTGTATTTAAGTACAATGGCGCTTTCTTATTAGTATGGTTAGTGATATAAATGCCAGCATCCGTTGGTTGTATAGTTCCCGCACTTTCCGGGTTCTACTCTAATGTCAAGAATTGAACTTGCTCTGCAATTCAAACATTATATCCATTCTTTAAATCATCACTCCGTTTTTTTATTGTGCAATCATTATACTGCTTATGCTTAAGAGTCGTATGATATCATATATTGTTTTCATAATTTTAATCCCACATTGTGGGTTTTATTCTTCGTAGCTTTCTGCGAATAAAAATAGTGTTTCGAATTGATACTCCGTCTGCTTGCAGCGGGGTAGTTCATTGTTTTTATTGTTGTTTACTCTGAGTGCGCCTTAGAGTCGCGTTCCGAGTCAAAAAGCTCTACAGCTTCACTACCTTACGTACTTCTGTTTGTCCATCAATTGTAATTTTCAAAAGGCATACGCCGCTTTGGATAGGCACCATAAGAGGTTTTGATATATCAGTTGTGTGCGACAACTTTACTCCTTGCATATCGTAGAACTCTACAAGAACGGCTTTTCCCAGCGTATTGATTTTGATGCTTATTTTATCGTTCGTTGGGTTAGGAACTAGCGTAAGATGGGTTAGGGCTTCTTGCACCTCACCTAAGGCTGAAGTTGTACTAATATGATACACATCTCCTTCAAAGACGACTTCACATTGTGCTCTATCAAAGTCTAGTATCTGAATTTCAAAACAGTAATCGCACAAATTAATACAGGCTTCTCCTGTATAGTTTGTTTCAAAAGTCAGAATCTTAATCGTATCGATCTCATCCACAAGTACCGCCGTATTTTGCAAACAACATTTTTTACTGGTGGTGCCAAAAAAGGTCAAGGTATCACCCGACAAGCGGTAGTTAAAGCCATTAGGGCAAAGAGAATTAGAGTCACTGATATAATTTATTTCATTCTTTTGCATAGCATCTCGTACTACAAGTACTTGCTCGTAGGTATCATAGTAGCCACTCGCAGTGAATAGTTCTAATTGTACCCGATATGTGCCAGGCTGTATAAAGGTATATGATGCATTTTCTGTTTCTTGGACTCGCGTAGTACCTGCATCCTGAATGTTCCATTTATAAGATGCACTATCCTTATCTTCTATTATTGAGGTATTCCTGAACGTCACTTTAACTGGGGCATAATGATTGGTATCTATAGCTGAATAAGAAAAGGACACTTCTGGCGTCTTGTATATCAGGACGGCCTTGTTCTTTTCAATCTTCGTTTCTACGCCTTTGTGCCAAATCGTTAGGTTTACATCATAATAGCCTGGAGTAGAATAGGCGTGTTTTATCACATTTCCGTCATAAATCACACGGATAGAGTCATCACCAAAGTCCCAACGTACAGAGTCAAAATTGGCAGTTTTAGATCCTGCAAAAGAAAACTCTAGCTCTAAATTTATATAGGCATTAGAATCATTGACTACCTCGTAATCCTCAAAGTCGTCTTTGATTAATAACATTTGCTCGTAGGTATCATAGTAGCCACTCGCAGTGAATAGTTCCAATTGTACCCGATATGTGCCAGGCTGTGTAAAGGTATATAATGCATCTTTTGTTTCTTGGACTTGCGTAGTGCCTGCATCCTGAATGTTCCATTTATAAGATGCACTATCCTTATTTTCTGCTATTGAGGTATTGGTAAACGTCACTTCAACTGGGGCGTAATGATTGGTATCTATAGCTGTATAAGAAAAGGACACTTCTGGCGCCTTGTGTATTAGGACGGCCTTGTTCTTTTTAATTTTCGTTTCTACGCCATTGTGCCAAATTGTAAGGTTTACATCATAATAGCCTGGAGTAGAATAGGCGTGTTTTATCGCGTTTTCGCCATAAGTCACACGAATAGAGTCATCACCAAAGTCCCAACGTGTAGAGTCAAAATTGGCAAGTATAGGCCCTGCAAAAGAAAACTCTAGCTCTACATCTATATACGCATTAGAATCATTGACCACTTTGTAATCCTCAAAGTAGTCTTTAATCACTATGATTTCGTCATACTCTCCATAGCAGCCACCAACCTCTGTCAGTTCCAAAATAACCTGATATGTACCAGGTGTCTTAAACAAATAAGAGATGTTTTCCTCTTCTTTTATCACTTGCCCAACACTATCTTTTATGGTCCATTTGTAAGTAATGCTTTTGCTGCTTTCAACATAAGATGTGTTGGTAAACGCTACATCGAAGGGGGCATAATGATTGGTATCACTGACAGCATAAGAAAAGGATACCTCAGGAGCTTTGGCTAAAAAGACAGCATCTTCCTTTTTAATATGTGTTTGTACGCCATTGTTCCAAATGGTGAGATTGACATCATAATAGCCAGGTATAGAATAAGAATGCTTTGTGTTGTTGGCGTCATATACCATACGGCTAGTGTTGTCGCCAAAATCCCAACGTATAGAATCAAAATCTTCTGATGCTGTACCTTCAAATGAAAATTCCACTTCTAAATCTAAGCAGGCTACATAACTATTTTCCACCTTAAAATCCTGAATAGGAGAAGTGAAATGTAAGAGATAACTTTCTTCATCCCAATCAATCAATTGATGATCTATCGCCATTCCTGCATCAGAAACCACGATGATAGAATCCAAGGTTTTGCCTTTAGTGATGTGTAGCGATTGATTGTCGCTGATGGGCAAGATGCTTTCTGGAATAGTAATCGTTAAAACTTTATTGGTGCTATTCAAATCCGTTTGATAGCTTAGATTGCGGCGTTCGCGCCAGAAGTCGTTAAGTTCTTCGAAATTGAGAAGCTTTGTTTGGCCTTCGATGCGCTGCAACAACATATCTAAGGCGGCTAATTTATAGTCTTTGTCAGGATCAATGGAGAGTGTCACGGGGGCATAGTTGTCGCTATATTTACCTATGACTTCTTCCCAGATGTCCACTGCTTTGCTGTACTCGTCTTTATTCAGATAATCCACGGCATCGCTGATGTGGACAGGGATTTCTAGTACATCCATTGGGGATTCTGACGAGCTTTGACCTTTTTGCAGAAAATAGGGGAAACCTGTCATCACATCATTGGCATAAAAGCTACTCTCTGTCGTGTATTGGGCTGTTTGCAGTCCTTCGGGCAAGTATTTATTAAACCTCATACTCCCTGAGCGGAAACTTGTAATGGCCCTGCCGCCATCCTGCTCGAGTATTTCTTTGGAGACTATAAGCTCACCCAAAACAGTGCCTCTTACAGTAGCATCACCATCGTTGAACGGAGAATAACTTTCTGCACTAATGCTTGAAACGCCCAAAGGAAAGACGTCATTATCATCAAAATCCTTGAAACCACCAACACTATTACTGCCTACCGTAAACCCGGCATCTAGTAAGGTATTAAGTAATTCTTTCCCCTGATAATCATTATACAATGGGGCCGAGGCGTAATCGTTGATATACTTGGTGCCGATAAAATAATGGGCGGGGATATGATGCTCCTTTTCATAGTCGATAAAACTTTGTGCATTTTCATAAGAATTCACCTTGTCCACATCGTGCGTAATGACGAGTGCCGACTTATAGTCTTTAGGTAAGGTATGTTTCCACACTGTTACTGGCATTTGATCTTCAATAATACCACGGATAAGTAAGGGTATTATGTCTGCTCCAGGTTCAAAGTCATTATTATAGCTGCGTTGTGCACTGAGATCGCGGTTGTTGCGGGGGAAGCAAACTAGGCGCTTACAAGAAGGACCGAAGAATACAGCTTTCCCATTCTCATAATTTTTGGAAGATATTGCAATTGAATTATCTTCATAAAGAGCAAGGGGCGAATCGAATGACGCAAACAAATCAAAAACATTAAAAGAAACACCTCCACTTTCACCTAGAGGCAGTTTCAGTTCCAAAGGATCATTTAACCATCGACTAAAGCTAGAATAGTTAGTGCTATTAATGTTTAACTCGTTATGAATATCTGTTTTTTGTTCACTTTCAACTAATTGTCCAAAAGTTGATTCCATCATTTCTGTAGAATAATAATCAGCAAAAAGCACTCCACCATTGTCTAAAAAATTTGAGAAAATTTCATCTGTAAAACTATTTTCAAAAGGATTATCACAGTTAACAATAAATACGACATCATAATCAACAATAGACTTAAAATCATCTAAAATATTGTTACAACTATCAATTTGAACAGTTGGGAAACCTGCTATGTCATTAATAGTAGTAAATGGAACATCACTATTATCAATAAAACTATGTGTAGAATAGATGCCGACTTTCTGAGAAAATAAACTAGATGAAGTAACGATGAAAAAAATTAAAAAATAATATTTTACTTTAATATTCATAATTGTAATATTTTATTTTTAATCCCACATAGTGGGTTTTTATTCCCCGCAGCTTTCTGCGAATAAAAAAAGTGTTTCGAATTGATACTCCGTCTGCTTGCAGTGGGGCAGTTCATTTGACACGATGAAATTCTGCATTCTCAACTATTAGGCGAATTGTTTTAATGAATAAAAATAAAACACAAAAACGAAGATGATCAATAAATACCTAATATTCGAACTATGATCTATATTTACCAATCAATTTACACAGTGAGTTAATGACGCTCATGAAAAAATGTTATATAAGTAATTGATCTGAGCTTGATTATGTAGTTGTTTGATGGTGTGTTGATTGCGTTATTTTGCGCAGATGAAAGTTGTATTAGATGCTAAAATTTATCGCATTAATAGTCTAATAAACACCCCAATGTAACCCCATGTATTTAATCAAAACAAAACTACTGAAAATTTTTATGTTATTGATGGATTTAGTATGGAATTTGATAAACCGCTTTCGACATACCAAATAGGGAATGTTTCAAAACGCAAATTTTAGATGTCGCAAAGTGATTTGAGCAAAGATGATGTCTTATTGACGAAAAATTTACTTTGTTGTTGGTTTCGTCATTAGTGAACGTTTTTTTTTTTGCTTGGGCATAGAATGTGTTTATGCCCGCAATATCACATATATATCACATTTGTCAGAAGGCGGCTTTTGTAGCATTTATTGTAGAAATAGACAAGAAATCTCTCATCATTGCTGAGTGTTTTTGATCAATAAGCTGTTATAAATACGCTCATTGTCAAAGGTCTAAATATAACAGAAAAATGCAGGATGTTTTATTCTTTTAAATTATGAATGGATGGGCTTGTTTTTGAAGTCGGCTTTGATAATTAGTTTTGAGTTTTAATTTTTGTCTTTTAGAACAAGGAGTTTGTCAAGCAATATTTCTCTTAGAATTTTTGGCATATAATCCTCTTCAATTTTATCTTGCAAAGACAATGTGAATTC
Source organism: Bacteroidales bacterium (assembly GCA_965662645.1). Taxonomy (GTDB): domain Bacteria; phylum Bacteroidota; class Bacteroidia; order Bacteroidales; family UBA5342; genus UBA5342. The sequence goes on from CBFIII010000021.1 coordinate 22,534, forward strand.
CTCAAAGTTTTAGATTTTCAACTGTTTGAGGAATTGTTTGCCTTTGATTTGCTATTTTTTTGATACCCCCTTAAAGCTCATTAAAAAGCGATTGGAAACAGGATAGTTAAAATTCTTGAAAGTTAGACGATTAGCTGGTAGTGGGAGTTTATGTATGAGAGTTTATTTTTATAACGTTTTCTGAAAAAGGTAGAGACAGGCAGTGATCAGGTTTGCACCATTTATTATTCACTGAGCCTATGTTTAATGTCCATACTTTGATGTAAAATTCTGATTACTTCTATAACGTTATCATTTGATTTTTTGTAAAAGATGAGGTGGGATTTAACTTTTGACATTCTGTAGCCATTTCTTACGTAATCAATTTTTCTGCTTAAATTGAAATTGCTTGTAATGAATTCAATTTCATTTATTATCAAACTATGATATCTGTCGGCTTGTTCCAGTGACCATTTTTATAAAGTGTATAGCCAGATTTTTTCTAAATCTTCGATGGCTTTTTACTAATTCGATATTTTTGAATCATAGGTGTTTTTTATGTAGTTCTTCTAAGTGATTTTTTGCATCGCAATTTTGAACCATAGTACTTTCCTCTCCTTCAATTAATGCGTGTCTTATTTCTTTTATCTTTCTTTCTTCTGATTCTAAAAGTCTTAGTGCAGATCGAACTACTTCACTTGCTGAGTTGTATTTTCCTGATTCAATTGATGAATTGATGAAGTTTTCAAAGTGTGTACTTAATGATATAGATGTATTTCGCCCCATGTTAATATATTTTTAGTTAAAATTACCAATGATTGGTAACTTAGTCAAATGCTTTGAAATATTCAGTTGAATCTTTTGAGCAAAGATGATGTCTTATTGACGAAAAATTTACTTTGTTGTTGGTTTCGTCATTAGTGAAAGTTTTTTTGCTTGGGCATAGAATGTGTTTATACCTGCGATATCATGTATATATCACATTTATCAAAAGACAACTTTTGTTGCGTTTATCATAGAAATAGACAAGAAATCTCTCATCATTTCTGAGTGTTTTTGATCAATATGCCTTCATAAATATACTCATTGTCAAAGGTATAAATAAAATAGAAGAATGCAAGATGTTTTATTCTATTCGATGAAGTAAGCAATTCAACATGGGAAGCTAATTGTTAGTTAGCCTTGTTTTTTAGCTTCTTCCAATTGTTCCGTTAAGTTCTCCCACTGTTTCATTAAATTGTCCAATTCTACTTTTACCGCTTCATATTCGGTGTATAAACCTCCAATGTCTTCGGTGGCGTCGGCTAACTGTTTTTCTAATTCTGCTAAGCGTTCTTCTTTTGCGGTGATCGCTTTTTCTGTATCCTCTATGTCGCGTTCTGCGTAGCGTATTTTCTTATTCAGCTTTTTGCGTAGCGCATAATTCATCTTTTTCCCAGATGTCTCTTCCTTTTCGGTTTTAGGATCGTTTTTTTTCTTATACTCTAATTCCTGAAGGTTATCCATATTCTTTTTACTCAGGAACTCATAAATGCCTCCTAGATGTGTCTTAAGTCCTCCATCTTTAAATTCATAGATTTTATCCACTAAACCATCTAAGAAATCACGGTCGTGAGACACAATGATAGCGGTGCCATCAAAGGCTTTAATGGCTTCTTTCAGCACGTCTTTCGATTGTATATCCAGGTGGTTGGTGGGCTCATCTAAGATGAGGACATTCACGGGTTCTAGCAAGAGTTTTATCATGGCTAAACGTGTGCGCTCTCCACCTGATAGTACTTTTATCTTTTTCTCTATGGTGTCGCCACTAAACATAAAAGAACCTAAAATGCTACGTATCTTAGTTCGGATGTCGCCCACAGCTACGTTATCGATGGTTTGGAATACGGTGAGGTTTTCGTCCATCAGTTGAGCTTGATTCTGAGCAAAATAACCGAGTTTTGCTTGTTTCCCTTTGCGGAACTTACCTACTCCTTCAAGTTCTCCAATGATGGCTTTTACTAAGGTAGATTTACCCTCACCATTACGACCTACAAAAGCAATTTTTTCTCCTCGTTCTATGAGGAAATCAATATTTTTTAGTACGAAAGTATCGTCATAACCTAGACTGTAATTTTCTCCTTCGGCAATGAGAATGCCTGAGTGTGGGGCAGGGGGAAATTTAAGACTAAGCATCGCGCTGTCTTCTTCGTCTATTTCTACTCTATCTAGTTTTTCTAGCTGCTTGATGCGTGACTGTACTTGATTAGATTTTGTTGCTTTATAGCGAAATTTCTCAATGAAATCTTCGGTATCTTTAATGGTTTTTTGCTGATTCTGATGAGCGCGTATTTGTTGATCTTTGCGTTCTTCGCGCAACTGTAGATAATGCGTGTAATTGGTTTTGTAGTCGTGTGCTTTCCCTAATATGAGCTCTATGGTACGGTTGGTCACATTATCGAGGAAAGCTCTATCGTGAGAGACTAAGATCACGGCACCGCCATAACTTTTTAAGAAATTCTCAAGCCATTGAATCGATTCTATATCCAAGTGGTTGGTGGGTTCATCTAAGAGTAGAACGTCGGGTTGTTGTAGTAGGAGTTTCGCCAATTCTATGCGCATACGCCATCCGCCCGAAAATTCGTCAGTAGGACGGTTGAAGTCTTTGCGCTCAAAACCTAAACCCAAAAGGGCTTTCTCAGCGCCACCGGCTACATTTTGTCCTCCATGAAGCATATATTGTTCATTAGCTTCACTGACCTGTTCTATGAGTTTTGTATAGCCTTCACTTTCATAGTCCGTGCGTTCGGCTAACTCATTATTCCAGTGTTCTATTTTTGCTTTTATTTCATTGATGACTTTAAAAGCCTTATTGGCCTCTTCTAAGATAGTAGCATCGTCTGCCAATAGCATATTTTGAGGCAGATAACCAATGGTGCAGTTTTGAGGTTTGGTGATAACTCCTTCCGAAGGAAACTGTTCGCCCGCTATCATCTTAAGTATTGTACTTTTACCCGCACCATTTTTACCTACCAAACCGATTTTGTCTTTTATTGTGACCAGAAAAGAGATTTTGTCTAATAGGGTGAAGCCACCAAAATGAACGCTGATATTATCTATAGAAATCATAAAGTATGTTATTCAAAAAAGAAGCACAAAAGTACTTAAACTAATCGAGGACTTAAAGTCGGATGTGATAAGATCGTTATCTATTCCTTAGTATAAGTATTATTCGCTCATTATAAGGGTGTTAGTCGTGTGTGAGTTATGATATCTTTCTTATCCTTTTGTGGGCGCAACAGTTTATATCAAGTAATGTTGCTGATAAGCATAAAATGTCGTTTTGCTCTGCAAGGAACTAGGAGGTCTAACTATTAGAGAGTGCTTTACTACTTACAACGGTAAGAATATATAAATGTCACAAGATCCAAAAGCAGCTGAGCTGCGACAGTATGGTAAAAACAATAATGCCCCTTAGCGCAGGAGTCTCGTAGAGGTGATGTTTTATTATGTTGATTTTTCTTTTGTTTATCTCTTGTTGTCTATTTGTACAAAGAGGTGAAATAATAAAATACGTATGTCACTCCTCTGAGCTTTCTTGAAACGTTTTAACAACGTTTTTACCATACTGTAACCTCTCTTAGGCTTGTGTTATGTCGTTTAGTGTGGGTAAGTTTTATCCCTTAATGATGTGACTTCATATTTTTACGTAAAATAACACCGTCCCGATGGGACTTTTTGTTTTCATTAATAATTGTTTAGTTACCATAACATCGTCCTTACAGGACTTTATGAAATAATTTATTTTTTAAGGTGTCATAGGTACGTAGTTATGTTAGTTCCTAAATTCGTTATTTTTAAATTCTGTAGGGATGGTGTTATGACTACGTATAATTTCAACCCATATAAAATGACATAGAGCCTGTTTCCTTAATCTCTTGTTATAATTGAGGTGGTGATGCGCTCTCTTATCGGTACTTTTCTTATTTCAAATTCTTCCATGAGTCCATGATCATCATACGGAATGGATAGTTTTTCTAATCTGATTGCGTCATTTATTATTTCCAAAATGCCAATTCTGACTTTTGCTTTGTTGTAGCATCCAGCAGAACCCAAATTAACATAGCGACACTTTCCTGTATTATCATTTTCTTCATGCGTATGTCCATAGAATATTATTTCAGCATCTATTCCTTTAAATAAGGTGTCCAATTCTTTTACACTTGGATTTTTTATGCGTGAAGCAAACCAATCCTGTTGTTTATTCAAACCATAATGTTGAAAAGTTATTTTTCTATCTTTATCTATTGGGTAATCTATTGAGAATTTCCATTCCTTCATTTTCTCTTTATAAATATTGCCTACCTGAAGATTTATCCAGCTTCGGTGCTTTACTTCTTCTTCACTCATCCACTGAGGTATGGGATTTGGTAATCCGTAAGCATACCAATAGTCATGATTGCCCATGACAAAATCCATTTCTTCAATAGAGAATGCATAATCTAAACATTCTTTGGGGTAGGGACCTATTCCTATTAAATCACCAATATGAACTATCTTTTCACAGCCTTGGTTCCGAAATGTTTCAACTCCTTTTTTTAATGCTGGTAAATTGCCATGAATATCTTGGAATATGCCTAATTTCATTCTACTGTTTTTTGAATCCTAGATTGTGTATTTTATGCTATGAAATGTCAATATTAATCATTTGATAAGTCTTGTAGGGCTGACCTTTGCTTTATTACCAAAGATCTTTAAAGTTGTCTTTCATACTTACTATCACACCACCAAAACTATTAATATCGTTTCTCCAGTTTGGAATGGTGCTTGAATAATAAGGAGGATAGATGTATTCGCGTGCATCATCATGATTTAACATGAAAGCCATCCCTTGATGTTTATTGGTAATGGCATATTGGAGCATCTCAAAATCGCCAGTCGTATTTCCAAATGCAAAAACGGGCTGTACGCCAAGTTGAGAATAGATGTTGTCAGTTTTTCCGTTATGATTATTTTTAGGTGTGAAAATGCCCTTTTTAATTCTGAATTTAGTAACGTTTCCATCGTAGTTTGGCTCTAAAATTTGACGTGTTCCAATGAGATGACTTCTTTCTTTTATAGACGTTTTTTCAGGTATGATACTCCATATTACACCTTGAACGGATCCAGAAACAATATAAACCTGATAGTGGTTGTTTTGTAGATAAGTGATGAGTTCAAGCATAGGTTTATAAAACATATCGCCCAGAATCATATCTTTATCACTGTTGATGGTTGTATTTAAATATTGAGTACAATAGTCCACATAATCTTCGTGATCTTCTCCCTCAAAAGCTTTCCATACCATGGAATCAATGAAATTTTCTTCACGCGTCACCCATGAGGCATGTACCATAGAGTTGGCAGGGTTTTTATACAAGGCATTTGCCATCTGGTAAGTCTTGTTTTTTAGCAGAGTAGCATCTTTTTTTATAGCTTCATGTAACTTAGCGACAGCACAATACATCTCAAACCAAAGTGGTGATTCGCAGACTACTGTTCCGTCCATATCAAATACTGCAATACGCTCTTTAATAGGAATATCTAAGGTGTCGCGTTTTACGAAATTAGTGATCTCTGTCTTAATGAAGCCGTCTTTCCAAGAAGATAATGCATCTTTACTCTCATTTTTAACGGGTGTATTATTACACGATGTCAGGGTAATAATTGCTAGCCAGGTTATGATTATATTTCTATTCATTGGTTATATTTTTGATTTATTTTGAAGAATTTATTTCGTGTAAGTTGACGTGTTTAGCTTAAGATTTTCATCGCTTGTATTCAAAATATGAAAAGCACTTTGATAAGTTATGTGACCATTTATGGGCATGTCAATAAGGCAATTATTATGGTTTTATCCAATTGTAGTAACTTAATTTTCAATACTATATTTTTTTCTAGATAATCTACGGTATTATTGTAATAAAGAAAGTCTTCTGGTTTGGAAACAAACCTTGCTTTTACCAGATTGTTGTGTATATAAACCATATGATTACCAGGTAATTCATTCAATGTTGATTGTGTGCTTCTGATAAGTTTTTGTTTTTTTAATTCTATATTGTGTGTTTTGTTGCCCGCTGTTTGTTACGAATAATAAAATATTTTCTAACTAGATACCCCGTTTGTTTTTAGTGGGGGAGTTTATTTTAAGTTTTCAAAGGAAGAATGTTATTCCCATATTATCTTTTGGGTATAGCTGGTCTTATTGTCTATTAAAACATTAAGAATATAAATACCACTTGATAAGGTGGGTAAGTTTATTGAAATAATTTTATGGTTGGATAAGGAACTATAGTTTTTAGAATATACATTCTGACCTGCTAGGTTACTGATTGATAATTTTACAGATTCAGTATTGGAAACCGAGATGTTAAATGTGCCATCCGTTATAGGATTAGGATAAACATTAAAAATTTGATCAATAGATGTGTAAATGCTAGTGTTGGTGTTGTTTGAAGTGCCAGGTGTCGATGGATTTTCTAGATTAGTATCCCAATTGCTCGCATCATTATTATCAAGATTGTAATTGATGAGTTGTAATGATGCGCCTGATCCATCAGCTAATGGATTCCAAGGATTAGAATCCGTATAATTTACCTGATCTTCAATATTACCCTTGTTGTTTATAAGTAATATATGATCGTCTTTGTTGCTGAGTTTAAAACCAAAAGGGGCATCACCAAAGTTACCTCTAACATTTGTGATATCGGGATATTTACTTTTAAATTGCTGTAAGTCGCGACAAATAATATAAAAACCTTTAGCATTAATAGTTGTTTCACTTGCTATCTCAAAAAGATTATCGGCTCCAGAATCTTTGATTTGCCATAGCCCGATGTCAATAGAAGTGGGATTTGGGTTGTATATTTCAATCCATTCATCTTCTTCATTATCTTTAGGATGATACATTATTTCATTAATAACAAGTGGTATATAAATATTAGTGTCTGTAGAGGAAGCCGTTGAGAAAATAGCTGTGAGTGTTGTTGCCTTAGTTAAAGTAATGTCTGTTTTAGCATCGGTAGTATTGGTCTCTTTCCAGCCCGTAAAGACATAGCCAGGAGCAGGAGTAGCTTGCAAATGGACGGGTATATCTTGCATATAAACGCCTGTAAATTCTGCATTTATTAAAAGGCTATTAAGTTTTAGGCTGCCTTTACCTTCTATTTTAAGAGTAATATGAACGGTATCCGTCAATGAGAAATAGTTCTTCATTTGACTATAAAGAACAGCGGGGCGTTTTTGCATAAATTCCTTTATGTTTGTATTGTTAACATCCCATTGAGATGCTTTAGAAGGATTCCATCGTTCAAATTCTAAGGCTATATCTGGTTCTATGATAGCTGCCAAAGAATCGTATTTTTGAATGATATTACTTGGTTGAAATTGGGTATTAAGATGATCACAAATGCGATTGATTAAAGCATGTTGAAATGTGGTATTTTTAATCAACTTTTGAGGAATTAGATTTGACCATTTTTCGGCACTAGTGTAAGCATATTCTGAAAATCCATTCCAATCTACAAGTTCAAAAGAACGATCGGTATCCCAAATGGTCCATTGCCATTTTTGGTTTGTAGGCTTTATGGCAAAAGCTCCCCAAGTCCAAGAGCGAAATTGCGTACAATGCACAAATGATAGTAAGTTGAGTAGCGAGTTGATATTCATTTGATAAGAAACTTTTTCATAGGTGGATGCAAGAGTGAAGTCGGCCGTCTCAAACAGGTTCCAGAGACTATCCCAATCATCCATACTGCCATATTTGAGGTCAGTACCTGTCTTTTGGAATCTAATAAGGTCAAAACTATCATGCCCTAATTGTGTTTTAATAAAATCTTCGTTAATGCTTTCTCTTATATTATAGATTCCCCAGTAGTCATTATTTAGAAAAAGAGAAGTGAAGTTGCTGTTTGTTGCTATCTCGCCCATATCTTTCCAAGCTTCTACTGATATAGGATCTCGAAGCAAGGTGCCATTACTTGTGGTGATGTCATCGTCGTAACTACTACGCAATACTAAGTAAGTAAAGTCATCATCGTTTCCTGCAAAAGGAGAATTCTTTAATTTTTTGTAGCCATAACCATTTCTAAAAAACAAACGGAATGATTTCTTTGCCATAGAAACGGAATTACCACCTTGAATACGAATGCCAGCATTAGCACTCCATTTATAACTAGGGTTATAATAAGCTAATGATACGGGGCGTTCCCATTCCACACCCGATTTGTTATAGTTAGTATAGATGCCACTAGTTCCTGTAAGGTCATTGGTGTCCATACTTAACATTAGAGAAGGTAAAGTATATTTGTCTGCTTCATGAAAAAGACGATCAGAAGAATAATTTGATAACAGATCATTAGAAACTCCTATCGCCCGTATTGTTGTGGTGGGTGATACGCTAATAGGTGTCGTATATTCTTTTCCATTTATAGGATTGCTTCCATCTTCTGAATACAATATTTTATCACTATTCCCTTTCAGAGATAGAGAAGCTGTTGCTGATGCACCGCCATCAAAAGAGAAAATGATAGGTTGAAAAATAGATGTGGCTTGACTATTCCCATTCTCGGCAAGAGGTGTTGGGGTATCAAAATAAACCCATTGTTTATTTTCTAGTGAGCGACCATAACTACAATTGTTTGGCATGACAGAGAAGTGAACCGAATCAATAATAACACTGAGTGGTGACATTATGGAGAAAAATTCACCATCATCTGAGAGCTTAAATGGCAAATGATTAGATGCTGTGAGGTTTTCGTCATCGGCCCAAAATAGAACTGTACTATTAGCATTGACTACAAGATCTTCACTGATTTTATATTTTGATAAATCATTTTCATCATCACTGAGATAATATCCCTTTAAGTTGATTGCTTCATTTGTTGTATTGAGTATTTCGATCCAATCTTCATAATCCTCATTTTCATCTTTGACGAAATTTAAATTTGAATTTGAAATCTCGTTGATCAGTAAGGGGGAGTTATTATATGCCGCAAAGCCAAGGTCGCGACGTGTGCCATCTACATCCTGATCTGTGGTATCAGTAGTGTAGTCCGTCCCATCATTATCAGCATCAGGATTAGCTTTATCTAAAGCCATGGCATTTTTTGTGAGAAAAAAGTTTTCGTTATCTGCATCTGTAAATCCAGCGTCACCTAAATAATTTGTTGTGCCTGTAAGTGTATCATTAGATAGGCAGTAGTTATAGGTAATGATAGAACCAGGATAGCTTTTGTCTATTCCAGTTACACAATCTGAGATGATGCAATTATTAATAATGGCTGTTCCTATTGAGGTAGTTTGATTATCATAATGATAAGCTTTTATGCCATAATCGTTGTGATACAATGTGCTATAGCTAAGGATAAGGGTTGAATTGGTGTGACTTTGTATCCCGGATTTGCAATTTGCTATAATATTATGCTTCGCAAATGCAGTAGAGCTTTCGCCTACACTAATCCCCGTTTCACAGTTAATAAATTTATTGTAATCTATGCTAACATTATCACTACCAGTACCTATGTCTATTGCATCATCAGGAAAGTTACGTATGGTATTATGACTAATGATCACATTGTGTACTGCATCCAGATCGATAGCATCTATTCTACTACTTGTTGTGTCGCCCCATAATGTGTTGTAAGTAATACGTATTACGTTTGTAGCATGACCTCCAATAGCATCGTCACCAATAGCTCCCGTTGTGTTTGTAATTTTACAATGGTCAATGATTAAAGAATCACCTGTGCATGATACAAAGCGTTTGGAATCAGAAGAGAGTACATATTTAGCCTTGAATGTCCCTCTGTTTTGAATGTAGTTCCAATATTTACCATTTACTTGAGATCCTATGGTGATTGGATGTTTTTTTGTCCCCGACATAATTAAACGACCATTGACAATAATTGTTTTTCCTTCTGCTATTAACAGTTTTGCTCCAGACTCTATTTCTAGGGTGATGCCATCATTAATAGTCAGCGATTCATTAATTAGATATGGCGAATCATCGCGAGTAAGCTGTTGTGATTGGCTTATTGTACCAGTAATAATAGTCTCTGCTTTAGAAATACTTAAGCTTATTAATAAAAAGAGTATGATATATTTTCTCATGGTGTTTAGCGTTCTAGTGTAGAATGATGAATTTTTATTTAATGAATGATAATCTTTTCATTATATGTTTTAGCTTTAGTTTTTAATGACACGATATATATACCGTTTGTCATATCGCTTAATGAAATTACCATATTATTTTCAATATGATTCGACAAGTCTAAGTTCTTTATGGTTAATCCTTTAGTATTAAATATCTTGAGATGTTTGAGTTGTCTATTGTCATGTTCAATAAAAAGAGTCTTTGCATAACAGTATATCTTTATTTCAGAAGGGATTCTCTTATTGTCTTGAGTTGTAGTATCTTTAAAAACTGCTGTGATAGTCGTGTCCTGATCTAAAGATAAATTGAAAGTTGGTTTTGATTCGTTAATACCTTCCCAATGGTCAAAGATATAACAGCTAGTAGATTTTACATTGATTTTATAGTCGTAATCGGGAAAGTAAATGCCATTAAAATTATTTTCGTTAATAATATTACTATCTATTTTTATAATTCCAGCTTCTGCAGGTTCTATGTTTATAGTTAAATTAACAGGAGTTTTTAGTCCAAATTGCGTTTGTAAATGTTGACGTACATTATCTGGACGCTGAGAAAAATAATCTTTTATTCCAGAAATGGAATTATTCCATGAATCGATATTGCAGTAGCTTTCTGTCCATCTATTGAAATGAAAAGCCATATCATCTCTATAAATATTAGCAATAGAATCGGTAAGCTTATGTGTGTTTTTGGGAGAAAAATTCGTATTCAGCAAATAAGTAAATTGCTTAATAAATGCTTCTTTAATTGAATCATTTTCTAAAAAATTACGAATTAAAATATTATTTTGTCCAGATCCTCCAGCACGTTCTTCTAAACCAAGAGACCAAGCTAATGTGTTCCATTCTGGTTTGCCATAGTTTTTATAATTAAGTCCAATACCATGATCGGTGTCCCAATAGATCCATCTCCAAGGGGTGTTATCTGAAGACCACATTTTTGTGTTATTCAATAACCAGTCATAATTACCAACAAACACCTCAGTTATCCAATAATCTAGATAATTTATTAAGTTATACTTATGGAGCATTGAATCCAAGTTATTATTATCACTAAGGTCTAAGCTGTCAATTGCTTCTTGATCAGTATTATAACGGTCGAAATTGCCTTCTATCGCACATTTGTTACTTGGATATCCAAAACAACGTTCTAATAAATCAAAACACTTTTCATCAGAATGGGTCTCTATATAGTATTTATCTATTCGTTCGCGTAGATTATAAATACCATAATATTCCCCATTAAGATAAACATTGACAGGTTTAATTTCAGATATGGAAGCGTCACGATTGCTTTGTTGTGCTAAGCGTTGAATAATATGATCACGCATGTGGCTGTTTTCCCTCATTGTTTGCACATTATCATTACCTGCATTACGAAGTATGAGGCGCTTAAATTTATGAGGCGCAAGATCGTCGAAGAAAGGATATTCAAACCAATCATCTCCATAACTGCCTCTGGCATAAAGTCGTATTGAGTATTGTTCTATCAATTTTGGAGAATGAAGTTTAATGCCTGCATTAGCAGAGAATACAGATTCTCCTTTTTCGAAGTATTCAAATTGTGCTGGTATTTCAAGATCTGATGTCGTATTGGTCAATATTCCATTTGAACCCGTGAAGTTCTTTTGTTCTGATATTAAAGAAATGACATTGTTACTGTAATTATTATCTGTAAATATAAATGATAAAGTCAATGTGGGGCTTTCTAAGGCTCCTTCTTTGAATGATTTTGCTCTAATAATTGTTGTGGTGTCAAAATTTAATGGAACGGTGTAATCTAAACTATTGATTGTTGGTGTAGAGCAATCTAAAGTGTATTTGATAATTGCATCTTTAATGTCTGTGTATAATGTTAGCTGTTGAGTATTGGTGAATAGTCCTCCTTCAATATTAGATGAGACTTTAGGTAATATCTCTACAAGGTTTGATATGTTATTTGTATCTAATGGACTTGGAGTGACGAAGATATTTAAAATATCACCACCGTCAGGGTATCTACCATAAGAGATATTTGATACTTGTTGGTCAAATTCTAAATTATCAATAATGTCTAAATTTAAATTACTCATGGATAGAACCTCACCATCTGATGATAATTTAAAGTTTGTATGGTTTTTGCCTTCGCAAGGTTCTTTGTCAGCCCAAAATAAAAAATATTGATGAGCAGGAAGCCACGTGATGGTATCTGGGAGGAATTGCCATTTGTCTAATTCCTTTAAGTTATCTGAGAAGTAAAGACTGTCGAGTAAAATAGGTTCATCACCATAATTATAGATCTCGAACCAGTCATCTTGGTCGCCAGCTTTATCTTCTATTCCTGTAGAATTTGAAGCTAATATCTCATTAATTCTTAAGGTGTAATTTTTTTCCGCAAGGGTTTCTATAATATAGTTTTGATTAGATTTTAATCTGACTTCATCCCAACTTATCGTATCACTTATTTGAGCTTGAGAAGTAATACTGTATATTAATAATAATGCAATTAGATGTTTCATTTAATGTAATAATTCGTTAACTTTAAATTCTTCATCTTTTAAAGGAAGTCATCGAAGTAGATGCTTATTTTATTCATCAGATGAACACGATCAGATCCTCTTACATTGTGTTCGTGAGTAGGGTAGATGAAATAATCCATTTGCACCTCGTCTTGGACACATTGTCGTATGAATTTCTGGCTATTTTGCCATACGACTACAGGGTCTTGTCCGCCGTGGATGATTAATAGTTTTCCTTTGAGGTCTTTTGCGTAGTTGGTGACCTTTGTGGAGTCATATCCCTCTGGATTTTCTTGTGGTGTATCCATATATCGTTCGTCATACATCACTTCGTAATTGCTCCAATCGATTACAGGACCGCCTGCTACGCCCGCCTTAAATGCCTCAGGATAATGTGTCATTAACGATGTGGTCATAAACCCACCAAAGCTCCAACCAAAAACGCCTATGCGTTCTTTATCTACATACGGCAATTGGCACAAGTAATCATAAGCTTTCATCTGGTCGGCCATTTCATTTTTGCCTAATTGGCGATGAATAACTTGTTCAAAATCAGCACCACGATAAGATGTGCCACGGTTGTCCACGGTAAACATCACATATCCTTTTTGTGCCATATAATGTTGCCACATCTGTACGCCACCTTTCCAGCTGCGCTTGATCAGTTGCGAGTGAGGTCCGCCATAGACGTAAATAATGGTGGGGTATTTCTTTGTATTATCAAAGTTGGGAGGCGTAATTAATCGACCCGTCAGTGTGGTGTGACCATCAGCCGACGTAATGTCTAAAAGTTGCGTAGTTCCTAGTTGGTAATCTTGGTACGGTTGTGGTGCTGTGAGCAAACGTGTCGTATTCCCATTTTTAGTTGCGATGGCATCTAGCATTCCAGGTGTTTCTACATCTGACCAGCGGTCTAATAGATAATTGCCTTTTGGCGAAAGTGTTGAGTAGTGATAACCCGCATCTTTGGTAAGGCATTGACGCGATTTTGTGTTTAGGTTCACCGCATAAGTATGACGCTCCAGATAAGATTTTTCGGTGGAAGAAATAAAGACGTTTTCATTTTTTGTATCAAACCCTAAAAGTTGTGTGACTTCCCAAGGACCTTGGGTGAGTTGTTGTAATAATTGGCCATCGGTGTTATACAAATAGAGGTGGTTGTAGCCATCACGGCGACTTTGCCAAATGAATTTAGAGTCATCGTTGGGTAGAAAAACCATAGGTGTTTGTGGCTCCACATATTGTTTGTCTGTTTCGGTAAAAAGGGTCTTTACAAAATCACCAGAACGGGTATCGTAACAGTTCATCTGCATGGTGTCTTGTCCACGGTTTAGTTCCGCCACATATAGAAACTTATTATTGGGTGACCAGGCTATGTTGGTTAAATAATGTTCATCAGGTCCTTTAGTCTTGAGATATGTGGTGGTGCCAGACGCCAGATTATAGATGCCTATGTGGATGATTTCGCTCGCCATGCCAGCCATAGGATATTTAATCATACGCACCGATGCTTCGCGTGCTGTAATGTCAACAAGCGGATAATCTCCTACGTTGGATTCATCCTTTTTATAAAACGCCAAAAGGGGGGCTTTGTTAGCCCAAAAGGTGCCTCCTGTAATGCCAAACTCATTGCGGCTTACGGTTTGTCCATAGACTAACGCTTTATTATCGTCATTGGTGACGGCTATTTTAGAAGAATCTGGTGTGGCAATGTAGAGGTTATTGTCTATCGTGTAGGCTACATACAAACCAGCATCGTAGAAGTCTATATTTTGTGCTTCTTCGGGGTAATTGATTTCTGTTTTCTCTTTTGACTTGATATCATATAAGACTTTAGACGATGAAAGGCTCAATTCTAAAACCTGTGGTGTTCTCCACTGGTAACGAGGGAAACTTGTTAGATTCTCGTGATTTATGATTTCTTCAAGTTCTTTGAGCTGCATGAACTTTTTTTCTTTTCCTTTTATGTTTTCCAATACTAATATGGAATCATCTTTTACGTAAGTGAACGTTGATTCATCTTTCCATTGTTTTTGGTTTAAATATTGCGGTTTAAAGTCTTGGTAGTGGGCGCCGCCATAGACTACATCATTAAGTGTTAGTTTTGTTGCTTGTGCAAAAAGAGACGTGCTGATGACTGCGAACAGTGTGAGAATCTTAATATTTAACTTCATACTAGGCTATTATTATGTAGTTGTTTTAAAGTCCAACTTTCTGCTCACGGCGAAGGATTCCCTTTTAGGGGTGAGCGAAGGAAAAGCCTCTTTTGTGGACAACTTTAAACAACTTTTATGTTACAAAGTCCAAAAATAATGAATTTATCCTGTATTTAACTGTTTGGTTATGGATTCGTTTTGTTTTGAATAGAAGAATAAGGTCTGTTTTTATATAATTTATGATGTAAACAGATTTTTTTTATTATTTACGACGATCTTCAGAAGGTTTTTGATCGGAGTAAGAAGGTATTTCATTGTAATGTTTTATATTTGCATTCAGCTTAACGAAATATACTGTATTCAATGACTAGCTCAGCAACACGAAATACACGGAAACGCATATTTACCTCTCATTTAACGAGTATTATTAGTATTACGATGGTCATCTTTCTTCTTGGCGTTGTAAGCATACTTATGATGAGTGCCAATAAGTTATCCACTTACGTGAAAGAAAATATTGGTTTTTCTATTATCCTTAACGATGAGGTAAGGGAGATGGAGGTGATGCGTTTACAGAAATATCTAGATGCTACCGACTATGTGAAATCGACACGTTATATCACTAAAGCAGAAGCTGCCAAAGAGTTGCAGGAAACCCTTGGCGAAGATTTTGTTGATTTCTTAGGTTATAATCCTTTGTTAGCTTCTATAGAAGTGAAACTTTATGCGGCTTACACCAATACGGCGAGTATTGAGCAGATAAAGAAGGAGTTTATGGCTAACTCGCAGATTAAAGAGGTCATTTATGAGAAGGACTTGATTCATCTGCTTAATGATAATGTCAGAAAGATTTCAATGATTATTTTAGCTTTTGCAATTTTGTTATTAATCATCTCTTCTGCTTTGATAAACAACACGATTCGTCTGGGTATATATTCCAAACGTTTTACTATTAATGCGATGCAGCTGGTGGGCGCTACTGATGCTTTTATCCGTCGTCCTTTTGTCAACCGAGGTGTTATGGATGGTGTCTTATCGTCTCTTATTGCTATTTGTATGATGACGGTGGCTTTATTTTCTTTGCAAAAGCATTTTGGAAATATCATCTCACTACAAGATTTTAATATGATTTCGGCAATATTTGTACTGATGTTACTGTTAGGTATAGTGCTGACACACATTTCATCATTTTTTGCGGTTTCTCGCTATTTAAGAATGCATACTAACGAACTATATGACTAAAATATTATGAAAGAAGAATCAACACATAGGAATTTTGCATTAGGCAAAGAGAATTATAAGCTTTTAGCAATTGGTTTTGTTATCGTAATTATCGGTTTCTTTTTAATGTCTGGTGGTGGCAGTGCCGATGAGTATAGCTTTAGTGAAGATATCTACAGTTTTCGTCGTATTACGTTAGCTCCAATTCTTATTTTAGCAGGCTTTGGTTTTGAGATTTATGCGATAATGAAAAGACCCAAAAAATAAGTAAATAATAATGTATTTTTAGAAAGGGATGTCAATGGCATCTCTTTTTTTATGCCTTAAATGTTGGGGGAGGAGGTATCCGTTTTTAGAATAAGGTCTAGTTTGTCATATTAAGAATCCCGAGTTTTGTCTCCTTATTATTTACATAAAAAAGGATATTCTATAATTTCACTGAAACTACATGTTTTTATCTTTTTGCGAACCTGTTGATAGGTGCAAAGGGTTTAGGAATAGGTGCATTCTTCGGACTTGGTAAATTTCAATACTAATTTTATATTCAAATTACTCAGATAACTATTACGATGGTTCAGTATTTACTCACTAGTATTAGGTATAGAATAGAAGACTATGAGATTATAGGTGGATTATTTTAATATTTAAAGCAAGAATGTGTCGGAAATAGGTTAAATGTTAGACTGTTAGCGTTGATTTGTGAAATGATATTTATTCTGGAAAAATTGATTAAATTTATTATAAGCGAAATAATAACAAATATAGAAGAGCTTGGTTTTTTAACAAATTTACATAGAGCTAAATTTCAATGTGTTGATTTTATTATAGTGGTAACTTGAGTTCTAGACTGAATTTTAAAGGGGTTTTATGTGTTATTGTTGAGCTGGTTAGTGTTTTTCTATAGCGTTTGTAAATGTTTTACTCGTGGAAACTATATTATACCGATTGTGAATTAAAATAAGCTTTAATACGCTACGCTATTATAGCTTAACTAATTCTACATCGGCATAATACTAAAATAGTATAAGGATAAGATTAAAATCAAATTGGTATTATTTGGTGTATTAGCCACTTTAATTTTAAATGGGTAATGGTGTGTGGCTTTATTCTTGATGAGTAGGAAGGTGTATTGGTGAATAGATAGGCTTATTTTTATGATGACTTAATTGTAAGAAATAGGGCATAAAAAAAGACTACTTGTTATGAAGTAGTCTTTTTGTGATTGTATGAGTTGTTGTGATTAATTATCACGTTTTAATACGCTTAAACCACCGTTAGCACCTTTGGCAACAAAGATATAATCACCTTTAGAAGTCACATAGTTGGCAGATGCTGATCCTAAGTCATCATCCCATATAAATGTTGGGCTTACTTCGAAATCAGACATGTTATCAGAGATCTCTGGTTTGCGACAGAATACAACGCCATCAGCACCATTTGCTAAGTAGATGTACTTTTCATCAACACAGATACCGTTAGTGTTACCAGTTGTTAAGATGTCATCATTACTGTGCATTACTTGAGTTTTTCTATTAATGTCTATAGCAATAAAACCATTTGCACCCATTGCAACGTAACAGATATCTTCACCTTCTTCAATATAACAAGTCGCTTTACCCGCTGTAGAATCTGCTACATTTTGGTGATAAATAGATCCGATAGAAATAATAGGTTCCAAATTCTCATCTGCAGTACCAATAGTATAAACGTGTAGTTTGGCTTTTGTCCCACCTTCTAATGAGATGTGTGTATTCCCGTTGCTTTTACCATTACAAGTAGAAAACTTAGCATTGCTAAAAGAATCACTACCATCTAAGCGGTATCCTTTTTCATAATTTAATGCGAAAGTACCACCACCAGTATTACCAGCTGTAACCATTAACCATTCATCTGTTTGGATAATACCATTAATAGATGCCACATTTTTAACGGTTATTAAATCATATGCATTATCATTTTCAATATCACCATTAGTTTTTAAGGTAACAGGGATAACGACAGCACCACGAGCAAAAGAAGAACCTCCTAACCAAAGGTATTCGCCATCTTCACTTATTTCACACACGTTAATGTCAATACCTTCAAAAATAACTTCTTTAATAATACGTGGTTTTGTAGCTGTAGATAAGTCAACAACTAAAAGGGCTCCTCCATGATCTGCACCTTGTAAGTTATAAGTTACATAAGCAATGGTTTTGTTGTTATCATTAAAGTCGTAAAGTTCAACAAAAGAGGCGCTTAGTAAATCTCCATTAGCATTAGTTGGAGATGCTATTTGGGTTTGTAATGTGAAATTATCATTACTAGATCTCACACTTCTACTAACACTGCTCATAGAAGAGGCGTGATAAATAGGACGTAAAGGAATTTGAGATCCTTCGTAGGTGGCTGTTGCTAAAGACGAACCTTCTAAATTAGTTATAACGTCTTCAACTTCGGAAATTGAAACCATGCTGTTATCAACTTTTTCACAAGAAGTGAAATAAATTAATCCAGTTGCGATTAATGAAGTAATAATTAGCTTTTTCATTGGTGTGTGTTTAAATTATCAGTTGTAATTTCTTTGAATTAACGCTTTATAATTATAACAACAGATCCAATTCTATTTTTGTTCACGGAAAAAACAAAAAAACACACATTTTTGTAAAAAAAATATTTTTTTTGATTTTATAATGTTTATTAATAGCCTGTTATTGCTTTTAAATTGTAAGCATTAATCGCTCTATTCCATAACTTAATGACGAATAAAGCGAACTTATAACTCACAACTCACAACTCACAACTCATAACTTAATGACGAATAAAGCGAACTTATAACTAACAACTTATAACTAACAACTTAAATTGAATAAAGCTAATTCGTAATTATATCTCTTTTTGTGTTTAAGATTAAATATTGAGCTTCGGTTAATACTTAAAACTGCTTCCACCAAAGAATTCCCGTAATAAAGAAGTAGGGGGTATTTTTCGGTGATCAATGGCTTTAAAGTAAGACATAAACTTCAATAATCGTCTTGCTTCAGGATAAGCATAGCTGCTATGTTTTACTTCTTTTAACATCGGTTCAATGAATGCTTTGAGAACCGGTAATTCGAAAAGTAATGACGAATTAAACATAACATTAGCTTCTTCTTGATAGGGATATATCCATTTATCTTCACCTTGTATTACACTAGGCCAACGTAAGATGTTGTCTTCAGCGGAGGTGTTACGATAGAAATAATCGCGGATAATACGTCTGATAAGGCGATTGTCACGTGTTGATATGTAGTTGTGGTTATCTAATGAGATCGTTGTTAAGGCTGACACATAGATTTTAAACTTAACGTCGTCCGAAATAAGGGCTGTCAACTGCGGATTAAGTGCATGGATGCCTTCTATGACTAAAATTTCATTCTTATTTAAGCGTGTAGGTGTATCACTAAGTACGCTATTTCCTTCTTTAAAAGAATATTTAGGTAAGAATACGTCTTTACCATCGAGTAAGTCTTGCAGTTGTTTATTTAATAATTCAATATTTAAAGCATTAATATGTTCGTAATCAAATTCACCATTTTCATCTAAAGGACTTTTTTCTCTATCTACGTAATAATCATCTAATGAAATGTTAATGGGTTGCAGTCCTGAGAGTTTTAATTGCAGAGCTAGGCGTTTCCCAAAAGTCGTTTTACCTGAAGATGAAGGTCCTGATATTAAAATCATCTGTGTCTTTTGAGCAGCAGTGATCATATCTACGATTTTTACGACCTTTCTTTCCTGTAAGGCTTCTGCTAGCATGATTAATTGAAAAATATTTTTATTATCACTTTTAGCATTGATGTCCGATATGTTACTTAGACCTAGAGTTTTATTCCATTCTGCGAATTCAGAAAAGACTTCCAAAAGCTTAGGATGTTCTTTTATTTGTGCTAGTTTTCCTGATATGTTTTTTTCTGGAGGAACAAGTAATAAACCTTTGTGATAGGGGATAAGGTCAAATACTTTAAGATAAGCGGTAGATGGTACTAAGCAGTAGTAAAAGGAGTCAATAGTTTTGTCAAGAGAGTAATAACTGGTATAGATATCTCCCTTCTCTTTTATTAAAGCAACTTTGTCACATAGCTTTTGAGTCTCGAATTTTTTTAATACATCCGCTGTTTCTTCGGTATGATAATTAAAGGGGAGGTCTTCTGCTATGATTTCGACCATGCGTTGTTTGAGTTTCGGAGCTATCTTCTCATTATCCAGTTCTAGATGATTAACGTGACAATAATAACCACCACTGATGGCATGTTCTATGCGTAGTGATGCGCCAGGATAAAGGTCTTGAATAGCTTTAAACAACAGAAATGTTAATGACTGACGATAAGAACGGTGACCCGAAGAGCTTGTGATATCTAAAAACTCTATGCGACGAGGAAAATAGATGGGGTAATTTAAACTGCGACTTCTGTTATTGACTAAAGCCGTAATAAAAGGAGTCTCTCTGTTTTTGAATAAGTCATCTTTTATTTCTTCTAAGGTAATGCCAGCAGGATATTCTTTTTTTATATTCAGATTAACAATGTTGAGTATTATTGTCTTTTCCATGTTTTTTTATTTATTGTATAACTTTAAATCTACTTAATTGCCTTTATTCAAGGCTTATTACTTGGTATTTTATGCCTTATAATGGACTAAGCGTGTATGGATAGACTGCAACATACATTAGTCATTTTTGCTTATCATTTAATAAGCAATTTCAGTTTTATGGTTTTTAAAACCTATTCCTTTTAAATCTATGATATCTACGCATTGTTAATCTTGTCGAATGGTGAAGACAAATATATTTTATTTTTCAGTCTTTTTTCAACAGCATCTATAAAATTCATACTATTATTTATTGTGTTGCTAACTGCAACAAAAGGCAATCGTACTTTTACGATAATAATATGCTCAATAAATAATGTCAAAAATCATCATAGCATCTTTAGATATAATCGATTTAATAATTAGATATTTATCAATAGTTATGGTTTTTATAGGTTGTAATATTATTCATTAATGGCTACCGATTCTATTTCAATAAGTACACCAAGAGGGAGTTCTTTTACTGCAAAGGCTGCACGTACAGGAGGATTTTCACTAAAATATTTAGCATAGACCTCATTCATCGCCTTAAAGTTAGCCATATCAGATAGCAGACATGTCGTTTTTATGATATGACGGTAATCGCAACCTGCTTCTTTTAGGATGTATCCAATGTTAATCAGAACTTGTTCTGTTTGAGCACTTATTCCTTCTGGTATTTTGCCTGTTTCCCTATTGATGGGTATTTGTCCTGAGATATAGACCATTCCATTTGTTTCAATGGCTTGACTGTAAGGGCCAATGGCGGCAGGTGCTTTAGAACTTTCTATGATTTTTTTCATATATATAATGTCTTATTAATAGCCACATTACTTGATTTTCATGTTCTGTCAGTAAACTCATATATTATAACTCTACAGTGTTATTTTATCCATAAAATGAACTTCAACAAAAGATCAGTGCAGCTATCATATCAGTAACTGTAACGCTACGCAATTTATTGTATGTATGCAGAAGTCAACAACTAGTGGGACAAGCCCACGAGGCATTTAGTTGAAGAATGTTTTATTATTCACAGCAAGCTACGTAGAATTAAACTCACAATGTGAGATTAAAATAAAATTAAACTAAGAGCCATCACAGCCATTCCAGCAATAAGTCCGCCAATAGCGATGTGATGTTCTCCATATTCTTCGGCCGTAGGTAACAACTCGTCGAGAGAAATATAAACCATAATGCCCGCAACACAAGCAAAGATAATCCCAAAAGTAGAATCATTAATATAATTTCGTAATAAAAAATAACCTACAAGAGCACCTACTGGTTCGGCCAATCCTGAAAGAAAAGATAACCAAAAGGCTTTACTCTTATTTTTAGTGGCATAATAGATAGGTACCGAAACGGCGATGCCTTCGGGAATGTTATGGATCGCAATGGCAACAGCAATACTAATACCTAAAGTAGGATTAGTGAGTGCAGCCATAAAAGTGGCTAAGCCTTCGGGGAAATTATGAATGCCAATAGCCAAGGCAGCAAAGAGTCCCATCCGTTTTAGTTTATAACTTCCTTCTTCCGTCATACTATCCATCTTTGTGTTTTTCATTTCATGGGGATTCTCATAGGATGGTATCATACGGTCGATGAAAGCAATAAGTGCAATACCTCCAAAGAAAGCTAATACGGTATATATTTCGCCCCAATTGTCGCCATGTGCATTGGAAAGTGAGTGAAGGGCTTCTGCAAATATCTCAACAAAAGAAACATATATCATCACACCAGCCGAAAATCCAAGAGATAAAGCTAAGAACTTAGGATTGAATTCCTTTGATAAAAAAGACATTAAACTACCAATACCAGTAGATAACCCTGCAAAGAGAGTAAGGCCTAAAGCAAAAAGTACGTTTTGTGTTTCCATAGTCGATTATGCTGGCGATAAATTAGAATAAGGGTGAAATGTAATTCTGTAATTTCGTTTATGTTTTTTAATCCCACCTGGAGGGTTTTAATCTCCGTTGCTTGTAGTGTGGGGTGTTTATCCTGTTATTTAGGTAAAACGGTAAGTTAATCCAAAGCTAAGAAAATTATCTATGGCTTCATCATTAAGACCTAAGCCTGTTGAGATATCCAATTGAAAAATGGGGCTAAGCAAATAGGTTAAGCCAGCATCAATCAAATATTCTGATTGATCTTTTTCTATGATATTACCATAGCTCTCAAGATAAGCTCCTATTTTGGGAGATACAGATACACCTAAGGCTAGAGAATAAAAATAGGCTGGTGTTGTGCTTACCCCATCCCACTGAGCACCTATATTATACGACAGAGATGTTTTGTCATTTAGCGTATGTGCAAAAGCAAAACGCATATTAGCTGCTGTATTGTTCGGTTCAAATTCGGGATCAGCGGTAAAAGGCATAATTAAAGCACCCAGAAATGCAATTTCAGGTTTCCATCTGTCTTCATCCTTAATTTTTAGTTTAAAACCAGCATATAAAGGCGAAAACCCCTTTGTTATCTGGTTGTTAACATCTTCGCCTAAATATTCAGCGCCTAAGCGTAATTCGAAATTGTCGAGTAAACCATAACGAAGAAGCGTAGTGTTATAGGCATAAGATTTATCATTCCCCTTGTTTTCAACAACAAAACCTGTTTCTATTTGTAAAGCATTTTGGGGCACCGTTACGGCTGATTCCGTTTGGTCAGGACGATCAGTAATGAGCTCAACTGTTTGTGCAAAACAAAGAGAACCTATTATTAATGAGATAAAAAGGAGTACGGTCTTTGTCATAATATATGCATTAAGTATTAACTCATATCATAAAACAACGATATTTCCCTAAATGTTTAGAACATTTAGGGATTATTCGTTTTTATTGTTTATTCTGTGAATTTATCGTTTTTCTACCAGTTCTACAATTTTAATAATAACGTCAGCAGCTTTACGCATAGAATGAATAGGTACAAATTCATATCTACCATGGAAATTATGTCCTCCAGCAAAGATGTTAGGACAAGGGAGTCCCATATACGATAAGCGAGAACCATCGGTGCCACCACGTATAGGTTTAATCAAAGGCTTAACATCACTTTCTCTCATAGCTTGAGCCGCTAAATCCACAATATGCATCACTGGGCGAACCATCTCTTCCATATTATAGTATTGATCTTTCATATCTATACTACACGTATTGGGACCAAATTCGTTATTTATTTTATTGACAAGGTGACACAGTTCCTTCTTGCGTTCTTCAAATTTAGAGCGGTCATGATCGCGAACGAGATAGGTTAGTTCTGAGCATTCTACATCACCTTTCATATTCATTAAATGATAAAAACCCTCATAGTCTTCGGTGTGTTCAGGGGTCTGAAAACGGGGAAGCATAACGATAAATTGGTTGGCAATACGGATAGAATTACGCATTTTACCTTTGGCATAACCAGGGTGTATATTGCGTCCTTTAAATTTTATTTTGGCTAAAGCTGCATTGAAGTTCTCAAATTCTAGTTCGCCAATAGCTCCTCCATCAAGGGTATAAGCCCATTCTGCACCAAATTTCTTAACATCAAAATAATCGGCACCAGCACCTATCTCTTCATCAGGCGTAAAACCGATACGTATTTTACCATGGGGTTTATCGCTGGCCATAATCTCTTCTACTGCTGTTAATATTTCAGCAATACCAGCCTTGTCGTCAGCTCCTAACAGTGTAGTTCCATCAGTAACAATGAGATCCTGTCCGATGTAATTTTCTACTTCAGGGAAGTCTGCGGTACGCAATACTAAACCTTTTGCTTCGTGTAGTACGATGTCGCCACCTTTATAGTTACGTACTATTTGTGGTTTTATGTTTTTCCCACTCATATCAGGACTGGTATCCATATGAGAAATAAAGCCAATAGTAGGCACTTTTTTATCCGTGTTAGCTGGAACAGTAGCCATTATATAACCGTTTTCGTCCAAGGTGATGTCAGAAAGCCCCATAGTCTTTAGTTCTTGAACTAAATTTTGAGCAAAAATCATTTGACCTGGTGTACTAGGTGTTAATCCTGTTTCGGTATCAGATTGCGTATCTTGATTTACATATCTTAAGAATCTATCCGTTAGATTTTTCATAAATAATTAATTTTTCACAAATATAGTGGTTTTGTTAACACGATATTTCACAGTGATAAAATTTGGTTTATATCTTTTGTTTTTTTAGCTTAAAATTGTTTATTGTTGTAATAATTTTATAGTTGCTTATTCGTATGTAGCTCTTTTTCGTTTGACTATTGTTAGCTTGTAAGAGTTAATGGTGAAACTGATGATAGTGATTCCGAAATCAGACGATTAGTTAGCCCAGGTTGATGTTAAATAAATAACCTAGGGCAGCCGTTAATCCCATGGCAATAGTCCCCCATGAGGTGATTCTAATGATCGCTTTAGTAATACTAGAACCTCCCGTTTTGGCAGAAAAAGCGCCTAATAGAATTAGAAATATGATAGCGAAACCATAAAGGTAATACTCTAATTCTTTGACGGGCAGAAAGATAACGACAAGGAGGGGGAGGATGCCTCCAACGGAGAATGCGGCACCAGAAGCTAAAGCGGCTTGTATGGGGTTGGCTTGGCTCATTTCATTAATGCCTAATTCGTCACGGACATGAGCTTCTAAAGCACCCTTTGCTGTGAGTTCTTGAGCTACAATTAAAGCAGTTTCTTTTTTTAGTCCTCTTTTTTCATGAATTTCAGCGAGTCGTAGTAACTCTATTTCGGGCATTTCGTCTAATTCTTGTTGTTCTCGTTTAATGTCAGCCTTTTCAACATCGGTTTGAGAACTTACTGAAACGTATTCTCCAGCAGCCATAGATAAGGCTCCTGCTACTAATCCTGCGAGTGTGGCCAATACGATGGGATCACGAAACTGAGACGCCGCAGCCACACCAATGGCAAGACTTGATGTGGATAAAATGCCATCATTGGCACCCAAAACCGCTGCTCTTAACCAATTACTTTTATGGATATAATGGATATCCATATAATCGGGTTCTTTTATTTCTTTTGATTTTTTCATCGGGTATGTTTCTGAAGAAAATATTTTACTTTAAATTATAAGTCTCATTCATGCTATTGATAAGATATGCTATTAAAAAACAATGTGAAGGAGTTGTGATAAACTCCTAACACATCGTTAAATAATGATTAATTCGTTCTATTGTTGTGCTTTCTTTTTTGTTTTATTGATGATGGTATAGATATCATCACGTCGGTCTCTTAAATTGTGAACACTTCCAAATTGGTTGAGTTCTCTCAGCATATCAATGTTCACATCAGCCAATAAAATCATTTCTGAATTGGGGGTGGCTTCTGCTTTTATACCATTGGTAGGAAAAGCAAAATCGCAAGGTGTAAAAACCATAGACTGAGCATATTGTATGTCCATATTGTGCACCTTAGGTAAGTTGCCTACACTGCCTGCAATAGCTACATAACACTCATTTTCTATGGCTCTAGCTTGCGCACAGCTGCGTATTCTAGAATAACCATTTTGTGTATCCGTTAAGAAAGGAACAAATAGAATATTCATGCCATCTTCGGCCAGCATTCGTCCTAATTCAGGGAACTCTACATCATAACAAATGAGAATCCCTATTTTTCCACAATCGGTATCAAAAGTAGTGATTTTACTTCCTCCTTGCATCCCCCATACCTTGGCTTCGTCAGGGGTGACGTGTAGTTTTTCAAAGCGTTCAAGCCCTCCATCGCGTTTACACAAATAGCCTACATTATATAGGTTATTATCTACGATCTCGGGCATACTCCCTGTGATGATATTGATGTTGTATGAAATGGCTAATTCTGAAAATCGATTCACAATATCAGCTGTGTATTCCGCTAGTTTGCGTATGGCATCAGGTTCTGATAAATGATTATATTCGGCCATTAGAGGTGCATTAAAGAACTCTGGAAATAACGCAAAATCAGATCGGTAACCAGAAACAGCATCTACAAAATATTCAGCTTGTTGCATCAATTCTTCAAAATCTTTATAAAGACGCATTTGCCATTGTATTAAACCGAGTCTAATGGTTGATTTATTGGAGACAGCTTTGTGGTTTGTCTTCTCATAATAAACATTGTCCCACTCCAATAATACCGCAAATTCATTGGATTCCTTATCACCTTCTAAGTAGCCTTTCAGAACCCTAACAGGATGAAAATCATTAGACATTTGAAAGTTGAGGACAGGGTCGTTGATCTCTTTTTTTCTCACCTGTTCTATGTATTCTTTAGGTGACATTTTGTCTGAGAACTGATGATAATTGGGGATGCGACCTCCAAAGACAATACCCTTTAAATTAAGGCGTTCGCAAAGTTCCTTGCGGTAATCATACAAACGACGTCCTAAGCGTAACCCGCGATATTTGGGGCGAATAAAAACATCGATTCCGTATAAAATATCACCATTATTCGTGTGGGTGTTAAACGTTGAATTGCCTGTTATTTCTTTATACGTGTGTTTGTCGTCGTAAAGACTATAATCTACAATGATAGACAAGGCGCATCCAGCCAGTTCGTTATCTATTTTTATAACCACTTGACCTTCTGGAAACTTCTTTATAAGTGTATTGATATGGTGTTCGTTCCAATAAGAATTTGGCATGTTAGAATAGGCCTCAATCATAGCATCTTTGACTTCGGCATAGTCCTCAATAGTGAGGAATGTTAATTCTATATTATCGATGGTTTGTATATCTATTTTCTCCATTATTTTATCTTTATAATTGCTCTTTAAGCTATTTTTTTTGTTGATTTTATTTAATGTTATGTAAGCGTAAAAATATATTTTTAATAGACTCTATTGTTGTTTGTTTTTTTCATATTCAATGCTTTATGTCATAGATTTGAAAGCGTTTGAAAATGTGTTCTCGACTGTATTTTAAATTTTACAACTCTTATTTTTATAGATGCAAATATAGCTTACTTTTTTTGAGTATTATGACGTTAAAAATCTATTAAATGATGTTCTTTTTCATAATTTATAATATCTTAATTCTCATAATGCAGCGCATATATATTTGCCCTTCGTTTGTAACGAGGGGGGTATAGTTAAGGCATTTATTCACAATAAATGTATTTTATAAGAGTTCATGATTTTTAATTGTAATGCCCATATAGAAGGTTTACATTTATTTAATGTCATCATAAGATCTTATTCTTTTGGTGTATTTATGGTTTCATAAATGAATGCGATTCTCTCAATAGGATATGGAATTTTAATAATGTCATCCCTTCGGGATTTTTTTGTTTTTGTTAATTAATTCGTTCTACAATAATGTCATCCCTTTGGGATTTTGGTTTTTGTTTGTAATAATGCTTGCTATAATAATGTCATCCCTTCGGGATTTTTTTGTTTTTGTTAATTAATTCGTTTGCTATAATAATGTCATCCCTTCGGGATTCTGGTTTTTGTTAACCATTTCGTTCTACAATAATATCATCCCTTCGGGATTTAGAATTTTGTCTGTAATAATGTTTCTACAATAATATCATCCCTTCGGGATGCTGGTTATTGTTAAGCATTTCGTTTGCTGTTTTAAGCCCCAAGGGCTGATATTATTATAGATTGATTTTTATGTGCATTGTGTAAACCCTGAAAGGGTGATATTAAAGGATATAGCTTAATTCAAAGCACAAAAAAGCCTTCCGTAAAGAAGGCTTTTTTATATTGGGCATTAAATTAATGTTAGATCAATGGTGAATCAATATTATATCATTGGAATGATCTGTTCTATCAATTCTTCTACACGGAAAGGGGCACCTTGAATTTTATTTATTTGTTTGTAATTAAATTCAGGATTTGTCATACGTAAATAATTAGCAAACTGTCCTAAGTTCAATTCACACACAATGATGGTGTCATATTTAGAGAAGATCTCTTTTGTGTTTTTAGGCAACGGTTTGATATAATTAAAATGAGCTAAAGCGATAGGAGTGCCTGCCGCATTCATTTGTTCTGCTGTTGATAATAAGTGTCCATAAGTACCTCCCCAACCTACAAGTAGCGTTTTGGAATTAGGATTGCCTTCCACTTCCAATTCTGGAATGTAATTAGCAACACGTTGTACTTTTTCTTCACGTAACTCAGTCATCACTTGATGATTTTCTGGATCGTGAGAGAGGTTACCTGTTTTGTTATCTTTCTCTAATCCACCAATACGGTGAATGAATCCAGGAGTACCAGGAGTAGCCCAATAACGTGCTAATGTTTCGCTATCGCGAAGATAAGGCGACCAGCTCTCTTGCATGTCAGGTGTTACTTTAGGTGCTTTTATTGTAGGAAAATCAGCATCTACATCTGGAATAAGGAAAGGCTGTGAACCGTTAGCCAAGAATCCGTCAGTTAACAAAATAACAGGAGTCATATGCTCCAATGCTAGTTGTGCAGCTTTAAAAGCGAAATTAAAACAGTTAGAAGGTGTACTCGCCGCCAATACGATACAAGGAGAATCTCCATTACGACCATAAATAGCTTGCATCAAATCCGATTGTTCTGTTTTAGTAGGTAGTCCGGTTGATGGTCCTCCGCGTTGTACGTTCACAATAACAAGAGGTAATTCTGCCATCACGGCTAAGCCAATAGCTTCTGCCTTGAGTGCTAAACCAGGACCTGATGTAGAAGTGGCCGCCAGTTTACCAGCATAGCTAGCTCCAATGGCAGTACAAACACCAGCAATTTCATCTTCCGCCTGAAAGGTGGTAACGCCTAAGTCTTTGCGGGCTGCTAATTCGTGTAATATCTCAGTAGCAGGAGTAATAGGATAAGAACCTAAGAAAAGAGGTAATCCTGATTTTTCTTGTGCTGCAATAAGTCCCCAAGCCGTAGCTTGATTACCACTGATATTACGGTATTTTCCTTTTTTCAATAAATCACTGGCATTAATTTGATAAGAAGGGGTGAGTTCTTGTACCACTTCACCATAGTTATAACCAGCATTCAGTACCAATGTATTCGCTTGTTCTAAGATAGGTTTTTTCTTAAACTTATCAGAAACAAAACCTTCCGTTTCCTTAAGAGGACGATTGAAGAGCCACGATACTAAGCCTAATGCAAACATGTTTTTACAGCGCAATACCGACTTATTATCCATATCCAAGGAAGTCAAACTCTCTTTTGTAAAAGAAGTGATAGGCGCTTTTATCACATTACAACCATCTAATCCTAATTCAACAATAGGATCTTCAGTTTTAAAACCAGCTTTTTGCATGTTTTTATCATCGAAGGCATCAATGTCCACGATGATAGTACCACCCGCTTTTACCACTTTACTGCTTTGCTTAAGAGCGGCCGGATTCATAGCAACTAATACGTCAGCATGATCACCAGGAGTATAAATGCGTTTGTTCCCAATATGAACCTGAAAGCCAGAAACACCACCTATAGTGCCTTGAGGTGCGCGAATTTCGGAAGGATAATCAGGGAAAGTAGAGACGTCATTTCCAAGAATAGCAGCAGTGTTAGAGAAAAATGTTCCAGTTAACTGCATTCCGTCACCGGAATCACCCGAGAATTTTATCACCACTTGATCTAAATCAATAGGGACTCTTTTTGTTGGATTTGCCATAGTATAATATTTGTTTGTTTTTATATATATATCTTTCGTTATTTCCATTTTTCTCATCAAAGATCACAAAAATAATAAAAAAGAATGATTTTTCATGACAAAACATCATGAATTTACCCCTTAAGGCTAACAAAATTAATCTAATTCTATTGTATCTTTGTCTAAAGATTAGCTAAAGCAAATAAACAATATCAGTCTGATAAAATGAATAAAATCGTATTAATAGGAGCAGGAAATGTTGCAACTCATTTAGGTTTAGCTTTAAAGCAATCAGGTTATGAGATAATAGAAGTCTGGAGTCGCCATAAAAGTCATGCACAAGAACTAGCAATACGCCTTAATAGTAAAGCCAAGGATGATATGAGCACGCTTAGCCCTGATGCAGATATCTATATTTTTTCAGTAGTAGATGATGCTTTACCTCTGCTTTTAAATGACTTTCCGTTCCAAGACAAGATGCTTGTACATACAGCAGGTAGTGTGTCTATGACGGTTCTTGAAAATAAAACCAACAGTTATGGCGTCTTTTATCCTTTACAGACTTTTTCTAAACATAAAGAAGTCGATTTTAAAAAGATACCTGTCTTTATAGAAGCTTCAAATGATAAGACGCTTTCTGTCCTTGAAGAAATAGCGAATAGTTTGTCCGATAATGTAAAGGTGGCCACCTCAGAACAACGTAAGTATTTGCATATCGCTGCTGTCTTTGCGTGTAACTTTTCCAATTATTTTTATGCTATTGGAGAACAAATTCTGAAAGAAAATGACCTCTCCTTTGATTATCTGCGTCCTCTTATTTTAGAAACGGCTATGAAAGCCCAAGAATATTCGCCTGCCAAAGTCCAAACAGGACCCGCCATTAGAAAAGATGAAAAGATAATGGCTTCTCATCTGTCTCTCCTCGCATCTCAACCTCAACTAAAAGAGCTTTATCAAACGATTAGCCATTATATTATGGAAGAGTTGTGAATGGTGAATTATAAATTGTGAATTACGAATTACGAATTACGAATTATAAATTACGAATTCGTTTCATTCGTCAGTTATTCGTAATTAATTCTTCATTCGTTATTCATTCGTCATTTTTTTGTGTTTTGCTTTTTTACGTGTAACAAATATGACGTGTGAAAAATGAGACGTCTGAAGTTCCCCTCTTGAGAGGGGAATACAAGGGGTGTGTTGAATGGTGAGTTGTGAATGGTGAGTTGTGAATTATGAATGGAGAATTGAATGGTGAGTTATGAGTTGTGAATTATGAATTCGCGTTATTCGTCATTCCTTTTGTAGTTCAATAAACTACAAAACATCAAATTTAAGTTCAGAACATGGCGTGCAAGATCCCTTTAGGGAATAAAAGGGTGAGCGAGGGAATTGTGAGTTATGAATTATGAATGGTGAATTTGCTTCATTCAATTTAAGTTATGAGTTGTGAGTTGTAAGTTCGTTTCATCCAATTTAAGTTATAAGTTGTAAGTTCGCTTCATCCGTCATTCCTTCATTCAAATTAAGTTGTGAGTTCTGAATGGTGAATTATGAATTCGTTTCATTCGTTAGCTCCAGCGGAGCATAGTGTTTATAGCAATATGTTAATTGTCAGATGGAAGCTCCTATATTTGTGCCATATGGCATAAAATATAATCTTGCGTATATTTGTTCTTTGACATATTGTACTATAATAT
>CBFIII010000022.1:0-51779 GCA_965662645.1 Bacteroidales bacterium
TATCGTGTGTGCTTCTACCACTATCTTTCGCTCTTTTTGTTTATGCTTAATCGTGGTGATAACTGGTTTTATATTCTCATAACCTCCTGAAAATAAAAGATGTTCTCTAAAAATAAGAGTGGTATCAGACAAACCTGTACGGTGAGGTATTCCACCACCAGCCATAAGAGCTTTTAAGGCTATTTTTTTTAGATATGGAGGATGTTTCCTAGTACCTGCAACCTGGATATTCTCATTCACAGCATGAGCACTTTTAACCAAAGCATTTGTTCTAGTAGCAATGCCAGAAGCAAACTCAATCATAGCCAATCCCGTACGCCATATCAAATGAATAGCTTCAGCATCACCCTCAGCTTCAAGCATTTTATCACCTTCTAACAATGCAGTTCCTGAGGGAACTATAAAGTTTATCTTCAAGCCATTTTTGCGATACATACGTTCGGCTTCTTCAAGGCAACACACCACCATATTATGCCTAGCATACATGGCAATTCTTCCCTTTTTATTCTTTAGATCCATTAAATAAGAAGTCATATCGCCAGAAGGGACATCATCTTCTATTAATCGGTCAATATCGGTTTCCGTAAAATATATCATTTTATGGTCTTATTAAAGTTAGTAAAAAACAAAATTTTAAGAACACCCAAAACATGAAATAGGTTTATCAGGTATAAATTCTGACACCTTATATTGAAAAGATTTAGGAAGAGTATTAGATGGCTCATTAGGAACACTAAAACTTATGCTATCAGCTTCAAAAACAATTTTCAGTGGAGATATAAAAAAAGCATTTTCATTACAATAACTTGAAACTAGCTTAGGTGAAAATATTTTGGATTCAACGCCCTCTTCTTGCGCTATTATTTCATTTGAAGAAGTAATTACACTTTGAATAGATCCATCTTCATTAAAGTTCAAAGAATGACTTTCTGCGGTCATACCAATAGGATCGGGATCAAAAGCATTGATGGTACCAATAGGACTTTCAATAGAAATTTCTTCTGTTGGTTCAAAACCTTTAACAGCTCCATTCTTATGGAAACAAATACCTTTATGAATAAGAATTTCTCCTAATGAAGTATTTATCCTTGCCTTTTCTGTAGGCCAAAAAAGGATACTTTCGAGCTCCCCTGTTTCATAAAATTGCAGGTAAATAGGCTTAACCTTTAAAGTCCCTACAGAAGTTGGGATCTCGAGAGTTTCAGCCAATCCAAATTCATTTTCTTCCGTCCAAAAGCCGTTAACTTGTCCATTCAAAGGAAAAGTACGCCATAGAGCGCCACTTTTATAAAAAATTAATAACTCAGATTTAATATCCCCTATAGAAGTTGGAATTTCTATACGATCCTCAAGAGGTAATGATTTCAATTCGCCCGTTTTAAAAAATTTCACCGGTGACTCCTTCTTGCGTCCTTCATCATCTAATGTATATCGAGGAATCATATTTCCCACTGAAGTTTCAAGAATAACTTTTTCAGCTACCACAACGGTATCAATATTTCCATTTTTATTTCTAGAGATAAGATGCTTTCCAGAATTAAATTTTTCTTGTAAATTCATAATAATTAGTTTTAATAGTTTGACACTTCTTAGATTCAATTCGCATCAGATAGATACAGATCGAGTTTTAATTCTATACAAAAGTAATGCATTATCTTATATATTTAATCATTATATCACAATTAAATGCATTAAACTATTAATTTGATTATTTTACTACATTACAAGTATGAAATGATCATAAAATATTCTTTTTGCAATATTCGTCTTGTTATTTTAATCTAATTAACACATTTTTACAAAAATGTAGTAAATATTTTACAGATTTCAATTAAAAACCCACATTTATCATCTCTATTTAGTTGTTAATTGAGACAATTCTACAAATGACTACTAGGATTTTTTTGCAATAAAATTAGAAAAGAATAAAATCATAAATACTGGTTTATCCTTACTCTTGACCATTATCACCTTTAGAAGTTGGGGAATAGTATGGGATTATAAACCCCACACAGATGCTGATGATCTTTATCCAGGATTCTATGCAACAAAAGATACTATCTTAGGATAGGTAAAACTATAAGTCAACAACCTCGGGACATTTAGTTGAAGAACCTGTTATTATTCACAGCAGGCTACGGAGAATTAAACACTCAATGTGGGATTAAATTAATAACTCACCATTTAATTCAAGACTTCACAGCATCGTATATTTATTCGTTATCACTTCATTTTACAAATGTTAGGGTTTCTTCTTATCCATTGGAATAACTATTATAGCATTATTTATTATGGAATAATAGGATATCATTTTCAGCCAACACCTTTAAGGACTTAGAACAAATGTTGTCGTTGCACAATAAACTAACGCGATAGCTCGGTTCTACTGCTTTTATCTTCTCTGTCATCTCTACTATTTGCAAAGCATTCTTCAGGATAATACGACTCTTGATGAGTTTAACAATAGCGATATGATTAACGCCCATTTCTTGTAACTGAGTGCGAGCTGTAAGACTATAATACTGGGGAGTGAGATTCATAAAACAGGTTTGATTAATATCTTTTACAAAAATAGATATTATAGATGAAAATCTGAAAAGGAACTCTGTTGAGAGTTATAAGTTATTAGTTTTAAGTTATAAGTTGTTCGTTGTTCGTGTTTTATTTCGTAGTAAGCTATGAAAAACAAAATTTGCAATGTGAAAGTCGATACAAAAAGCAAAACAATGAATAACAAAAGACTAAATCAGGAGCTTTCATGCCACAACAGACAAAATCGGTAAACACCTTTCATTACACCTTAAAAAAACAAGATATAATAAGACAGAAAGACTAAACATAAAGGCAAAAATAGTGTTATAAATAGTGAAAGCGCAATCCATTTCTCTTGTATAGAAACGGGTTTTATGTATTCTTCTCTATAAAAAAAACATCATCATTAGCATAAAAACGAATGATAAGACTATTGTTAATATATCTTCTTTTTTCCTTTTTTTTATCATTATCTGTGTTTTCAAAAATACCTGAGAACTATTATAAAGCTGCTACAGATTTATCTGGAAACGATCTAAAAGAAGCTTTATATAACATCATAAAAGGGCAGATCGAATATTCTTATACCTCCACTTCTACTGATGTATGGGATATTTTAAAAGAAAGCGATCAAGATGCTGATAGTTCTGAAAATGTCGTATTGGTCTATACACAATACAGTGTTTCTGGATCTCAGGAATATAACTCAGGTACAGGATGGTCAAGAGAACATGTATGGGCCAAATCGCATGGTGACTTTGGAACCGACAAAGGAGCTGGCACCGATTTACACAATCTGAAACCCGCTGATATTTCTGTCAATAGTGCTAGAAACAACAAAGATTTTGATGACGGTGGTGAGCAATATTTTGATAACGGTGGTACCATTGCCACAAGCTGTTATAACACGAGCTATTCGTGGGAGCCAACAGATAAAGTAAAGGGCGATATTGCTCGTATTATTTTTTATATGGCCACCCGATATAATGGAGAAAATAATGAACCCAGTTTGTCAATTGTAGATGCTATTAATACCATAGATTTATGCGATAATGATAATAAAATCGGATATATGGGAAGACTGTCGTCTTTATTACGATGGAATAATGAGGATCCAATAGATAGTTTTGAAATCAAACGTAACGAACTAATATATAAGCATCAAAATAATAGAAACCCCTTTATTGATCATCCTGAATATATTAATAAAATATGGCAATCAGTCGTTACAAATATCAATTCTCCAATTCTTAAAAACACGCTTATTACAACTCATAAAAATAGTATTTCAGTAACATTAGCTGAGAACGAAAACACACGAATGTCACTGTACAATATTACAGGAGTTATAATAAGCTCACAAAATATCACCGGAAGCACGACTTATAATAACCTAACTTCTGGTATTTATATCTTAACCTTACAACAGGGTAATGATGTATTAACAAAAAAGATATTGATTCATTAGTCTCATCTATTTATTACAAGACATTTTTACAATACAAAATTAGAGGATCAAATGACCTCAATATAATTAGACTTCAAATAAAACAAACTACATAATTGTAGCTTTACTTAAAACCACCTCAACACAAGCATCTAAATAACAGAATAATACAAAAACACATAAAAAATTGGCACTTTATCTGTAGTTATAGAAATAAAAGAAAAACTATGCCTAAAATATCAATAGCCACACCAGAAGACACAAACAAACTCAGCGAACTGCTCAGTATATTAATGACACAAGAAGCTGACTTCACTCCAGATGCAAAAGCACAAGAAAGAGGGATTGCAATCATCATCAACACACCGGAAATTGGACTTATTCTTAAGTTGGAAGTAGAGAATAAAGTCGTAGGAATGATTAACCTTTTATTTAATATTAGCACCGCATTGGGCGGAAAAGTAGGGATATTAGAAGACTTTATCATAACACCTGACTACCGCAACAGAGGCTATGGAAAATTATTATTTAAGGAAGCCGTGAAACAAGCTAAGATAATGGGCTGCTTACGCCTCTCACTACTTACCGATAACGATAATCAAGCCGCACACCGTTTTTATTTGGACCAAGGGATGGAAAGCTCTGCAATGGTGCCTTTTCGAATGGTATTATAAGTTTAAATGGGAAACTAGCCAATATCAAGAACATTATTAGGTTATCTTCGTTTGTCGTTGTGGGCTTACGCACGTAATTATGCCACGGATGCACGGATTTGGTTTTCTTATATTATCGTAGATTAAATTTCAGCAGTCACCTATTATTCTCATTTACAAACCTTCATATCTTTAAATTTCCACATCTCTTTTTCTTCATCTCCCACTAACTCAACACCAAATCAACGGCCACCGACTTGAACAAACACCAAATGGATTTACCCACTTCTAGCTGCATGCGTTTGCGTGACTCTGCCGTAATTTCTATACTCAAAGGCACTCCGACATCTACGATACAGATATTGACGTGACTGCCATTGATTATTTCTATTAACTCACCTTGCACCTGATTACCTACCGAAATTCCCTCGACGTAAGCATTAGAAAGCGTGATATCATCGGACCTAATAAAAAGTTTCACCTTACTGCCAGGCAAGCATCTCTGCTGTTCTCTATTATAAACTGCAGTCAATTGCTTTGTCAGATTTTGATGAGACAAGATAACTAATCCACGGGTATTATCGGCTTCTTCGATCCTCATTTCTAAAGTATTGACCAACACATTAGTGCCAATAATTTGACGCAAAGCAGGTGCACGTAACAAATCGGTATATTTACCATGCCCCATACATCGGCCTTCTTTTAGAAGGAATAAACGGTCGGTAATCTTAAGCAAATCGCTAATCTCATGACTAACTACCAAGATGGGGATTTTAACATTTTGATGTATTTTGTATAAAAAAGGAAGAATCTGATTGCGCAATGAAGCATCAAGAGCAGAAAAAGGCTCATCTAATAATAGAACTTGAGGCGAAGAGAGCAAAGCCCTTCCTAAAGCTGTACGCTGCCGTTCGCCACCCGAAATTTGTGAAGGTTTACTCTTGAGCAAACGTCCCAGATTTAATAATCCAACCACATCACGGTAAGAAATCAAATTATCTTCCGACTTCTTAAAACCATACAAAAGATTTTTTTCTACACTGAGGTGAGGAAACAAACGTCCCTCTTGAAAGACATAACCAATACGCCGTTCTGCCACCGTTTCGTTAATTTTAAGTTCAGCATCAAAAACAGTGCGGTAATTAATCGTCACAGAACCACTCTGAGGCTTCTCTAAACCAGCAATCACATGAAGCAAGGACGTCTTTCCAGCTCCACTAGGACCATAGATACCCGTGATAACATTATCAAATTCCTCATTAATAGTAAGATCAAAATTCTTACGAGGTAAACAAATATTAAGACTTATCATATTTCATTTTCTTTATTAACCATTCAGACAAAATCATTGCACAAAACGAGATGAGGACAGATACAAGCACCAGACGAAAAGTAGCACTCTCATTACCTGGTATCTGCATATATGTATAGATAGCCAATGGCAAAGTCTGAGTCTCCCCCTCTATGTTACCTGCAAAAGTAATGGTGGCTCCAAACTCACCTAAAGAACGTGCGAATGACAAGATAAAACCCGAAACAATACCAGGCAAAGCAAGTGGAACAGTGATGCGAAAGAAGGTCTTTATTTTACTCGCTCCTAAGAGGTGAGAAGCCTCCTCGAGCCCCGTATCCACCATCTCCATTGACGCACGTACAGATCTCACCATCAAAGGAAAAGAAACAACAATAGATGCTATAACGGCCGCATAAAATGAAAAAGAGAGTTTAACACCTAGATGTTCAAAAAACCATAGACCTAGGCTTGAACGAGATCCCAAAACAAGCAGTAAAAGATACCCCGTAGTCACAGGAGGCATCACCAAAGGTAAATGGATGATACTCTCTAACACGGCTTTGCCAGCAAACTCATAACGCGCCATTTTGTAACCAACAAACAAAGCCATAGGCAATGATATAAAAGTACAATATAAGGCCACTTTGAGCGAGAGCAGTACCGCTTCTTGTTCTATATCAGATAAGATAAACATAAGCTATTTTTTAAATCCATATTTTTTCCAAATCCACTGCACTTCCTCCAAGTCGATATAGGCTAAAAAAGCTAAAGCCATAGGATCATTCTTACACAAAGAGCCCACATACTTTATCTTAGAATGACTTATTTCGGGTAACGTAGCCACTATTTTTACTTTTTCAGACCTCAAAGCATCCGTATAATACACCATTCCCAAAGCCGCCTCGCCCATCTCCACAGTCATTAATACTGACCGTGTATCTTTAGCAAGCAAAAGATAGGGCAACACCAATTCATATTGCTGATAAAAAGATAAGGACTCCTTAGCATACTTCCCTACCGGGACATGAGCTGGATTACCAATAGCAAAATAGTTTCCTTTAAGTAACACAGACAGATTTAAAGTAGAATCAAAAACTAAAGTGTCTATTTTGGAATCAGAAGGAGCGATCAGCACCAGATCATTATAACACACATCCTGCACCATACTATCAACTACGAATCCTAAATCAGCCACATAATTAGCCCAACGTAAACTAGCAGAGATATAAACATCAGGTTCACCTCCGTGCTCTATCTGACGCGCAAGTGTGCCACTAGAAGCCAAATTGAGATGCACCTTTGTATTATATTTTACCTGAAAAGAATCACTCAATTCTGTAATGACATCCGTCAAACCAGCACCAGAATAAACCAATATTGAATTGGTTTCTTTTTTCTGTTTATGTCCACAAGATGTGATCCCCAAAAGGAGAATAAGCATCCAAATATTATGGTGTCTTTTTTTCATAGAAATTTATGTTATTCTTTAAATACTTTCATACTTTTTTCACAACCTGAATTGACAAGCCAAACCCACATAATCACCAATATTACAAGCCACACTCCCCTCTTGCATCACGTAGTGAAAGGCTACTTTTAACTTATCTTTATTCAAATACCAATTGACCCCAACATCAAAAGTATGGTCATCTCCTACAAATTTGTAGAGCGTCTTATCATCCGACGCTTGATAGCCATCATAAGAAATACAGGGTTCTATAAAAGTTGCTTTCACCTTGATATTATATCCTACTCTTAGGTTAAAAGCAGTAGCATCAAAAGCATCATACCCCGTAGCACTGCGCCGCATCAGATAATATTCTCCTACCACACTCCATCCCCCATAATTAAACATGACATCGCCACCATAAGTCCAAGAATGATCAAAAAATAAAGTATCACTAACCATACCATCACGTTGCGAAGAACCACCAAGACTCAACGTTATCCCTTTACGTTTCGACCATTGATTGCCACTCACCATATATTTATATTTACCTTGCTCAGGATCACCAATACTCCACATCACACGACCAGTATAAAGACGACTCGCATATTTTTCAGAAAGGTAACTATCAGGTTCATATACCCCCACCCTATAATTTAATCCCATGTGATCAAAATTATTCAAACCACCCAAAGCCACTCCACTCGTAATACCATTACCTACACCCGTAATAAAATGACGGAGATAATAAGTAGAATATGACTTATCAAAAGCCCCAATAGCCCACGGTGCAGTCATATAATCACGACTAACCGCCGCCCAAAAATAGCCCATATAAAAGTTAAGCAACTCGCTATTTTTCAAAACCTTAATGGTGGCATAAGCATTCCATAAACTCACGCCATTATAAGATCCCTTAGTGGCTGCAAATTCATCTTCTCCTATACGATCTGAATGTAGCATAAAATTGTATTTCAGAAATGAATAAGGCTGTCCACTAGCACCGAAGCGAAAACGACGTAAATAAACATCAGAGCGCTCATCACAAACAACACCCGCATCTTGATCTCCACTACTAAAGGTGGCCCATGTTTCCAAAACAACGATGGGCTTAAACATATTAGCCTTATCAAGCTGCAATGTAAAATTAGTGGTTCCCTCATCTTCAGCCTTTAGCTGTAGGATAGAAGCTAGAAAAACAAAACAATCGAATAGTAGTATGACTTTCTTCATAATATATTTTTAGATAAATAAATGATCGAATTTTTAATCCCGCATTGTGCGGTTTAATTGTCCGCAGCTTACTGCGAATAAAAAAAGTGTTTCAAATTCACACTCTATCTGTTTGAATTGTAGTAGTTTATTAATTTACTTAAAACAAGATTCCACTCCCTAACTTTTACATTTCTAACTTGACAGTTGAAAATCTTTAAGTCTTCTTTTTTAGGGTTATCTTATAAAAGATAATGAAAGCTAAAAAAAAGCTACATTCTAATTTCGTTATTTAATCTTTGATTAAAATCCATGACCTTTTTCTCTATACTATCATATTCATCCATAAGAAGTAATCCATAAGAAGTGAGTAAAGTACCACCACCACCAGAACCTCCTCGTTTCTTTTCCACCACGGTATTTTTAGTTAAGGCATTCATATCATAAATCATTTTCCAAGCTTTGTTATACGATATCCCTAGCCGTTTAGAAGCTAAAAGCAAACTACCACAACTACGCACCAAACGCAGCAACTTAACACGCTCAGGAGTCAGTAAGGCAGATCCCTCACTAGCAATAAATATATACAAATTGACCTCTACCATCATGCAACTAGTCAGGCACACCAACAATAACTTCTGTGGATTTCACAATAGCAAAAGCCTCCTTGCCTACAGCTAATTCTAAATCGGCGATGGCCTCTCTCGATATGATAGACACAATTTCATTTCCACCTCCCAAATCGATAATGACTTTACAAGTTATCAACCCTTCTTCTATCTTTTTGACCGTTCCTTTCAAATTATTTCGTGCACTTAATCTCATCGTTTTATAAATTAATTATTGGGGCTAACCCAATGGTTACTAAAAATATCGAAGGACAAGCTTTTCGCTATGATTCCTTATAAAAACTCAAAGTCACTACACAACTACTGAAACAACTATTACTTCTTATCCATTGTATTCCAAAACCAATGCCACTAAAGATAAACACTTATTATTGTGCCATTTAAATAATACAATACGTTAT
Organism: Bacteroidales bacterium; assembly: GCA_965662645.1. Taxonomy (GTDB): domain Bacteria; phylum Bacteroidota; class Bacteroidia; order Bacteroidales; family UBA5342; genus UBA5342. The sequence continues at coordinate 9,616 of CBFIII010000022.1, forward strand.
AAAACCTACAATTATGTAGGATTTAGGACTTTCTTTTACACTTTTGTAAATAACTAATTATCGGATCATTTGATATAATCCATGGACTGACCATAAGGTTTATGGTACAATGCTAACAATTCAAATTCATTAGGATTTCTACCTTCTCTATAAATCCATTGCTTCACTGCTTCATATATAATATTAAGATGTTCATTGCTCAATTCTAAACCTTTACTCTCATAATAGTCCTTATAAGCATGACGTCCACTATGTTTACCAATAACAATAGTGTTGGAGAGATGCCCAACCAACGACTCGTCAAAAGCTTGGTACGACATCTTATTCTTGAGCAAACTGCGAACATGAATGCCCGTTTCGTGAGTAAAAGCATGCTTGCCCACTATAGGCTTTGCTACCGAAAGCGTTTGCTTAGAGGCATGTTCTACATACGTACATAGATCTTTCAAAATGGCATTATGATAAGGTGATGTCTTTGTATTAAGGTATTGCGCCATAATGAGTTCTTCTAAAGCAGCATTACCCGCTCTCTCGCCCAAACCATTAACGGTAGCACTAACCCCCTGGGCACCACATTCCATAGCCACAAAAGCATTAGCAGTAGCCATCCCTAAATCATTATGCGGATGAAACTCAAAATCACATTTAGGAAATGCCTCGTGTAAAGTATTAAATAATTTAGCTGTAGAAAGAGGATTCATAATACCTACTGTATCAGCTATACGAATACGGTCCACCCCATTGGCCAAAGCCAAAGAAGTCAAACGCTGAAGCATAGGCATATCGCAACGCGTAGCATCTTGAAAACCCACATAAACATGCTTAAATCTGTTTTTTGCGTAAGCTACCATAAGCGGTAATTGCTCCTCGACCCATGCCCAACTCTTACCCAAAGCATCAAGCTGAATACGCGAAACAGGGAATGAAATACTTACCGCATCTGTTTTGCACAAAACGGCAGCATCAATATCCCCAGTCATAGCACGACACCAGGCCGTTGTTCTAAAACGAAACCCCGCAGTAGCTATGGCATAAATATCGTTTTGTTCTGTACGCCCCATAGCTGGAGTTCCTAACTCTAACTCGTCAATGCCCAAACAATCAAGTAAACGAGCGATCTTCATCTTTTGACGGGAGGTGAACATCACTCCAGGAGCTTGTTCGCCATCGCGTAATGTAGTATCTACTAAATATCTCTTCATTGGGATGATTTTATTTTAAAATACAGAAGTCAGAATTTAGAATTTGGGCATTCATCACAAAAACAGATCAGCAGTCCAGCCATAGGAATCAACCTAGGTCAGAGGCATCAAATATTAAAGGATGAAGCCCGAGTTCTAAACACTACCCACAACCAGTACCGGCTCCCGAGCATTCACTGCCGCAAGCAAAAGGATCTGGTTTCTTTACGGTCTTTATTTCTTTTCCTTTATAAATACAATCGAGTCCTTCGTCTATCAAACCAGTCATCTCAATGACTTTAATACCTGTTTTGCTAATGAAAGTAAAAGGAGTAGAACCAACGCCTGATACTAATAAACTACGACAGTCATCAATCTGCTCTACTAAATTCTTCCAGCGTAACATGCCAGTTCCTTTATGTGGAGTCTCCCTCTTCTCGAGGAAACGGTATCCATGAGGTGTTTCTTTATAAATGTATAAGCTCTCAGCTTCTCCTAAATGTTGGTTAACCAATAGCCCCTCATTACTAGCCACCGCCACATATTCACGTTTCTTACCACTAGGTGTTCTAACCGCAAAATCACGTAACATTTGGGTGCTTTCTTTAATATCATGTCCTAGAAGACCAGCCGCATCAGCTCTACATCGTGCACAATGCACCATAGGTTTGATGTAAGTCCCCACCATTCTTTTCAAGTCTTTCATCAATGCTGGTGTAGGCTCTTCAAAGTCCTCATAAGGCGTATCTTTAACAGGATATAAAGGGATAACATTCATAATATCAGCCCCTAGATCAGCCATATCTTTTGCTAACTGAGGAATGGATGGTACGTTAATTTCCTGTACAGCAATGGTATTTATCTTGACCACAATACCTTTGGCTTTCAACAAACCAATACATTTAAGTTGCTCATCGAGTAATTTCTGAGCACCCTCTTCGCCTCTATAAACATGATTACCTACCCTTACCCATCGGTAAATTTCACTCAGCATCTTAGGATCTGTACCATTAATAGTAATGGTTACATGACTCACTTGTAGCTCTGCTATCTCATCAATATAAGGACGTAAATTAAGTCCATTAGTTGATAAACAAAGTATCATATCAGGTAGCTCTTCGCGCACTAAGCGTAAAGTCTCCATCGTTTCTTCAGGATTAGCAAATGGATCTCCAGGTCCTGCAAGCCCCATCACCATAAGCTCTGGATGATTAGCTCTCAAAGCCTTGAGATAATCCACCGCCTGACGCGGCTGCAATACCGAGGTCGTCACTCCTGGACGCGATTCATTCACACAATCGTAGTCTCGGTTACAGTAATTACATTGGATATTACACTTAGGAGCTACGGGTAAGTGTACGCGACCAAATTTTCCTTTAGCCTCTATATTAAAACAGGGGTGTTTTGTTATATCTACCATAGTGTTCAATTTTTAACGGTTTATTTCTTAAAAAATACTAAGATTCGTATGTTGTATAATTTCTATTCTAAAAATATTTATACCCAATAGGGTTTGTATTCTGCTTATACTCGAGCAATGAATTAACAATACTCTCGAACAAACGGTGAGCACCTTCGTACCCTACATGTAAAATCCGTTGACCTCCTACACGATCATGAATAGGAAAACCAACTCTTATCAATGGCACTTTAAATTTATGAGAAATATAATACCCTTTACTGTGACCAATAAAGAAATCTGGAGATAAGCCCTGAGTAGCTTCGTCGATTTCTTCAAAGTCGGCACCCGTCATTATTTTGGGGTCATGACCTGGCTGTAATTTACTCTTAATCACACCTTCAAAAGTACTACTCTTACCACCTGTAGCTATTACAATTGGCTCTACCCCTATCTCTGCTAAGAATTCGGTTAACCCAATGACGAAATCCTCTTCGCCATAAATCACGGCTCGCTTAGCAAAAACATATTTATGTCCATCGGTATAAGCATCGACCAAACGTCCACGCTCCATAGCATATTTTTCAGGCATTGTATGTCCTGTCAGCGTCTCAATAGCTTCAAAAAAACGATCGGTAGCATTCACTCCCATAGGGAAAGTAATAGACTGCCCATTCATCTTATATTTATCTTCTAAAGTAGAACCTGGCGATGGGATATTCTTACGCCCCACCGTATTAACTTTCATTCCTTTATTGAGGACATCCCCAAATTGCAAATAGGCTTTAGCACCACCCACCTCTGAGAGTTCTTGAACACTAGTACCACCATCAGGAATACGCTTATAATCATTCCAATGAGCATTGTCTAATGTCTCTGACAAGTCAGGTAAAAGAATAACGCCCTGCCCCATCACCGCAAAAACTTCTTTGATATAACGGTAGTCTGCTGGAGACAACATCCCAGGCAAAACCACTATTTTATCATTCTTCTCTGTTTCTGAAGACAAATAATTAATAACCGCAACTACCGCTTGATGAAAACCATCAACGTGAGAACCACAATAACTGGGAGTAGAAGCATGTGCTATCCCCACTCCATCAAGTTCTGGATGATCATTACGAAATTCTTTCATTATCTGAGGAACATCATCGCCTATCGTCTCACTAAGACAAGTCGTAGAAATACCAATGTATGTGGGTTTATATTGATTGCTTATATTATCTAAAGCCATCTTAAGGTTTGGGCCACCGCCAAAGATGGTGCTCTCCTCAGTAAAATTAGTAGAAGCAATATCTACTGGCTCACGAAAGTGACTAATCATGTAACGACGTACATAAGTAGAACATCCTTGCGATCCGTGAATGATAGGCACACATCCTTCGATGCCTTTGAACGCCATACTGGCTCCTAACGGTGCACAAAGCTTACAAGCATTACGGGTGGCGGTATATGTATTTTGTGGTGAAATCATGTTTTGAATGGTTAATGGTGAATTGTAAGTGGTGAATTTGTGTTCTACTACAGAATTGATTCGGCTGCTAAATTTTAATTCTTAACAAGTACCTGTTGGCTTTAGAGCTTCTAATTCTTTCCTTAAAGCATCCTGTTTGTGCTTACGTGTAAACTGCCATACAGGACTCATTGCGGTAGCATAAATTTCTTTAGCAAAATTTAGCATTCCCTCGTAACCTGCTAATGCCTCTTTGCGTTCATGGTTATGATCACAAAATCCAAGACCTAACTTATAAGCAATAGGACGTTCTTTCACACCTCCTATAAAAATGTCGGAATTCGTTTGTATCACAAACTGAGACAACTCATTAGGATTAGAGTCATCCACAATAATAGTCCCTTCATCACATAAATCTTTAAGCAATTCGTAGTCTTCTTTATTACCCGTTTGTGAACCTACCACGGCAGTCTGTATGCCTAACAAACGCAAAGCTTTCACAAGAGAAATAGCTTTAAAAGCACCTCCTACATAAATGGCAGCTTTCTTACCTTGCAAAGCTTCTTTGTATTTCTGCAAAGCAGGCACTAGTCTTTCAACTTCATCTTTTACCAAGACTTTTGCTTTTTCAAAAAGCTCATCACTCTTAAAGAAACGAGCCACATCATACAAGGCATCACTCATATCCTCGATACCGAAATAAGACACCTTCATAAAAGGCACATCATATTTGTCTTTCATCAGTTTAGCCAAATGGATCATAGCGCCTGAACACTGTACCACGTTAAGACTCGCCTTGTGTGCTTTTCGGATATCATCTACACGTCCATCACCAGTAATCGTAGCATTAATATGTATCCCCATCCTTTTGTAATAGTCGATAAGCATCCATAATTCGCCTGCAATATTAAAATCACCCAATATATTAAGGCTATAAGGCGGTAACTCTGATGTGGTATCCGTTCCTACAAGTTTATCCAAGGCTTCACAGGCTACTTTATACCCATCCTTCTTTGTACCATTAAAACCCTCACTCTGAACAGCTAATACATCAATACCTTTCTCCTTAGAGACCTGACGACAAATGGCTACCACATCATCTCCTATCACCCCTACGATACATGTAGAATAAACAAAAGCGGCTTTAGGATGATGTTTATCGATGAGTTCTATAAGCGAATTGTAGAGTTTCTTCTCGCCACCAAAAACGACATCTCTTTCATTTAAATCCGTGGTAAAACTCATCCGGTACAATTCACTTCCTGAAGAGAGAGAACCTCTAATATCCCAAGTATAAGCGGCACAGCCCACAGGACCATGTATCAGATGCAAAGCATCTGTAATGGGGTATAATACAACACGTGAACCGCAAAAAACACAAGCTCTCTGACTCACAGCTCCTGCTGTACTTTTCTTGCCACAAGCTAGATTTAGTGGTGAACTAGCGTCTGCAATGGCAACTTGATTTTTTCTTTCTTTTATTATATCCATAACTTAGGTTGCGTTTTAAAATAATGGGAAACATTTTAGTGATTAAAAGGCTTCTCCTTATTTATAATGGATGTGGTGATCTGAATTTTTAAATTTGGTATGGACGGCACCCTCACCACGAAAGTGCCGCCGCGCAACCAAACCTGACAACTCGCAATAAATTGTCAGCAACCTATAAGGTTATTAATTGTATCTATTAGTTTTCATAACTTTCTTTTTAGTACGCAGATGTAAGGTACACAAGGTATGCCACCAACACCATGAGAAATAGTCAGAGAGGATAAAAAAAGACACAATAGAGACTGACTGAAAGGCACTTAAAGAAAATAATATTTTAATAGGCTAAAATATATGGCCATTAAATAGCCTACATTCAGGTAGGATTATAAGAGAGCTTTTACATTTTGGTAAAAGGTGGAGAAGTAATACGAGATATGATTTTCACTAATTTCTACTAAAAAAACACCGTAGTATTCTTATAAGGAAGATTGTGTTAAAAAAATAAAAGGAAGGGGTCATCTTATACAGATCCCAAGGCTAAAAAATTATTTCTTTGGGAAAGAAATTTAATTTCTTCTGGAGGGGATATGATGTAGAACGTTAAAATACAACGATCATGAACATCTTTGGACTACAAACATTTTAGGCGTTTACTTCCGTAATCTTTAACTTATAATTCACAAAACAAGAAGGCATTTTTTTATAATCGAATCACTCTGTAATTCACAAGTAATACCAATTAAAATTTAAAATGAGCCTTAACAGTTGGTGGTATTATGCCGATATAGAATTGATTGAGTTTTATAAGCGAAGCGAAATAAAGCGCATTTCAATTCATAATCGGTATAAACAATATAAAAACCCAAAAGACTTATAGTTTACAACCTCGAGGCAACCCCACAAGGAATTGAATTGAAGAACATTTTATTATTCGCAGCAACTCACGCAAAATAAAACCCACAATGTGGGATTTAACAATAAATCACCAATCATTTACACCTTAAAACGCCACACTTCTATGTTGTATTTCTGTATCCTCGTATAAAGCATGCGCTCAGTCACTTTTAGCTCTTGTGAAGCCTTGGCCATATTCCCTTTGCAACTAACAAGAGCTTCGCGGATAAGTTGACGCTCTAGTTGTTCTACCGAAAATGTTAACCCGCCCTTAGATGCTGTTCCACTGGCTTCTGCTGTCTGTAATGTGGGAGGCAGATGATGACTACGCACAACACCATCGGTACTAAGAATACATGCGCGTTCTGTAACATTCTCAAGTTCTCGAATGTTACCTGGCCATTTATATACCATCAACATATTGATGGCTGCGGTAGTAATACGCTTGATGGCAGTACCATTTCTCTTGTTAAACTTGTCAATAAAATGATCAACCAAAAGAGGAATATCATTACGGCGTTCCCGCAAAGAAGGAATAAAAACAGGAAATACATTGATACGGTAATAAAAGTCTTCACGGAATTTGTTTTCAGCAATAGCTTCTTCCAAGTTACGATTGGTAGCACACACTATGCGGACATTAGCTTTGAGGGTCTCAGTACCACCAACACGTTCATACTCTAACTCTTGAAGCACACGTAATAATTTCACCTGAGTTGACAAGGGCAAATCACCGATCTCATCAAGAAAGATAGTACCACCTTCAGCCATCTCAAAACGTCCCTTACGACGCGCATCGGCACCAGTAAAAGCTCCTTTTTCATGACCAAAAAGTTCACTCTCGATAAGACTATCAGGAAGTGCTGAACAGTTGACCTTAATTAATGGTTTATCACTCACACTACTAGCCGCATGAATAGCCTCAGCCACAAGTTCCTTACCACAACCACTCTCTCCTCTAATAAGCACGGTAGAACGGGTAGGTCCTACCATTTTTATGAGCTCTACCATATCACCCATTTTGCCCGAATTACCCACCATATTAAAGTTGGATTTACTTTCAGACAAACGACTTAGAAGTCCTGTATTTTCGTTGCGCAAACGATCAACCTCTACGCGATGCTCTTGGCTCGAACGAAGGGATTCTACAATGAGTCCACCAATAATAGAAAGAAGACGTTTATTATCTTCTAAACGTTCATTGGTTTTAAACAAACGCATAATACTTAAAGTCCCTGCCACCTTACCATCATAAAGCACAGGAACACATATAAAGCTCAGCTCCTCACCATTTTTGGTGATAGCCGCTTTCGTTTTATTAAGGAAAAGAGGAGATTTTGAAATATGTGGAATACAGACCGCCTTTTGCAATTCTACCACACGACCAATAATGCCTTCGCCTAACTTATATTGTCCACGATCCTGTTGCGTACGGTTAAGGCCATAGGCAATTTCGATAGTGATTTTTCCTTGAGTATTATCAAAAACAGTCAAGAAAGAACTCTCAGCATCTATTGTTTGACATAAATACTGAAGCACAAGATAAAGTTCGTCTCGTGTGTTATTATTACGCATCAAACGTGACGAAATTTCTGATAAAAGTAACATTTCCCTCTCACCATAACATTGGCCTTCTCCCCTTAAACATTTCATAGGCTATAATTTTAAAATCACGACAAATTTAATCATTTTAAAATCATTATTCCAATTATACAGTCATATTGTTACGTTTATATCATAAAATATTTGTTTTTATTCTTTCTGATGTTTTTTATATAAAAAATACATCTAAAATTCACTTTTCATCTCTTTGGCATAGTTTTCTACATCTTCTCCAAAGACAAACATCTCTTTTAACTCTTTTTTTGTAGGAATTTTAGCTTTTATCACTTCTAAAGAACAATAACGCTGAAAATTGGACATCAATTTTGAAGTTTCCACCCACTGTTTGGGCATAGCTTTATTTTGTTGTTTTTCAATTTCGCGTAATAAACAAAAAAGGTCACGATGATCAATCACACAATCATACTTGAGAAGCATAGCAGTAAAAACAGCTTCAACACCTAAAAAGACTAAATTATAAATAACTTCGTCTCCCAGCTGACTCCCACTAATATCTATTTCATGCAAACGTTCTAAATATTTAATGCCTTGATTCAAAAGCTTTATTTCAGCTGCTGTATTTTCCATTATTATAATTACACTTTGACTTTTAGTCGCTTAATTATATTTCAGTACGTCCTCCAACAAACACATCAATTAAAACGCACTCTGGATTATGCTCTGTGCTAAACTTTAAACATTTAAATGCTTTTTTTTATGGAATAAGTCAATGAGAAAACACTTTTAGAAGAAAGGAATATTAAAACACAGAAATTTATATTTGTCGGGGGACAATACAACATTAATAAATGCACATTATTTATAAAATTTTTCTTCTATAAATCTCAAAACAAGCACATTAAATTTTTGAAATCAATGAGCTCTAGGCAAGCCCACGAGACATTTAGTTGAAGGACATTTTATTGTTCACAGCAAAGCACAAAGAATAGAATCCAAAATGCGGAATTAAAAAACGAATATGAGTAGAATAAAGCCTGTTTAAACCACCTATTAATGCAATCTATTCCGTAATAATATATTCTTCAGCGGCTTTACCTTCTTCTAGCGCATCAAGTATCTCATCAATTTTCTCTTCACTGTCTATACCTCCGTACCAGAAATTGTTGGGATGCACCACCACAACTGGTCCTTGAGAACAAACATTAAGACACGCAGTGGAAGACACCACCACATCGAGACCTCTATCGGCACACTCTTCTGAAATATAAGGTAGAAAATTAGCCGCACCTGCTTTATTACAGTATCCTTTTGCTTCTCCACCTACACGGTAGCTGTTACACACTAATATATGATAATCTGGCTTTTTCATATTGTGTTATTTTATACACGAATTGCTCTTTTTGCAATTCGTAATTTATAATTTACAAATTAACTTATCGTACTAAATGAACTACCCCACTGTAAGCAGAAGGAGTATCAAGTTGAAAATATTTTATTATTCGCAGCAAGCTACGGGAAACTAAACCCACAATGTGGGATTAACAGCACGCATCCAGAAAAGGATACGTGCTGCATCAACTTTTTAAAGTCATATCAGAAACTACATCACAAGTTCAAATTTTTCTTCTATAGCTGTTTCATCTTGTTTATCCATCAATAAATTCAAGATTTTTTCAGCAATACGTAAAGATCCCATATAACCCACGTTAGGGAAATAACTATGACCAATACGATCTAATATTGGGAAACCAAAACGCATAAATGGTATATTTTCATCTCGTGCAATATATTTACCATAAGTATTACCAATGATAAGATCTACTGGCTCTTCTTTGATCCAGCCATGCAACTTAAATGTATCTGCAATAGGACCATTAGCATACTTAGCCTCAGGCACTTTCTTGTCTAGAATATCGCCCATACGGGTCATGAATATTTTTCCTGGTGTTCCGGAAACTATAGCTGTAGGTTTCATTCCTAAGTCCACTAAGAAATCGGTCAATGGAATCAACTGATCAGGATCTCCAAATAAAGCGACTCTCTTGCCGTTAAAATACTGTTGCATATCGATTACAGCATCTACCAAACGACCACGTTCATCATCAATTTCTTGAGGAATAGACACTTTTGCAGCATGTGCAACCGCTTGTATAAATGTATCGGTAGCTTTTACGCCTATTGGAATGCGAACAACACTAAAAGGTACTTTACATTGATTCTCTAACTGAATACAAGCATCTTTACTAGCCCATTCTCCTAGACCAACAGTCGCCATACTATCGCCCATAGATACCATTTCTGGAATGGTTGTTCCGCCTTTAGGATACATTTTAAATTCTCCTGTCATAGGAGTATCTAACACATCCGAAGTATCAGGTAACATCACAAAAGGAACTTTCATGATCTTAAGGATACGTTTCATTTCTCTCATATCAGAAGGTTCTACCCATCCTGGCATGATATTAATTTGACGCTTTTTCTCGTCAGTTTTCATCGCAAACTTCTTAACAAAAGCGGTCATCATATTTGCAAAACCAGTCACATGAGAACCAACATAACTTGGCGTAGAAGCCTGTACTACAAATTTACCTTCTGGAATAATACCATCCGCTTCTGCCTTACCAGTGATCTGCAAAAGGTCATCACCAATAGTCTCAGAAAGACAAGTAGAATGTACGGCCATAATATCTGGTTCATAGATCGTAAACACGTTAGTAATCGACTGTATGAGATTCGACTGTCCACCAAATACTGAAGAACCCTCAGTAAATGATGAGGTCGAAGCCATTACGGGCTCTTTGTAATGACGCGTAAGTGCTGAGCGATGATATGAACAACACCCTTGAGATCCGTGACTATGAGGTAAACAAGCGTGTACACCTAGAGCGGCATACATGGCTCCTACCGGCTGACACGTTTTGGCGGGGTTTATCGTTAGCGCCTTGCGCTCGATTTGTTCCGATGCTTTTTTTGTATGTCGTAATAACATAGTATTTGTTTTTTAAGTTTTATAAAAATCGTATTGAATTGTGAAAGAGTTGACTGTTAACTTTTGACTTATGCCTTTTGCAAACAAAGACTCATCAAACACAACTCAGAAACTCACGATCTAACTAGTCGAATTCACTCACAACGCTACCCACTATTTCTGGTTCGTTCTTCCAAGGTGCATCGACCAATGACCACACGTTAGTCGTCAACATACGCTCCATCTCTTCGAAGAAATTAATAGCTCCCTCAAATCCTGCATAAGGACCACCGTAATCATAACTGTGTAGCTGCTTCATAGGAATACCAAACTTCTGCACCACATATTTCTCTTTGATACCAGCACAGAATACATCTGGTTTATATTTTTCGAGAAGTTTCTCTGTTTCATGATGAGAAATATCATCGATAATCATAGTCCCCTTCTCCATTTCAGGCATCATACCATCGTAGTTCTCAAATTTAAAGTCAGACTTTAATAATTCATCTTTTCTGGCTTGTAATTCAGGACGGAATTGTGCGTCATCTTTTTCTACAGTAAGACTTTCAATATTTCGAGAATCAGCATCAATCTTGATATCTGGAATAACCTTACGTCCTTCGTAATCATCACGATGACCAAACTCATAACCAGCAGCTAAAACAACCATACCAATTTCTTTGAACAACTCTTGGTAATGATGAGCACGTGAACCTCCTACAAACATCATAGCGGTTTTACCCGTTAATGCCGGCTTAATGCGATCAATAACAGCCTGTACTTTATCCATTTCTCTATCAACAAGAGCTTTGGTCGCTTTTATCATCTCTTTATCACCATAGAATTCGGCAATTTTAATCAATGATTTACCAGTAGCCTTAGCTCCAATAAAGTTCACCTTGAACCAAGGCATACCATACTTCGTCTCCATCATCTCAGCAATATAGTTGATAGAACGGTGACACATCACTACGTTAAGATCTACATTATGAGAATATTCGTAAGACTCAATAGTAGAGTTACCACTGAACGAAGCCACCAGTTCAACACCCATTTCCTTGAAATAGTTTTCAAGAATAAATGCATCACCACCAATATTATACTCACCCATCAAGTTCATACGGAACTTACTATCAATCTTCTTTTCTTGGTTTACACCAATACAATTCGTGAAGATTTTATTATTTGCGATATGATGACCAGCACTCTGGCTCACACCACGGTATCCTTCACAAGAGAATCCAAAGATGTTGATTCCCAACTTCTCTTTCATCTCACGAGCAGCAGCGTGTACATCATCACCAATAAGACCTACAGGACACGTAGAGAAAATAGCTATTGAAAAAGGATGAAAAAGATCGTAAGCTTCTTGTATCGCTGCTTTCAATTTAGCTTCTCCACCAAATACAATATTCTGATCTTGCATATCAGTAGAAAAAGAATAGGTGATAAAGTTAGCATCAGCATCTGACTCTGGACGTGTTTGATTACGACGTGTTAACCACGCATAAAAGCTACAACCAATAGGACCGTGGACGATGTTTACCACATCGCGTGTAGGACCTAAAATCACCCCTTTACAACCAGCATAGGTACAACCTCGCTCTGTGATGATCCCTGGGACAGTACGTACATTAGCTTGTATTACTGTTGACTCCTCAGGTACATTTGTCACAAATGATTTGGTGCGTTTCTTGGCTACCTTGCTCGGATATTTTTTCAACATCTCCGCTTTGAAATCATCTGGATCTGGAAGGTTTTTTTTATTCGTTATTGACATAATATTCTTTTTTTGAAATTAAATACTGAGAGGAATACCTTAATCTAAAACTAGATCTCCATACTCTCCAGAACGCACCCTTATGGCATCATTCTCGGGTAATACGAATATTTTTCCATCTCCTGGAGCTCCCGTTTGATTAGCCTCCATTATAGTTTCCACTACGGTATCTACCTTATCTGTTGGCACGGTAACATAAATCATTCGTTGTGGTCTGAGACGAGGCTCACTACTTAAAAGAGCTGCCGCTTCAGGTATATTCTTAGTGGCTCCTTCTATGACTTTTCTATCCACTAACCCTTTTCCTCGGCCGTGCACATGACCTAGGGCAGTCATCGACGATATGCCGGCTGCACTAAGCATCCTTTTGGTACGGTTCATTTTATCGATCCGTATTATTGCAATTACTGTCTTCATACGAATCTTGTTTTAAAGTTCCTTAGTACCACGACTAATTGTGTATGCCTCATCTACAGGCGCCACGAAAATTTTACCATCACCAAAAGCACCGCCACCATCGGTACGAGCAGATTCCATTATCGTATTGACAGCAAAATCCTTATCCTCATCCTTGATAACCATCATCAGCATTTCTTTAGGCAACTCATCATAAGTAATATTACCAATCTTAATACCACGTTGTTTACCACGACCTGCCACAGGTATTCTTGTAACGGCTACATATCCCGCCTCAAAAAGAGCTTTCATAACTTTCGAACTTTTCTCTGGACGTACTATTGCTTTTATCATTAACATAATTATGATTTTTATTAGTTTTATAAAGGACTCGTAACCTCCAGAAGAGGATTATGAGTTATGAATTGAATTTGAATAATTAATTAGAAATACCGAAGTCAATCAACAATTTTTCAAGAGCTTCCATTTCTAATGGTTTAGGAATAACAAACATATCATTCTGATCCATGGCTTCAGCTAAATTGCGATATTCTTTGGCTTGTTGATGTTCAGGATTAAATTCAATCACCGTTTGACGATGTATCTCAGCTTGCTGAACCATATTATCACGAGGTACAAAATAAAGCATCTTAGTTCCTAATTGTCTTGCTAATTCCGTTATCATATCAGCTTCATGATCTACTTTACGTGAGTTACAGATAAGACCTCCTAAACGTACAGTACCATTCTGAGCATATTTCTTAATACCTTTACAGATATTGTTAGCAGCATACATCGCCATCATCTCTCCTGATACTACGATATAAATTTCTTCTGCTTTTCCATCACGAATAGGCATCGCAAAACCACCACATACTACATCACCTAATACATCATAAAAGGTATAATCAATTGGCGTTTCAGTATCCCAAGCACCCAATTGCTCTAACAAGTTAATAGAAGTAATGATACCACGACCAGCACATCCTACACCTGGTTCAGGACCTCCTGATTCTACACATCGTGTATTGCCATATCCTGTTTTGATGATATCATCCAAGTCAATTTCCTCACCCTCTTCACGAAGAGTATCCAATACCGTTTTCTGAGCCAAGCCACCAAGCAAAAGGCGTGTTGAATCCGCTTTAGGATCACATCCAACGACCATAATATTTTTTCCCATTGCTGCTAATCCAGCTACTGTGTTTTGTGTTGTGGTAGATTTACCGATTCCACCTTTTCCGTAGATTGCAATTTTTCTCATAATATTAGATATTTAAATAGATTAAAATAATTTGTATTTTTCATTGTTGCCATACTTATATCACGAGATGTGCCACGACAGAAAAAAGCTTAAACAACAGCCACAAAAACAATAGTAAAAACAATAATTATCAACCAATTATATTTATATTAAAGAAAAAAGCATCTTTTTAAAAAGTCAAAATTCCACAACATTTATGTAGGAAAAGAGGTAGGTATTTACGAATATGTTGGAGACAATCGGGAGAATAAACAAGGACAATAAAAGACGAAAACAACATTAATTATTACACTCTAACGGCATACTAAGAAACCGAAACACATGCATCCGTAACTTTCAACAACAAGCAACAGCTACACAACTACAAACGAAGAAAACAAATCCGTGCATCCGTGGCCTTTAACAACAAGCGTCAACCCACGAGTACAAACAAAAGGGAAAAACATCAGTGCATCCGTAGCTTAAGCATAAGCCCACAATTAAGGAGTAAGATAACACAAAATAAAGCCTCATCTGCGTTTTCATTAAACACAAATGAGGCTAATTTCATAGAGAGACCACGGCTCTTCGTTTGGGTCCCTCTATTCAATAATCTGACAAAGATTAATTATATTTTCAACTCACTTCTTTAAATTTTATATCCATATTCTCACCTTTAAAATCTAAGACATAAGTACCTTTGTATGTTAAAGTACATTTCTTTTTTATACATTCCTTTTCTATTTGTTTAATCACATTTTCACGAGCAAATGTCTCCAAATCCTCCTGAAAGTAAATGTATATATTATTCAAATTCACATCATCGAACTGAATCATAAACACCGTCTCTTCTGGAAACACCAAATCATCATAAGCATACGAAACCTCCAGTCCCGTTGCAGCTAATAATATTTGTCGTACAGCTTCTAAATCTCTAAAATTCATAATATCGTTTTTCTATTAAAAGTGAAATTTTCTTCATCAAATGCCTTACAAAAAGACTCATCTCACATTATCGGAATTTTCAAATTACAAAACGGCAAACCAAAGACGTAACTGCTGATAAGTCTCTGCCTCTACGTAACTCTGACACTTTACTAGTTGCATATTAATAGCATCATCAAACTCAAGAGCATCAAATTCATGAAATGAAAAAAGTTCATCTTTCGTTTTAAAGTCGATACATGATTTTCTAAATTCTGCATCAACACTGGCATCCTTTACAAATTGCATTGCTTTTCCTATAGACATAGCGCTATCTTTTTAACTGCATGAAGTAGAAGAACATGAACTACACGTTCCATTACAAGCTAATAACTCACGAGAAGACTCAATTGAATATTTAGTCAAGAAACCTCCTTGAAACAACCCCAGATTTTCCTCAACATCAGTCCCCTTAGCCTTATAAATATCTAAACCACAACGCATCAATATCTGCAAAGCCAATGGACGTATTTTAGTGCTTATTATTGAATTAATATTCAATTCTTTCAAAGCCATAGGAAGATTCCTCATACTACTGCCAAGCTCATCAATATTCAGATGTTGACATTGCAGGGTATCTGAATCGAACACACAGACATTCTTTGTTTCAAAAAAACCTGAAGCTAATACTTCTTTATTCTTATCATTATCTACTACTGGAAATAAAATCTTCATCGCTTTAGTATTTAAATAGTTCTACATACAAGGTTCATATAAGAAATACATACCATGACTCCTCATAAAAAATCTCTCGATCATAAGCTACACAATAGCCTTGCCAAAAATGACATTCTGCTGTATATCAGTTAACTTAACAATAAAGACAACGCAAAAATCATACATAAATGAACTAAAAACCAACCATTTCCTACATTATTGTAGGATTTCCTTAAGTCAATAAACTCGGGACAAACCTGGGAGGTATTAGTTAAAAGAACATTTTATTATGCGTAACATAACTACGGAGAATTAAACCCATCAATATAAATATTCAAAAGCAGATTTGTTAGAATACATTTAGAAGTATTACCGTGAACAGAATTTAATATAAAAGAATTATTGCTATCCGCTAACAATTAACTCCCCATGTTAAATTACTTACTTCTACTAGTGATCAACACAAAGGCCTGCTCAACACATTGGAGTTGGTGTTGAACAATTATGCTAACTTGATCGCTAATACCAAAATAAGCAAGCGTGAGTGAACAGTATTAACGGAATACATCATTAATATAAGTAATCATTATGCAAACGCATCTAAATTGGAAGAAAGAGTTCTTTTCTAAGACTTCAAACATCTATCAGAATAATCAGCAGATTGGAAAACTTGATCACTCTCCTTTTTCTCAAAGCTCAAGTGGTGAAATAAATGGAAGAGAATACACTTTTAAATCAAAAGGAATTTTCAACGAAGGAATAACAATTATTGACACATTAGAAGATGAAGTTATTGGAAAGATAAGCTATAGTAATTTGCGGAAAGAAGCTTCAATAGTAATTGACAAAAAAGCGTCTATTTGGAAATATGAAAATTTATTAAGTACACGCTGGAGCATTACGAATTCAGAAGGTTTAGATATTAAATATTCAGGTTAAGAATATCATGGAGAAATAAAATCAAGCACACTTAATGAAATACTTATATTAGGTGGTCTATTTGTTTTTAAACAAGCAAGACAAATTACATTTAGAACCGCATTAGCTGTAATCATCCCAATAATGATAGCCGCAATAAAAAGATAAAAAAAACATGAACTCCCCATGTTGGGTTGCTTGTTTCAACAATCGCCCCCGTCGTTTCCCCCAAAAAAAACAAGAACTCTCTAGTATTCAAACGACTAAAACAATCATAACAACACATTCTAACCCAAAAGAAACATTATTTTCAATCTCTATTTCGAAAGTCATCAACCCTTTACTACAAAGAAGCAAGCATTAACCCCGTTAATAAATAATAACGGCATTGGATTGACACGAAAATCACAGCATATAAAATCCCTCAATAAGTTGTGAATGTAAAAATTAGACTGCAGAATCCTCCTCTCAGCATTCCTTGTACTAAAAAAAATATTTAACATTCTAGAAAAAACTCACAGGCAATCGTGATAGTTTGATTAAATTCGCATTTTTAATTTTTGAAAACAAACACATCTCAATGCATAAAATTGTTAGTAAACGAATACTGAATGAAGCAGTAGAAGAAATAATAGTGGAAGCACCATTTGTTTCAAGAAAGTGTGAGCCGGGTCAATTTGTTATCATCATAGTAGAGGAAGGTGGAGAGCGTATTCCACTAACTATTGCTGATTATGACAGAAAGGAAAAAACAATCAAATTGATCTACCAAGTGGTGGGTTATTCCACACAACTGTTACAAAAGAAACAAGTAGGCGATTTTATTAGCGATGTGGCGGGTCCCCTCGGTCAGCCTTGCATAGATCATAAACCCAAACGTGTATTGGGTATTGGAGGTGGCGTAGGAGCTGCTCCATTATATCCCCAGATAAAGAAACATTTTGAAGAAAATCATGCTGAGATAGATGTTATTCTTGGTGGTAGAAATGCTGATTTTGTAATACTACAAGACGAATTTAAAGCCATCACCACTAACTTCTATGTGGCTACCGATGATGGTAGCATGGGCACCAAAGGTTTTGTAACCACTGTGGCTCAACGACTCTTTGATGAAGGCAAACAATACGACGAAGTAATCTGTATAGGGCCAGTTCCTATGATGAGTGCGGTGGTCGATGTGGTGCGTCCTTACGGATTTCCTATTTCAGTTTCACTTAACCCACTGATGGTGGATGGTACTGGAATGTGTGGAGGTTGTCGTGTTTCTATTGCAGGCGAAACAAAATTTGCGTGTGTAGATGGCCCCGACTTTAACGGTTATGATGTGGACTTTAAAGGACTATCGCAACGACAAGGTGTGTATAAAGATCAGGAGGCTAAGCATAAGTGTAATATAGGTATCAAGTCTAAACCCGCTTATTCCTTTAATAAACAATTAGAAAAAACCCCAATGCGTGAATTACCACCATTGGAACGTAATAAGAATTTTGAGGAAGTAGCCATAGGATACAATGATGAAGAAGCTATCAACGAAGCTAAACGTTGTATTCAGTGTAAAAAACCTAAATGTATAGAAGGATGCCCCGTGAATGTGCGCATCCCTGAATTTATAAGACAAGTAGCTGAAGGTAATTTTGAAAAGGCCTTCCTTATACTTAAAAAATACAACAGCTTACCTGCTGTTTGTGGAAGAGTTTGTCCTCAAGAAAGCCAATGTGAGGCATTATGTGTAAGAGGTATTAAAGGAGAGCCTGTGGCCATTGGACGCTTGGAACGTTTTGTTGCCGATTATGCACGCACTCATGATTTTACCGAAAATGTTGAAATAAAAAAGAACCACAGAAAAGTAGCCGTAATTGGTGCTGGTCCTGCCGGTATTGCTTGTGCAGGCGAATTAGCCAAAGATGGTTGTGAAGTCACTATTTTTGAAGCTTTACATACACCAGGTGGTGTTTTAATGTATGGCATTCCAGCATTTCGTTTGCCTAAAGACATTGTGCGCTACGAAATTGAGGGCTTAAAACAAATGGGGGTTACCATAGAGAAAAACGTGATTATCGGACGCTCTCTTACTGTTGATGACTTAAAAACGGATGGTTACGAAGCCATCTTCATTTCTACCGGAGCAGGTCTTCCCCGTTTTATGAATATCGATGGCGAAAACCTTAATGGCGTTTATTCGGCCAACGAGTTTTTAACGCGTGTAAACCTAATGGAAGCTTATAGAAGCGAAACACCTAGTCCCGTAAACAAAGGCGACGTCGTTGCTGTAGTAGGTGGAGGTAATGTAGCTATGGACTCGTGCCGTACTGCTTTGCGATTGGGTGCTAAAAAAGTTTATATCATCTACCGTCGCAGCGAAGAAGAACTGCCTGCACGATTAGAAGAACTACACCATGCCAAAGAAGAAGGTGTTGATTTTAGGTTGTTATCTAATCCTTTAAGAATAAATGGAAAAGACGGCTGGGTCACTTCTGTGGAAAACGAAATGATGGAATTAGGAGAACCTGATGCTTCAGGACGCCGACGCCCTAAACCCATTGAAGGATCTAACTTCACCCTCGACATTGATAAAATCGTTATTGCCATTGGTCAATCACCGAACCCACTTATAACAAAAACAACCAAAGGACTCGACTTTGCTAGTTGGGGTGGCATAATAGTGAACCAAGAAACTTTGGAAACGAGCAAGGACAATGTTTATGCTGGAGGCGATGTGGTAACTGGTGCAGCTACTGTTATTTTAGCTATGGGTGCTGGCAAAACAGCTGCACACTCCATAATTGAAAAGTTAAATCATAAAGAAGCAAATGCCAATTAAGTAGAACATCTACTATTATTTTTATTTGTTATACCTACCTGTAGAGACGCACCACTGTGCGTCTCTACGTGTATAATGTTTTATGTATAACAATAATTCCCCCTTTATTATTATCCTTTCTCAAAAGATAATGCCTTTCATTCTTGCATTAAAATTACGGATTCTTTACCTTTGTCAACGATATCTGAAGTACTAAGATATCAATTGCTTAAAAACAAGGTCCTCAAGCCTTAATAAGTTTTCCAACCCCTAATCTGAGTTCCTAAACTTTGACTAAGACTTCCTCTTGGAAATAGCAAGCAAGGTAAAACAATAGTTTTAACACCAATGGTCAATAACGTGAGTTAAATGGCTTAATTAGAGATGAAAGATAGATCAACAACTACTACTCTTAACTGTTTTCAAAACAGTTTTAATGCCCCCACTTCTAGGCAATTGAAAAATGATGTCCGACAAGTCCAACGCATTCGCGTTAGCGTACTCAACCGATAAGTTTTCCGACAGCTCACCCTATTCCACATTACCACAATCAGGAATATCCCAACAATAGCACAGTACAAAGCCATTTATTACCAAGCAGATCAACAATAATGAAAATCACAGATACTACGAGAAGGCCAGATGTAGAACAAGGTACTCCATTAGCTGCTCAATATGATTCATTTGAACAGATGATCAATGAAGTCCAGGAAAAAGAACTGCCCTCTCCCATTATAACTTCTATTAATAAAGAAATAATAGCACTGAATACATTTTTGGATTCAGATAAAGAACTATTGGAACACCTCAAAAAGACGCAAGATAGCATATTGAAAATGCTGGAGCCAGAGTTAGACTTAAAACCAAAAAATCGTTATCGCAGTTTGATCTTGGTGTTAGGCATAGGCGTATTGGCTGGATTTACTAGTTCGGTTTTAGATTTCGACTTGGGTATTGGAATCACATTAGGGATGATAGTTGGTCTTACCATTGGCATACGACTCGATAATAAGGCATCCAAAAAAGAAATGAATAGCGAAGACTCATGAACCAATCAGAAGAGGGCATCAATCAGTACGCCTTCTGAAAGTCGGATTGAAATGGTTTACAATCCAAGACTTCCCCTCGCTCATCCTTATATTCCCTATAGGGATCATATACGCGGTGAAGCAGTTCCCCTTTAGGGGTTAGGGGTGCAAAAAAGGAATAGCGACAATAGATAACAATTTTAAAAAAAATTAGTTATCTGCTTTCGTAATCATCTAAAAGAAATAATAAAACGGTATTTGAATAGTGTTTCGAATACTAATAAAATAAGAAAACGCATAGCGTGCAGAGCTAAACAAAAAGAAGAACAAGGTGAACAGACTTAGAATATCAATTTTCGCTAAAACTCATCAATAGTGGTGATTTTTGTCACTTTCAAAAAAGCAATAATAACTAATGAATAAACAATTCATTACCTTTATTAATTATTTAGTAAACTTAACTGTAAGCTGCGGGAAATAAAACCCACAATATGGGATTAAATGTCTTGTTTTTGAATTATTTAATGACTGCACTTTAAGTTTAAACACTTTGCTTTTGCTCAGTGCAAAGCTTAGGATAACTTTTAAAAATGAGCCTGATACAGGAATTTACAGTTGTTGAAAAACAATACAGGCAGGTAACAATAAATGCTTCCTATTAACTGGCAAAGTTTAGGACTTTTATTCTAAATAAGATATATAAAATATTAATAATTAATAGATAAGAGTATGATTTTTGATTTAGATGTGATACAATCATTTTACCACGGCTACAAAGAAAAGGTAGTAAATGCACGTCGTGAAGTGGGTCATCCCTTGACCTTAAGTGAAAAAATCTTATATGCCCATCTTGCAGGTGAAGCAGAGAAAAAAGCCTATCGCCGAGGCGGTGATTATGTACTTTTCAATCCGGATAGAGTAGCGATGCAGGATGCCACAGCACAGATGGCTTTGTTGCAATTTATTAATTCGGGCAAAAAGAAAACGGCCGTACCTTCCACAGTACATTGTGATCATTTAATCCTAGCCAATACAGGAGCAGATGATGATTTATCTGTGGCTCAAAAATCGAATAAAGAAGTCTATGATTTCCTAGCTTCTGTCTCTTCTAAATATGGCATTGGCTTTTGGAAACCAGGTGCAGGCATCATACATCAAGTCTTATTAGAAAATTATGCTTTCCCTGGCGGAATGATGATAGGTACCGACTCGCACACCGTGAATGCTGGCGGACTAGGAATGGTCGCTATTGGCGTAGGTGGTGCTGATGCTGTGGATGTGATGGTGGACATGCCTTGGGAGCTTAAAATGCCCCGATTGATAGGTATCAAACTCACAGGTCATCTGAATGGTTGGGTATCATCCAAAGATATCATTCTAAAAGTAGCAGGACTCCTCACCGTAAAAGGGGGTACGGATGCTATCGTAGAATATTTTGGCGAAGGTGCAGAATCGTTATCAGCTACTGGAAAAGCCACCATTTGTAATATGGGCGCCGAAATTGGAGCCACCACTTCCCTATTTCCTTATGACAATAAAATAGGCGAATACCTCCGTGCTACAGGACGTAGTGAGGTTGCACAAATGGCTGATGAAGTAAAAAACGAGTTACAGTCAGATCCTGAAGTACTCGCTCATCCTGAAAAATATTACGATCAAGTGTTAGAGATAAACCTCAGTGAGATGGAACCTTATGTGAATGGTCCTTTTACTCCGGATGCGGCTACACCGCTTTCAGCTTTCGCTAAATACATCAAAGAAAACGATTATCCTGAGAAGTTAGAAGTAGGCTTAATAGGTTCTTGTACCAACTCATCTTATGAAGATCTGACCCGTGCAGCTTCTGTTGCCCGTCAGGCCAAAGAAAAACATCTGGAGGTCAAAGCCGAATATATCATTACGCCTGGTTCGGAACAAGTGCGTTATACTACCGAGCGTGATGGTTTATTAGATGACTTTAAAAATATTGGTGGTTTGGTTATGGCCAATGCTTGCGGACCGTGTATAGGTCAATGGAAACGCCATACCGATGATAACCAACGTAAAAATAGCATCATCACGTCTTTTAATCGAAATTTTGCAAAACGTAATGATGGCAACCCTAATACGCATGGTTTTGTAGCTTCACCTGAATTGGTCACCGCTTTTACCATTGCTGGTTCGTTGAGTTTTAATCCCATGACGGATAGTTTAGTGAATAAAGAAGGAAATAAAGTAATGCTCGATGCTCCTGTAGGAGAAGAATTGCCAAGCCATGGTTTTGAAGTAAAAGACCCTGGTTATGTATCTCCTTCTTGTAAAAATGTAAAAATAAAAGTCAATCCTGATAGCGACAGATTGCAACTCTTAGCGTCTTTTACGCCATGGAATGGTGATAATTTTGTTGGTCTTAAGTTATTAATTAAAGCTAAAGGAAAATGCACCACGGATCATATTAGTATGGCTGGACCGTGGTTAAAGTACCGTGGTCATCTAGATCATATCTCCGACAACTTACTCATTGGAGCCGTTAATGCTTTTAATGGTAAAACAAATAATGTAGAAGGTAAAACAGTACCCGCATTAGCTCGTGAGTGCAAAGCAAAAGGCAAAGGCATGATCATTGTGGGCGATGAAAATTACGGAGAAGGCTCATCACGCGAACATGCAGCGATGGAACCCCGTCATTTGGGTGTAAAAGTAGTCCTTGTAAAATCATTTGCTCGTATTCACGAAACAAACCTTAAGAAACAAGGAATGCTTGGTTTGACGTTCGATAATAAAGCCGATTATGATTTAATTAAAGAAGATGATTATTTCGATTTATTAGGTCTTAAAGAGTTTCAGCCCAACAAAGCATTAACTTTAGTTATTCATCATGAAGATGGCACTGACCATACAATAACAGTGAACCATACTTATAATGAAACACAGATAGACTGGTTTAGAGCTGGTAGTGCGCTTAATTTGATTAAAGAACTTTAAGCAACGGGGAAAAGAAGATTTTCGGTAAACGATAGACTTCAGAAATAAACACGATAAGTTATACTGTTTATTATTTAGAAGAGGGAAGTTACTGAAACGATTAATGTGTCATTTACAAATCACACATTTTTCTCAATTTAGAATAAAAAAAAAATAAGATATGAAGATAACAATAAAAGACGGCATCTTACAAGTACCTAATACGCCAACTATTCCTTACATCAAGGGAGATGGTATAGGTGCTGACATCTGGGAACCTGCAAAAGCAGTTATTGATGCCGCAGTAGCCAAAGCTTATGATCAAGAGAAAAGCATCAAATGGAAAGAGCTTTTAGCAGGTCAGGTCGCTTTTAAAGAAACGGGTGAGAGTCTGCCCGAAGCAACGTTAGAAGCATTTAAAAAATATCTCGTGGGTATCAAAGGTCCTTTGATGACTCCCGTGGGTGGTGGTATGCGATCTCTTAATGTGGCTTTGCGCCAACAGTTAGATCTCTACACTTGTTTACGTCCTGTGCGTTATTATCAAGGTTCACCCTCCCCCGTCAAACATCCCGAAAAAGTGGATATGCATATCTTTAGAGAGAACACCGAAGACATCTATGCGGGCATTGAATTTATGAATGGAACAAAAGAGAATAAAAAATTCCGTAAGTTCCTATTGAAAAAAATGGGTGTCACTAAAGTACGTTTTCCGAAATCATCTTCTTTTGGTGTAAAACCTGTCAGTAAAGATGGTTCTGAGCGTTTAATACGGGCAGCTATAACTTATGCATTACAGCACAAATTACCCTCTGTGACTTTGGTTCATAAAGGAAACATCATGAAATTCACTGAAGGTGCTTTTAAAAATTGGGGATATGCCTTAGCAGAACGTGAGTTTGGCGACGACGTATTTACAATGCAACAATGGCAAGCTATAAAAGAAGAACAAGGCGAAGACGCAGCAAATGACGTTAAGCAAAAAGCGTTAAACGATGGGAAACTCTTAGTGAAAGACTTCATTGCAGATGCTTTCTTACAAGACATATTACTACATCCAGAACATCATTCGGTTATTGCCACATTGAATCTCAATGGCGATTATATTTCTGATTCCCTAGCTGCTATGGTGGGTGGCATTGGCATTGCTCCTGGTGGTAACATCAACTACAACAGTGGTTATGCTATCTTTGAAGCCACACACGGCACCGCTCCTGATATTGCAGGGAAGAACATCGCCAATCCGGGTTCTATCATCTTGTCGGGCGCTATGATGCTCGACTATATGGGCTGGACCGAAGCTGCTGATCTTATCCGCAACGCCATGGAAAAGACGATTATAAATAAAACCGTAACTTTAGACTTTTATAATTTCATGGAAGATGCTACAAAATTAAGCTCTTCAGAGTTTGGAGATGCGTTAATAAAAAATCTTTAACACGATGAATGAAAGGTTAAATAAGATGAAGCAATACATGTCTTATTTCCTAATTATAAAAATGAATTAAGCTTTATGACGTTTTATACTGAATACTAAAATATTCATTTAGAATTAAAGAATAACTTAAAAACACCTACCAATAGGCAGGTTTCATTTTTTCATCTAAAATCTTAAAAAATCAAACTTATGAATAAATTTATAAAATGCATTTCAAACTATACCAATGATGCTTGTCAGATTGACAAAGGATTATTTGATCAGTACAATGTAAAAAGAGGACTTCGTAACCCGGATGGTTCTGGAGTCTTAGTGGGTCTTACCAAAGTGGGCGATGTACAAGGATATATCGTTAAAGACGAAAAATTAATACCTGTAGAAGGTAATTTGCGTTATCGCGGATATTCCGTTAATCAACTGGTGAAGGGTTTTCAAGAGGAAAAATTTCATGGTTTTGACGAAATCGCTTTCTTGCTCTTAACAAGCAAATTACCAACAAAAGACCAACTGGGTAAGTTTTCACAATTTTTAGCCGAAAATAGAGATTTGGATGATAAATTCACCAATACTTTAATGGCTCTTAAAGGGAAAGACATGATGAATATGCTTTCTCGTTCGGTCTTAACCTTATATACTTTAGACGAAACAGCCGAAGAATATAGCCAAGAAAACTTACTGAACCAGTCCTTAAAATTGATTGCTAAGTTACCAACTATCGTGGTCTATTCTTACCACGGCATGATGCACAAGTATTATCGTAAAACACTAAGCATAAGACATCCTAAACCAGAACTAAGTACAGCAGAGAACTTCCTGTATATGCTTAAGGGTACGTTTACGCCTTTAGAAGCTGAGATTCTTGATTTGGCTATGGTCTTGCATGCGGAGCACGGTGGAGGTAATAATTCAACGTTCACTATGCGTTTGGTATCATCAGCCATGACCGATACCTATTCGGCTACAGCTGCGGCTATTGGCTCATTAAAAGGACGTTTGCATGGTGGTGCTAACCTAAAAGTACTGCAAATGATGCAGGATTTCAAAAAGAATATCAAGAATTGGGATGATGACAATGAAGTCAAAGATTATCTCAAAGACATCCTTGATGCTAAAGCATTTGATCAATCTGGAAAGATATATGGTTTAGGTCATGCCATCTATACCTTGTCCGATCCTCGTGCTGTCTTGCTTAAAGCTAGAGCAGCTTCATTAGCCAAAGAAAAAGGACTTGAAAAAGAATACGACCTTTATGAACGTGTAGAACGTTTAGCTCCTTTGGCTTTCGAAGAGTTAAAAGGGTCTAAGAAAACCATCTCAGCAAATGTCGATTTCTATTCTGGATTTGTTTATGAGGCTATTGATATACCTCAAGAACTCTTCACTCCTATCTTTGCGATCAGTCGCATGGCGGGGTGGGCGGCTCATCGTCTCGAAGAGGTCACTTTTAGTTCTAGGAGAATTATACGACCAGCATATAAAAATGTTGCCAGTTGTGAGATGCATTATATCTCACTAGAGGATCGAAAAGAAAACGATTAGTCCTATCAAAAAACGGGTTGAAGTCATTCAACCCGTTTTTTTTGTCTTCCTTTTGTTGTAACTTTGACCTTCGATAAAAAAAAATTTAAAGACGTTATTTCTCTCTTTTTGTGCTCCTTATTTCTTGTTTTTATTAACGATAAAAACAACTTAAGAGCCACAGATCAAAGAAATATTTCCTTTTCATAAAGAGAAGGATAAGTGATGTCATTATCACCTCGTCTGAAGAACGGTTTAGAACCAAAGCAATGAAAGACAAAGCACCACACATCGACTTTTCTGAAATAAAGTATCTACTCACCGATAGCAGAAACTTACACGAAGCCTCCTCTACCCTTTTTTTCTGTCTTGAGGGACGTGGGCGCCATGGCTGTGATTATGTCAAAGAATTATATGCTAAAGGCGTACGTTATTTTGTAGTACCAAGCTCTTTCCAGAGTAAGTTGAAGGCTAACTTTATATATTGTAAAAGTCCTTTGAACTTTCTACAGAAGCTAGCTGCTTATCACCGAAGCCAATATCAAGGAAAGACCATTGCTATTACAGGGAGTAATGGCAAAACAGTGGTAAAAGAATGGTTATTCCAGCTTTTAAATAAAGAAAACTATTGTTACCGTTCACCTAAGAGTTATAATTCTCAGATAGGTGTTCCCTTATCCCTTTGGGAAATACCACTGCAAAGTCAATATGCGATTATTGAAGCAGGCATATCTATGCCGCAAGAGATGCAAAATTTGGCCACTATCATTCAACCTGAGATCGGTATTTTCACTAATTTAGGACAAACTCATCAAGAGAATTTCAAAGATCTTCAAGAGAAAGCACTTGAAAAAATCAAGTTATTTGCATCGTGCTCTACCCTTATTTATTGTAAAGATGATGCTTTAGTTGATGAATTAATAAAACAAGAGCACCCTAAAAAAAATCTCGTCACTTGGTCAATGACCGATAAAAAGGCGAATTACTACATCAACTACCATAGCCATAAACAAGTGCTGAGTATCTTTCAGGGAAAGACTTCCATAGCGTCTTATTTCTTTCCTTTTTCTGATGCCGCCTCTATTGAAAACATTTGTCATTGTCTGGTTACCGCTTTACATCTCAATTATGCACCAGAGAATATTGATCTGAGTAAGATGGAATCTATTTCTATGCGCCTAGAACAATTGCAAGGTATTAATGGCTGTAACCTCATTAATGATGCTTATAATAGTGATGTTTTATCTTTGGGTATTGCTTTAGATGCTTTGACTCAATTAGCGAAAGCTAAAGGACAAACACAAACCGTTTTTCTCTCTGACATAGAACAAACAGGTGTAGATGCCGTGCTGTTGTATCGTGAAATTGCGGCTTTATTACACCATAAAAAAATAGATAAATTAATTGCCATAGGGTCTCAATTGAGTGCGTTTAAAGATGTTTTTTCTATTGCAGATCAGACTTTTTATGCTTCTACGGCAGACTTTTTAGAACACTTAGATACGTCTTCTTTTTCGCAAGAAGCCATCCTTTTTAAAGGCGCGCGTTCGTTTGAATTTGAGAGTATCATTCGTCATATAGAAGCCAAAAGACATCGCACCGTGATGGAAATCGACATGGCGGGTTTACGCGAGAATATTAATTTCTTTAAGTCGTTACTGAAACCCGAAACCAAGATAATGGGCATGGTGAAAGCTTTTGCTTATGGCAGTGGTTACCTCGAAATAGCGCGCGTATTACAACAGCAAGGGGCTGATTATTTGGCCGTAGCCGTAGCTGACGAAGGCATCGATCTGCGTAACCATGGTCTTTCTTTACCTATCATTGTGATGACTCCTGAGCGGAATAGCTTTGAAGCCATGATACGTTATCAGTTAGAACCTACGATCTATAGCTTTAGCGAATTAGACAATTTTATTCGCATAGCTCAAAAGAAAAAGACGAAAGCTTATCCTGTTCATCTGAAATTTGATACCGGCATGCACCGCTTAGGTTTTCAGCTTGCGGATACCCCACGACTTATTGATACATTTAAGAGCCAGACAGCACTGAAAGTCAACTCGGTATATTCACATTTAGCAGCAGCTGACGAACCCTCTTGGGATGATTTTACACAGCAGCAAATCGACTTATTTGAAACGATAGCAGCTCAGATGGAAGAGGGCTTATCTTATACTTTAATAAAACACATCCTTAACACAGCAGGCTGTGAACGCTTTGCATCTCATCAGAATAATATGATCAGATTGGGGATAGGAATGTATGGCCTTAGTGCCAACCAAAACACTTTACAACAGATCATCACACTAAAAACGGCGGTAACACAAATTCATCAAGTACCGAAAAATGAAACCGTGGGTTATGGTCGTAAAGGCATATTAAAACGCACGTCCTCTATAGCTACCCTACCCATTGGTTATGCTGACGGCATACGTCGTTCCTTGGGCAATGGTCACGGTTATGTGATCATTAATGGACAAAAAGCACCTTACATTGGCAATATATGCATGGACCTTTGTATGGTGGATATTACAGGATTAAACGTACAAGAAGGTGACGATGTAATACTTATAGGTGAGGCGCTCTCTCCTGCTGTGATGGCGGAACAAATGGGCACTATTGCCTATGAGGTTTTAACGTCTATTTCACAAAGAGTCAAACGTATATATATAGAATAAAACAAGATGAATACTGAATTTACAGCTCTTTTAAACACTAGTTTTCAAGATCAGACATTAATAAAAATCACGTTAAGTGATAAAAAAGACAAACAGCAAGATCTTCAAAAGGTGTTGATAAAACCCGTCATGTTAAAAAAAGGTTTTCATTTGTCTTTTGTGTATCGTCATCCTACTAAAGATGTGACGAAAAACTACTTACCTGAAGAAGCGCTTGCCGAAATCATTCAATTAATGGATGAACAATTGCAACAAGCTTTGCTTTTTACCACACAAGAAGATGCGCATTATACCACATCGGGTAAAGCTAAATTAACGGTGAAAAAACCCAGCTTTCTTACAGGGGCTACCTTAAGCCATGATAAAGAAAAAAAACGTTTGATTACGACACAAAACAACCCTTATCTTTTTAGATTAGGCGTAACCAGTAAAGATGGTAAGGTAAAAAAAGATATGCAGGATAAATACCGACAAATCAATAAATATATTGAGATTGTGGACGGTGCACTGCATGATATCAAATCACAGAAAGCCCTTACAGTAGTAGATATGGGTGCGGGAAAAGGTTATTTGACTTTTGCACTCTATGACTATATGCAAAACACGCTAAAGATTGACACCAAGATGATTGGCGTAGAAATGCGTGATCAGTTGGTCAAAGATACCAACGTCTTGGCGCAAGAAATAGATTATAAAGGTTTTGAATTTATTACAGGAGAAATAGCAAAGGTCACCTTGCCTCCTGTGGATGTTCTCATTGCCTTGCATGCGTGCAACACCGCTACGGACGACGCTATTTATCGTGGCATTAAAGCAGATGCTAAATTAATCATCTGTTCGCCATGTTGTCACAAGCAAATCCGTCATGAGATAGCCAAAGAAAATGCTTTATCAGCCATCACACGCCACGGTATATTAAAAGAACGCCAAGCTGAAATAGTGACCGATGCTATTCGTGCCTTGTACTTGGAAGCTTATGGTTACAAAACACAGGTCTTTGAATTTATAGCGACCGAACACACACCTAAAAACTTAATTATCACAGCTTCTAAACCTGAAAAAGGTTTAGTATTCAATGCCGATAAGTTAAAAGAAGCAGAACAACTCAGACAATTACTAGGTATCGAAAAGCATTATTTAG
Source organism: Bacteroidales bacterium (assembly GCA_965662645.1). GTDB lineage: Bacteria > Bacteroidota > Bacteroidia > Bacteroidales > UBA5342 > UBA5342. The sequence continues at coordinate 40,089 of CBFIII010000022.1, forward strand.
ATACTTTAGATTGGAATTTTTAATTCCACATGGTGGATTTAATTCTCCGTAGCTTGCTGCGTATAATATTTTTCAACTAAATGCCTCGTGGACTTGCCCCGAGCTTGTTAACTGAACAAACACCACATTCTATGATATTTGCTGTATTTGGACGCCCTGGAGAAAAAACACTAGCGACACTCCAAACCTTAGTGACTTATTGCAAAAGCAATAAACACCAATTATGGATACATAAATTCTTACTTGAAGAGGACACGTCCCGTTTTCCAGGATGTACCATCTATGACAAAACCCATGACTTCTCGCCTGTCGAATTAGCCATTAGCCTTGGGGGCGATGGCACCTTTATACGTTTATCGCGTATGGTAGCGCCCTTCAATGTGCCGGTATTAGGTGTAAATACAGGACGTCTAGGTTTTTTAGCAGATATCTCATCGGATGAAATGCTTCAGACGCTGGATAAATATGTAGTCTGCGATTGCTTATTAGAAGAACGTTCTTTGTTACAACTAGACTCCACGAATGATTATTTTAAAAATGCGAATCTTGCAGTTAACGAAATAAGTATTTTGCGTCGCGACACCTCGTCATTATTAATGGTAAAGTTGTACGCCGATGGTCATTTTATTAATAATTATTGGGCTGACGGCCTTATCATATCCACCCCTACAGGTTCTACTGCCTACTCTATGGCATCAGGAGGCCCCATCGTGGCACCAGACAATCATTGCCTAGTCGTTACCCCTATTTCTCCGCATAGCTTAACGGTGCGTCCTTTAATCATTAAAGACGACGTCACACTAACGATAGAAGTAGAAAGTAGAGCCGACAATTATATGGCATCTATCGATTCGCGTTCCGAAGTGGTTAATACCGGCGAACGACTTATCATAAAAAAATCGCCCTACACCCTCAAAGTAGTAAAAGATAAAACTCAAGATTACTATTCCACTTTGCGTGAAAAACTCATGTGGGGTAAAGATAAACGTAAGTTTTAGGTTGCAATAAGATGTCTAGTTTATTGCTTTGATAAAAGGAATAGAAGTTGTCTGCTTAGAAATGAAAGTTATACGGAATATTGCGTGTGTATAATTGTTGGGCACTATTTTAAAAAAAACACCTAGTAAAAAATGGAAAACTGGAGAGAAAGTACACCTAAAATTAAACTATACTCTGATGGAGGAGCAGAACCCAATCCAGGAAGAGGTGGTTTTGGTTTAATTCTATCATGGGGCAATGTAAGAAAAGAATTTTCAGAAGGATACTTCATGACAACAAATAATAGGATGGAGTTACTTGGTGTAATAATTGGTTTAGAAAAACTAAAAACAGAATCCGAAGTTACTGTTTACACAGATTCAAAATATGTAATTAACGGAATAGAAAAAGGTTGGGCTAAAAGATGGCAAGAGAATAACTGGAAGAGAAATAAAAAGGAAAAAGCCGTAAATCCAGACTTGTGGGAAAAGCTTTTAAAACAAGTAGAAAAACACAAAGTAACCTTTTGTTGGATCAAAGGGCATAATGGACATTCTGAAAATGAACGCTGTGATGAACTTGCTACTCTAGCATTAAAAAGTAATAATCTTAAAGAAGACAAGGGGTATACTCTGGATGAAGAAATCCGAAACGAGATTGCCGAAAAAAAGAATAATAATAAACCAAGAGTTCAAAAAGAAGGTGATTTATGTAGAAAATGTGATATTCCTGTAATTAAACGCTTTCCGCCTAAAACTAAGATAAAGGAAGGGCAAAAGTATTATTATGAATACTACTTATATTGCAGCCAATGCCAAAGCATGTATATGGTTGAAGATGGAAAACGTTTAGTGGAAGAGAACAAAAAGAAAACATTATTTGACTAAATAACAGTGTCCAACAATTAGCTTCCAATGTTAAGTTGCTTGTATACTCAACATATTGAAGCTAGTATTGCCCCCCCCTTGGCGCAAGCATAACGAATAAAATATAGCGTGTCCTGGTTCCCCGATTCTCGGGAGACCTAAAATAAAGGGAAGCTTTCAGCTTCGAAGCGTAGGCTGGTGTGCATTTCGACTCAGAATATCTTTTGAATGGTATGAAAATATCGAGAGATCAGGGCTACGCCCCTACGTGGTATATGAATTTATATATCTACGAAGATTAGAGGGCTAACGCCCCCTGTACTTTGCGAAATGCACACAGCCGTTGGAGGGATTTGCAATCCCGACATTGTTGACTATAAGGACTTTAAATCTAATATTTAGCACAAGCAAGACGGGTGATTTGAAAATTAGCAAAACTCCTCAATTCTGCAAACGATATGCAAATGACATAAAAAAATAAAAAGACCTCCCGATGAATTAAACACCGATCAATACAAAGTTTTTAGAGATTATATTTATACTTTTGGCAATGAGGGTATTCACCAAGGGGTATTGATCAATAACACTCAGCAATTATAGGGCTTTTTTGTCTTTTTCTTTAATAAACGCCATAAAAGCTGCCTTTTGATAAATGATATATACGCAATATCTCGTGTTTAAATATGTTAGGCTTTATGCAAAAAAAAAACTGCACAATTGACATAATGCACCATAATTTGTATTTTTGGGACAAATAAAACACATATGGGACAAAAGGCACCACATTACATACTTGACAAACTTCCTCCTGCAAGAGAAAAAGTTGAGACTATTAAGATACTTAGACAGACAAATAAGTCAACGGCTGCACTAGCAGAATTGAAAGGAATTGCTAAAACGATTCCTAATCAGGCAATGCTAATAAATGCAATAGTTCTTCAAGAAGCAAAGGATAGTTCTGAGATTGAAAATATCATCACTACTCAGGATGAGTTGTACAAAGCCTTATCTGTTAACAAAAGAAATATCTCAGCTGAAACGAAAGAAGTCGTAAATTACAGATCAGCAATCTTTCAAGGATTTGATCTTGCAAAGTTTCAAGGGTTCATAAAAGTAAATGATATTGTTAGTATTCAACAAGAACTAATCGACAATGCCGCTGGTATCAGAAATACACCAGGAACGGTTTTGAAAAATGACACAACTGGAGAGGTTGTCTATACTCCACCACAAGATAAGACTGAAATATTAGATTTATTATCAAATTTCATCATTCATTTTAATGAAAAAAATGATTTATCTCCACTAATTAATCTTGCAATATTACATCATCAATTTGAAAGCATTCACCCTTTTTACGATGGAAATGGAAGAACAGGAAGGATTCTAAACATATTATATTTAATTCTTAATGAATTGATTGATGTACCTATTCTATATTTAAGTTCATATATTATTGATAATAAGCCTGAATATTACAAACTTCTTAATCAAACCAACAGAACAGGTGAATGGGAAGAATGGATAATATTTATGCTTAAAGCTATTGAAAGCACATCAAAAGACACAATACGGCGAATTACTAATATCAAGAACTTACTTGATCTAACAATAGTCAAAGTTCAAGAAATGGCACCTAAAATCTACAGAAAAGAACTTGTAGAACTATTATTTGAACAACCATATTCAAAAATTGAATTTGTAGTAAATAAGCTCGGTGTTGAGAGAAAAGCTGCATCTCGATATTTAAAAGAATTGGAAGATATCGGAATACTAGAATCTCAAAGAGTAGGACGCGAAACTCTATATATAAATAGAGAATTGATTGAAATACTAAAAAAATAAAGCACAAAAACCTAACAATTAGTTCCCAATATTGAGTTGCATACCTACTCAACACATTAAAGCTTGTGTTGAACAAACCTCTCCATCCACCCCCCACGACTTTTCATCTCAGTGCAACCACGATCAACCATCTTCTCTATTATAAACGCCTTAAAATCCCAAATAACCATAAAAAGAGAATCCTCACATCTGCAAACGATAAGCAAACGACGTAAAGAAATAAAAAGCCCTCCCGATAAATTAAATACCGATCAATACAAAGTTTTTAGAGATTATATTTATACTTTTGGCAATGAGGGTATTCACCAAGGGGTATTTATCAACAATACTCAACAATGAAGAGAGTTTTTTTGTTTTTTTCTTTGAGAAATGTAAGAAAAACTACCTTTTGATAAATGAAACATGTACGTTATGTTTTGGGTATAAACATGTTATAGGGCATTTATAGAAAAGCACTTGAACAGAATAATTTGCATAATCATAAAACAAAAATAGATGTATAAATTTGAACCAGGAAGTTATCAAACCCAATCGGGATTTACTCCAGCAATAGCTTGCTAAAAAAAAAATAAAAAAGAAATATTTGATTATATCTTAACCAAAATAAATGTGGCAGAATTAACTGAACAAAAAGCAGTTGAAAGTGCAAAAAAATCATTGAATAAAGCATTCCAAAAAAGACAAAAATCGGGCAATAATAAAGATGTTGCACAATCTTTAAAATCAGATGGATTTATAAAAGTTGACAACCCTCAATTTGCAAAAGATTGAAAAAGCACATAAAAAAAAGAAATTAAAAAACTTAGTCGTTTATTATGAATTTAAAGATTAAAGATAGTGTAATTGTAAAAAAAGGGATAAAAGAGCCTGATTCAGAAGAATTTGAAATTGGAGGTTGGCAAGGACGAGTTATAAATATAGATAACGATACAGATAAAGATTATATTCTGATTACGATAGAATGGGATTCTCTAACTTTAGGACAGTTACCTTCAAGTTATATTCAACAATCAAAAATTGAGGGGTTTGACTGGAAAAACATGACCTTGTATGAATCAGATATAGATAAAACAGTTCCAAGAGACAAAAAAGAGAATGTCAAAAAGGTTCAAGATAAACTGTCAGATAAATATTATTGGGCATCATATGGAGAGGAAGGATTGAGGATTTCAAATGTTTTAGGCGAAATGAAACGAAATGACGAAATGAAATGCTTTAATATTTGGAATAAATATCTTGATAAAAATTTATCATTTCCAATTCTTGCAACTGTTGATGAGTCCGAAAATAATTGGTTAATAAAAAACGGAGATGAGCTACAAATTAAATCATTATCAAATTTTGTTGAATTGTATGGAATTATTGCAACAGTAAAATTTAAAAGAAAAACTTACGAGTATCCTCTTTGTGATTTAGAAGTCATAGATACAAAAAGCAAAGATTATCAGCCAATTAACGATTATAGAATATGGTTTGCTAATAGATAAGGAACCCAAACGCCTTGTAACATGCTGTCATATAGCAGCTCGTCACCAACAAACCTAAGAAAGAAACGACAGTGGATATTTTGCAGTTAGTGAAAAGGGTAAAATGAAATAGATACCCCACAACACACTGGCAGTAATTTGATACATTTGTGATGAATTGCAATGAATTGATTAATGAAAGATATTGACAAAATGGAAGAGAATAATTCTACCTCCCCCTCGTTTGTAACGAGGGGTTTACAGCCTTTCGTTTGCAACGAACCTCACCATACACCCCCACTCTATTTTCACCAACCCCTTTTCTCCAGCATAATCACGTGCTGATGAAAACAAATAGCTTTCCGCTCGTTGAAAGTGATGTTTCACAGAAATTCGGAATTTCCGAATTTAAGCGAAAAACGCCTATTCATTATAATTTAGATGTGATTATTTCCGTCGGTTATCGTGTTAAATCACTCCAAGATACACAATCCCATTCCAACACATCAGTACCATCGCCTACCATAGGATGACTTCTTAGCAGCCTGCTTAAACGGGCACACCATCCACCCCCTACTACGTTTCATCTCTGTGAAAACACGATCAACCATCTTCTCTATTATAAACGCCTTAAAATCCCGAATAACCGTAGAAAGATAATTCTCAACTTTGCCAACTATACGCAAATGATGTAAAGAAATAAGGCTCTATGTCATATACTATGGGTGACAGAAATGTTATCTGTTTGGGGCTTATGCAGCCCCATACCCTGCACTTACTTTTTGCTACAGCGCAAAAAGTAAGCAATGCTTCGGCTATCGCTCAGCAACCTTAGCCGCCGCTTGAGAAAATATGCTATCCCGATAGCTATCGGGACACTTTCATTTCGCTAAATTTTTGGAAACTCGTCCTGCGTCCTCAAACAACCAAAAATTTTCAACGCTCCATTACGTCAATTTTACTCATCATTGTTTATTTCAAAGGTAATCGTGATACGCTGCGCTTAATTGTTAACGCCTATTTTCAAAGGCGGTATAATTAGTTCCAGCAACGTAATATTCTGTTACCTGTAAACTTCCGTATATATTATTTAGCCACACAAAACGACATAGCACCAGAAACAAAAACCCCTCCCAATGAATTAAATACCGATGAATACAAAGTTTTTAGAGATTATATTTATACTTTTGGCAATGAGGGCATTCACTATATGTGAATTTATCAATAATACTTAGCAATGATGGGAGCTTTCTTGTTTATTTCTTCAATAAACGCCATAAAAGCCACCTCCTGCTAAATGAAATATGTACGTCATATTACGAGGATATAAGTGTTGTGGTGCATTTAAGCAAAACGTCGTCATAATTACTATCAAATAAAATATTTTCATTGTAAAAAAGATTGTTTAAATTTGTATCCAAATGAAGACACAAGCAAAACTTACTAATTGAACTGAACGATAAAAAATGAAGAGTAAAACTCGCACACTTGTGCGAGTTTTATGTATTTTTGATTTCTCTCACAGTTGTGCGAGAAATTTTATAACATAACAATGAATGACTTAACAACATATAAAAGATTTTTTCAAGACGTTCTTGATACTATCAATAATGCAAAGTATGAAGCCTTTAAGGCTGTAAATAAGCTTCATATTGGACAAAATTTTGAAATTGGAAAACTGATTGTTCAAAATCAAGAAAAGAATAATTGGGGGAAATCTATTGTTGATACATTGTCAAAAGATATTAATCGAGTAATTGACGGAGCAAAAGGATATTCGCCTCAAAATTTATGGCGTATGCGTCAATTTTATCTGGAATATAAAGACCAACCAGAATTGTTAAAACTTACTTTAAAAATTCCTTGGGGGCAAAATCTTTTAGTTCTTCACAAAATCAAGAATAAGGCAGAAAAGAAATACTATTTAACTGCAACAGATAAGTTAGCATGGAGTAGAGCTGTTTTATTAAATCAAATAAAAGCAGAAGCATACAATAGGTATTTGATTGATAAGAAGGCTAACAACTTTGAAAAAACTTTGCCAATTAATTTGTCAGAACAAGCAAATGAAGCACTAAAAAGTGAGTATAGCCTTGATTTTCTTGGGATAACAAAACCAGTTTTAGAAAGAGAATTAGAGAATCGTTTAGTTGAAAACATTCGTGATTTACTTTTGGAATTAGGTTATGGCTTTAGTTTTATTGGAAACCAATACAGATTGAAGTTAAATCAAAAGGAGTATTTCATTGATTTATTGTTCTACAACAGGATTATGAAATGCTTAGTTGCAATAGAACTAAAAACAGTTGAATTTGAACCTGAATTTGCAGGCAAAATGAATTTTTATCTTGAACTTTTAGATGAACAAGAAAAATTGCCAGATGATAATCCTTCAATAGGAATAATTCTATGTCCCGTAAAAGATAATATCGAAGTTGAATTTGCTCTTAGACCAAGCAATAAGCCGATTGGAGTTTCTGAATATAGTTTAACAAACAAATTACCAAAACAATTAAAAGGAAAAGTCCCGACATCAAAAGAATTAAAACAAATGCTAACAAAGGCTATACGTAATGTGGGATTAAGTGATAATTTGAATGATGGTACAAGTAATATAATTTAGTGGCAACTTGAAAGTGAAGTGCTTCGAAAACCCGCACTACGCATAACCTAACCGTTCTGGTGCATTTAACCAAACCATCGTCATAATTACTATCAAATAAAATCTTTTCATTGTAAAAAAGATTGTTTAAATTTGTATCCAAATGAAGACACGTACTTTATTGAAAAAACAGTTGAATTTGACAAATGGCTAAGAAAGCTAAAAGATTTAAGAGCAAAAGCTAAAATCTTATTTCGTATTCAACGACTTGAAAAAGAGGAACACTTTGGAGATTGTAAACCCGTTGGTGAAGGTATCCGAGAATTAAGAATAAATTACGCTAAAGGATACAGAATCTATTTCAAAGAAAAAGATGGGAAAATCATCATTTTGCTAATTGGAGGAGATAAATCTACTCAACAAAAAGATATAGAAAAGGCAAAAGACATCCTAAAAAAATTAAAAAAATAAGATATGGAAACTTCAAAATTTGACATAGCCGATTATTTAGATAGTAATGAAATGATTGCAGAATATTTAAACTCTGTTTTAGAAGAAGGTGACAATTCAGAAATTATTACCGCAATTGGACATATTGCTAAAGCCATAGGAATGACAAAAATTGCAGAAGAAACTGGACTTAGCAGACCAAGTCTATATAAAGCCTTATCTGATGGTTCAAAACCCCAATTTGAAACCATAATGAAAGTGTTAAGAGCTGTTGGAGGACAAATCAAAATAAATCCAATTGAGCCAATACCAGCATAAACAAGCTATCCGTAAATGGATAAAATCACATCCCAAAAAATAAAAAACGACACCACAACAATTAGCTCCCAATGTTGAGTTGCATACCCTACCTCCCCCTCGTTTGCAACGAGGGGTTCACAGCCTTTCGTTTGCAACGAACCTCACCATCACCCCCACTAAATTTTCACCAAACCCCTTTCGCCAGCATAATCACGACTAATAAAAACAAAACACCCTACAGCCTTTACTACAATCATAGCAAGAACAGTATTGTGATGCGTGTAATCCATTTCCCATTCCAACACATCAGTGCCATCGCATACCATAGGATGACTTATTAGCAACCTGCTTAAACGGAAGCACCATCCACCCCCAACAACTTTTCATCGCTGTGCAAACACGATTAACCATCTTCTCTATTATAAACTCCTTAAAACCAAAAACAACCGTAGAAAGAGAATCCTCAGCTCTGCAAACGATATGCAAATGACATAAAGAAATAAAAAATCCTCCCGATGAATTAAATACCGATGAATACAAAGTTTTTTAAGATTATATTTATACTTTTGGCAATGAGGGTATTCACTAAGGGGTGTTCATCAACAATACTCAGCAATGATGAGAGCTTTCTTGTTTATTTCTTCAATAAACGCCATAAAAGCTACCTTTTGATAAATGAAATAGATACGTCATATTGCGTAGATATAATAGTTAAGCATTATAAAACAAATACAAATATGATAAAAGACTTACTCGTTTCATTCTCTGAAAACATAAAGAGTAAAACAACAAATCCTTTCTTTGGATCCCTTATTTATAGTATGGATACTTCATAACTGGAAGCTTTTATACTCAATCTTTAATTTTGAGAAGCACATAACCTTAGAAGAGAGGATAACATTCATCTCGACATATTTAGACAGTCAAGTTTTTCTTTCAGACTTAGGATTATGTATTGCATTTACTATCGTCGTCCTAATCAGCACCTACATCTTACTGAATTTTTCAAGATTAATTGTGAATTTTTTTGATAAAATCATCACACCAAGAATATATGAACTTACAGACAAAAGCTCAATCGTATTAAAAAAAGATTTTGAAAGTTTAAGAATAGAGCGTGATCGCTTTGAGAAGAGGTTTGAATTAGAAAGAGATTCTAGGCTTAAAATACAAGATGATTACGAAAAATTAGAAACTAAATTAAAAGAGTCAATAATACACACACCAGTTTCTTCTTCCGAAACTCCAAATAAAAAAAAGATAGATAGATTAAAGGGCCTACTCCAGAATAAGGAAACTATAAATGCTTTTATAAAAGTCGTGGATGCTGTCATAAACAAGAAAAATCTACCTGATAGTAAAGAAACAGAATTATCACTTCGTTTAAACTTAGCAGAAAAAGGCACTAGCGACTTTAATGATAATTACACGTACAATCTAACAAGTGACGGCGTACAACTTCGAGAACTTCAAATCGAGAGTGAAGCCTTAAATACATAATTACAATGCCTAACAATTAGCTCCCAATGTTGAGTTGCATACATACTCAACACATTGAAGCTTGTGTTGAACTAAACAATATTCATGTACAGAAATAGAGTGATTTTTACAACGATTTGGCTATAGTGGTTTCAATCGGTTTTATTTCTTCAATAAACGCAATAAAAGCCACCTACTGCTAAATGATATATATGTCATATTGCGGGATATAATAGTTGTGTGTCATACAAAAATCGCCAACTGAGAGTCTCTATTTAACCGATAAAAATGAGTATATTTGTATATTAAATTAACAGATTAAATGAGAGTTACAGATAGAAAATATTTAGATAAATATATACATTCGATTGGACAGGAAATCCCTGTACTAATAAACAATCACGACTTCTTAAAAGATAAAGGTGGTTTTGATTATCTTACAAAATCTTCTGCTGTTTATTCATCAAATATTGAAGGTAACAGCATTGACTTGAATTCTTATATGAACTATGAGATGAATAAGGATAAATTTAAGGTTGGAAAAGAAATTGAAGAAATCGAAAATTTGATAAAGGCTTATGAATATGCACAAAAAACCAAACTAACTGAAAGCAATCTCTTAAACTGCCATAAAACACTTTCGGAAACATTACTCATAAAAAGTAAAAGAGGAAAATATAGAATAGAACAAGTTGGCGTTTTTGGAAAATCAGGATTGGCCTATATGACGGTAGAACCTGAATTTGTAGAAAAGGAGATGAAAGAGTTTTTCCAAGATATTAACGAACTACTTTCTTCTGCATTAAATGAAATAGAAGTTTTTTATTTTGCTTCATTAATACATTTAAAATTTGCACATATTCATCCGTTTAGAGATGGAAATGGACGGACCGCACGACTTATGGAAAAATGGTTTGTCGCAGAAAAATTAGGCAAAAATTATTGGAAAATTCCATCGGAAGAATATTATAAGACAAATCAAGCAAAATATTACGAAACCATAAATTTAGGAGTAAACTTTTATATGCTAAATTATGACAAGTGTTTAGACTTTTTAGTGATGCTCCCAAATTGTTTAAAATAAAAGTACGATCACACAATCAAGTAAACGGCTGACGTTCACATGGACCACCAGTGTACACTTCAACCAGCGCTAAGCGACCACCTCTCACACCACCCCCTACTACTTTTCATCTCCGTGCAAACACAATTAACCATCTTCCTTGTTATAATCTCCTTAAAATCCAGAATAGCCGTAGAAAGAGAATTCTCAGCTCGCAAACGATATGCAAATAACATAAAGAAATAAAAACCCCCTCCCGAGGAATTAAATACCGATTAATACAAAGTTTTTAGAGATTATATTTATACTTTTGGCAATGAGGGTATTCACTAAGGTGAATTTTATCATTAATACTCAGCAATGATGAGAGCTTTCTTGTTTATTTCTTCAATAAACACCATAAAAGCCACCTCAGGGTTAAATAATATATACGTTATATGGCGTGGATATAATAATTATACCTTATGCAAAAAAATAGACCACAGATAAAATATGAAAAGGAGGATCTAGGAGTCTCTAATTTTAACAAAATAGTAACAGGAAGAAACGTCATCACTAAAAAAAATTTGCTTGTCCGCAATTACTCATAATTCAATTTAAAACACTATCTTTGTGTAAGTTAAAAACATTAAAGATGAATAT
>CBFIII010000023.1:0-49725 GCA_965662645.1 Bacteroidales bacterium
ACGCCGTTTACTATTGAAGCAATGGTTCCTTATTATTTTTGCGGAATTTATATAAATGGAGGTACTGCTGGGTATATACAAGATAATGTAATTAGCAATCTTAATTTTATAAATTCAGAAGACAACCCTTGGGATGGCATATTTATCAATTCTGGGAATGTTGATGTAACGGGTAACACTATTGGTTCAGGTATTGGGAATAATTCAATTACAATTTCCACACCAGTTGCTGTTGCATCAGCTACTATAGTTGATGGTGTTGTTACGGAACTGACATTGATTGATGGTGGTTCTGGTTACAATGATGCTGTTCCTCCTACTGTGAAGATTTATTTAAGAGAAAGCACGATTACGGCTACTGCAACAGCTACTGTGGAGGGAGGAGTAATAACTGCGCTTAATCTGACTTCTGGAGGTTCCGGATACACGGACGCACCAAGAGTTACATTCGATGGACAGTCCAACTATTCTACTTCACATGGAATAATACAAAATAGTGATGGAACAGTAAATATTACTGGAAATGCTATAGGATCAATTACTACTGTTGCTTCTGATTATTACACCCATGGTTTTGAGACGGTTTATGTCCGAAGTGGTCCTTCTATTACTAACATTAGTAATAATATAATAGGTAGCGAAACAACAGCTAATAGTATATATGTGAGTTCTACTTCAGCTTTCGCACCTATAAAACAAGATATTTATGGTCTTTATAGTACAAATAAAGGAACTACAACTATATCGGGGAATACTATTGCCAATCTTACTAATGCATATGTAGCTTCCACTTCAGGGGCATATTGTAGAGGGATTAGAACTACTGAAGGTATAAATACCATCCAGAATAATATTGTGCGAGATCTGTCGATGTCTGGAGGTTTGGGGTATTCATTAATTGGTATTCAGCAGAATAGTGATGAGGCCGGCCAGGTTCTTTCCGGAAACGAGGTGTATAATTTATCAAATCTTAATAGTACAGACGTTGAAGTAGATATATATGGAATATATTTTTCGGGTCCTACATCAGGTACTAATATTATTAACGGGAATTTTATTCATGATATCAGTTTATTCTCTACCAATATTAGATCGTCTATGATTGGAATCTACTTCTATAAGGGATATTCTACCTGTTCAAATAATATTATTAATATAGGAGAATCTTCAACTTTGGGTTATTATGTGGCTGGTATATGGGATGATAGAGGGTTGAATAATTGCTATTTTAATTCTATTTATATTGGAGGTTCTGTCTCAACGGGTGAAACAAAAGGTACGGCGGCATTATGGAATCAATATAACGACAATCCTCGCAACTATCGCAATAATATTTTTGTAAATGCTCGTTCTGGTGGAACTTCAGGGAAGCATTATGCGATTTATCTTGCTGGTTTAACTGGTTTAACTGTTGATTATAACGACTATTATGTTAATGGAATCGGGGGCATTCTAGGTTACTCTGGTGGAGATCAAAACACATTGGCACTATTGCAAACAGCCACAGGACAAGATGCAAATAGTTTGAATATTGATCCTAGTTTTATTGCAGCAGGAGGATCCAATGTCGATGATTATGTTACATCGGCATCCTTGCCCGGTATTGCTATTTCTGGAATTACGACGACTTATCATGGGATTACACGTATTGACCCGCCCAAAATGGGAGCTTTGGAAGTTTCTCCTACTTTTACTTGGCAAGGAACCACAAGTACTGATTTTGCTACAGCAAGTAATTGGACGGGTGGTGTAGTTCCTCCTGATGGTGTCGATGTTGAGTTTGCGGCTACTCCTGATAGAGATTGCTATTTAGACCAAAATAGAACCATAAATAATATCACGAATGCAAGTTCCAAAAAGTTAGTCTTAAATGCTAAACAATTAACCATAACTGGAAATGTTGTTTCTGCTACAATTAATCAGATAGAGGCTTCAGCTGCTTCGTCAGCGGTGATATTTGCCGGCACAGCTGCTCAAAGTATCTCTTCTGGAATATTTGTGAATAATACCATTGATACCTTAACGCTTAACAATGCGTATGGTTTGTTACAAAATGGGGATGTGATTGTTTCTAGCGCATTAAACCTTATAAATGGTGATTATGGCATAGGAGCAAATACCTTGACTATTAATGGGGATATTTCTACAACTTCAGGTTATTTAACGGGTGGGAGTACATCTAATATTATTATTGGTGGTAGCAGTGCCAGTGTGGAATTACCTGGTGTTTCACTTAATGATCTTACATTAAACCGTGCTAACGGTATGAGTTTGGGTGGGGCAGTAAGTGTTGCCGGCACATTAGCATTAACTGATGGATCATTAACCGTTGGCCCCAATACGCTGACGATTTCTGGAAATTCAATTACGCGAGTAAGTGGAAATATTGATGCTAGTAATGCAGCGGCAACATTAGTATTTGCCAATTCATCAGCAATTACGCTTGCCGCATCATTATTTAGTGGAAACTTAAATAATCTAACGATAAATGGTGCAGGTCTAACGTTATCAAGCAATTTAACTATTAATGGGATTTTAGATTTACAAAGTGAAAATCCTTCGCTTACCAAAGGAAGTTTGGATATGGGTGATTATACTTTGACTATGGGGAGTTCTGCTACAACTACTAGTATTGGTGATGTTACAGGAATTGTAAAAAGAGAACACACCTTTTTGAAAAATGTAGTATACTCTTTTGGGAGCCAATACACAACTGTTACCTTTGATGACGATAATTTGAAGCCAACTTGGATAAGTTTAGAAATTACTATTGGGTCTGTTGCCACATGGACTTCGTGGACATCCGTTCCTGATGGAAAAGTGAAGAGGTTGTATAAGATAGCTAGTTCAGAAAATTCTTCCACTTCTACAGCATTTATCAATATGCGTTACCTCTTATCCGAATTAGATTCAACATACGACGATGAATCAAAACTCGTTTTTTGGCATCAATTTACATCTTATAATAGTGGGGTGCCTCATGAACATGGAACGTCAATTCAGAATTTAACGAATCATTTTATTGGCGTAAATGGGCTCTTATTGAGTGCGTCAACAAATGCTTTTCTTGACAGTTCTCTGGTGACAATGGCCTATTCTATTAGTACGAAAAATACTTGGAAAGGTGGAGTGGCTGGGTATGAAACAGAATGGGAGCAAACCCAAAATTGGACCTATGGAACAGTTCCAACAGATACCGATGATGTTTTAATACCTGATGGATGTTCCTATTATCCATCACTTACTGCGTCGTCGAATGCAGAGGTAAGTACCATGGAGATTTATACTGGAGCTTCTATTTCTGCCAATGCCTATGATATTACAGTCTATGGTGCTGGTGGTGCATGGATTAATAATGGCACATTTGTACCTGGTACTGGAACGGTGGTTTTTGACAATGTCTCAGCTACAATTTCTGGTATTACAAGTTTTTATAATGTAACGATTAATAGCGGAAAATCCCTCAGAATGGATGATGGCTGCGTTATGCGCATAGCTGGAACCATGCTGAATAGTGGTGACTGGCATACTATAACAACTAATAATACAACCGTGGAATATAACGGTGGAGATCAGGTTGTGGTATCTCCAAACTCTACCACAAATAGGTATAGCAAATTAATTATTAGCGGAAGCGGAACCAAAACAATGCCTGCTGTGGCAATGACTATTGCTGATGACTTAATAATATCGGGAACTGCCTCAGTTACCGCAGCCTCAGCCTTAACCATTGGAATGGAATTTGAAATACTTGAAGGTGCTACATTTGCAACCGGAAATTTCAATCATACCGTTGGAGGCTCCTTTGATAACAGAGGAACTTTCACGGCATCAAGCGGAACAAGTATTACTCTTAATGGAACTAGCCTACAAGAAATTTATGGTGGTTCTCCAACGACTTTTGAAAATTTAATTATAAATAATAGTGCTGGTGTGGACATATACACTGATGCAACGATCAACGACGAGCTGACGCTTATCAGCGGTAATTTGAATGTGGGAAGCACTACATTGTCAATAAATGGAGAGGTAAGTAAGTCTTTAGGATTTATAAATGTGACGTCACTTTCATCATTATCATTTGGCGGAACAACAGCTCTTACGTTGGCTAGTGATTTATTTTACACCACGCCTTTTATTGATACTTTAACAATAGATAGAAGTGGCGGTGTGGTTTTTGAAAGTGATCTAACCATAAATGGTGAACTTAATTTAAAAGGTGAAAACCCCGTATCTGGTATCATTGGTAGTCTAGATATGGGAACAAACACCTTAAATATGGGTGCAACAGCTACTACTATAGGTGTAGGGGATGTTACCGGGAAAGTTAAACGTACCACCATTTTGCCGAATATTGAATATACTTTTGGACATCAATATTCAAGTGTTATCTTTTCAAACGTAGGCACATTACCAACAGAAATTACACTAAAGATCAGTATTGGTGCTACTCCTACTTGGCAAACCGATGGAATTAAAAGAATTTATGATATAAGTCAAATTGGAGGAAGTGAGACAAATACAATTTTGAAGACACATTATCTGGATAATGAATTAAATGGGAACAATGAAGTTGATCTTAGTTATTTCGGTTATGTCTTTTCTCCTCCAACGTTGTTAGATCGTGGACTTTCTGATATAAATACTACTGAGAATTGGACATTATTAAATAACGTGAATTTTAGTAATTTACCTTCTGTATTAGGAGCTGTAGAGCATGGTCTTGGGGTATCCACATCTAATGTCATTACTTGGAATGGTTCTATAAGCGATGATTGGGATCTTGCTAGTAACTGGACGCCAGTTTTTAGTCCAGATTCCACCAAAATAGTTATAATTCCGGATGCAGCGAGTACGACCTACGACCCTATGATACCAGCATACGATAGTATTTACACCTTATCAATACGAACAGGTGGAATCCTTAATGCTTCAGCAAATACAGAACTGAGCATTTTTGGTTCTGGTGGCGCTTGGGATAACCAGGGTACTTTTAATGCCAGTACCAGCAAAGTGTTTTTTGATCATGGTGATTCCTTAAACAATGTTACTGTGGCAGGAGTAACAGATTTTTACGATATTCAGATAGGTGAAAATACCACTTTAGTGCCTGTTTCTGGCTGTACCTTTAGAATTGCAGGTGCTGCTACAGGTTCGTCCACAAGTCAGGCTGATTGGACGGCCATTAATTGCACGGTAGAATGGAATGGCGAAAATCAAAATATAAATAATCCACAAGGTATAGGAAGAAATTCAGGTTATTATAATTTAATACTTAGTGGAAGCGGGACAAAAACGATGCCGTCTTCAGTAATGATTATTCGTGGAGATTTCAGTACCTCAGGTACTGTTACAGCTACTGCCGCTGATTATTTACTCATAAATGGAAATTTTACTATTGGTTCAGGTTCCGCTTTTAGTACAGGAAGTAATAATACTTTACTTGGTGGTAACTTTGAAAACAATGGCACATTCAATGCTAGCTCAGGAGGAGCCGTTGTTTTTAATGACACTTTATTAGTTCAAACTATTGGTGGAAGTTCTGCTACAGATTTTGAAAATTTGATTATTGAGAATGAATTTGGTGTAACTCAGGAATCTGATATAA
The DNA here is from genome assembly GCA_965662645.1 of Bacteroidales bacterium. Lineage (GTDB taxonomy): Bacteria > Bacteroidota > Bacteroidia > Bacteroidales > UBA5342 > UBA5342. The sequence goes on from CBFIII010000023.1 coordinate 5,609, forward strand.
ATATAGATAATGCTCTGACATTAAATAAAGGGTTTTTAAGTGTTGGTGCAAATGAATTGGGAATTAATGGAACCATCAGTAATCCTTCAGGTTATATCGATTTGAGTAGTTCTTCTAATCTATCGTTTGGTGGTACAAGTGCTATGACATTAAACAACAATCTGTTTGATGGTAGTGCAGCATTAAACAATCTTACCATTAATCGGTCAGGTGGTGTTACATTGGGAAATGAAAACATGACTGTAAATGGTACATTAACTTTGACGGACGGAACATTTACATTGGCAGCTAATACGTTGAATTTAGCAGGTCCATCGCTCACACGACTAAGCGGAATGATAGATGCAAGTCATTCATTAGCTACTTTAGAATTTACAAATTCTTCTGCAGTTATACTTCCTTCTTCTCTTTTTGATGGTAATGTGAATAATATGACGATAAATGGGGCAGGTGGAATCACTTCAGGTGGTGATATTACTATCACTGATGTGCTCAATTTACAAAGTGCTAACCCTTCTTCCATAAAAGGAAGCCTAGATATGGGAACTGATACTTTACATATGGAAGTTGATGCTACTACTTCTGGTATTGGTGATGTAAGTGGTATGGTGAAAAGAGAACACACTTTTGCCAATGATGTTGAATATAGTTTTGGGAACGCATTTACGTCATTAAATTTCTTAGGTGTTTCAGAAGGTGTAAAACCTACATGGGTCATTTGCAAGATAGAAATTGGTGCGGCGCCATCATGGAGAAGTGAAGCTATAAATCGTTTTTACAGTTTTTCACAATCAGGGGGTAATGATAGGATGATTGTAAAACTACATTATCTCGATGCAGAATTACACGGAACAGAAACCGATGAAGAAGATCTTGTCTTTTGGGATGCGTATAATCCAGATCTTGTTACTCCTAATAGTTTTTCGCATTTTTTTCCTCGAAATCATAATGGAACAGATGGAGTAGATAATTGGATTCAACTTACTGGGCCTGCTATAGATTATTTAGCAACATCAGATATTTTGGATGTGAAACAGTGGAGCTTAGCTTATTCTGATGTGAGTGTTCATAAGTGGATTGCTCTTGGTTCTCCTTCTTATCCTGGTGATTGGAGTTTGCCTGGCCATTGGGAAGGTGGAGTGCCCCAAGCCGATGATTCGGTGTTGATTCCTACTGTTTTACCCGATGGGAATTCGGGTTATCCTTATCGTAATTTACTCCCAGTGATAGCTCCTGCATCAGCGAAAGTTATTGAAATAGAATCGGGAGCCATTTTAACTTCAGATGGATCTGATATTACCGTTTCGGGTTATGGTGATGCTTGGGTAAATAATGGAACATTTATTCCTAGTACAGGAACTGTTATTTTTAACCATAGAGATGAAAATGAAGTGGTGAATCTTAACGGGACGACTAATTTTAACAATTTAACTATTGAAGAAAAAACATACTTGGAAGCTGCAACAAACTGCATAACAAGAATAGCTGGTACATTGAGCGCTCAAAGTGGAGGTGTTCTAGATTTTAGTAGTAACGAAAATTCTGTAGTGTATAATGGAGATGATTCTCAAATTATTATTAATCCTGTAGGGGCGTTTTCTTCAGGCTTTTATCATCTTACTTTAAGTGCTGACGGTAGCAAAACATTACCTTCTACCTTAAATGTCTTAGGTGATTTTATGATTAATGCCGATATGATAGCTACAGGAAATACTACGGTAATGTCGGGTGCTACATTACAAACTATTAGTGGAACTAATGCTACAACATTTAACAACCTTACTATTGATAATGAAACAGGTGTTTCTTTAGATTTGGATCAGTCATGTACTGTAAGTGGACTGTTACAAATTAATTCGGGTAAACTAATGAAGGTTGTGGCAGAGGGACAACTTACGGTAAGTGGTACTATAAGTAACGATGCGGGGGCGGCAGGTTTTGTTTTGCAATCTTCAACCAGTGGTACTGCTTCGCTAATTCACGAAACTGCAGATGTGGCAGCTACCGTAGAAAGGACTATTACCGGCAATGCTGAAGACTGGCATTTTCTCTCTAGTCCTGTAGCTGGTCAAGCTATTAGTGGAGATTGGTTGCCAACAGGAACCTATGGTAATGGCACGGGCTACGATATGTATTTATGGAATGAACCAACCAATTGCTGGGTTTATAAATTGAATGATAATTGGGATATCGTTCATCCTTCGGCCAATTATGTGGCAGGGAAAGGTTATTTGTATTCAGTTCAGGACACCACTCTTTCAAAAGAGTTTGTTGGGAATTTAAATAATGGGGCTGTGACTTGTGCACTGACTGTTGGTGGAAGCGCAGATCTAACTTTGCAAGGGTTTAATCTTGTAGGAAATCCATATCCATCGTCTATCGATTGGATGGCAGCTTCGGGATGGACGCGTGATATGCTTGTTGCAAGTGGTAGCGGTAACGATATGTGGATATGGAATCCTGAAGCAGGGAACTATGGGGTGTGTAATTCTGCCACAGGAGATGGTACTAACTCCGTTACCCAATACATTGCTTCTATGCAAGGTTTTTTCGTTAGGGCCGAAAGTGCTGGGGATATGGTAGTGACAAACAATGTGCGTGTTCATGACGCAACGACCGTTTGGAAAAGTGCGCATGTAGAACTTAGTCGCATTGCTGCAGTGGTTTATTCCGCAAACAATCAGACCTCTGATGAAGTAAGGTTGTTATTTGGTTACCCTGAAAATAATGCTGGCGCTGCCAAGTTATTTAGTCCGCTTGTTACCGCTCCCAGTCTGTATCTTCCTCAAGGAGATGCTGATTTTTCAATAAGGTATTTGAGTGATGTTATTTCAAATTCAAATGTGCCAATTTCGTTTAAGGCTGGGATCGCAGGCGATTATATTCTTGAATTTGATTTTTTTAGTGGTGATTTTGAGGTTGTTATACTCGAAGATAAATTGACCAAAGAATTCATTGACCTTACAGCAGTATCTAACTATAGTTTTACAGCTTCAATAAAGGACGATGCTAATCGTTTTGTCCTTCATTTTAAAGCTATAGAAGCTGAAGTGGATTTAGGCTCTTTGGTAAAAATATATTCCGATAGAAATGTTGTAATTATCGATTTATCATTGGAGACAAAAGTGACAAATGTTAAAGTCTATGATCTTATGGGAAAACTGCTATTAAACGAAAAGTTAACAGGCGAAAATAAATATAGATTCCCCTTTGATATTGATAGTCAAATGTTAGTCGTGTATCTCGAAAATTCAAATGGCCATTTGTCTAAAAAAATAATTCTGAAACAGTAGGGTTGAGAAGTGTTATTTTATTTCTTATTGTTTGAAGAAGTTAAGAGACACTTCCAATTTGTTTGTAGTTATATGGTTAATGATTTACGTTAAGGTGTGTCCGCAAAAAGGAAAGCTTAATGCTTATGTTGTTGGTTGATAAGTTCTTTGTGGTTGATGATAAGCAGTTTGTTACAATAATTTATTTTTCCTCTAAATATACGTGTCCGTGTACAAGGTCTGAAGATTTTTTAATAATATTGAGATTTTATCCTTTATCAATAAGTGACTCAACTTAATTATCTCTATTGTTCGATTTTTGAGAATGAATTACCAATAGATTAGTTTGATTCTCAAACAGGTGTTCTTGCTTATGGGTGTTTTCTCTCTGATTTTCTGTTGATTCAATGGAGTTTGCATTTTTAAGGAACTTAATCTGTATTTTTATTTGTGCTATTTGACCTAATATTTGGTGGAAATACCCTATAAGTAATGCTATTTATACTCTATTTTTGTTATTGAAATTATCTTACTATTATTTTTTAGAAAAAATATAACCAATGAAAATTAGCACTCTATCTCGTTTTATCATTTTTGCCGTTCTTTTTATAGCGTTAACCGTCTATCTGACGGATAAGGCAGCATTTACATCCGTTTCTTCAGAGATTTCAGAAGTACCTGACGCTGATGAGCGTCCCCATTATGAGATTGATAAAGCAGAGCAAGCTTTTTATGATCAGATCTGTTTAGATAAACAAACACAGGTACGTATGAAGAGTACGTCTATTGTGGATGCTTATGCTAATGGTATGGTGCGTGGTACTTGGAAGGCTAAGCAGTTCACTTCATTGGGACAATTTAACTATGGTTTTCGTACGATTGGTTCGGCTTACGATAGAGAGAAAGATATTATATACGTTGTTTCTGCAGCAGGACATATCTTTCGTATTGATTATGATAAAACCAATGCATCTAATACACAGTGGATCTCTATGAATCATTCTCATGCGTTTATGTCAGTGTCCAGAAAAGAATGGTTTGACATCCTTAACTTTGGTTTAGAGAATAGTGAGTCACGCATGTTGAGATCTTATGATGATCAGCTTCAATATTCAGATGACGAAGGACGTAACTGGCAATCTAGTCAGGGTGTCGCTTTTCAGTTGACTGATGATCAGGGGTGTGTTGCTGGTTCTACAAAGGGTAATCGTGCGGTTGTTTTAGTTAAGGTAGGAGGCAAGCAGGATCTGGTTATTTCTTACGATGGTATTACGTATGCAGCTTGTGGTCTAGATTTAGCATCTACCAGTTATGATACTAAGTTGATGAAGCCACATTTTAGTGATGATGTGTATGTGATAGCGCGTAATAAATCCACGTCTAAATTGAGTATTTATAAGATGACTGCTGATAGTGAGGTTTGTACTCTATTGCATTCGCCAACGTTAACAATGGCTGCTCCAACGAAGGTGATAGGGACTTATACAGGTGGTCAATACCATTTCTACTATATACAGGGTAATGATATTTACTATTCCGCTGATGAGGGAGCTGTCTGGACAAAAACAGTGGTGACCAACTATGGCAATACTGATGGTAATTCGTTTGTGCGCACCGTACATCCTACTCAACCCGAGACCTTATTCCGGGGTTACTTGGATGTATATATGTCATCTGATCGTGGTGCTACGTTTTCTAATTGGGGACATAAATTGGGTTGGGATGTTCACCATATGCGTATGTATCAATTGAAAGATAGTACTTATATGCATCTTATTGGTAAGGATTTTGGGGTTTTCCTTTCTACTTCTCCAGAGGTGAGGAATAGCTATTATTCTATTAATAACAGTGCTCCCTCACAAATGTCTTATGATATGGATGTGAGTGATCTCTTTAATACCGCTTTTACGGCTAATCAAGATAGAGGGTCTATGAGTTTTGATAACTCCGATAGACCATCAAAAGCTGATATTAGAACTACCGATGGTTTGCGCATAACGCTTGCTCATCAAGAGAAATCTATTTGGACTTGGATGTATTTTGGTACCGTTTACCATCAGGCTAATCCTGGTTATGGGACAAGCGAATTGTCCTCTGTTTCCATTGCTGGTAACTGGACTGCTGGCTGTATGGTAGCCCACCCAAATGCCGATAAGGATGCTGTAGTGGTTGCTCACGAGGGCGATTTCTTGAAAATATTAACTTACGATGAGGCAAGACAAAGTATTTCTGTTGAAGATCATCCTTTTGATTTTGGGTCTTTCACTGGATCTAAGGTGAGTAGTTTTGGTTATTCGCCTCTTAATTCAAATTTCTGGTATGTGGCTGTTGCTGATGGACAGTTTCTGTTCTCTCACGATGGAGGGGCTACATTTGTGAAATCATCGTCGGGTAAGTTGGCTCCGGGTAATGATCAATCATACAATTATACGCGTAATCAGCAGGTGATCAAAGCATCTAAGATAGATGCTGAAACTGTTTACTTTGCAGGTGTTAAGAATGCTTTTTATATCTCGACAGATGGCGGTAAAACGTTTAAGAATCATAATACAGGTCTTAATGTATGGCGTTTTCGAGATTTTGAATTGTCCGATGACGAGAAGTATATTTTTGCGGCATGTGCTTATGGTGGCGCTTGGGTCTTCTCTGTGGATGATGATAAATGGTTCAAGATGGATGGACCTAATGTGCCTTATGTTGATTTTACGGCTGTTAGTTATACCCCATCCAAAGGTATGGTGCAGTTTGGAACTTATGGTTATGGCGTATTAGATTTTCAGTTTGAGAGAGCAACTAATGCCCTTACAGCTCCTAGTGGTTTTGAAGCCGTGGCGCAGAGTTATTCCGCTATTGATTTAACTTGGGATGCATCAAGTCAGGATATGGATAATTATGTTGTTCGTCGATCAGTTGATTTGAAGACTTTTGAGGATGTGGCTAGAGTGAGTGCTGGGACTTTTTCTTACCGTGATAGCTTATTGTCTCCTGGACGCGTCTATTATTATAGAATATATGCTTCAAAAGATGATGTTTTGTCTTTGCCATCGTTAATGAAAAGTACGATGACACAAGTTGTTCCTGATGTGGTAAGTTCGCAATGGCAATTGATCTTTGCTAGTAGTGAGGATGGGGACAATGTAGGGGAGAAATCGTTTGATAATAAGACCACAACAGCATGGCAAAGCGCAGCGTCCAGTGTTTATCCACACGAATTAAAAATAGACTTAGGAAGTGAGCAAGAGTTGGCAACATTTACATATACGCCTGCTGAGACTGGAGTTGTTAAGTCGTATGTTTTGTATGCGAGCAATGATAGTACTCAATGGGGCAGTCCTATTGCCGAAGGCACATGGACAAGTCCAGAGGATGCTTTTGGTATAAACCAAGTAGAGGTTAAGAAAGCCCGTTATGTTCGTTTTGTAGCTCTGGAAGGTTTTGATTCCGAAACGGCAGCTATTGCTGAATTGAGCTTTAGTTCTTATTATGATTCTAATCTGGAAACGCCTTTTGAATTTGGTGTTAGATCGGTGTCAAGTAGTTATGTTTTTCTGAGCTGGAATAATGTATCGCAGAGTATCGATGGTGTTATCTTAGAGCGTAAAGAGGGGGATAGTTTTGTGGAGATAGCTCGTCTTTCTCCATCACAAAATGTTTATAGAGATTCATATCTAACTCCTTATACCAATTATCAGTACCGTATATCAGCTTATCGTAATGCTGATTATTCGGAGGTGTCTGAGGTGTTATCTGTGACGACGACAAGTGTTGGTTTACTTGACCGTTCTCTTTGGAGAGTGATTAATACCAGTAGTTTTGAAAGAGGTATGCGTGGTCTTTTGGCTATTGATAATAATATGGATACTTGGTGGTCTAGTTCATTTTCATCTACTGTAGATGAGATGCCTCATGAGATGATTATTGATTTAGGACAGGAAGAAACGATTAAAGCCTTTTCTTATTTTCCTCCAGTAGATAGTGTAGAGGGGATGATAAAAGACTACGAATTCTATGTAAGTAATAGTACTACTGAATGGGGATTGGCAAAAGCGAGTGGATCATTTCAAACTAAGGGGCGCCAGAATGTAGGCGTAGTTTCATCTTCGGGACGGTATGTTAAATTGGTAGCGAAGTCTGGGTTTGATGGTAGTTCTGTAGCAGCCGTAGCCGAAATATTGCTTTGGGAGAAATATCCACGTATTGTTGCCTCGTTACCTACAGTTGAAGAACCGAAAATTGCTATTTTTCCTGTGCCGTTTACAAACCATTTGACCATTAAACTGGATGAGTCTGACGACTTCAGTACAGTGGAACTTCTTTCGGCTGATGGTCGTGTGATCCTAATTCAACCTCTAGAGGCTAATGAAATTGTTCTTAATATAAAAGAAGACTTACCTGCGGGTATCTATCTTCTTCGTTTCAACGGTAGTGGAGCATCGTTTGTTAAAAAGGTGATGAAACGATAATCTTTTTGTTTGATTAGTTTAATTAGGGTCGTGACATCGGGGAGTGCTAAGTAGTCACTTAGTCTTGTGTTGGTTTTTTTAAGTAGGTAAATGATGTATGGAACAAAGTTGAGGACTATGGCAATCACCTGAACCGTTTGATAAAAGGTTGAGAAATTGTGCTTAGCCAATAGCCACATGGTAATTGCGTAAATTATCATATTGCTTAGTGACATTAATGCAATGATTAGTATCACTTGCCAGAAACTGGGGAATACCTTTTCTTTCATTTTTGGTTAAATGTATAATGAAGTTGTTTTAAGTCACATCTTTCATCCATTAATTCTACCAATGTCACTAATTTAAACGACTAGGTCATAATTCACGATGAACTATATTCCCAACTGAAAACTTCGCTAGACTCACTCCTTATTCCTATCAGGTGTTGATTCGCCCTTGAGGTATTTGATGAAAAAGTCACGTCTTTTGGTTTCGCCATATTTACCACCTAAGGTGTGTTTGATACTTGGTAGGAGTACAAATTCGAAGTCTTTGTTAGCTTTAATGAGCGCATCTACGACTTGTATGGTAGAGGCGGGATCTACATTGTCATCCACTTCGCCAAGTATGAGCATCAGGTGACCTTGCAGTTTATGAGCATTGACCACATTGGAGCTTTCGTCATAGTGTTTGCCAATAGGGTAGCCCATCCATTGTTCGTTCCACCATATTTTATCCATACGGTTGTCATGGCATCCGCACGACGATACAGCGACATCATAAAACTCAGGATGGAATAGTACCGCGCCTGTAGAGCTTTGTCCACCAGCTGATCCACCATAGATACCCACGCGTTCGGTGTCCATATAAGGGTATTTTTGAGCAGCTGCTTTTATCCATGCTATGCGATCAGGAAAGCCTGCATCTTTAAGGTTCTTCCAACACACATCATGGAAGGCTTTGGAGCGGTTCGAGGTGCCCATGCCATCTATTTGTACACAGATAAAGCCCAATTCAGTAAGTGCTGAGTAACGACGGCTAACACCAAGAAAAGACTTAGGTACAAACGAGTCGTGAGGGCCTGCATAGATGTATTCTATGATGGGGTATTTCTTGGTTGGGTCGTAGTTAGATGGTCGGTATATTAAGCCCCAAATGTCTGTTTCGCCATCACGTCCTTTGGCCGAGAATGCTTCTGGCTGTTGCCATGGTGTTTTTTGTAAATCGCTAATGTCTGTCTCTTCTAATGTAAGGATGATTTCTCCGTTGCTAGTCTTACGCAGTACGGTTGTTGGGGGCAAATCGGCGCGCGAATAGGTATCCACGAAATAGTTGAAGTGTTTTGAGAATTGGACGTCGTGATTCGCCTTTTCGGGTGATAAGGGGGTGAGGTTTTTTCCATTGAAGTCTATGGTGTAATAATGCAAGTAGTAGGGATCTTCTCCCTCATTCATTCCACTAGCAGCAAAGAGTATTTGTCTTTTTATCTCATCTACTTTTATCACTTTTCTTACGACCCATTCGCCTTTTGTAATTTGATGCTTTACTTGGCCATTATCTCCGTAAAGGTAGAGGTGATTCCAACCATCACGTTCCGACATCCAAATGATTTCTTTGCCATCATTAATGTCTTTGCGGTATTTTTTTGAGGAATAGGTGAAAAACGTTTCAGGTTGTTCATCGATTAAGATTGATACTTTCCCTGTCGTCGCTTCAACTTCTAATATAGTGTAGCGCTGATGTCCACGTTGGTTGTATTCTACAGTGAAACTCTTACTGTCGTTTCTCCATGTAGGATCTGATAATGTGTATTGGTTGAGATAATCTTTAAAATTGACTGTTGGATTATTATCCTCATAAATTGAAAACACACATGGTTCTTTGATTGGCAAGGCATCTCCAGGTTTCCAATACTCTACCTTGTGAAGTTTGGGTTGGAGTTGTCCTTTGGGAGCTCCTTCCATGAATTTGATAAAACGCTTCTCGCTTGGTCTAAACCTGTTTGTAGCCAAATGTTTTGAGTCGGGAGACCAAGAGATGTACGAACTGTAGTACTTGCCTGGCGAACCATCATAGGTGAGCTGCTGTGCTTTTCCTGTGGCAAGCTCTTTTACATAGAGGTTGTATTCCTGAATATAGGCAGTGTGTGTGCTGTCTGGTGAGGTGATAGGTGATTTTCCCAGTTCATCCCTAGTAGCGGCCCAATGTTCGTGTGGTTTGGTTGGCTCGATTTTATTCTTCTTTGCAAGTTGCTTCTTTTTGGGGGCATACTCCCAATGAAAACCCTTGTAATTGAATTGGAAAAGTTGTCCATCCTTGCTCACCTTCTCGCCCGAAAGATAGATGTTTTTCCAGGCTAATGTGTCCTCTGTTGCTTTAGATATTGCTTCTGTCAAGTCCGAAGGTTCAAAGATAGCTTTCTTTGTTTGTTTTTCTGAATTGACCAAGTAATACTGCAGTCCTTCTTTTGTTTTTACCTTGTACCAGAAGTTAGATGATTCAGGTATGGCATTGACCTTCTTTACTTGATTGTAGATTAGGCTTGCGTAATGATTTATTGTAGAATCTGCCTTTTGATAATCTGCTGAGGTGTATTGTGCGAAAGTAGTGTTGCATATGAGGAGCAATACTAGAATGTATAAGAATTGTTTCATTAGTAGGTATCTCTTTTGAGTAAATCAGAATGTAGGTAGCTATCAATAGGTACCCAGAAATGATTCTTTTTAACGCTTTTTATTTTACGAATAAATCTTGAATTTCAGATGCCGAAAGTTTTGTGGTTGGGGCAAATTCATCTTGTGCCATGTAACTCTTTAAACTATATAATAACTGACGTGCTTCTGGTCTTTTTTCTAGTTTTGACTGTAGATCAACACCAGTCATTATAAGTTTTCCATTGCCTACTTTTGCCTCGAATACAAGTGCTAAGTTTCGGTTGGTCACCCAATCATCAATAATACGTACGATAGGATCTGGCGTTGAAGAAAGACTCTCTAGAGAGATGGCATTGGAATGGCTCATCGCATCCCACCATTGCCAATTGGAGTGATATTCCGTAGGGAAATGTGCTAAAGCTGGGTGTTCAGGATTACAGAGGATACCTAGGGTGTGAGGTTTCTGTCCATTGGTCCAAGCTGTATTCCAAAAAATACTAGAGAAACCAACGGCTACTTCGCCACCTTTGCCTTCTGCGATACTTCCTTTCTCGGCTGTTAGTAGTACTTTACCTCCTTTATTAAGTGTGGCTAGTGCTTCTTTATTTAGTGTAGAGACCACTAAAATATCTTCATCAACCGTTGGTAGTTCTGCTGGATATACCCAGAAATCCCATGTGTTAACGAAGCCAGCGACATCCACTTGTAATTGATATCTGGCGGCTTGGTTTACCTTGAATGCTTCGCTTATAGAACCTAGTTTTTGACCATTACCCCAAGCTAGTTTTGTTTCCTCAAATTTACCACTTCTAATGACTTGCCCTTCATTATTAATCATTTTCCAAGTAGGTGTAATTGCTGCGATTTCTTTTTCTCCATAATGGGCTACTTCCACATCGCATTCGATAGTTTCGTCGCTTGTGAAAATCATTTTGGGGAATCGCGCTAATGGTACTGTTTCATCACAAAACTGACGAAATTCCTCAGGTGATATGTATCCTTTTTCGTCCCAGAAAGGGTCGAGTACACCAATTAATGCGGATCCTTGTCCTGGAAAATCGTGAAGGTCGAGCAGTTGAAATCCTCCAAATCCTTTGGTACGCAAGGCGGCTTCGATATCTGCTTTGTAACATAAGGCTTGTAGTTTACCTGAAGCTTTTAGGAAGTCATCGGCCAGTGCTAACATACCGTGGGCTTCAAGGCTTTCTTTGAATATTTCAAAGTTTGTAGCCTTCAAAACGCCATCGTATTTAGGGATTTCTTTGAAATTAGGATATACACACCATTGTCCTATTTCGTGACTTACCATTGGGGCGTTAAGTTCTTTTAAAGCCTTAGACCAATCGTAATTGCTACGAGGAGCGGCTCTATTGATGATGCTTTTTAGGTTTTGATTCCATCCTTGAATCCGGAGGTTATGGTAGGCATTATGATAATCGTTTTCGGGCACTATAGGCCATCCCGCACCAGTGGTATATACACGGCGTGAGTCTTTGGCTTTCCAATATTTTACAAATTCTGTTAAATAGGCTTTGTGGTTTTTTCCGTGAGGTTCGTTACCATAAGGCATTAAGCAGAATGAAGGGTGATTGCCTAGTTCTTGCACCATACGGTTCGATTCGTCATATATCCATTGGTCTATGCCAAGGCTGTCGCCTACTGTTGCCCACGCCGAAACTTCCACTTGGTAGTAAAATCCTAACTTGTCCGCGGCATCAAAAGCTGCTTTGGGAGGACACCATGAATGGAAACGAATATGGTTTAATCCGTGATCTTTACAGATGTTTATGATTCTCTCCCAAGCTGCTATGTCGGTAGGAGGGTAGCCTGTCTTTGGGAAAATAGCACATTCCAATGTTCCTCTAAGAAATACTGGACGCTCATTGATGAGAAATCTCTTGCCTTCGGATCTGAACTGGCGCATACCAAAATTACCTGACCAGAAATCTTTGGTTTTGTTGGTGTGCAGTTCTAGTGATAGTTTATACATATTAGGGTTAAATTCATCCCAAAGACGTACATCATCTCCCATAGATAATTCTAATGTCACAACAGAAGACCCCGTTTGGGCATCGAAAGTGCTAATTTTTTCCCCAATCTTTTGAGGTGACTCACTGAATGCGCTTTTGGCTGAAATCTTTATCTGTCCCTGTTGCTGCATGTCGCTATGGTTGACAATGCTAATTTCAACTTTAGCTATTTTGTTTTCTACGTCAGGGTATATCTGAACGTTTGAAATATAGACAAGCTCTTTTTGAATTAATTTTATATCGCCAACGATACCATTCCAGTTGCTTTGTGTATTGTCACTAATGCTATGGGCATCGACACCTACATTGACATCTTTTACACGATTATCTACACAAATCGTTATTTTATTTTTACCTGCTTGTAGGTGCTCTGTTATATTGTAGCGGTGAGGTACTCCTAGGGCATTTTGTAGTCCAATATAATTATCGTTGATCCACACTTGTGTTTCCCAATGACAACGTTCAAGGTAAAGTTCAATTGTCTTGCCATCCCAATCTTGAGGTAGGTTAATCTCTTTTTGGTACCATGCCGCACCCACATAATAAAAGTCTGAAATCAACCAGAATGGGTATCTTACCTCGTCATCTTTTAAGTAGGGTTTGTAATTTTTGTCATCTAGCCATGTTTTGCCATTTTTATAAGTTTTCCAGGTATTACCTGTGAATTTGGTGTTGTAATCTACTGGGTTTCCTTTTCCTTGCTCTGCCATTGAGCCTGGCAGTGTTATGGTTTCGGATAAGTCTTGTTCAAACCAATTTTCTTTTATGCCTTGGTCCAGACTGTCAATTTGGAATTTCCAGTTGCCAGATAGATCCAGTTCTATAGCTTCTTTGTGGCTACAGCTAAGGGCTAGGGTGGTTAATAGTATTAATGTAATGATTGCTTTGGTGTTGTAAGACATGAGGTCTTTCATAATTGATGATTTATTATGGTTTGATTAATAAGTCTAAAGATGAAAGAACAGAGTATTCGAGTCATAGTTGCATGTTTGATTTTACGTTCAGTTAACTTTGCGATTTTTGTTTTAACGTCTTGTCATCGAATCCTTTGCCTTTACATCTTAATGCTTTGTGCTGAACATGTCTTTTTATGCTAAAAAAGAATGCTATTTTTTATTCTTTTGTGTCAATGCTTTTTCTACTTCTTCAAGTGATTTTCCTTTTGTTTCGATGAGTTTTCTCCATATAAAAATGGCTCCAAAGAAACAGATGGCTGAGAAAATCCAGAAACTACCAGCTGCCCCAATTGCTTGGTTGATAATGGGAAAGAAGTAGGTTAATAATGCACTGGCTGTCCATAGTGAAAAGGTGGATATTGCCATGGCTATTCCGCGTATGCGGTTAGGAAATATCTCGGATAGTAGTATCCATGTAACAGGTGCTAAAGTCATGGAATATACGGCAATGGCACTGACAACTAAGATAAGAATTGGTAAACCAAGAATTTGAGCATTGTAGAAATAACCGATGACCAGATATATAAGTGCTAGTCCAAAGAAGCCGATTAGCATGAGTGTCTTACGACCAAGAACGGTATCTACTAAGGCCATTGCTGCAAAGGTGAATACCACATTTACTGTACCTGTGATCACAATGCTAAAGAACATATCGCCTAATGAATAGCCTGCTGCTGAGAAGATTTCTTCGGCATACATAAAGATCACATTGATACCACACCATTGCTGTAAAGCGGCTACTACCATTCCAATAATAACAATAGGTAACATAGAGCCTTTGAAGGCATCGCTAAGTTTTGCTTTTTGTGTAGAGGTGTTGAGTGATTCATCTATCTCGGACATTTCACTTTTGGCGTGTGTGGTGCCTGCTACTTTCTCTAGTATAACAAAGGCTTTGTCGCGGAATCCTGCTTTGGATAGCCATCTAGGACTCTCGGGTACAAACCAAGAAAGACCAAAGAATATGCCTGCTGGGATAAGTTCAGCCCAGAACATCCATCGCCAGCCCATTTGTCCATTCCAAGAGTTTAGGATGACTTGAGCTGTGGCTTCATTGGGTATTTCTTCGGCTATTTGCCAATTGGCAACTTGTGCTAGTAAGATACCGATGACAATAGTGAGTTGGTTTAGTGCCACCAATCTACCACGTAAATGAGCGGGCGCTACCTCGGCAATGTACATAGGCGAGATGGTTGAGGCCAGGCCGATACCTATACCACCGATAAAGCGGTAAATAATAAAGGGTGTAAATTCATTGGCTAAACCGGTACCTAGTGCTGATAAGGTAAAAAGGATAGATGCCAGTATTAAGAGCTTTTTACGTCCGTATTTATCACTTAAAGAACCCGCTGCTATGGCGCCTAACATACAGCCAATAATGGCTACACTCACGGCCCAACCTTGGAGGTGAGCAGAATCGGCTATGCCAAAAAATTGTTCATAGAAAGGTTTTGCACCACCTATGACTACCCAGTCGTAGCCGAACAGTAAGCCGCCCATAGCCGCTACTAATGAAATGCCTAAAACGTAGGCTGTATTTGATTTTTGAGACATATTATTGTGTGTTTGTTGTATTCAGAATTCGATGTTTGTTTTTTGTTAGAGAATGTGATATGGATAATAGTTTGTGCTTGTTTTTTTTTAAAATCCTGCCTACCGATTGGTAGGCAGGCATATAAAGTTTGGGTGAGTTTAAATTCAAAAAAAATCAAATGATGACCAGATCTATAAGTTAAGTTCAAAATTGTGTTAATTATCAATTAGAATATGTTTTAATGCGCTTCATTTTATGTTTTAACTGATTTTTAATTAGCCTAATATCAATATTTTTTTGACGATAAGGTTGTCATTAAATTAGTATCATTAATCAATTGTTTCAACTTTACTACCCCACCAGTCTGAATTTTGCTTGAAATTTTTCTTAAGCATATCCATGCGTTGTTTTTCTAGATTTGGAACCCATACTTTTCGGATTTGGTTGAGACGATGTGCTTCTTTTTCTGCATCATACATAGGGTCTGTTTTTGGGTATTTAGCATCTACACTTTCTAAGTAATTAAACAATTGTTTGCTTAATTTTGCTACAATTTCAGGGTGTTGTGCTGATACGTCATTTGTTTCGCCGATGTCTTTGCTAAGATCATATAGCTCTTGACGTGATTCTTCGTATAGGTGGATTAATTTCCAGTTGCCTAATCGGATAATAGAGCTTGGTTCACCACCTTGGTTGCCATAATGTGGGTAATGCCAGATAAGTGGGCGTTCTGCTATTGTTCCTCCTGTAAGTATGGGTGCTAGGCTGACACCATCATTGTGTTCTTTGGGTTTTAGATCAGCGCCAATAAGGTCAAGGATGGTAGGATAGAAGTCGGTACCGCTTACAGGTGTATGTGATTTTTTCACGACATTTTTTAGCCATGGTACTTTGATAAGGTAGGGTTCTCTTATACCTCCTTCGTATTGGTTTCCTTTTCCTGCACGTAATGGTGCATTTGAGGTTGAGAAATTGTCGCCTCCACTTACTCCGCCATTATCGCCTGTGAAAACTATCATTGTATTGTCAGCAAGACCTAATTCGTCGAGTGCTTTTAATACTTCACCAATGGCGTCATCCATTGTTTCTATTAAGCCTGCATATATGGGGTTGTCTTGTGTTTTGCGAAAAGCCATATATTTTTCCATTTCAAATCCTTTGTCTTCCAGACCATTATTAATGGCTTTTTGTCGGTATTTTGCCCACTTTTCTTCGCTTGTTTGTATTGGTGCATGAACGGCGTAAAAAGAGAGAAAAGCAAAGAATTTCTCATCTTTATTGGCTTTGATAAAGTGAATTGTTTCTTGTGCTAATCGCCACGAAAGGTTTTCTCCATTAGGTCCATCTTTAAGATTAGGATTTTTGAATGGAGAAAAGTATCCACCTTTAGGACTGCCTACTTCCCAACCACCTTTGTTGATGTCAAAACCATGATCTTCGGGCCATGATCCTTTTTCTCCAATGTGCCATTTTCCTGCAAAGAAGGTTTTGTAACCATTTTCTTTCATGGCTTCTGGTAGGGTGGTATAGGCAGTGTCTAGTTGGTGTACATATGTAGGTGGTAATAGTTTTGTATAACGCTTGTATTTACGCCATTCTTCATTCGATGGTGCACCAATCCAGTCTGTAATTCCATGTCGTGCTGGGAATTTACCTGACATAATACTAGCACGAGAGGGACTGCATACTTGGCATCCTGCATAGCCATCTGTAAAAATTGTTCCTTCATTGGCAATGCGGTCTATATTTGGTGTTTCGTAAAATTTACTACCATTATAGCTTACGTCATTATAGCCAAAATCATCGGCCAAAATAAAAAGAATATTTTTAGGTTCTGGTTCTTTAGTGCAGGAACTTAATATGAACCCTATGAGTAGTAGGAATGAAATAATAGATTTAGTTTTCATAATCAATTAGTTATTGAGGTTCTTCGTTTTGTTTAAAAGCCGTCTTTATCATAAAGAGGACCTGTTTTTTTTGTCTGTGTTTTTTCCCCTTTTCTGAACTGTTGTTCTAGTTCTGTATAGTTTATCGTTTCTGAAGGTGAGAACTCTGTTGTGTTCATGTAATCTACTAGACTTACAAGTAAGCATTTGGCCACAGGTCGTTCTTCTCGATCCGATAGTAAGTCAATACCACTAAATACTAAGGTGCCATTGCCTACTTTAGCCTCAAATAGGTTACTTAGGTTGCGGTTCTTAAAGAAATTATCGATCACGGTAACGATATGTTTTGTTTTTAGTTCTTTCATATCTAGTGATTTTGATTGCTTACATAAATCCCACCATTGCCAGTTGGTGTGAAATTCTGTAGGAAAATTCTGTAGTGCAGGATGATCCGGGTTTATAAGCAATCCCATGGTTCCAGGTTGGTTAGGGAAGTGCACTGGGCTCCAAAATACCTGAACGAATTTACCGGTGATACCTTCTATTTCGTCTAGTTTAGGGCTTAGTAATACTTTTTTCCCTTGTTCCAATGCTTGTTGGGCTTTGTTCCAGTTGCTCGTTATTATGACATTACTTGGGGCTACTTGTTGTTCTTGAGGATATACCCAAATTGACCAAGAGTTGCGGTATTTGCTATCGTCGAGTGCCAATGTAATGTCTAGCTTAGTCGCTTTTTTTATATCTTTCAGTGAGAACTCGAAGTCGCCAATTTCTGCATACGATCCTTGAGGTATCGATTCTGCGCTTAGTTTTCCAGAAGCCAATATGGTAGTCTCTTGTTTTATGTCCCAGGTAAATTTGGTATTGTGTAAGTCTTTCCAATAGTTGGTGATTTCGGCTTTCGCTTTGAAGGTTTCGTCTTGTGTGTAAACGGCTTTTTTTAATTTGAGTAAGGGAACTAGTTCAGAACTGAAGTGTTTGAATTCATCGCCCGTGATGATGCCCTTTGAATCCCAGAAAGCATCTAATAAACCAACAAGAGCCGTACCTTGTCCTGAGAAATCTTGCAAGCCAAGCAATTGAAAGCCACTAATTCCTGGTGTTTTTAGCGCACGTTCTACTTCTTCTTTATATAGTATTTTAGCTAACTGACCAGAGGCTTGTAGGTAGTCATCTGCCATATCCAAACGACCTTTTTTCTCTAGGTCTTGTTTGATGGCTTTGAAGTTGAGAGGATCTAATACACCAGTATATTTTTCTATCTCATTTAAGTTGGGATATACTGAGTATTGTCCTACTTCGTGAGTGATTAATGGAATGTCTAGGAATTCAATGCTAGCTCGGTAGTCTTTGTTGAATGATGGTGGTTCTTGGTCGAAGATTCCTTGTCCACGTACCCATCCATCTTTTGTCCATTGTGTAATCCAGTATTCATCGACGTAATTAGGTTCTCTATTGTAGGGTTTTTGAAATGTAAAAGCTGTTGTAGTATATAGGTGTCGTGGGTCGTTGGCTTGTAATTCCTTTACAAATTGAGTGAGTAGCTCGAAATTTCCTTGTAGTTCATTACCAAGTGCCATCATACAAAATGAAGGGTGATTGCCGTATTCAGTAATCATACGGCGTCCTTCGTTCTCCATCCATTTTACCATTGATTGATCTTTGCCATATTTTAAAGACCAATTGGGCATTTCTACCTGTAGGTAAAATCCCATTTTGTCGGCCACATTAAAAGCCGCTTGTGGCGGACACCAAGAGTGAAATCGTAGGTGGTTAAGACCGTAGCTTTTTGCGGCATTAAATACTTTCTCCCATTCGGGTTCATTCATAGGAGGATGACCTGTTAGTGGGAATATGCAACATTCAAGGGTGCCGCGAAGAAAAATGCGTTTGCCATTAATGAGTATGTTATTTTTTTGTGATTCTATTTTGCGAAGACCAAATGGTGTTTGAGCTAAGATCTCACCGTATGCGTTTTTAATGATTAGTTGGTAAAGGGTGGTGTTAAATTCATCCCATAGTTTAAATGGACCATCCATGGTACATTGCACTTTTTTAGATCCTTTAATTTCTTTTGTGCTGACGATTTTCTCATTCTTATCTATTACCAACAGCGTGATGGTCTCTTCGGTATTATTGCCTAGCGCTTTTACGGTGATGTTGCGTTTGTTTACATCAGGAAATACCTGTAGGTTGTTGATGTTAAAAGCTGGTTTTGCTGTTAGCATGAAATTACCTAGGATACCATTCCATTTTATTTGGGTGGTTTCGGTGTACGAATGAGCGAGGTCTCTTGGTCGTCTATCGTCAAAAATGTCATATTGTTGACTGTTGTCAATACAGATTGTTATTTCATGTTTCCCAGGTGTTAGTTTTCCCAGGTTAATACGATGAGCGCTGATGAGGCTATTGTCTGTGCCCTTAAATTCTCCATCTATCCATACTTGCGATTTCCAGATGACACGTTCCATTTCAATGAAGATATCTCTATCTTTCATGGCGTGATTTATCTTTATGTTACGTTGATACCATGCGGGGCCGATGTATTTGTATTTCCGGCTTAGTTCGTACAGTATTTCTTTGTCAAGTTGAGGTTCCTTTATTATACGCTCACCCATATTTGCTTCGTCTAATGTTGAAGGCAAAATGATACTGGCTCCGTCAAGTTCCTTTGTGAACCATTGTTCTTTTTCGCCTATATTTTTAGGGTCAAGAGTGACGGTCCACTCTCCAGCTAAGTTTAACTGTGTGTCGTTATAATTCTTACAACTGATTAATGATAGTGCTATCAATAATGCGATTAGGTTGTAGGTTCGTTTTTTTTTGAGCATAATGTATTTGTTTATTAAGGCTTGTCTATTTAGATCTGGGTTTTACTGTGATAATAATTACATATAAAATCGTGATCTATACTTTACAAGTACAAAAGAACAATGTTATCAGATGTTATAATATGTGGTTTTCGTCAGATTGTAGTGTTTTATCGTCAGTTAGGTTTTGTTCGCAAGGGGTTTTAGTATTTTCTTCCTACGTCTTGCTTTTTGTTTGTTTTAATTAGTGGTAGTGGTGTTGAAGAGAAAGATATGGTCGTTGGTGTTTTTTTTGTTGTTTTGAGCGTGCATCCTTTTTTTATTTTTTTTTATTTGTTATACTATGAGAAAATGGTCATTAGTTAGGTTATAATCGTCACTTTAGATCTTTATTTTAGTGAGAATAGTTAGTCTGCTAATGATCTTATTTTAATTTAATATTAGCGTCATAAATGGGCTTTTATTTGTTATATTTGTTCTTATTATAATGTCTTAAGTTCTTCGCTATATGACTACTCGTTTTGTATTGTATCTATTGTTTTCTTTCTCTTTGCTTCTTTTTCCAACAAGCATTTACTCTGTGGATTTTGATTATAAGTATTTGGATTCACGATTAGGTTTATCTTCTGATAATGTCACAGATTTTTGTCAAGATTCAGAGGGCTTTATGTGGGTTGGTACCTTAAATGGATTGAATTTATTTACTGGGAAGCATTTTCGAACGTATAAAACGTATAGTGAAAACAAAGAGAATGTTACTGCTGTAGCTGAGTCTCAGAATGGTGATTTGTGGATCGGTACTATTGATAATGGAATAACGGTTTTTAATCGTAAGACAAATAAGTCTCGGAAATTTACTAATCAAAGTAAAAAAAATAGCATTTTAGATGATAAGGTAAATGATATTCTATGTGATTCTAAAGGGCGTGTCTGGATAGCTACTTCTAGTGGGTTAAATCGCTATGATGAGGCTATAGATAGCATGTTTAGTTATGGTGCAGGTGACGATGACCGTTTTCTTAGGACTCAGACTTTTAAACTTTATGAAGATGCGCAGGGGCGTATTTTTATATCAACGTGGTCTAATTCTATTTGTTGTTATGATGATAAGGATGGGCGGTTTCATCAGATAAAAAAGATAAGTGGTGGTGTGTTGCGTAAGTCTTGGTCTTTTTGTGGTGATATTTATGGTAACCTATGGGTAGGTACTTGGGGCGATGGTTTGTATAAGATACGTATTACTGATAACTATCGTTATGAGGAGTTGGCTCACATCTCTGTCGTTAATGAGCATGTTGATAAGGATATTACATTTGATGTTGTCTATGATCTTACTATTGATAAACATAATAGATTATGGTTAGGTACAGATGTTGGTTTAGGGCTTATTAACTTGAAAGAGTCACCCATTGTTAATATTGAATGGATTCCACTAGAATATGGAGATCAAAAATTTATGATTAAAGATATTACCAAGGTTTTTATTGACGCGGAAGAATCTTTGTGGATAGGTACATTTGAGTTTGGTGTATGTATGCTAAGGCCCGATGGTATTCCTTTCAAGACTTATCAAATCTATAATGGAAAAGGAAAACCGAGTACGAATTCTTTTTCTGCTTTTTGGGAGTATGATAATCAGCTTTTTGTAGGTGTTCAGTCTATAGGGTATGGGGTGTATGATCTTGTGAAAAAGCAATTTACTCCTTATCAGGAGTTGGAAAAAGAAAAGAATTTTTCATCTTTTTATTCGGGGTTAAATGCTATTGTTGGGTGCTCCCAGATAGATGATGATTACCAATGGTTGCTGACTCGTTATATGGGATTGATAAGGAAGGATTTGCATACTGGAGAATTGTTTCAAGTTCCTGTGAAAAGAATGGCTGGGAATAACTTATCTTATGTTGTTGAACAGGATAGAATCTGGATGTGTAATGGAGGACCATCTGTTGTTTTGTTGACTAAAGATACACTACTGAATACTGCTGATTTTCCTTACCGCACAGAGTTGTTTGGTGCTAAAGATTTGCCACATTCCAATATTTCTAATCTTTATTTAGATTCTGACTCAAAGCTTTGGTTAACTTCACTTAGTGGTGGGGTAGTATATGCGACTAAAGTAAAAGACTCGACATATTGTTTTAAACTTCTTGATGTCCCAGGTTCTGAGGAGTTTAATAAGATAAAAGTACAGTCTGTATTAGAAGATTCTAAGAAAAATATGTGGTTCGGTACTATTAATAATGGTTTGTGGTGTTATTCTAGAACAAAGCAAGAGCTTTTTAGTTATAACTCTGGGGTGTCTTTTGCCGAGTTAACTGTATTTGCTATTGAAGAGGATGATATCGGTAATATCTGGGCCAGTACGAATGGTGGTCTTTTGTGTGTGTTAGAGGCTTCAGGGCAGACTATTAATTACACTGTAGATGATGGTATTCAGGGCAATACTTTTATAAAAAATGCAAGTTATAAGGATCATAAAGGAAATTTGTACTTTGGAGGTTATCATGGATTTAATGTTGTTAATCCACATACAATAACGTATAACACTTATATCCCTCCACTAGCGTTTACTTCTTTGATGATTGATAATATGCCTGAATACATAGATTATACAGTAGGAGAGCCTCTGGTTCTCACTCATTATCATAAATCATTTTCTATTGAATTTGATGCTCTTTCTTATCAAAGTAGTGATAATAATCACTTTTTGTATAAGTTAGAAGGTTTTGATGATAATTGGGTTTCTTCAGAGAATGACCTGAACCGTGTGGTTTATGGTAAGTTACCTCCTGGTAAATATACGTTCAAATTGAAAGGATCGAATAATAATGGTGTTTGGAATAATGTGCCTTTAAAGTTAAATGTCGAGGTTAAACAATCACCATATAAAACCTTAGGAGCGTACTTGGTGTATTTTCTAATCTTACTCGTTATCTTGTCTGTTATTTACTACTTCTGGCACGGGGATATGTTGCTTAAGAAATCGATTAAGGATGAACAAGAAGAACGTCTTCGTGCTAATGAGTTAAATCAGTTTAAATTGCGATTCTTTACGAATATTTCACACGAATTATTAACACCTCTAGCTATTATATCTAATGCCACAGAAAAGGTGAATGAAGATAAGAAATATAGTGCTGAACATTTTAACATTATTAGTCAAAATACTATACGACTATTACATTTGATTAATCAACTTCTTGATTTTAGGAAAACGGAAACAGGAATGAAAAAGATTAAGGTTTCAGAAAATCATATTGAGGGCTTAGTGAATTCTTTGTATGACAATTTTACCTCTTTATGTGAGAAGAAGAATATCTCTTTTGTGTTAAAAGGGGCTATCTCTGAGAATCTATGGTTTGATGGTGATTTTTTGGATAAAATTTTTCATAATATTCTCTCTAATGCTTTTAAATATACTCAGAAGGATGGTGAGATAAGTTTTTCTTATAGTCTGAAGGAGGATAATGAAAAAAAATATCTTTTTGTACAGGTAAGTGATACTGGAACGGGTATTCTTGAAGGTGATATTGAGAAGATTTTTACCCGTTTTTACCGCTCAGAAGGCAACCAAAAAGTTTCGGGTGCTGGGATCGGTTTGGCTTTTACTCATTCTTTGGTAGAATTGCATAAAGGTCGAATATGGGCTGAGAATAACGATTCTATAGGGGCTTCCTTCTTTGTGGAAATCCCTGTTTATAAAGAGGCTTACACGGAAGATGAAATTTTTGATTTTAATGAAAGTCAGATTTTTGCTTCGGAATTTGATGAGGAGGTAGAGCAGAAGACCCAAACGATAGGTGTGCAGAAGATTTTATCAGAAGATCATAAGCATAAAATTTTAATTGTGGAAGATAATGATGATATGCGTACTATCATTAAAAGTTATTTTGAAAATCAATTTACTGTATATGAAGCTGAAAATGGTGTTAAAGCATTGAAATTGTTAGAGATTTCGGATGTTGATATTGTGATAAGTGATGTTATGATGCCTGAAATGGATGGTATTATGCTTTGTCGCAAGCTTAAGTCTAGTTTGAATACAAGTCATATTCCCGTGATTTTGATGACTGCAAAGAATACCTATGAGGACAAAATAGAGGGGTATAAAGCTTTGGCTGATTCTTATCTTTCTAAGCCTGTTAATTTGAATATGCTTAATGTGCGTGTGTGTAATATTTTGAGTCAACGAGAAGCTCTTAAAAAGACGACTTCGTATGATGACATGGCTATTATTGATAAGTCAGGGGTAGGGAATTTAGACAAGGAGTTTCTTGAGAATGTTAACC
This sequence comes from Bacteroidales bacterium, assembly GCA_965662645.1. GTDB lineage: Bacteria > Bacteroidota > Bacteroidia > Bacteroidales > UBA5342 > UBA5342. The sequence goes on from CBFIII010000023.1 coordinate 29,482, forward strand.
GAATAATAAAAGAGAATATAGGTAATAATGATTTTAGAGTGAGTCATATATATAATGCTATTGGTAGTAGCGAGAGTGTGACCTTTCGTAAGTTAAAAGCCTTGACTGGTAAATCGCCTAATCAATATATGCGTGAAGTTAAACTGAATATTGCAGCTAAGATGATAAGAAAAGGTGGTAAGCCTGTAGAGGTGTGTTATTTGTCTGGATTTAGTGATCCTAGTTATTTTAGTTCTAGTTTTAAGAAGCAGTTTGGAGTATCGCCGAGTAAGTATATGAAGGGCTAAATAAATTGGTTTTTTGTATTCTGGTACAGGGTTGTAGGTTCAGGTTATAGGTTCAGGTTATAGGTTTTGGAAATAGTTAATTAGTCGTGTGAAGTATTTATTGTCGCATTATATGAAGTGTATTAAAGTGACTAAAGTTGTCAACTTAAGGACACCCTTCGACTTCGCTTAGCGCATCGCTCTAAATTTTAGTACACTTAAGGCATTAGTGACAAAACGACACTAATGATTATTGCTCCTTACGTATATCAGCGTTTCTAGTCTTATGTTCTATTATATAATTTTAAGTGCATAAAAAAGCGCTATAACATGTTCTTTTGTAGCGCTTTTCTGGTTTAATCTTGCAAGCTTTCTTTTATATTAATCAATGACTGGTTTATTAATGTTTTTGTAAGTTAGCTAAAGAGTGTAAGGTGTGGTAAAAATCACTTTTTTATAATGCTGAAAGTTATATGTTTTAACTTAACGCTTGTCACTGATAACTCATAACTTAAAGAGTTGATAATTTATGTGTTGTTCGATTAAAGTCATTGCCTTTTGTTTTAACTCTTTTGCTCTCTCAGGATTGTCCTTAATAATGTTGTTCTTTTCGCTTGGATCTAAATCCAGATCAAACATCTGATCGTTATACTTACGGTATGGGATGTATTTGATAAAGTTGAATCATTAGGTTCTATGGTGTGTTTGTTATTGTTAATATCTGGTAATTAGGGATATAAAGAAGGCGACTGTTTTTTGTCTTCCAATAGTTGATCTGTTTTCTGAGATAAGAAGAATGCTTGACTTCAGTCTGATAGGCTGGCGACATTATTACAAAGGAAGGGTGGTTGCTATAGTCTTTTATTATGTTTGCTGTTTCTTTAAACATCCACTGATCTGTTGTTTCATCTTCTGTTATTGCTTTTAACACACTATTTCCCACTTGTAAATATAACCCTACTTTGTCGGCTGCATCAAAAGCAGCCTTAGGAGGGCAGTTTGTTTGAAAGTTAATGTAGTTATAACCTTTCGATTTCACACTGTTGAAAATTTTCAACCAATCTTTTGACTGATTAGTAGAATAATCCGTGTGAGCTAGTATTTCGTCGTCTTTAGTCCCTTTTAGCAGCGTTTCTTTTCCATTGATGAATATCTTATTATCTATCAACTGGGTTTCTATCATTCCAAAAATAATCTCTTTTGATTCGAGTGTCTTTTTGTCTTCAATAGAAACTTCCATGGTGTATAGGTTGGGGCTAAATTCATTCCATGGTTTGGGTGCATTGCCCATAGGGTAGGCTACATTAACTGTGGCTTGTCGGTGAAATTCAATTTCGCGGCTTACGCGTGGTAACTCTTCTCCTGTTTGAACGTTTTTAGCGTTAAGATGTAGAATGATGGTATTGTTTATTGTGTTATTCTCATTTAGAATTTCGACAGACGTGAAAACGCTTTTCTCCTTTATGTTTGGGTATAGGACAATAGTGTTGATATGTATGGGAGTACTCGCTTTTAGCGACATTTCTCCAGTAATATTATGCCAAGTTTTATTTTTATTTATGACATTGGGAGTAAGTATTTGTATTTTGTTATTTTCTCTTATGGTTAGTTTGTTTTTTCCTGTTTTTAGAACTCCGCTAAGATCATAACAGTGGGCGGTCGCTCTACTATTTTGTTTGCCAAGGTAGGTGTCGTTAATCCAGATTTCTGTTTCACACAAGCAGCGTTCTAGTTTGAGCTCTATGTGTTGGTTTCTCCAAGAGGATGGGATGTTTATTCTTTTTTGGAACCAAGCAGCTCCTTGATAATTATTAGTGTCAGTTGCTAAGGCGTTGGGTAGCTGCGTGGTTTTGTTAAACTCATGGCGGTACCATAGCTCTTCTACTCCTTGGTTTTTAGGGTCTAGTTCGTAATGCCATTCGCCCGAGATGTCTATTTGCTTAGGTGATTTGCAGGCCGGTAAGAGGTTTGTTATTAATATGAGGAGAAGGAGTAGCTTCATAACTGGGACTGTGAATGCAGTCATTTGCAATACGAGTCATAATAACTGAAAGATGAATCCAGTTCTTAGACTTGTTATGTCGTAAGTCTTGCAATGATTAAAGTAGAGTGCACTTTTGGTGCACTCTACTGGCTTTTTAGTAAGGGGTGATTATTTTTTAATAAACGTTTTGTTTGCAACCATACGGCCGCTTGCATCTTTGCAGTTGATGAAGAAGATGCCTTGCTGTAATGAGCTAATGTTTAATCCGCCATCTAGGTTGGCAGACTGCATTACCATTTGTCCTGCAGTATTGTAAATACTAATACGAGCCACATTCTCTCCTGTAATGAAGAGTTTATCTTGGGCTGGGTTAGGATAAACACTTAATGTAGAGCTTTGCTGCGTATTAAGTTTTGTAGGTGTGTTAGTACGAGGAGTCGCACTGGTATCAATGATTAATTCATCAATGTAAAGAAAAGCATCTGTATTGTTGAGTTGGTCGCCAAAATAGTCCAACATCAAGCGTAGAGAATCTGTAACATAACCCGAATATTTATTAGCTTTTAAGTTGAATACTAAGTCTTGCCATTCATTATTAGGTAATAATGTATCTACAGGAAAAATATCATTAGTATTATCAGGCATCGTTCTAATGGACAGTTTTGGACTAATGGTTGATTTTGCCATTATATGTAAGTAACAATTGGCATCTGGAAGTGTAAACGTGGTGCTATGATTCATTAGAGCATAGTAGGTTGATTTGTCATCACCTAGTTTTGCACAGGTATCGGTCATATTAATAGATAGTCCAGAATTATCAGTGTTTATTACTCTCTCTATACTAGCGCCAAATTGGGCAGTCCAATCTAGGGGTAGTGTTTCAAATGTAGATAGCGTCATGTTCAGTGTTGCTGGACCAGCAGCAATCGTTCTTGGTTTATTGTCTTCATTCACAATGATTTCGTCGATGTAAGCAAATTCTGTTCCAGGTGCCAATACCTTGCTGTAGTCCATCAGTAGTCTAATGTAGTTCATTGAAAAACCAGGGTCTTTGACTGCGCCTAAATCGAAGACAAGATCTTTCCAGGTATTCACATCTGTTGCTGAATAAGGGTTCATTGCATAGTGTTCGTTATTGCCAGTCATCTCTGTTCTTAATGAAACTTTCAATGCTTTGGGAGAATTAACCATGACGTGTACATAACTTACGTCAGATTGTGGTACCATAAAGTTATCTACATTGACGTCAACTAATGCATAATAGTTCGTGGCATTATCTCTGCCAATTTTTAAGCTATTGTCCGTGTTATTGGTGTTTGCGTCTTTAAAAGGATTAGCTGCGATTTCAGCATTGAAGCCAAAAGCTGGAGTGGCTGTTTGTGCTGATTCAAAATCGCATAGGTCTTTGTCTGTGTGTTCTGGTACTGAAATATCGTAAGCTCTTATTTCATCAAAGAACATAGGGTTTGAAATAGAAGTAACATAGGCGCCACCCGAGTTCCACTTCATGTCACCCAATAAATTAATAGTATCAACGACAGTACCTGCTGGGCGATTATTTCCAAGGTCAAAAATCAATTCTTGCCATTCGCCTGCGTTTGCATTAGAGTAGGTTGGAGAGGAACGTATGGCTAAGCCACCACCTCCATTCTCAGAAGCTATTGTAATGGCAGCGTCAGGCATGGTGCTATGCTTTACTTTGATAGCTACAAAGCATATTCCTGATGCAGGGATAGTAAAAGGTGTTATGGGGATGACCACTTTTCCTTGCCAGTTTGTTTGGTCATTGTAGAATGATCCGCACATTGCTGATGGATTATTAGCATCTATTTTGGGGTTAGCAATGGGTGCAAACTGACCACCTAGTTCTGTACTTATAGCACTTGCAGGTGATACATCGTCAAAGTTACATACAACGACATCTAATGCCATAATATTAAAAGACATTATGATCAATAAACTTAATAGTAAAGATAATTTTTTCATGATTTTCGATTTTGAGTATTATGAATAATAATTAAAACATTACAAAATAATTAATTTATTTCAGCATTTGATGTGTTGATTCCGTCATATTGTGTAACAAAACTAACAAATACACCTTTTTTTAGTATGCTTAAGTGTTGTGATTTTTGAGTGATAGATTTTATTAGTGTTTTGTGTTAGGTGATTTTTTTGCTCGTTTAAGCAGCTTTTTTTTGTTTGATTATTCGGCTTCTAATGTCGTTTTAAGTGTTCTTGTTGTAGATTTGAATCAAAACGAGTATCTCCTTTTGTTTTGAATAAGTGGTGTGTTATCTGTGTATTTAGACTTTACTCGATCAATGTCTTTTTGTTATAGTTTGAGGTTTTGTTTTTTAGGATTGCTACCTATTGATTGTCCTTTTTGTGGCGAATATCAAAAAAACTGTACTTTTAACTTTTGTTCTTTTTGGTGTTTGTTATTGTGCTGTTTGTCTTTCTCTAAATGAAAGTTTTGATCTGTTTTTTTTTGATGGGATTGACACATCGTTTAAGCACTTGATGTTATTGTTTTGCTTATGGAAATTCTTTTGTCTAATATATTTAACTTGAAATTATGAAAAGGATTATTTTGCTAGTAGGCCTTGTGGCTTTAGTTAGTTTTAATCTTTCTAACTTGAATTCAGGAGTTTACTTTATTAGAGGAAAAGATGTCTTTGGTAAGTCTTTTTAACGGAGAAGATTCTCAAGAAGTAAGTTGTAATACTTTATTAATGCTTCTTGAGTTAGTTTTTAAGAGAGCAAAATAATATGATAGTTGTTTAAAGCATTAGTTCTAGTGAAATCTAGAGCTAGTACTTTTTTTTGATGGGGAGGCATAGCAGCTATCCATGTTTTATTTTCTAATGTTTTTATTGTGAGCTCTTAGAGGTTTTTCTTGCTATAGGAGTGCTGATTTTGACCTAATCATAGACTAAATTGACTTAATAAAAGAGTGTAATATGTTGTTTTTTTGTAATGTTATCTTTCAGTTATTATTTAATTGTTAACGAATCATTGTTTCTAATCTTTTATTTAAATTATATATATGAAAAAATTAACCGTCCTTTTATTAGCCTTTTTATGCTCAACCTTTATATTTGGTCAAGCAGAGATGAAGACTTATCTTAATGATATTAAAGTAGAGCTAAATAAGAAGTGGCCTAATAATCGCACTATTAATATCGTCTATCATGGACACAGTGTTCCTACAGGTTATTCTACTGGTGGAGTTGTTAATACTTTTGATGCTTATCCGCGCTTAGCGACCAAGCTGATGAAGGAGATTTATCCTTACGCAGTCCTCAATACTATTACAACTTCTATTGGTGGAGAAAGAGCTACTCAAGGTGTTTTGCGTTTCGAAGATGAGGTGCTCACGATGCGTCCTGATGTTTTATTTATTGATTATGCCTTGAATGATCGTAATACCCCATTGCCAGAGGTGAAGGTTGCTTGGGAAAGTATGGTGGATATGGCTTTAGCCAAAGGTTTAAAGGTTATCCTCTTTACGCCAACACCAGATACTCACGAAGATATTTTATCTGATGATGCTCCATTGGCCGCTCATGCCGCTCAAATAAGAGAGATAGCCAAAGATAAAGGTGTAGGTCTTATTGATAGCTACCAAATGTTTAAAGATATGGTAGCTGGTGGTACCGCTTTAGCCCCATATATGGCACAAGCTAATCATATTAATAAATTAGGCCACGAGAAAGTGGCTGCTCTTATCTTTGAATGGTTTGCTCCTCAAGATAAAGAGGCTACAGCACATTTTACTTTTGACGAACAAAAAACGGAAGGTATTGCAGAGGTGGTGTATGCTAACGATGATGTAATGAAAGCGACGCTTACTAAAGCTGAGGTTGTTAATGACGCTGATAGAGGTTATGTGTTAGAGCTAGAAAGTGATAGCGGATTGGCTCAGTTATCTCAAAATCCTATTGGTACAGGAAGTTTTAGTTTTAGTTTCTGGTATAATTCTCAGGATGAGCGCTTATGGAAGAATGCATTTACCTTTACTGAAACGCAAGGACGCGATCTTTTGGGATTGACGAATGAAGGATGGTCAGGTAACAATTCTTTTTGTTTTTACCGTAAAACAGTAAAAGATTTTGCTTCATCAAAAAAAAAACTTCTTAAAGATGAGTGGCATCATATTGTATTTGTAGCGGCTAACGGCAGTGCTCAATATTATCTTGATGGACAGCTCACACAGTCCTTGAATTTTACTTTGTCGGGTTATAATTTTACAGACTTTTACCTAGGTTCCAATAGTGGAGTTACTAATGGGTGCAAAATTGATGACTTGATGTTTTTTCAGGATGCACTGACTCTTACTAATGTGAAAGATATTTATGCGGAACAAAAAAATGGTAACCCAGTTGAGGAAACCAATGTAGAGGAGCTATCTGCGCTTGTTAATTACGAAACAAGTATTAATAATAAAGTGTTAACGATAGTGCCTCAGAATACTTTTAACTGGGAAGATAGTATTTGCCGTATATATTCCGTTAATGGGCAACAAGTAAAAGAGCAGAACGTCAGTCAATCATTAGATGTGGACTGTTCGCATCTTGAGGATGGCGTTTATGTGCTTCATTTGGGAAAGGAAGGTAAGACCTTCTTACTTAAGTAAAGTTTAAATAATGATTATACTTATGGAAATAATCCAGATGTTGAAGCTGAAAAATTCATTTGCTCTTTTACTTTTATTACCATTTGGTCTTCAGGCTGTCAATTTTGTCGATCAGGAAACACCAGCTGACGTCAAACCCGTGAATTTATCATTAAGTTCTGACGCTCACGCTAGCCAACCCCTTCTAAGCTGCAAGCTTCCTCCTTATTTTAGGTGGTCGTTGAGCGACAGTCGAAGAGTCCAATCCATAGACTTGAACCAGAACACACGATATTTTACGCGTTATGAGAATTCTAAAATATCTGGTATTTAGTTGCTTTTATAAATTGTGGTTGGGTGTTTTTTTTCTTTGGAAAGGAACTCCCTGATTGCAAATCAGCGGAACCCAGGTTACACACCTGCATTCTAACTTAAAACTTATCACTAATTTTTTGTTATTTTGCCATTAACCGTTTGTTTACGATCTTATTATCATCTATTATTCTGATAATATACATGCCGCTTTCAAGATTAGTGTTTAACTGGTTTTGACCTGTGTTAACTTTTCTTTTGGAGACTTCATCACTCCACTTCAGGTCCATACCTGCGATGGTTGGTGTCGCTGTGTTGTCGGGTTGATAACTATCCACTTGGGCGTGAATAAAGAAGATAGGTAAAGATAGGGTGAGTAACAGTAAGAATGATTCTTGGTTATATCTCGTTTTTATTTAATGATGAGAATTTCTGTTTTATTAGTGTATTATTTATTCTTGACGACTCTTCCATTGACCTGTTTCTACATCTACTGTCCACGACTTGTGCCAGTCCATAATGAGTTTGTCGTCCTTGAATGTGAGCGGAAGCCATATATACTTAGAGTTGCCAAGCTTTCGGCCGTTCCATCTATCGCCACAATAGATGTAGGTGGTGGTTTCTTTGCCTATAACGGGTAAAATGTAACACGCCTGTGATTCATAGGTTTTCTCGTCAGCAATGTTCTGATGTATGCTCCAGTCGCCTTCAATGTCCGTAGTGGTAGCATAGGTGCCTTGGTTGGCCGCCCACCCTGTACATCCCGAAGCTATCAGGTAGTAAATACCTTTGTGTTTGAATGGAGAAGGGGCTTCTCTCCAGCCATTTTTCCATTGTGTGCTCACGTGTTTTTCTATGCTGAGGTAGTCTTTGCTTAAACGAAAGATGGCCATGTCTTTATTGCCATTGCTCGACGAGAAAAGATAGGCCTTCCCGTTATCATCTTTGAATATTGTCATGTCCCGCGAGTCCATCCCCTCGGGTTTGAAAGAGCTATCAAAAGTGTAATCACCATCGACTTTGTTACTCTGAAAAACGGCAACGGCAGCTTTCGCATAAAAGTTATCACTAATCACATTTTGTCCATCGTAGTGCACGTACATGACATATTTTTTAGTGCTTTCGTTGAAGATCACTTTTGGTCGTTCCATTACATAGCCTAGGTGTTTTGGGAAAGCATTGCGAGGCAAGTTTTTGGCTTTTAATAGTGTTTTTCTGAATGTCCAGTTGATAAGGTCAGTAGAGGCGTAGCAATTAATGGCTTTGAACTGTGCTTGATTGTGCGACTTATCCTCTCCTATCCAGAAACAGGTATCTTGTACCCATATAAAACCACCACCGTGAGCACCTATGCGATGCCCCTCGGTATCTTGCCAGAAGCTACCATTGGTTATGCTTTCCTGCGCTGTCGTGTTGCCAACGATGGTTAGGGTGAATAAGAGAGTTCGTAGGATTAGTTTCATATGTTTGATTATGCTTCGCTCTGTGTGGCGCTTTAGACACATCATATAATGCGAAAATAAAGACTTTACATTACTTAGAGTCTTTCAAGTATTCTAAGTTATCTAAACTTACCCGCATCCAAGTACTACTAAATTCGTTATTTATCCCTTGGACTTGCATGACGTCATCTTTTAGTTCCATGTCAAATGCCATTGATTTACCTAACATTTCACTAAATGCAGGATTAGTACTTCTAATGTGTTCGGTATAGATATTATCTTCTACTTTATAATCTCCTACAAAATAGCCATTGAATATTGAATCGTGATGCGCCGTCTGTATAACAATAAAAGACTTTTCGTTAATAATCTTGTAACGGTGCATTGTGTCGTTTCCATACGTTAACGTAAACGGTTTTCCATCCTGATACATTTGCCAAGTTCCCACTACAGAGGATTGCTCTTTTTTGCAACTAGATAAGATAACAAGTGTCAATGCGCTTAATAATAGTAATTTTTTCATAGACGTAGTTTTTGGTATTTAAGTTTGTAGGTGTTAAGATAAAGATCGCTGCATAAATGTAGTCTTAAGTCAAGTCTTTTTAATTGACTCATGATTATTCAATGATTAGTTTTTGACGCACTGTTGCTTTATTTGTACTGGTGACTTCAATAATGTATATGCCTCTTTTTAAAGTGGCTGATTTATTTAGAGTGACTAGCGACTTTTGAGCTTTGTGCTTAGATAATAGCACGCCATTGATGCTATATATATTAATAGCGGCTTGGGTGTATGCTTCCAAATTCACATTGAACTCTTGAGACGTTGGGTTAGGGTAAATCAGGAGATTACTAGCACCTTTATTGTCTTTAATAAGACTTGCTCCATTTACATTGACAGTAAATGAAATTAGATGGCAATTTTTAATTTCATCAAGGTAGGCTAGGGTATATACACCATGGTGCGATAGCTCTACCTTGTCGATTTTGGCAATACGTGTGTTGGCATAAAAACCATTGGGTCCACTCCAAGAGTAGGAGCCATAGATGTTGGGGCGTGCACCAATCTCAAGCTCTTGTCCTGGATTTATACTGGTTAGCGTACTTGTTTTCCACTGACCAGATTCATCCTTTAGGTATAAGAGCTGAAGGTTTTGCTCGTAGTAGTCTTTATTGGTCATTAATCGAAGTTCTGCAATGGCGGCAAATGTATTGTCTTGTATTTCTAATTTAGGCACATACTTTACATATTGCGCTTCTTGCTCGCTAAAGTAGATCTCACTCACATAGCTTGAAATTCCTCCTGCAACATAGTTCCATTTTTCACCATCATTGCTGAGGTAGAGTTGAAATTCGCGTATGTTACCATTCGGGTTGTTATCTTGGCGGGGGATGCACATTAAGCCGTTAATCGTTTCTTTCTTAGTCAGATCTATAATGATCTCATGTGGGTATGTGTCGCCATTCTCCCAGTTGGTATGCCAAAATGTAGATACATCACTGTCTATTGCTTTTGAGGCTTCATAGTTTGTTTGCTCACTAGAGGAAGATACTATTGTCCATTGATCTTGTAGGATATAGCTGTTGTCGTCATAAATATCCCATTGCCCTGTGGTGAGGTTAATCGCAAACTCGTGGGTGTAATTAAGCTTTAGGTCGTTATTATTCACCTCTAAGGGCATAATAAGTGTTTTAGAGTCCGCAATGGTTGGGTCTTTCCATCTGTCGGCGACGTATAGATAGGTGGTTTTTTTTGTCCCTTTTATGGTAATGACGTCAGTTGGTTGTGTGTTATAGGTAAAACTGTCACCAATATTTTTCCAGTTACTCCAACCTGAGGTGAGGGATGATGAAGTGGCATATTTCATTTGGTTGGGATCCCAACCTGTTTTTGCTGAACTAAGGATGTAGTACAGTTGATCTTTTTTGAAGATAACAGGGGCTTCTCTATTCTGATTTTTAAATAAGATAGTCGCTTCGGATGCGTCCATATAATCATCTGTTAGCTTATATAGATTAAGGCTTTTGTTCGCTTTATTTGTTGAGATATAATAAGCTGTGCCATCGTCATCGGTAAAGATGCTACAGTCATTCGAATCGTATCCTTTGGGGTAGAATTCTTTTTCGTAGGTATATTTCCCATTGATTGTTTTGCAATGGAATATAGCTGCTTTATTATTGCTGTAGTCTGAGTTCTGATATTTAAGCCATACCACATAACGATCGTCCTTTGCATTATATAAGAGGCATGGCCGTTCTGTTATTCGTTCATTGTTTGCTAAATGGCTATTGGTGCTTTTGTCAATAATGGTATTTTCAAATTCCCAATTGATTAAATCGGTCGATGAATAGAGATTAATACCAGTGAATGCATTACCGTTTGACATATCGTTACCTAACATATAATAAACACCTTGGTGCTCACTGATGCTTACGCCATGAGCTTGAATGGGCTTATAGGTGTCATCATGCCATAATATGCCATTTCTTATGGATTGTTCTTGACAATAGACATAAGTGCTTGATGTTATTAGTAGAAGTATTGTGATAAGAAAAAATTTCATTGCTTGCTTTATTGGTCTAAAACCAAAAGTATCTTAAAATGCGCTTTGTAATTCATTTTTCCGTTTTATTTACTTTGCAAAAACGTTCCATAGTTACGGCTATGCAAAGAATTTTTTTCGTCAAAAAACGGAAACTGTAAAAGTAATTTATCTCTGTGAGTTTTATTGTGTCTTTGTGTCGCAGCATTTTGATTTAATTTTGTGACATAAAGATACTGATATTAAGTGTTTTCAATAATTCAATTTGCTGTTTTTTTAGTTTATTACCAAATCGTTAATTGAATTGTGAAAAGTTGAGCAATTAATAATTGCAGAAAACTGTTAAGTGTAATGGTCTATTATCATAGATTTTAGGTTTAACTTATATCTGCGAATTAAATTTAATTAACATAAGAGGGGTGTGAGGTTTTCGTCAAATCCTATATAAAAGTCATTTTTCTTAGGTTTTTTTATTGTTTGAATTGTGATATGTGTCTCTTGATATGTTTATTGTGAGTGTTGTCTGTTTTGTTTTTTTAGCTTGTTTTGTTTTGTTTTGTTTTGTTTTGTTTTTTTGTGAATTATGCCCCTTGTTAGTGTTGTGTGTAAATGTTGTATTTTATAGTTTAGCAAATGCAATTATTGGTTGTTTCTTTGGATGAAATCGTTTTTTTTGCTTTCCCGCAATTGCTCATAATCCAATTTAAATTGCTATCCTTTTGTGAGTTAAAAGCATTAAAAATGAATATATTTAGTTTTTTAGTACATTTTGGAAGTGAAGAGGCTTGCAGAGAGTATTTCAAGTCAGAAAGAGATAGAATTGGCGTTGTTTGCAAAAAAATGTGGTCATAAGCATCACTATTGGATTAAAAGTGGAGAGAGCTACGAATGTAAGAAGTGTAGAAGTCGAACAATTATGCAAAATTCTAATCTTCCATTTTTAGTATGGTATAAAACTATATTTCTTTTAACTGCGACAAAAAAAGGGTTTTCAAGTAGAGAAATCCAAAAATAACTTGGGTTAAAACGCTACGAGCCAGTATGGGCTATGGTTTATAAATTACGTAAGGCTATGGGCAAAAGAGATGATTTCTATATATCTACAACTCTATTTAAATGAATTTGTTTATAAACTTAATAGGAGGTATTTTGGTGAAAAGCTTTTTGACAGGCTTGTGATTGCTAGTATTACGGGATTATGATGGATTATGGATAAGTATTTTTTACTAAAAATAGATAATTAATGACTTTAACAAGTTATTTCGATAATAGAAATTTGAGTAAAAATAGTTTTTCTTTAAAATGAGTTATTGGTCTAATATCTAAACTATAAGCAAAGTTTTTTATTAGTGTGTACTGTTTATTGGTGATTTTGTTATATTAATTGACGGTAATGAATTACGATATGTGTTCTTGTTTCTTTTTATTTGTGATTATTAATAATGTTGATAAAGGTAGGTGTGTTTTATATCTTCTTTAATAAGTTTTGTGGATAATATTACCTCTTTAATTCAGTACATATTAAAAAGACTAATTATTTATTCACTGTCTTTTTAATCCCACATTGAGGGTTTAATTTTTAGCAACTTGCTGCGAAAAAATGTTTTGAGTTGATAATCTGGTTGCTTGCTGCGGGGTAGTTCATTCTAGTTCAAATGTTCTTAAAATAAAATATGAATAAATTATTGCTTCTATTTATGGCATGTATAATAATGCCTTTGACTTTTGCCACCACTAAAACAGTTAGAATTATGGTCTCTCAGAGTTACCAAACGATAGAAGGATTTGGGGCTTCTGATGGTTGGAATGCACAATGCGTTGGCGACTGGGATGATGCTGCTAAAGTTCCTATTGCTAAACTTCTTTTTTCTAAAGAGTTTGATGGAGCTGGTGATCCTTTAGGTATTGGGTTGTCTCGATGGCGATTTAATATAGGTGCTGGTAGTGCTACACAAGGTCTTTTGAGTAATATTGAAGATCCTTCGCGCCGTGCTGATTGTTTTTTGCAAGAAGATGGAACGTATGATTGGTCAGTGCAAGATGGTGAGCAATGGTTTTTGCAGCAAGCTAAGGATTATGGAGTAGAAAAAATGATAGCTTGGGTGAATAGTCCACCTATTTATTATACAAAGAATGGACGAGCAAATACCGATAATACTGGTAAATATGGTTCTTCTAATTTGAGAGCCGATAGTTATGATGATTATGCCACTTTCTTGACGACTGTTCTTGATCATTTTAAGTCAGACGAAGGAATTGATTTTGATTTGATTAGTCCTGTAAATGAACCTCAATATCAATGGTCCGAAGGGCAGGAGGGTACGCCGTGGCGCAATAGTGAGATTGCTGAGATAGCACGCGCTATAGATGCGTCAATAAGCTCAAAACAGCTAGAAACTGATATTTTTGTGGCAGAGGCAGGGTCTTACAAATATACTTGTGGAATAGAAGGTAGTGCTGCGCATAGTGATCAGATGAATGATTTTTTTACCTCTTCTAGTCCCAACTATATTGGGAACTTAGCGCATGTGGTGAAAGGCATATCCAGCCATTCCTATTGGGTGAATGATGTGCAGAGTACAATGAGATCGGTGCGTGCAAATGTGGCAGGCGAGGCCAATAAGAAAGGCCTTAAAGTTTATGAGACAGAGTATAGTATGTTGAGTGAGCCTGATGAATCTCATTTTCCTATCAGTTCAGACTTTGACCGCGCTTTATTTTTAGGTAAACTGATTCATTACGATATGTCGATTGCCAATTGTGTGAGTTGGAGTTACTGGACGGCGATGGATCGCTCGCGTTGGAACCATGGCAATCGTTTTTTACTCGTTAATGTGGTGCCAGATAATGGTATTTACGGTGATTTCACTCAGAGTACTTCGGGCACTCATACGGCTGATAAGAATTTATGGGTTTTGGGTAACTTTAGTCGTTTTGTAAGGCCTGACTATGTTCGTTTGGCTACTTCGGGTACGGATAATCAGAATTTCATGTGCACTTCTTACCTCTCTCCCGATAGTTCTGAGATTGTGAGTGTTTATGTAAACACCAGCTATCGTCTGACTTTAGATCAACAGCTAGAGCTTCCTACAGGTTTGGTAGAAGGTAGTACAAAATTGTATGTAACGAGTCTGGCTTATGATTTAGCTTATAGAGGAAATACTGCAATGGGAGAGACTATTGCTATTCCTGCACGTTCGGTATGCACTACTGTTACAAAGCTTGAGAAAGCAACAGCTATCATTGAGAAGGCAAACTTGAATGTAGTTACTCTCTTTCCAAATCCGCTTGAGGACAAATCCTTACATATTGATGGATTACAAGGGGGGGAGACCATCTATATTTATAATATGTTTGGGAATTTACTGATAAATGATGGAGTACCCCAAAATACTAAAAATTATACCGTCTCTTGTGTACTAAAGGCGGGTAACTATATTGTGGAAGTTGAAGGTAAAGGTGCATTTTCTCAGCATCTTCTTTTGGTCAAATAAAAGTTTTAATTGTTGAGACTCTTTGAGTATATCAAGTTATGTTATATTATCTACTTGCAAGCCTGCGATTTTTCTTTAAGAGTTTCCACAATAGAGTAAGGAATAGTCATTTTGCCAAAACCATTTCCTAAATCGACATCTGGTTTTCTGGTGCCATGAAAATCGGTTCCTCCAGTAATAAATAGTCCGTGTTTCTCAGCTATTGCTTTAAAGGCTTTTGTTTCTGAATTAGAGTGGGTGGTGTATATGGCTTCTATGCCATCTAGTCCGCTAGCACACAGCTGACCTACTAATGTGTCGAGTTCTGTCGTGGAAAGAAAATAATCTAAAGGATGGGCTAGTGAAGTTAAGCCACCATAGTTATGAACTATTTTTATGACTTCTTTGGGACTACCTGAGCTTTTTTCAATTTCTTTTTCTGCGTTGTTTATTATTTGTGTTTTTTCATCATCCGTTTTATCAATAAATAGGGCTAAGATATGAAGTCCATAAACCTGTCCTATACCCGATGCTGAGATTTCCATTCCTGGAATCAATTCTAAAGGGAGATGTAATGCATTAATGTGATTTTGAGCTTCGGGTATGCCTTGCATGGTGTCATGGTCGGTAATAGCAATGGCCGAAAGTCCTTTTTTTACAGCGTAATCTACAAGTTCGGTAGGGGTGTAGGTGCCGTCCGATGCAGTGGTGTGTATGTGTAAATCAATAGTTTTCATAAGTTAAATGTTATCTGTTTTGAATCTGATTTATGGCTTGGCTCGGGTTGTTATTTGTAGCAAAATCTTTATCAAAAAGATTGGTGACGAGTCCTTCTGAGGCTTTGCTGAATATCATGTCATGACCAACACATAACCCTAATGATATATTGAGTTCGGTATTTTTTTTATTCAGGTAATCTGCTTGTCCTGCCGGGTTGCACAATATGCGTCTGCTATTACTACTGAGAATACCTTCTGAGGTCAGTCTGCCATATTTGCAATCTACTGCGAAAACTTCAAAATATTTTGAGAAGTAATCTTTTAGTATTTCAGCTTCACGCGAAAAGGTGATGCAATGGGCAATGCCTATTCTTTCAAGATTCATACCACGTGCTATATTCTTGATTTCTTCAACACGATTTGACGACATACTTGTATAGTCGTAATTGGCTTGCATGATTTTTTGAAAATCTTTGGGATATAGTTTATTCATAGGATGCAAAGGTAGTGAGAATTTTCCCAAAACGAATTTCCATGAATTGTTTTTTGTGTTTTGCTTCTTCGTTTTGTGCTTTTTTTTGAGAAAAATAAATCCCTCTCAGTGTAGAATTAAACTTGATAAAACGGTATGAAATGATGTTTCGTTTTTTTTTAATCGAATAATTCTAAAGTGTAGAACTTGCACAATAGTTTGTTACTTTTCTTAAGTATTGCTAATTAGACGTCTTCTCCAATAGGTGTGGGAGTAAGTGCAAAATAACGTTTACTCCTGAAGTCTGTGAAAAATTCTAGGGCTCTGTTTTTGGTAAAGAGCCCTAGAATATTCAATTTTTTTATTCTTTCTGTGATTAATACATTAAATCAATATCATATTTTGTTACTATTTCCGACTTTTGGTCCGTGTCGAGTGACTTCATATAGCTTTTCCAGCCTGGACAGAAACCAATGTGCCATCGCCATATTTTTCCTATCATTGAGTTGGGGCTTTTGTCATATTTAGCGCGCATTTTACAGTTTTCGCATTGGTATTTTTTCATAATAGAATGTTAATGTGTTAATTCAAAGTCTAATTTATTTACCTCGTTGCCATTAATGATAAGGCTAACTTGGTGTTTGCCTGTGTGAAATTTACGTGTTGTCACGGGTTTGAAGGATTGTCTTCTGAGAATGTGTGTGGTTGATCTTTCTTTGTATTCTTTTTCGCTTATCATATATATTTTTCGCGCTAGGCTGCCATTTTGTTTCATATAATAAATACCGTATTCTAGTCTTATTTTTTCTGCTTTGCTTGAAAGATTGATGAGGTCAAAGGTGAATACTAAATACTGACCTATTCTTATTTTATCATTGCTGAGTTTTAAATTTGTAATATTAATACATTGAATATCTCCAAAACCAAAGAGCTGTAAGATCTCCTTATTGCCTTCTTTTAGTAAAGTACGACAGGCGTGTTTTATTATCCAATCTGTCTCTTTTGAGTTCCCTTTCCAGCGTTTTGCAATGCTTATTACCATGTCAGGATGGTCTTTCGAAATGTCGTTAAGGCTATTGGCTACACTCTTTCTGACGTAAGGTGAAGGATCGTTTTTTATTTTTTCTAATATGCTTAATGTGAGGTGTGTATGTTCCTTTGTGGCTGGTATGGCCATAGCCCACGGTAAGTGCGAACGGCTACCTTCTGAGGCTAAACGTCTTATCTTCTCATCTTTACTTTGTGTCCACTGGTACATCACATCTAGCATTTTTTGTCCGTACCTAATAATAAAGGGGCGTACGCCAAATTCGCAACTACTAAATGGAGTGATCTTTTCAAAAGCCATAATGGAGGTCTCAAAATCCTCCATGCCATTTTGCTCAATGTAATCGGTAATGAAGATATATTCTAAGCGTCCTAATAGGACGCCTTCTGTTTCTCCTTCTTTTATTAAGATATCAATGGATTGTAGTAATTGACTGACTGCTGTTTTGTAGTCAGGGGATAAATGATTTTTTAACACGTTAGAGATGTGTCTCATACGTTGTTTTAATTCTTTTTTGTCCCATTCATCGTTATATATTTCCTTAATAAATAGCTTTTTCTCAAAAGCGGGAATTATACGACTGAGCACTTCAGCATATCTATTAAAGAAAGCAATTGAATAAATATTTTTAACAGCTTCGGCCATAGTCTTTTCCTTTGTTTTTTATTTTTCTTTATAAAAATTGTTTTTTTAGATCTTCTAATAGGGCTAAGATCTTTGTTGTATTGCAGCTATGATTATAGTCTATGCTATGTGCGAACGCCTATTCCTTGTTGCTGAACTTCTTGCCTTCTCATCTTCGTTTTGTGCCTACTGGTACATTATATCTAGGATTTTTTTGTCTGTGCCTAATAGTAAAGGGCGTACGCTAAATTCACAACTACTAAATGGTGTGATCTTTTCAAAAGCCATAATGGAGGTCTCAAAATCGTCCATGCCATTTTGCTCTATGTAATCGGTAATGAAAATATATTCTAGGCGTCCTAATAGCACTCCTTCTGGTTCTCCTTCTTTTATTAAGATTTCAATGGATTGTAGTAATTGACTGACTGCTGTTTTGTAGTCAGGGGATAAATAATTTCTTAACACGTTAGAAGTGTGTGTCATACGTTGTTTTGACTCTTTTTTGTCCCATTCATCGTCATATATTTCCTTAATAAATAGCTTTTTCTCAAAAGCGGGAATTATACGGCCGAGTACTTCAGCATATCTGTTAAAGAAAGTAAGCGAATAAAAATTTTTAAAAGCTTCGGCTATTGTGTATTTCTTCTTGTTATATTTGATTCTATAAAATTAGTCAAGTGCTTAGTCATAGGCAAATCTTTTTTGTGCTTTTTTATCTTTTTTATTTTTCAGCTTTCGCTAAATCTTAGTTTTCTTTTGGCTTGACGAATTTGATTCATTCCTCTATTTATAGATTATAATCAGACTTATTTATTGTAATTTTGCCCGCTTTAAAGGTGTGTCAATTATTTCGTTAATTGATTTTGTAATTATAAAATGATAGAAGAAGGAAAATATATAAAAGGCGGATTTAAGGAGATGTTGGTGATTGCTTTGCCTATTGTGGTGTCTCAGTCGTGTGATACGCTTATGGTGGTGACCGACCGTGTTTTCTTGTCTAAGTTAGGTGCCGTGCAGATGAATGCCGTGATGGCGGGGGGCTTGAGTAGTTATATGATGATGTGCTTTTTTACCGGTATTATAGGTTTTTCTACTGCACTTGTGGGGCAATATCTGGGTGCTAAACGTAAAGATATGTGTAGCAAAACAACGATGCAGTCTTTCTTTTTAGCTCTTGCTGCCTATCCTCTTATTTTATTGATGAAGCCTTTGGGGTATATGTTGTTTGACTTTCTGGGTTTAGGAGCTGAGCAAATGGTGTATCAAAGGGTTTATTTTGATATTTTGGTTTATGGTTCTATCATTGGTTTATTACGTGCAGTCTTTTATAGTTATTTTTCGGGCATAGGGCGTACGCGCATCATTATGACTTCTACTTTTGTGGCTATGGTGGTGAATATCGGCGTCAATTATGTTATCATTTTTGGTCACTTGGGGTTTCCTGCTATGGGTATCCAAGGTGCTGCTTATGGCACTTTGATAGGTGGTTTTAGTGGTTTGCTGATGTTGGTGGTGGCTTATTTTAGTAAAGATAATTGGACTGAGTTTAGTGTCAATTTGTCTTTTTGTTTTGTGACTAAGATTTTTAAAAAATTATTACATTTTGGAACACCTCCTGGTATAGAGCAGTTGCTTAATATTGTGGCTTTTAATGCTATTGTCTTAATTTTTCAAGCTCATAGTGATGTGAGTGCTTCAGCGGCTTCCATTGTTTTTAGTTGGGACATGGTGTCTTATGTGCCGCTTATTGGTATTGAGATTGCGGTGACTAGTCTTGTGGGGCGTTATATGGGCGCTTTGCGACCCGATTTGGCAGAAAAAACGGCTATGTCTGCTCTTAAGTTGGGTATGATGTTTTCGTCTATTGTTTTTGTTTTATTCCTATTTTTTCCTGCTTCTTTGGTGGATATCTTTAGTCCTAAGCAGTATGATGCTATTTTTGAAGAGGCACGACCGTTGGCTATCTTTATGGTTCAGATAGCGGCTATTTATGTGACTGCAGAAGCGGCGGTAATAACTTTTTCTGGTGTCTTACGTGGTGCTGGTGATACTCTTTTTGCGATGATTTTATCAGCGACGATGCATTGGACTATGGCTATTTCTATTTATTTAGTGTTGAATAATTTTAATGGAACGCCTCGTGGGGCTTGGATGATCTCTGTTGCCACTTTCTTTACCATGGGCATTATCTTTTATTTACGCTACCGTAATGGTAAGTGGAAAAAGATTGAAATGGTCGATCATAATAGAGAGTTATAAGTTGTAAGTGTTAAGTTATAAGTTGTCGTTCATTCGTCATAAAAAATCATCATCCGTAGAGCCAAGGCATTGCCTTGGCTTGTATAGCGGATAGCCTGTAAAACCGCCCAAAATAAATTTGTTGTTGTTTCTCTTAAGTTTTTTGTTAAGGATGAAGTGATACTGTTTAAGACGCAAAAAAGCCGCAAGAGTGCGGCTTTTTTGTGTCTGTTAATGGTTAATATTCTACCATTTTGTATTACGCATATCGCCTGATTTCATAAATTCTTGATGCATATTGAATATTGAACCTAAGGTGTGAGGGGTGTGCATGTGTTTTGTGTTGAGTGCTAAATAATCTCTTAACAACTGTTTGTAGTCGGGGTGTACACAATTCTCAATAATGGTTTCGGCCTTTTGTATAGGGCTTTTGCCACGCAGATCAGCTACGCCTTGTTCTGTAATGATAATATCTACACTGTGTTCTGAGTGGTCAGTATGTGAA
>CBFIII010000024.1:0-49480 GCA_965662645.1 Bacteroidales bacterium
CAAATTCAATCACAATAGCCCGCTATTGCTTCTTGAATTTGAGTAAATTTCTACTCAAATAAAATTCAAACTGTGACTGAATTTAAAATCGAACTCAGGTTATTACTTTATTTGTATCCTCACCTTTTGTCGAAACCATATCTACCTTTGTCTTTTTAAAGAATATCATATCTCTATGCGACTATAAAAGTAAGTAACAACAAGGATTTCAAAGAACTAAATGGTGTACAATCATAGTGTACAGGACTCTAAATATTGCTATGAAAAGAATATTTAGAATTATTAATAGCTATATTAATTAGATTATCCAATGTATAAAGAAAACATTGGGACACATCATTTGTTTAGACCACTTTAAAGACACTATTAAGCAACATAAATTTAACAAAGGCTATGTCATCGTTTGTGGTTGAATTTTGTATTTCCCTCTAGATTTTGCTCTAATAGCCCACTTTGGAGGTACCATTCCTAAACTCACGTATCCTACACCGCAATAACGCATAAAAAATCCCAATTAAATTCTATAAAGAAGATGATTGGGATTTTTATGATTCATTCTTTTGATTTCAGCTCATTTGTCTGAAAGTAAGTTTCGCATTTGCTCTTCATTCATCACCTAATTTTCGGTTAATTACTGAGGTGTCTGCTTCACAATATCAATATCGTGTTTGACCCATTCTGTCGTTTTCTCAAAATCGACATACCCTACACGGTTAGTCCAAATCCTGTTGATAGTCTGAACACTAGACAAAGCCACATAAGTTTGCCAACATCCATAGGCCGAAGTCAGTTCCTTGATGGCAGCCTCTTGATCTGCTTTAGCATCAGTAGCTAAGTAAACCGCATAATAAGTAGAGCCAGCTATTTTATGAGCATAATATTTCCCCATAGCAGCCATGGTTTTTATATCCTGAATAGTACGTTTGAGCTCCTCACTATTGTGCTCATCGTCAATCTCTGCTATTAAACTGATGGCTTTATCAGCATGCGCATGAAGCAATTCTGACACTTGAATAGGTGACTTTTTCCAAGACGACTTATTTTCCAACACATCCTTTACGTAATCGGGTATGGACTGGTAGTTCGTCTTAGGATGTGGAGGAATCTTAATGAAGGTATTAACATCATGAAAACCCGTTTCGTTAAATGCTTGATCTGGTCTGCTACGACAACCTTCGATATACCACTTAAAGTCAACAGGTCCCCAGTGAAAACCAGTCGTCACAGGATACACCATAGAGGCTTCGTCCCACGCTTCAAACAACACAGGTGCTTTTGTTTCAGGAAAGCGGATGTGTAACATTTGAGTAAAACGCTCGTCACTCAACTCTGGATTGTAAGCCAAACGCCCCCACATCATCCAGTGGTACCAATGTTTTACTACTTCCAACTCGCGTGGTCCTTCTACATTCTTGCTTGTAAACTCTCTTCCCCACACCCATTGGTCCGAACCATAATACACACCACGTGAAATGTCGTGAGGTATATTCTTTATAAATTCACGGGTAAACTTAGGCGATCCCCATCTGTAGAGGTAAGCATCGTCATTTCTTAAAGTCCAAATAGTTTTAAGATCTCCAATATTTTTTTCAAAATTCTGGTGATAAGGCTGCTCCGTACAACTAAACACATGAGCTTTGGCATATTTAAAACTGTAAATAAATTCAATATTGTCGTGCTTTATAAGCGGCTGAAACATAGCTTCCACAGCCGAGGGGTCAGCCTGATGCTGACGGTGAATAAACGTAAAGTGACGCTCTGGCATCTCAGCTGCTGCATCTAACATCCCTTTGGCATAGGTATCGTAAGCCCATTGCTCTTTGTCTTCGAACTTCACCCCTGGCATATTCTCACCTGTAGTCAGACCAATACCTGCTAGGTCAGGATAAGTCAGCAACATTTGCTTCACACTTTGTCTAAAATAATCTTTCGTCGTTTCATTTTTGGCACTGGCTGTAATACCATACTGGTTGAAAGTACCATTAATAAATATATTCCATGTAATAAAAAACATATCCACATTACGGTCTTTACCATAAGCCATTACTTTCTTCCAGAATGCGATTTTCTCATCTATGCTTATTTTTTTTAGCACCTCATAATTATTCAAAATTTCTGGAGCATCAAGCTCTGTTCCATGTAGAGGGTAATTCTCATTCCACTCCACTGTAGAACGGTGTACATCATCTAAGGCAATATTGGGATAATCGTCCAACTTAATCATGGATGGAAAAGGATGCAAATTCCAAAAGGATATAAAGTTATAACGGTAACGCGCCATATTGTCGATATACTCCGTCCAGAACTCAAAGTTCCACATCTCAGCAATATTGTTTTGTCCCGCATCACTAGCATCGGTATAGCTTGGTGTACGCGCATCCAAAGGAATGTTAAACTTGGCCCCTCGCAATTCCATATAGGCGTCTTGCCTCATCTCTTGCACCCCATCAAGCCCAAAAATCTTGATTTGCTCAGCTAATTCTAACCCACCATACATGGCACCAGCAGCATCAGCTCCTGTTACAAAAATGCGGTTATTATCCTTCTCTATCTTAAATCCTTCGGGTTTCAAATCACCAGATTCATCTTGAAATAAAATAATGATCTGCGCCTTATCACTATCACCCATTTCAACCGTCATCCCTTTCTCCGTAAGGGCAGATGTAATATCACCTAAGGCAAATGACAACTGAGGCACCGTTGCATCAAGGGATACGATCACTCTTTCTTGTCTTGTATTACAACTCACTAGTAAAAGACTAGCCAAACAAAAGAATAAGATTATTTGTAATTTTTTTCTATAATTATTCATCATCGGTCTTTATGGTTACATCTGTTCTATACTATGACACAGAACTTTTTTTCATCAGAATACTCTACTAATACCCTCAACGCTTTTTACACTACTCATTCACAAATACAGCCTCTACCTTAACGTCCGAATTGGGCATAAAAAAGTTATAACTTTCAGCAGCATAAGGCGCTTTAGCGTTTTCTTCCACTACAATAATTTGATTATCTCCATCCCTTACTTGGATAGATTTTAGTTGGTAGCCTTCATTAGGTATAACCGTTAGTTTTACCGATTGCCATGCTCTGCTTTTCGAAGCTGTGGACAACACCTCACCATTAGCCGAAGCACCATTATCAATCGTAAACAATGGGTTTGGCGTAGGCTTATTCCCTTTCACAAATTCCAATTCTTTGAGTTGAAACACCTCTTGAGGATCGCCTTCAAACGAAAGAAAGACGGCTAACTTCCCTTTTAATCCACCTATCACATTTAAGGGGGCATTAGCCTCTATAGTCGTCAGTGGAACTTCTATTTCTTGAAAAGAAAGATCTTCAGTATCAGGCAACAAATCAACGCTTGCTAAAGCTACACGTTTTTGTTCGTCATTAGCCTCATTAGGCAACCCCACAGAAACGATCATCTTGGTGGCATGCATCACCCTAGCATTCAGTTTTAACTTCAAAGCATCCGCATTAGTGACAGCACTTGTCCCAAAATCAAAGAACTTAAACCCCACTTGTGTATTCTCCCCCGTAATGCCAACGATAGGATTTAGTCCATCCGAATTACGCTGATTTCCATCAATAAAAGCGCCATTAGTAATATAACATGCCCTATTAGCATTATAACGCTGGTAGGCATTAATCCCATTACTAAAAATACCCTGCGAGGTCATTTCCACATTAGGTATGAGGACTTTCCCATCTTTTATCTTTAGATCGATAGGCTCTATCATCGTCTGACGGCTAAAGCTGTTTGTCGTCTGTTTGTGATAAGTAATGTACCATTGGTCATCCACCTTTACAATACTGCCATGGTTATTTCCGCCCTTATAGTTAATGTTGTTTTGCACAATGCGACCACCATAATACCAAGGGCCCAAAGGACTACTAGCATAGCAATAAGTCATAGCAGGAATCTTTTCCATAGCGGAATAAACGAATACGTAAGTACTGTCAGTTACTTTCTTTATCGATGAAGCTTCGAACAAGCCTGTATTGGTCATACGACTCTCATCCAAAGTTTTGTGATAAGCTGTAAGATCAGGCTTACCAGTTTTAGAATTAATAATGGTGTGCATATCATTAGGATCAATCTCCGCACAACGATCACCCCTTTTCATTCCCCAATAAGCAAAGACTCTCACCGATCCATCAGGATGTTCATCCACCAAAACAGAAGGATCAAAAGTCCCCGCAGAATTAGCGGCTGGCCAATGACACATCACTGGATTGGTAAATGGCCCCACTGGACTATCGCTCTGAGCCATCACACATTTGGGTCCGTAATTTTCGAAACCGGGCACATAATTATCCGCGGCAGGCAAAGGCCCTTCTACCCCATTCATTTTATAAGGCGCCCCCAAAAAAGTATATAGATAATACTTCTTTGTCACTGGATTATAGACACAATCGGGAGCACCAAAATGCTGCTCATCCACAATACCATAACCGATATCCTGCACCTGTTTCACATGGAATATCTCCCCATGATCAGTCCAGCGTGTCAAATCACTAACGGGCGCCGACCATACATCATGACCATAACCACAAAAAGCCGTTACCCGCTCATCACGAGAACCATAAACAAAAAGACGTTGCTCGCCCTTGTATTCAAAAACATGCGGTTCGCCATCGGGAATAAAGGCGGTTGGTGGTAAAAAAGGATTCTGGGCAAGAGCACTAAAAGTGCACATCAATAAGGTATAAAAAGTCATCACACCTAACCTAGAAAATCCCATTTTCATTAAATTCATCATTTTTTTTCGTTTTCATCTATTTGTATTGGGCACATATACTCACTTACCATTTTCTATTCAAAAGCTTAATAGTGGATCGCTCTGTTTGCAGAATCCACATTCCTTTGCTATGTTATGATAAACTTTTGTCATCACCATTTCCTTGCATCAGCTCTTGTCCTTAGAAGGAATAGACTTTCCAATTTTGAGAAAATAAAAATGACCACCTTTTGAAACACATCTGGTATAAGTGGTACATTAATTTTTCTTACAGTGCCGTAAGTATTCCGTTTATCAGTTACAGGAAGCGTAAAGTTACTAAAATAAGGCTAAATATCCACCTCACCATACCAAATGCCGCCTCACAAGTTTGGAGCATCTAAACTAGCAAGCAGGATAACCAACTCTGTAACAGTATAAATATCAAAAGCGATGTGCTGAGCCTGGTCGAAGTTTTAGATAAAATGAAGGTTTCCACTAAGTACTCCAAGGGCCATAATAATGCTACATACACCATGGTTTTTAAGGTAAAATCTAACTTTATGGTCATTCATTTTAGGTTAGGATTATAAATGGTAATTATTTAATTATAGCTTCGGACACTCACTTGGGGTGCCCGTGCGTGAGAGCAGCAGGGATAGCAGTGGTATGAGCAGTGCTAGAGCGCCTATGTAGCAGGAGGGCGGAGGCGACTGGAATAAGCCCACGCACCGACTTGGCGTAATAGAGCGCTCTGGTACTGTGAATTTAACGTATAGCCCGGCCGCTGCCCCACTTATTATCTTATCATTAGCGGTATAAAATTTTAGTACACCTCTCTTTGGTTTGTATAAAATACAGCCCTTTGCTGTTCCTCAGAGTTCTTCACAAAATAGAAATCGTTGGCTTTTATTTTTGCCTTCACCAACTGTAGGTGCGCTTCGTTATAATAGATCAATACTTCTGATTGGACGACACCTCTTTAGCTCGTTTTGAATGGCATGATGATAATTGAACTAGCATGATGAGGGCTAGAATGAATAGACTTGTTCTTCTTTGCATTTGTTTTGGATTAGAGAATAATTGATCACTTGTCTTTTCTACTAATAATCATATTTTGCCAGTTAGCCTTTCCCGTTGGTTTAGCTGATAATGGCACTTGTAGCTTAGAGTCATTTGACTGTATGGTGATCAGTGTTTTTGCTGTTTTATCGCTCGCTTTGCTAGATAGCAATCCCCAAGGAATAATCAGCTCAAAGGTTTCGCCCACAAGATTCTTAGCCATATTCATAGAGCCATCACCCGAGATATATCTGAACTCTAACTTCGTGGCATCCGTCATATCTTTCGAATCTATTTGTGCTGTACCACATGCTACAGATGGCTGATTTTGTCCATTAATACTCACTTTTGCTTTCTTATCGGCAAAAGCAATATCGATCACGTCATTATTATATCTCAACTGGTAATTATACGTTTTAGCATCATCCTTAATGATGGTAGATAACGCACTTTTTCGTTCTGAGAACACCACACCTGCCACATGTAAACCCGCCTTATTCCACATAAAGTAGTTGATCGCGGACAAGTTCAAGTCATAGCCCGATGGTCCAGCTATCCTATCCTGAGAAGTGAGGTAAACGGGTTGAGCATGAATATAAGGCGACACCAAACGGTCATCCATATCATCTAACCACTCATTAAGCTTACCATCTACATTTATAGACACCGACTTTTTAATCGTAACATCATTCAATGCCGCTTGTTGATAAGGCAAAGACACCCCGCAGTTGGTTAGCACTAATCCCACCAGTTCACGGGTCGTGGCACTCAAGTCCTCTTTTACATTCAAAGTAGATAGTATAATCTCCCCTTTGCCATAAGGCATAACTACCATCACTGGACCTGCATCATCGATACGCCAAAAATCGCCTTGACCTTTAAAACCTTGGAGCAAGATGGTCGCATTATCGGGTAATTTTGTAAAATAAGAGGTGATACTATGACCGCCGATAAAATTAGCCGAAGCAACTCCCTGTAGCAGAGTATTATCATTAATTTTGGACGCTAAATAAGGTTCCGAATCATCACTTGTCTCTACATTCTCAAAAGTCTTAGCCACCTGTTCTGACAGCACTATTACTTGACCTCCATCCTGCGCCCATGCTTTAAGAGCTGACACATCAGCACCATCAAAAGCCAACATCACATCGCCATTAGTAATAGAGGCCGATTTAAAAGACGCAGGTTCTGCACCCGTCATCATTTCCATATCGGCAGCACTGACATTACCATTCAGAGCCACTTTATGGTTAAGTGTTTTTGGTGTTTTATGAGATAAATAATCAAGGATATTATTCAATAAAACGTTGGCTTGAGCATTGTCCAAATTGTCCATTAAGTTCAGCTGACAAGCCAATAAAGTACCTTTGCCATAAAAGAGTTCGGCCATACTCACATGAGCTCGTATGCAGCCACCCGACAACGGCACCCAGTTACCCTGTTCATATTTATTAATAATAGAAGGACGCGCATAAATATCATCACTTACACGGCCATCGAAGTCGTCCCACAGGTGTAGAGACGAACTCTTAATTCCTTTAAAAAGTGGATGAGAAGGGGCGTAGATAGTCGCTTCTTTAGCAAAACGCAAATCGCGATTAAGGCCGTTCCATCCCATCTTTTTGTAAGTATGCAATGGCGTTAAGTTAGCTGACCAAAAGTGAAGCTTCACGGGAAACCAACTTGGCGTTTGATCTTGTTTCAAGCATAAGATGTGTCCACCACCATTAAGGTAATCGTAAATTTCAGACTTCAAGCCTGTCAACTCACGGTTATTAGCATGCTCTGGAATGATCCATAAGACCTCATCATTCACACTTGGCATTTCATCGCTCGATGTAGCTACAAACCCTAAAGCATTAAAAGTCGCAGCTAGTTTATCATCCTTATACACTTGGATGGGTTTTATTGCCTTGACTTTAGGATCAGGAATACTATTGATCTGTAAAGTATCGGTTGAAATAATTTCACCATTCTGACTCACCAAAGCAATGAGTTGAGATGACTTTTGCAATGGCGCATCGTTTATAACTATCCTTCTCTGCTCTGATGGTTGGAGCGCTATGGTCTGAGTTTGGTCTTTCCCATTTTCCCATTTCCACGTTATATCGAACTCACCCGCCTGTTCGGCATCATTACAAATGACCAATTCGCGCTGAAAAGGAGCCGAAGCAGAAGCATAAGTCTGACGCGGCCAGAAAAAACCAGTGACCGACTGCATGGTATGTCTTATTAAATGAATGATATCATCCGACTCATAGGCTTTAACTAATTTATCAGGAGCCGTAAAGTCATAACCCACTAAAGTATGAGGTTTTTGGAAAAGGGTCAATAGCGAGATGCGAAACGGCATCATTCCACTCACCCCCTTATAGCGCATTTCTAGAATATTACGTTCATACATACGCGCCTCTTCCACTTTACGTTGGTGAGCAGTGGCTATCTCAGGAGCGTGAGGCAAACGCTGACTAGCTCTACCACCTACCCAGAATTCGCCCATAATAAGGGGCTTTGTACCTTTCTCTTGCCAATCACTCATAATACGGCTGTAATGGTCTTGCATATGCAATGACACCATATCCTGATCGTCGCTGAACCAGCCTGCTCCAGAATAATTCAATGGGCGAGTATCGTCAAATGTCTCCACTATTCCACGCAAGTTGGAGATCCAACCTAAATGCAGGTCATAACCAAAACGTAACATTTCATTTTCCACATCCCAGATCACTACCGACGGACAATTACGGTCTCTCTTAATCCACTCTTCGAATTCGATCGCTAAGTTATCTAATAACCATGGGCCTCCATTGGCATAAAACTGACCATTAACCGACCATACTGCCGACTGATCTACAATTAAAATACCAGCTTCATCAGCACCCTGCATTATATCGCCAGGAGGCATAAATGCGTGTACTCGACAAGCGTTAATATCAAACAGTTTTTTGTGAAGTTTAAATACTTCGCGATGAAAATCGACCCCATAACACATAGGGTGATAATGTGACTCACCACGTAAGCGGATGGGCGAACCATTGAGCATAAACGATTTTCCTTCTACCCAAAATTCACGAAAGCCAAAACGGGTATCCAGAACGTCTGTGCTCTTTTTGTTTTTCAAAGAAGCTCTTAGCACGTATAAATTGGGGTGGTCTGGACTCCACAATTCAGGGTTAGCCCATTTCACTGTTATAGAATGTTGCCCTGCGAATACACTTTGCGCTGGAATGTCAATATCTACTTTTTCGCCTTCGGGCCATGTCAATAACTCAAAAGTCAATTTTGCTTTAGATGATAAAGGGGCATTAACATTAATGTCGTATTCTATTTCCATTTGCCCTTGGCGTGTAGATGTTTTCACAAACACCTCATTTACAGCAATAGGTTCTTGCAATTCTAACCGTGGGACATCATCCATTCCCCCAAGCAATCTAAAACCTTGGCTGTCGGTATAAGAAAGACGAGTTGTACTCATTTGATTGTAAATCTTATCGCCATCCACAGAGGCACTCTGATCATACACCAATATGGCAATGGTATTATCACCCGCCACTAGAGCTTCAGTAACATCATACTCAAAAGGGGTAAATGCACCAAAATGGTGTCCTAATCGTTGACCATTAACCACGACCAAGCTGAACATATTTACACGGTTCAATTTAAGGATACACCTTTGGTTTCCTAATTTATCTAACGCTACTTTGGTAACATACCAAGCGGAGTTGTAGTTGCGTTTTTCATCGAAAGAGTGAGGAATAGTAACTTCTTGTCCTGCCGCAATTGTGAAATCTGTATTCACAGGATAAAAATGCCACGATTGCGAAAGCAGAGCTTGCTGACGAGCGTCGTCTGCTTTGTTATGAAATCCGTGCACCTGTTTTGCGGTCCAATCCAAGGTATTTGTAGGTATATTATTCCCCACAGATGATAACCACTGCTGATCTAAGTCTCCTGTAAGTTTATTGATGTAGTTGGCATCAGGTTGTGCGAAACTTAAAATGGGGAACAATAAAAGAATGAGAAATTGACAAAAGCAGATATTTTTCATAATTATTCGTTATTAGGACATTGAATACAAGACCACTAAAAAAGTTTCATTTGTAAATTTTCGACCACAAATTACACCAATCCCACTAAAACTTGTTATTCGAAAAAAGACTAAATTTTGTTATTTTTCACTTACTAAATTGAATAAAATCAAGATCTAAGCGCATGCATTTATTGCCTTCGAATTTGAGATAGACATCATGTATGCCTGCAACATCTTTCAAAGTGCACGACAGCTTACTTGGGTCATTATTGCTTTTAAAAATGGGAAGTTCAGCGATTATTTCGCCTGATGCATCATCAAGTACGACTTGAATATACCCCTTACCTGCTATATCAGATAGCTGAGCTGAAAAAATCGTTGCCTCGGAATCAAAATTCACATTTGCAAATTTCAGCCATTCACCATCTTTGATGTTCGTTAATTCAAGTCCACCATCAGCGCTTGTTTGCTTTGTTATATTTTCTGAAACAGCAGAATACCACTCCGCTTCTATCTTAAACCAAGAAGAATTATATTGGCCTACGCCTGTTTTGAAGTGTTTATTTAAAAAATTCATATCGGTAATGAGTTTACCCGCCTCGTCGATATGACAATAGCTAATAATACACTCACGGTACTTGAAGCCTTGACGAATATAGTAAGTCCATATATGATAAAACTGTCCATGGTACCAGAAAAAACTACCGTGTGCTAACTCATTCAAGTTAAAACCATTGCCCACAGCCCCCACAGATTCATAAGGGCCATAGACATCCTTAGAAATAGCATAATCGCGTCCCCAACTGAGGTAGTAAGTATCTTTGTATTTGAACAGAAAATTCTTATCCATCCAGCGTGGGGCAGCTTCCCACTCTTCGCCATTAATAACTATCGGTTTAGGTGTTTCAGCAAGAGAGATCATATCCTCATTGACCTGGGCGATACGAAAACCACCACCGGCTTTATCTCCATACACTAAGTAAGGTGTTTGATTCTTGTCATCATCCACAAAGAGTGTAGGATCGTGCATGGGCGATACTAAAGGTTTGCCTAATGCATCTTTGAAATGGCCGCCAGGATGATCAGCAGTCATCACACCAATGCCTCTTTTTTGATCTGAAAAGTAGAAATAGTATTGACCATTGCGTGAAGCCGCATCGCCAGCCCAACAGTCGCTAGTGTTGTCATCCATGTAATTATCCTTAGGCGAAATGGTTGTTTCGTGTGTCCATTGGAGAAAATCCGTAGATGAGAAGACACGCCAATCTTTCATGACCCAAAGTTTATCCTCAGGCGTATCATCGTGCCCACTATACAGGTAAAGGGTATCGTTAAACACACGAATATGGGGATCGGACATGCCTATACCCGTAATCACAGGGTTAACAGCATTTAATGCAAACAGCGTGCTTACACATAGGAGGATGGCAATAGTTCTCATTGTAAAATAACTTAGAAATCGTTTATAAAAAGCTTTAATGAAAGAATTTCACTTCAACATTACAAAAATATAACAGAAACACCTAAGACAATTGAAACGATCACTTATGTTATTGAACAAACACCCCAAAAATGAAAGGATGATGCATTATGACACTGGAATGAAAAACAAACCTTTGATTCAGGAATTTTTACATGTTAGTTTGCTTTTGGGTCTTATACCCTTGTATTTGTAGTGGGCAAATGAGTATGCGAAAAACATCACCTCCCATCTCAAGTTCACTAATTATCTGCTCTAGCTTACTTCTTAAACTGCCACCAATTAAGATTAAGCATTTTGGCACCTTGTCCCGAAAAACGTAAATACAAATCGTGAGTGCCTTCTACTTCATTTACAGAACAGCTCACCGTTTTCCAATGGCTTAATCCACCTGTAGAAACGACCTCACAAGTGCCAAGTAATCTCCCTTTTTCACTTCCCACTCTCACCTCTATAGAAGCAAAATTTTGAGCTGAGATTCTCGCTTCAAAAGTCTTAGGAGCCTTATTAAAATCAACGCACGAGATTTTAATCCAATCGCCACTTTCGATGTCCGTCACCATGCGACCGCCATCAACATCATCACACACATCTGTTTCAACACCTGGTAATAAATAAGATTGTGCCGACATCGTTTCAGCTTGGTTCTTAACAAAGGGATTAACTGATTTAATCTGGGCTGGGCCTTCATGTGTAGGAATCACCTCTTTGATGGTTCCATCCTCATTAAAAAACAGTTCGTCCACACACACCGAACGCTGACGCAAAGCTATTTTAGGATCAACATTTCTATCGGTCGCTATTTTTCGCGTGTGGTATCCCAAATACCATTTGTCTTTGAATGAGAAGACACTCGCATGCGAATTATTGTAATTATCCTTTGGTTGCTTGAGTACTGTTCCTTTATATTCCCAACCACTCATAGGATTATCACTCATCATATAATCGATATTCATACCTGTACCAATATTGGTGAAATATGAAAAATAGTACATTGTCTTCCCTTGTACTGTGCGCATACTAATGTAACCACCTTCGTAAAAACCTGGCGCATCTATCAAAACAGCTTCACCAACAGTACTCACTAAATCGTCTCCTAGTTTAATGATACGTGCATTTTTCCTGCGCTTACCATCCGCCTGAATGATAGTTGGACCACCACCAAAAACACAATAAGCTTGTCCGTCATTGTCAATAAAAACCGTGGGATCAAATAACCATTCCACATTGGCATTGGGTGTCTCTTTCGTGATTAATGGTTGACCGCCAACGCCTTTAAAAGGACCAGTAGGACTATCGCTCACCGACACATTAACACTTCTATTACCATCGCCCGTATAGAGGTAAAACTTGCCCTCTTTCTCCACCACTGAAGGTGCCCAAGCTTGCGTTACCCAAGGTATATCATCGGGGGCTTTAAACACCTCGCCATGGTCAGTCCAGTTCTGCATATCATCGGTCGAAAAACATGAAATATCATTCATCCAATAGCGTTGTTGCCCATCAAGATCGTGTGATGTCCAGATGTACAAACGACCGTTATACGCCAAGCCTGTAGGGTCAGCAGTATAACGTTGTGAGATTATAGGATTTCCTGAATAGCTTTGAGCGCTTACTAGAAGCAACAACATTAGCGTAAAACTAATTTTCATTTTAAAGATTGTCATTTTATTTAGATTATTCCAATTTGATTATTAAGAAACTACAAGAGAAGCAAGCGTATTTTATAAAATAAAAAAAGACATTCAAACTATGTTGACGTATGTAATATTCATCATTCAACACTAAGTATTTTTGAGATGAGATCGGCAGATGATTGGCCTATCATAATTTCAAACTCTCCTGCTTCCACAGTGTATTCCATATTATAATCCCAGAAAGCTAACTTAGAAGCATCAATGGTAAATTCTACCGCTTTTGTTTCGCCAGCCTCTAGCGAGATACGCTCAAAGCCTTTAAGCTCTTTAACAGGACGTGTCACCGACGATACCTTATCACGAATGTAGAGTTGTACTATTTCATCCCCTTTCATTTTACCTGAATTTGTCACATCAACAGAAACAGTCACTTCCTCGCCCGCTTGCATCAAATCAGCTGACAGCTTCATATTACTATAAGAAAAGGTCGTATAGCTTAACCCATAACCAAAAGGGTAAAGGGGTAAAACATCCTGTGAGATATAATTATGAAATTGTGCCGATGGCTTGTGGTTATAAAACATAGGTAACTGCCCCACCGACTTAGGAAAAGTAATGGTGAGCTTCCCCGATGGGTTCACATCACCAAAAAGAATATCTGCTACTGCCGTTCCTGTTTCTTGCCCCATATACCAACCTTCGATAATGGCAGGAGCCTTTTCGGCAATATCATTAATTGTTAGAGGTCGACCATTCATAAGATAAACGACTACTGGTTTTCCGGTAGCCAACATCGCATCAACCAGTTCCTGCTGTTCGCCCAATAAATCAAGGGTCATATTATCACCTATATGATCCTTGCTCCAAGCTTCACGACACAGATGTTCAGTCTCTCCAACAGCTACAATGATAACTTCGGCCTCTCTGGCTACCTCCACAGCTTCGGCTATCATTTTAAGGTTGTCCTCGCGTGGGGTAAAATTAATCGCTTTTGCTTTCCAATTACTTTGGCTATTTCCTACGTTTTCTACAATTCGACAGCCTTGAGCAAATAGCACTTCAGCCTCTTGTCCCACTTTTTCTTTTATGCCTTCAAGAATGGTGATTTTTTGATAAGGTTCGCCAGAATATCCACCTGTATAAACATGATTAGCACAAGGCCCCACCACGGCAATTTTCTTGTATTTGTCAGTATTTAAGGGTAATAAACGTTCATCATTTTTGAGTAAAACGATAGACTCGTGAGCTGCTTTCAGGGCTAAGTCTCTTGACTCTGGTCGTTTACTTATGGCAATCGCTTCGTCCACATCTACATAAGGATTATCGAACAAACCCAATTGAAATTTCAGCAACAAAGACTCATATACCGCCTTATCTACATCTGTTATCGAGATTTTGCCTTCCTCTAGTAATTCGGGTAAAACAGTATAGTAATTAGGACGAGGCAACTCATACTGGATACCGGCATTAAAAGCTTTCATCGCTGCGTCTTTCTTGTCCTTAGCCACAAAATGCTTAGTATTTAATTGTGTGATGGCATTCCAATCTGACACAAGGACGCCTTCAAAACCCCACTCGTCACGCAAAACATCATTCAATAACCAATGATTCATATGAGACGGCACACCATCTATTTCGTTGTAAGATGGCATGATAGACACAGGCTTTGCCTCTTTTACCACCATCTCAAAAGGAGGAAAGTGAAAGGTACGTAAGCTGCGTTCTGAAAAGTTGGCAGGCGCTTGGTTCAATCCGCCCTGAGGCTGACCGTGACCACAAAAATGCTTCAACGTAGCCGCCACGTGATTATCGGCTACTGATCCATCAGTTGAGCCTTGGAAGCCCTTGACTGCAGCAATACCTAACATTCCACAGAGGTAAGGATCCTCGCCATAGGTTTCCTCCACACGTCCCCAACGAGGATCGCGACACACATCAATCACTGGTGAAAGGGCGTGCTGTGCTCCACGTGAACGCATTTCGAGTGCCGTTAAACTATAAACCTCTTCAAATAGTTGTTTATCCCACGAGCAAGATAGTCCAATGGCCATTGGAAAAACAGTTGCTTCTATCTTCATTAAACCATGCTGTCCCTCGTCAACAAAAATGGTTGGGATACCCCATTGGGTTTCCTCTAACAAATATTTCTGAATACTATTGCGACGTTTCACCGTTTCTTTTATATCAAGAAAAAGAGGCTGAACACTGTAAACACTTTTTCCAAAGACCTCTTTCATTTGTGCCTCATCATTCAAGAAATCCTCGTCAAAAGAGATGGGACTGCCATCGATTACTGCCATCAACTGATGTACTTTATCATCGACACTCAGTCGCCCCAATAAATCAGTAGCTCTTTCTTGTGGCGTTAAATTAACATCTTGATAAGGCAATGTTTTTGATTTCGCCAATGAGGAAAGCAAAGGAGTAATTAATAACATTAAGACTAAGAATACTTTACTAAGATTTGCCATTGGAAAATTTATTTTTTTCATATTTATCATCATAGCTCCATTTATAATTATTCTTTAAAAATACGTACTTCATCGGTAAAACTCTAAACGAATACTAATAAATAATGTCGAAGGCATGATATTTATCGAGTGGTAAGCCACCCCAACTGTTACAAGCACCGATGAACATCTGATGAGCATCGATATTAAAAAAGATATTTTCTGAACGTGTCATTTGAAATAAGTAGCCTGATTTCTCCATTGTATCATCGGAATAATAACGTGCGCCAACACCTACAGGAATCCCCAATATATCAAATCACAGTCCTTTACTATCTTGGTATGTAAAATGAATAATTGGAATTCTCATGACTCGTTTCATATAACTATTCTGTCTTAATAATTAAATCGCTACAGCTTCATTTTGAGAAACTTAAAACAACAGATTAGAGGTAATAGCTATACACACCATTAACACCTAATGTCTAATAGTACAAATCTATCAACTAATATCTTGTAACGTTTGAAGCTATAATTTAATTTATTGAACAATCACCTCAAACATGAAACAGTGTTTCATGATGACACACCAGTGAAAAAAACAGAAAGCATAAATAATAAATGCCAACATCCATAAAATCAATAGCCTAATATTAACAATATGACAAAAGAAAATTGAATCACAGGAGTAACAACACGAATAATCTTATACTGTTTTTTTTTAAGTGGGGGGAAGGATAGAATTAACACGACTCTTAGACTGTATCCGTCTCTACAATGACGCATAAAAAAACCCAATCAAATTCCATAAAGAATAGGATGGGTATTTTAATGATTCAATAAATTAGATCTCAGCCCATTTATCAGGAAGGAGTTTTTTATTCGTTCTTAATTCATTACCAAACTTTTGACTAATCACAACATAAGCGCTTTGAGATACAAAAAAGCATTATCAATGTTTCATTTACAAGATACAACGAGACAATCTAGCGTAACTACTTTCTAACTCCAACATCGAAATCATAAAAAAACGAATGGTGTAGAAAAGGCAAAAAAAAGCCGAACAATCACTGATCGTCCGGCTGTTTACAAATTCTATGTAAAGAATTAATAAGCTTTATTATAAAAAATTACTCCATATAAAACACTTCTTCAAGTGCTATAGATACAGGAGAATTGTCAGCATTTGATTTCATAACATCTTTCATATAAGCCCACCACTTTTGTACTATTTCGGTTTGACCTAAATCTTGAGAACCTCCATCACCACTAACTTTTTGAAAAGCAAATAAAATATTTGTTTCTTCATCAAGAAAAATAGAATATTCACTTACACCAGCCTCTTTGAGTAACTTCTTAAGCTCTGGCCATATCTCATCGTGACGTTTTTTGTACTCTTCTTTTTGCCCTGGATTAAGGTACATTTTAAATGCTAATCGTTCCATTGTTTTAATAGATTAATATGTAAATTAAAAAGTCAATCATAAAAACACAATAATACACTTAAGATTAAAACTAAGCAATACACGTTTTGATCATACATTTGTATAATTTGATACAAAATATCGCCATGACTTGCTCACATAATAAAACCTATCTATTTTATTTCCAAAAGAACCTCTTTTAAATTATCAGAACTATTTCCAACCATTATTTTAAACATTCCAGCTTCCACAACATATTCTTTATCTATATTGTAAAAAGAAAAATCTTCAGGTGTCAATTCAAACTCCACCAATGAATGACTATCTACATCAAGCGTAATTCTATGAAAACCTTTCAGTTCTTTTATTGGTCGTGTGACAGAACTAACCATATCTCTAATGTATAACTGTACCACTTCATCGCCTTTATAATCTCCACTGTTTTTAACTTCTACAGAGACTGTCACATTTTCATCTTTAGCAATCTGAGACGAAGACAATTGAGGTTTAGAAATCTCAAATTGAGAATAACTAAGACCATATCCAAAAGGATACAAAGGTTTTACGGTGGTATTTAAATACCCCCTTCGAGCAAATGGCTTATAATTATAATAAGCAGGGATATGCCCTACAGAACGCGGAAATGATATGGGCAATTTTCCTCCAGGGTTATAGGCTCCAAATAAAACCTTAGCAATAGCCGATCCACTTTCCTGACCCAAATACCAACATTCCAACAAGCCATCAGCTACCTGCGACACTCTATTTACAGACAACGGACGACCATTATTTAATACAACCACAACGGGTTTTCCCAAGGCCTTTAAACTATCAAAAAGCTCTTGCTGCCTTCCAAAAAGATCAAGACTAGTACGATCTCCCATATGGTTATATTCCCAAGCTTCTCTTGATGTTTGTTCATTACCACCAATGGCAAGAATTATAACATCAGCTTGTTGTGCCACTTCTATAGCTTGATGTATCAACTTATCATCTTGTTCTTTTGTAGGGAAACCAATACTATCGGCATTCCAAGAATCAGCACAAGCTATTTTATTACCCATTTCATCTACCCCACTGGTTGTCGTTATCTTACAACCTTCAGCATATAAAACATCCACGTCATCACCTACTTCGTTTCTAACACCTTGTAATAAGGACACATCAAATTGCGGCCAACCACTATAGCCACCTAACAAAGATCGATCAGCATTAGGACCTATAACAGCAACAGAACTCAACTGTTTGCTATTAAGAGGTAACGTATTATTTCTATTTTCTAACAAAACAATAGATTTCAGTGCAGCCTCAAGAGCTAATTCGCGACTCTGCGGATCATCAACAATCTCTTTAGCAACTTTCGGATCTACATAAGGATCATCAAACAATCCCATACGGAACTTTTGTTCTAAAAGAGGACGAACAGCATTATCAAGGGTAGATTCAGAAATGACTCCTTCCTTTATCAAGTTGACTAAGTTAGGATAACAGTCTGGTGTAGGCAACTCAATATTCACACCTGCTGTAAGCGCTAAGGTAGCAGCCTCTTCTTTATTTGCAGCTACCCAATTGCCCCAATCTTCGTTCTTTTGATATAACTCGGTAATAGCAAAATAATCGGATACAACGGCACCATCAAAGCCCCACTCATCACGCAATACACTTTTCAACAACCACTTGTTAGCATGAGAAGGAACACCATCAATTTCATTATAAGAAGCCATTACATTGAGGGCTCCTGCTTCCTGAATACACTTTTTAAAAGGGGGGAAGAAAACTTCACGCAATACACTCTCCGAGACATTAACAGGACCACAATTTGTGCCCGATTCTGGCTGACCATGTGCTGCAAAATGCTTTAAGGTCGCCATAATTTTATCTTTATTTTTAAACGTAGCATCACCCTGAAAACCTTTAACAGCTGCCATTCCCATTAATGACACCAAATACGGATCTTCACCATAGGTTTCTTCCACCCTACCCCATCTCGGCTCTCTTGCTACATCTACCACAGGAGAAAGAGCTAAATGTGCACCACGAGAACGAATCTCCTTGGCAGCCATCGCATACAATTTCTCAATAAGATGATCATCAAAAGTAGAACCAAGAGCAATAGGCTGAGGAAAACTGGTGCCCTCCAAAGCCGCATGACCATGCAAACTTTCTTCATGAAAGATCACTGGGATTCCTAGACGTGTCTTTTCAATAAAATAACGCTGAATGTTATTCGTAAATTCAGCCATCTCTGAAGCACCTAGTTTAGCATCTAATTTACTTGGCCGCCCAATCTGCCCCATACTATGAGGATAACTTTTAGCAACAGCCACAGCACTCCACTTGCCATTTTCATCTAAAAGTTGACCAGCATTACTCTGCCACACACATAGCGTTTGTGCTACTTTTTCCTCTAGCGTCATTTGTTTTAAAAGAAGCTCAGCTCTTTCGCTACTTGACAAGGAACTATCTTTATATT
Organism: Bacteroidales bacterium; assembly: GCA_965662645.1. Lineage (GTDB taxonomy): Bacteria > Bacteroidota > Bacteroidia > Bacteroidales > UBA5342 > UBA5342. Next base: position 19,287 of record CBFIII010000024.1, read on the forward strand.
TATTGCTATCCGTAAATGAGCACAACATCAAAAATGACAGTGCAAATAACAACATAATTTTCATTTTCATAAGGTGTAAATATCTACAATTAAAAAACGCAATTACTTCACTCTTATTTTCTCTGTCAACAAGATGTTATCCGAAGCATTACCAATCAACAAAGTATAATCATCAGCCTCTAATTTCCAATCATTTGACTTCTCATCAAAAAATGCAAAATCAGAAACATTGACGGTTAATAAAACCTCCTTAGTCTCACCAGCTTTAAGAAAAACCTTAAGAAAAGAACGTAATTCTTTTTCTGGCCTTAGTACACTAGGATTCTCTTGATGACTATAAAGCTGTATTACTTCAGCGCCATCATAATCGCTATTATTAGTAATAGAGACCATCACCTCTACTATGTCATCCTTTGACAACTCATTACTTTTTATTTTGGCACTATTGAATGCAAACTGAGAATATGACAAACCATGACCAAAAGCATAAAGTGGTTTTATATTCTTAGTATCGAACCAACGGTAACCTACCAAAACATCCTCTTGATATCTTACCATATTATCTACACCTGGATAATTACCTAAACTATGTGCTGGTGAATCTTCAAGAGCAATAGGAAGAGTAAAAGGCATTTTACCTGACGGATTTACCTTTCCAAACAAAACATCAGCCATGGCATGTCCTCCTTCCGAACCATTTAACCAACCCCAAACTAATGATGATACATTATTTGAAAACTTTCGCATATCCAATGGAGAACCAGCAAGCATCACTACGATAGTTCTCGGATTTGCTTTCACAACAGCATTTATTAATGCATCCTGACTATAAGGTAGTTTCATATCTGGTCTGTCCATGCCTTCAGAATCATAGTCATGATTTAATCCTCCAAAAACAATGGCCACATCACATTGTGAAGCAGCTCTAACAGCTTCGTTTATCAACTTATCGTTCTGTTTATTATTCTCAGTCAAAACAAAATTATTAAGAGTAGATGTTTTATTATATCCTTGAGCAAAATTTATTTTAACATCGTCACCCAGTTCTTTTTGAATACCTTCGAGAGGTGAAATTTCATACTTAGCCTTTACACCAGAACTAAAACCACCTTCGCAATGCTTGCGCGTAGCATTATCGCCAATAATAGCAATCGACTTTATTTTATTTTTGTCTAAAGGCAATAAACCCTGCTCATTCTTAAGTAACACTATAGATTGAGCAGCAACAGCATAAGCTGCTTCATAATGCTCCTTAGTATTATACGAACCCTGATAACGATCAGCCTCAAACATATGAGTACTAAACATTACTCTAAGGATATTTTTCACCTTTTCGTTCACAACACTTGTATCAACACTATTATTCTGTACCGCTTCAATTAAAGGTTGAGCAAAATAATAATCGTTATAATCAGTGGTGTCAGTACCCATTTCAATATCGAGACCATTATTAGCTGCATCTACGGTACTATGTGTAGCATCCCAATCGGAAATTACAACACCATTAAAGCCCCATTGCTGTCTTAATACATCATTTAATAAATACTCACTTTCGCAACAATATACACCGCGTAGTTTATTGTATGCTCCCATTATAGAGCAAACCTTTCCTTCTTGTATCGCAGCTTTAAAAGCTGGAAAATAAATCTCTTGCAAAGCACGTTCGCTCACATAAGTATCTACAGAAGTTCGATTAGTTTCCTGATTATTAACCGCCCAATGCTTAACACAAGCTGATACATCTTTAGATTGAACCCCCTTAATATAGGGCACACACATTTTTGCATTAAGCAAAGGATCCTCACTCATATACTCGAAATTCCTTCCACATAAAGGAGTACGCTGTATGTTAACACCTGGACCTAAAAGGATGTCTTTGCCTCTTGATCGAGCTTGATCTCCTAAAGCTTCGCCTGTAGCTAATGCTAATGAAGGATTCCAAGTTGCCGATAGCGCGGTCCCTGTAGGAAAGTAGGTAGAAGAATCATTCGTCCACCCCGCAGGATCCCAAGAGTGGGGCAAGATCTCCTCTCTTACACCGTGAGGTCCATCACTCAAATGAAGCTCAGGAATACCTAAGCGCTCAACCCCAGCAGTGGTGAATTTTGAGTTGCCGTGAAGCATTGCAACCTTTTCATCTAAAGTCATCAATGACACTAGGCTATCTATCTTTAATTCTATTGCACCCTGAGCATCAACACTTTCCTGTGCATAGCTGCATGAATACATCCCAAAACTTAAAACGAACAAGATCGCAAACATTGTTTTGTAGCTAAATTGCATAATTCTATAATTCATATTTATTTTTTTAAAATTATTGAGGCACACTATACCCCTGATATTTCATTAATAAGTCTTTTATATAAGATCCTGATTCGGTTAATTCGGAACTATCCCAAGAACCATCAATGCTAGCTCCTGGCTGTAACGCTGCTGATGTTTCATCTTTATCTGCTAGAGACCAGTTACACCAACTTAGCTTATTTTCATCCATAAAGTCAACCCATTCCTTAGTCCACGATTTATTAAAGTTACCATTTCCACTAGCTTCACTCACACCCCACTCGGTAACAAAAAGGGGAATACCTGCATCTATAGCACTACGCGCTTTATCAAATAAATTGATATAGTGACTATACTCAGAAGCATAAATGTGCAAACTATAGGCTATATTATCGTCATTAATAGTATTACCAATGACATCATCTACATTCTGTGACCATTTAGGAGTACCAACAATAATTAAATTATCTGCATCTTCTTTACGAATAGCAGCAATGACTTCCTCAGCATATGGTTTTATGGTATTACTCCACGACACATCTAGAGGTTCATTATAAATTTCATAAATTACATTAGGGTATTCACCATATTGTTGTGCCATCTGAGTAAAGAAAGCCACAGCATCATTCGTATAATCCTCAGCATGATGCGAATGCCAATCAATAAGCACATATATGCCCATTTCTATAGCGGCATCAACTACTGTTTTCACTTTATTAGCTTCTGTTCTATTATAAATGTAACCGCCATCTGCGTCAACCGCCATAGAAGCTCTCACAATAGTAGCTTCCCAGTCGGTAGCTAAAGTCTCAACCACATTAGCATTCCAATATTTCCCCATCCATTGACTCCAAAAAAAGCTCATTCCTCGCAACTGCACAATACCACCATTAGCATCGACAATGTTAGCCCCATTCACGCCTAATTGTCCATAAACATCTACAGGAGTACCATTTGATGATCTAAAAGACGCAGCAATAGCATTATCTCTCATCACTATTATAGTGGGTTCTTCCTCTGGAATAGGCATATCGTTTCCAGAAAAACCAGAGAAACTATACCCTTCATTAGGTATGGCTTTCAAACGCACTTTTGTCCCCTCAAGCAACGAATCAAAGTCCTCAATTATGGTATTATTAGAGTCATCATACACTTCAACGCTACCTCCCATTTCTGGTATTATACTAACATCGAACTTATAATAAACAAGGGGTTCTTCCTCATCTTTAGGTTCACAACTAGCGAATACAAACAAAAACAGAAAGACGATATAATATATTCTCATAATTATTAATTAAATATTTTTCCAAATCTACCCAACACAATCATTAACAATGAATTAAACCATAAACACAAAAAAAAGCATTATCAACTATAATAATCAATGGTCTCACATAATATAAGACCATTGATTATATCTTGAAATGTTTATTTATCAACAATTCTAATATTTGTCATAGCATACTTAACGGTAATATCAGCAGTTCCACTATTAACAAGTGCATATTGCATCTTTACACTAGGATCTTCATTTTCAAATGCCTCTTGAGTCAATTCAGCACCTGTATCACCAAGAATGAAATTTGTCATTGGAATTGAATACGTCATCCACTCACCAGCAGTAGGAAGAAGATCTTTACACAAGAAGTTGTACTCCTTCCCCAAAGATCTCCATGAAAATTGCATCCAAGGAGCATCACCAATCAAAGCATATTCAAATTTCATAACCTTAGTCGCTGGATTTCCTTTACGGGATGCGTTAGCATCAAAAGTAATACCGCCATCAAGAGTCCACCACGTAGGACCAAAAGTGCCTTCTACATATTTATAAGGCACACCAATAGAAGTAAAAGCATCATCAGGTCCATCATTAGAAGAATTCCACCATGCGCCATTTAATGGCCATATGTCTCCCCAATTAAGCTGAATAACCCCATCTTCTAAACCAAAGAGGAAATCAGAAGATCCTTCACCACTCTTCGAGCTGGTCACTTTAATTTGCTCTGATTCGCAATCCTCAGGCACTTTTACTTTTATATAAGTTGGACTAACATCCAAGATCTGCGCTTGTTTATCTCCAAAGAACACCTCAGAAATATTGTAGAAATAACTGCCTTGAATCTCCACTACGGCTTCAGCCCCAGCATATTCAGGCGATACAGCATTCACTTCGGGAGCAGGAGGAGCAATTTCAAGAATAAAAACAGCCTCGCCACCATCTGTAATGATTTTCACTTCATTAGTAGCCTCATCTCCCATAAAAGGAGTTTCTTTAGAAACCATAACCACCACACTGGTATTGGACACCATAGTGGTTTTGAACACCCCTGATTTTCCGTTAAAAGTAACCTCTTTAACTGTGCTTAAATTATTGCCTACAATAGCAATAGTTTGCCCTAAATTAGCATACGAGACAGGAGCTATAGAATCAGTATATCTGATAAACTCTATACTTGGAGCTTCCACATCATCAGGATTACATCCAGAAACGATCGCTAGCATAGCCAACATCGAAAAAAATAGGAAACTATTTTTTATAATATATTTTAAATTCATAACAAATTATCTTAGAATTAATATTTTACTAAAGAACTTACTCGTAATAAGCTACAGGATCTTCTTTTAACAAAGGATTCTGATCTATTTCAGAAGTAGGAATAGAAAACTTCACTTTATCGCATTTTAATTTTACCGATTTTAAGACATCACCCTCATACCTTCCTCTTTCCACACTACTGAAATAGGCTATGGCTTCATCCTCACCAAGAATTCTTACTACATCGTAGAAATACTGACTTTCAAAGGCAAACTCAATACGACGTTCTCGCAATAATTCCTGTCTTGAGATACTAGATTTAGTACCCAAACCAGCCCTTTTTCTTATATCATTGAAGCCCTTTAAAGCCTTAACATCTGTTGTATTATCAGCATCTCCCATTACGGCCTCTACATACAATAACAATACATCAGCATAGCGTATGATATCGGTATTTATACCTGTTGACATAAAACCTACCTCATCATCATCAGGAGAACCTACCACATATTTTTTAATCGCTGATTTTGTATCTGAATAATATTTGTCCTGATCGTAGGTAAACCCAGTATCAGAAGACAAAAGCTCATCATAATGGTCACCATCTTCCATGAGGATATATTTTTTTCTGATGTCCCCATTTTCAAAGGCATTCATTAAATCTACTGATGGCTTAACCATTCCCCATCCATCATCAAAGGTGGTAATGTCACCACTTATTGCAAAATAAGCCTGATGTGTATTTTGCGTAGCCCATCCTAAGTTGGCTACCCAACCCCAAGCAAAAATAGATTCTTCATTATAATCACTTTCGGAATTTAAAAATAGATCCTTATAATTATCAAGCAATTTGAATTTTTCAGAGTCTATTACCTTTCCTAAACTCACTTTAGCCTTTGCATAATCTTTCATCGATAGATACACTTTACCCTTCATAGCTGTTGCAACGAGACTAGATATTCGACCATCATCAGCACGTTCTGAAGGAGAAAAATCTTCAGCGTATGTCAAATCGTTTAATATAAAAGTATAAACATCATCCTCAATGATACGAGGAATAATAGGATCAGCTGCCGCTTTTGCACCATCTTCGATAATAGGTACAGCACCAAACAATTGCACCAAATAATAGTAGGCAGTACCACGCATGAAGCGAGCTTCTGCAACACATTGATCAATCACTGTTTGATCAACACCATACTCACTGGCGGTACGGGGCAAGTTATTAATTATATTATTAGAGTGAGCAACAACAGAGTAGCAAGCACTCCAAGCCTCAAACATTCTAATATTATTCTGAGCCACTGTATAGAACTGAAAACTAGTCAACTCTTCGCTAGAACTATACATATTACCAGCATAAAGGTCACCTATAGCAAAAGAGGCTTTATCATTAAAATTAAACCACACAAAACCATATAAGGGAGCCGTAGCCTGTAAGCACTGGTCTTCGGTTTTAAAATAACCATCTAATGTAAGCTGATCTTCAGGAACAATGGTTAAAAAGTCATCACACCCTGCCATCAGTAAGGTGAAAATAACAGCATATAAAATATTTCTTTTTGTTTTCATAATTCAACAATTTAAATTAGTGTTTTCACACAAGTATTAAAAATTAATATTAACACCACACAAGAATGTTCTTGGCATAGGAAAACGACCATTATCAACACCAGTCAACAAGGCATCCTGATTAAACGCCCCTACTTCTGGATCATACCCGCTGTAATTCGTAAACGTGTATAGATTTTGAACTTTCGCATATATTCTAATAGCAGAAAGTGGTGATTTCACCAAGTACTGTTGAGGCAAACTATAACCTAAAGTCACATTACTAATTCTCAAGAAAGAACCATCTTCAATGTACCTGCTAGAGATTCTAGAGTTTTGATTAGGATCTGAAGGAACAACACGAGGTGTGCTCGTATTTGTATTTTCTGGCGTCCACCTATTAGCCACTGTCTTTAATTGATTTTTATATAAATCAGACATAGCTTCGGTTTTTACACGTTGAAAATTAAAGATATCATTACCATAAACGCCGTGCATATATATTGAGAGATCAATATTTTTATATCTAAAGCTATTGGTAAAACCAAACGTAAAATCAGGATTTGGATCTCCAATAATGGTGCGATCATTATCATCAATTACCCCATCTTCGTTGATATCTTTAAACTTTAAATCACCACGCCAAGTACCATTAAATTCATCCACTTCCTTCTGTGTGGCATGATTATTAACTTCATCCACCGTCTGAAAAACACCTTCGACCACATAACCATAAAACTGACCTATTGGTTTATTTTCCACTGTTTTAGTTACAAAGTCATACCATTGTACTTTACGATAAATTGCAGCATTTTCTAAACCTAAAGAGGTAATTTCATTCTTATTTTTTGAAAATGTAATATTGGTGTTCCACTCAAATTCTTTAGTACTTATATTTACCGTATTAAGCGTAAATTCAAACCCTTTATTTTCCATTTCACCTAAGTTAGAATAAGGCGGCTGTATGCCCTGCCACGCTTGATTGATACCTGCTAAGGTTCCTAAATAATCGGGTACCGGCTGCACCAATAACATATCTTTAGTGTACTTGTTATACATTTCCACAACGAATTCAACTCTATTTTGGAAAAGACCTAAATCAACCCCTACATTCCATTGTGTAGTAGTCTCCCATTTAACCGATGGATTAGGGATATTATTAAGTAAGAAACCTCCACCATAAGGAGTTGCTCGCACTTGTAACGACGATCCGTAACTATAATTACCAATGGCATCATTACCTACTTGTCCCCAACCAGCTCTTAATTTAAGGTTCTTTAACCAATCATAATCTTTAAGAAAGTCTTCTTCGGTCATTCTCCAAGCTAAAGCAAAAGAAGGAAAATACCCCCATTTATTATTCGGTCCGAACTTAGAAGAACCATCTGCTCTAAAAGTTGCAGTTAGTAGATATTTGCTCATATAACCATAATTTGCTCTACCAAAAAAGGACACTTGTGAACTCTCTCCAGCAGAACTAGTAGCCAATTGAATATCAGTACTACCAGCAGCTAGCTCTTGTACATCATTTGAAACAAAACCATCACGCTCTCCAGTCAAACTTTCCCATCTCGCTTTCTGCGACTCTTGACCTGCCATCACCTTTATCGAATGATCAGCCAGTGTTTTATCAAATGTCAAATAGTTTTTTTGAATCCAAAATGTGTTGTTAGCAAATTTACGTTGCGATTTTGCTACAGCATTAACACTAGTTCCCCATTCATACATGGGCATAAAGCCATAATTATTATTAAAGTTGAGGTCGGTACCAAATTCCGATTTCAAACTAAGCGTTGGTAATAGTTTGATGTCAGCCCATACATTACCGAGCATTCTAGTTCTTCGTAATTTATTAGATATCTCAGTAGCTTTAGCCACAGGATTAAGCCCTCTACTAGGATCACCTTCCTGAGGACCTGTCCACTCACCATCTATTGTACGTACTTCTTGATATGGCGACATCAACAATGCAGTCGTAATAACGCCATCATCAGAATCTGTTAAATTCAATGTTTCATTGGTTCTACTAGCAGAAATATTTACGCCCAGATTTAACCAGTCTTTAGCTTGCGATGACAAATTCACACGCCCTGTTGCTCTGTTATAATCAGATCCTAACACCAGACCTTCTTGATCTTTATAACCTCCAGAAATTGAATATTTAGTTTTCTCATTTCCTCCTGATATAGATAAATGATGCTCTGACATTATAGCTTGTTTAAAAAGCTCTTTTTGCCAATTAGTACCTTCTTCTGGAACTAAATCAATATCACTAAATTCTGAACGTTGACTTATATAGCCTAATTCTGCTAATTCATTTTGATAATTAGCAAAATCCTTTAAGTTCATTACTTCTAAGAACTTTGCTGGTGTCTGAATACCATAATTAAAATTATAAGATATCACCGCTTTTTCATTTTTACCCTTCCTAGTGGTCACCAATACTACACCATTAGCACCACGAGAACCATAGATAGCCGTAGATGAAGCATCTTTCAGTATCTCGATAGAAACAATATCCGCAGGATTTATAGATGATAACACATTAACAGCAGTTTGACCATTACCACCTCCGGCCCAATCGAAACCGGTAGTTGTATTGGACGCGTCTGCACTAACGGGTACACCATCTATAACATATAAAGGTTCATTATTACGTAAAGAATTCGCTCCTCTAATACGAATAGAGGTGGCAGCACTAGGAGATCCAGAATTTTGAGTTACCTGAACCCCTGCGGCCTTTCCCTGCATAGCTTGATCCAATGAGTTCACCACATCCGTCTTTAAACTTGATTCACTAATTGAAGTTACAGCCCCAGTAAGATCACTGCGTTTAGTTGTTCCATAACCCACAACCACCAAATCATTCAACGATTCGAATGTAGGCTGAAGTGCAATGTCAACAATGGAAGCTTCTCCCACTACTATCTCTTGGATAGCATAGCCGATATAAGAAAAGATAATCGTCTCTCCTTTATCTGCTTTTAAGTTATACTTCCCATCGATATCAGTGATGGTACCAACAGTTGTTCCTTTTATAATTACAGATACCCCCGGCAATAATTCTTTATCTGAACTATCGCTAACAGCACCTCGAATAGTATTCTGCGCCACTGCTGCAGACATCGAAATAAAAAGGAAAAAAGCTAATGTGTTAAAAAATTTAAGCTTATACCCCAAGGAATGCCTATGATGGCACTGTAGAGCATTTTTTGTCATTAATTTTTTCATAAAATTAGATTTTGGTTTGAAATTAATTTTCTCAATAATTATAGTGTTGTATTGAGTAATCAAAAATACTATAAAACAAGAGACGGTAGCCTACTATGCACAATAGTATCACCTACCATTAGGTATCCTGATACTACTAATGAGTCTAAAATATCATACTAATTTATCTTGCAGCAAATCACAAACAACGATAACTAGATGAAATAAAAATAATTAGCAACAACACAAAGAGACTTTAACACAAAAGGGATATGATGGATTATTGGATAGACTTTGCGTATTGCGAAGGCGTTTTTCCGTAAAATTCTTTAAAATGTTTTGTAAAATAACGCGGTCCGTTATACCCCACGTCATAGGATATTTCGGACACAGTCAATTGGCTTTCTCTCAAAAGCTGTGCGGCACGTTTTAGTCGCATGATCTTTATAAATTCAGCAGGTGTTTTACCTGTAATAGCTACCAGCTTATTATAGAGATGAGCGCGACTAATACCAATTAAATCACACATTTTATCAATAGAAAACTCACTATCCGTAAGATTTTCATTAACAACTTGTAAAGATTTCTCAAAGAATTTTTGATCAACAGAAGTAATACAAATTTCTGAAGGTGAAATATCTTGTGTATTATTAAACTTAGCATGCAATAATTTTCTGCGTGCAATCATGTTGCTCACTTTAAGCTCTAATACACTATATACAAATGGTTTTGTAATATAATCATCGGCGCCCACCTCTAAACCTTTCAATTCATTCTCAAGAGAAGTAGCCGCTGTTAACAACACAAAAGGAATATGAGAATACCTATCATCGTTTTTCACCTTCTTGCATAGATCTATTCCATTCATAATAGGCATCATCACATCACAAATAATGATAGTAGGAAGCTCAACGGATAAAGCATCTAGACCTTCCTTCCCATTACAAGCTTGAGTTATCCTATACTTTTCACTTAAATTCTCACTTAAGTAAAGACGCAAATCATCATTATCTTCTACCAACAACAACAAAGGTTTATCGTTATGAACTTCAGTATCACTTACAAATTCTCCTTCAAGACTTTCAGTCTCACAGAGAGGAGGGACAACAGGTCCATCTTCCTGAACTAGATTCTCATGCTCACTTTTAAGATCACTAGGAATATACACTGAGAAAGTACTTCCTACTCCCAAAGTACTATCTACCTTAACAATACCACCATGTAATTCCACATATTCTTTTGTCAAAGACAAACCTATTCCACTTCCTGGATTTAACATTTCCTCGTCATGATCTTCTTGAAAGAAACGATCAAATATATGATTAAGCATAGCTGGATTGATACCTATACCTGTATCACTAACCTGTATCAACACCATACGGTTATTTTGAATATCCAAATCATTAACAATACTTACAGTAACTTTTACGACCCCACCTTTAAGGGTAAATTTAAAAGCATTTGATAGCAAATTATAAATTATCTTTTCAATTTTATCGTGATCAAAATAAATATCAAACGATGCAATTTTAGTTTCAAAAACCAATTTAACTCCTTTATTATCAGAGTACCCCATAAAAGACTCTACTTTTTCGGATACAAACTGAACGATATCTCCTGACGACACACACAGGCGCAACTGGTCAACTTCTAACTTTCTAAAGTCAAGGAGCTGATTAACTAAGTTAAGTAAACGTTTGCCATTACGTTCTATTATTTCGAGCTGTTTTATTTGTGAAGGATCAGTAGTATTACTGATCAATTTTTTTACTGGTGAAATAATCAAGGTGAGTGGTGTACGAAACTCATGACTGACATTAGTAAAGAACTTAAATTTAAGATCGTTCAACTTAGCTATGCGATTCACCTCCTCTAAATCGTGAAGTTTAATGATTCGAAGCCTTTCTTTTTTCAGAAAGAAATGGCGCCACCCTATTAATAGTAGTAGAATAAAACAGATATAAGAAAAATAAGCCCAACGAGTAGCCCAAACAGGAGGTAAAATATTGATTTTCAATAGAGATTCATTAGGGTACCACGACTCACCATCATCCGACACTCTCACTCTAAAATAGTAGATACCAGGATTCAAGTTAGTATAAGTGGCTTCTCTATCATTAGCAGCCGCTCTAAACCATTTATCATTAAAACCATCCAAACGATATTCATAGACCAATTTAGCAGGATAATAAAAGTCAAGAGCAGCAAAACTAATAGCAAAAATATTTTCATCATGTTTCAGTGTGATCTCCTTAGTCGCTTGAAAAGTTTTAGTCAACACCACACGATTAGAAACTTTCTCATTAACTTTCAAAACATTATCAAACAGCTTAAACTGTAATAGCATCACATTCTTATCAGGATAATGCATCTTAACATTCAATGGATTTATAAGATTGAAACCATTACTACCACCAAATAGAAGTTCACCATCACTTGTTTTAAGCGAAGCTCTTTCATTAAAATGTTGTTTCTCTAACCCGTCTTTTTTATCATAATTTTGAAATGCACATTTCAGATCCCACACATTACTAGCATCATCGAGACATATTTCAGACAACCCTTGAGTAGTCATTATCCACATGTGTCCAAAATCATCCTCTTCTATACCAAGAATCGAATTATCAACTAAACCATCACTTTGCCTAAATACCCTAAATGTATTAGAACTTTCATCATAAAGATTTAAGCCATCAGTAGTACCCACCCACATAAAACCACGGCTATCCTTTTCTATGACAATAACTTTACTATCACTTAATGAATTTGGCACACTGGACTGTTTTTCAATCCTATGAAAACGTTGAGAATCCCAATCTAACACATCAATACCATTGATAGTACCAAACCAAACATTACCATTCTTATCCTCCTCTATCGAGAAAATAAAATTTGACCCCACAGAATGAAGCTCCCCATGTTTATAATGAACAAATCCATTCTCTTCTGGTACATAAAAATCAACACCTCCACCTAAAGTACCAATCCAAATATTATGTCTTGAATCCTCAAAGATGCTCCACACTCTATTATTAGACAAACTATTAACATCTTCAGAATCGTGTAAATACCGTACAAACTTTCCATTCTCATATACATTTAAACCGCCAAAATAAGTTCCAATCCACAACCTATCTTTAGAATCATTTAGCAAACTAATAATAACATCTTTACTCAGACTATTTTTATTATTAAGATCATTTTTATAAGTCGTAAAGTCATGCTTTTTTCGATCATAATAAATCAATCCCCCGCCATTACTACCTATCCATATATTATTTTTATCATCTTCAGCAAAAGCATTAATATCATTACTCGATATACTCTTATTATCAAAAGGGTTATTATAGAAAAGCTTGAATTTAAAAAAATCGGGATGATAATAAGCTAAACCTCCTTTGTACATACCCACCCAAATTATCCCCGTATTATCCATAAATAAAGATATAATACTATTCTCAGGCAACGTATTTGCCTCTCCTCTTACATTCTCTATGAGAGATAATTTATTCGTTTTTTTATCAAACACATTAATCCCCCCATGATCCATACCAATCCATACCATCCCTAAGGAATCTTGAACAATATCTTTCACCACATTATTCACAATATGATAATCGCCACCATCTTCTGTAAATCTTTGGATCGTGCCATTTAAGGAAGAATAACATGCAGTACCAAAACTATTACTCTCGGAATAAACCCAAACGTCATTACTACGATCAATAAATAATCTAAAGTTCTCACCATTTTCATCAATTAAATCCGAAAAAATAGCCTTTCTCTGTACTACTTCATAAGTTTTAGAATCTATCTTTTCAATAACACCCTGCTTATTTACAATCCAATAAAAGCCATCGGAATCTTCCTTTATACTAGAGACACTATTAGAAGATATCGAATGAACATTACCATACTCATTCTTCAACCAAACACTACTCCTCTTATTTATATCATAGATATAAACACCAAAAAACTCATTACTTATCAACACCTTACCATTACTCCCCATATTAATATCCGAGATAATATTATGAGGAATTGCAATATCGTGATCATAATCTTTTAAGTTATGGTAAAAAACATCCTTTACGGGGTCGTATATACACAGCTTACTATTCGGTGATAAAATCCATAAATTATCATTCTCATCTCCAACGATTTTACGCACAAAATTATCTATTAACGAAGTAGAATCAGATGGGGTGTGTTTAAACGCTTTAATAGTATAACCATCATATCTATTTAAACCAGAACGTGTTCCTATCCATAAGAATCCCTTATGATCCTTATAAATGGAATTCACTTGATTACTAGAAAGACCATCATCAGTATTTATGACTCGAAATCTGAAATCTAATGTGGCACTTCTCATAAGCTGAAAGCTTATTAAAAGCATCAAAATCAAAGTACTCTTAAAAATAGACTTATCCATAAAGCAAAAGAGGTTAAAAAAAACAGAAGACAACATCAAGACACTCTATACCTGACACATAACATAAAAAACCAAATACAACAGAGGTATAGATAGATTTTAGTTTTTCACTAAAGTTTAAGCACTAATACATAAACGTCTATATTATAAAATCTAAAAGTACAAATTATGCTTGAATTATCGAAAAGAAAACGTTTAGTATATTAATACTAAAATCATTTAATATGAATCATCAAAAAAAGCCTATAACCCAAAGTCAAAAACTTAAGATCGTTATAAAAAAGATTACACTTAATAAAAAAAAGGAGTACATTACAGCATTAAACACAATCAATATACACGAATAATCAAATTAAGATTTTTTAGTCTAATTTATAATCATAACAGCATAACAAAAAATTAAGATTAGATACTTTGGTAGGTAAATAAATATTATATAGTTCTACATAATTATAAAATATCTAATACATTTGTTTGTATATATTATTAATCAAAAAACTAACAATTATGAAAAAGAAACTACTTTTATCACTAACTCTATTTATCGGATTTAGTCTATTTGCCGAAACAATCGTTAAAATGGCAGATAACACCCAGTACGGACCTGCAAATTCATTTCAAGCGAAAGTAAATAGCGTTATACCAGCCGATTATGAAGCGAAAAACGGAGATATTATAACCGTCACTATTGCAGGAACTTCTGATTACGATCTCTCTAACTTTGAGGCCGTTTTTGTTGATACACGAGAAGTCGTAGCATGGTGGAAAGAGTTATCAGGCAGGGGAGCTCTGGCTGATGTAACAGCAGGAACACCATTCAGTTACTCGATACCACTTGTAATAAATAGTGATGCTGCAGGTGCAGGAAGCGATTTCATTAAATTAGCATTTGAAGGTCTTAGCCCTTCAGCTATCGCAGCTTCTGCAACAGATGTCACCTTAACACTAACAACACTTGAAATATCAATAGAATCAGGAGAAGAAGGCGTTATCACTTTTACGGATAATGGAAATGGAGCATATCAAGGAGAATTCCCCGATACTTTAGCTACTACCCCTGTCGTTGAAGTTGGCGATGTTGTAAAAGTCACTATTGAAGGTACTTCAAATGTAGATATTACAGAATTTCAAACTATTATTGTTGATGGTACCGAAGCTGCAAACTACTGGAAAGATCTAGCAGTATATACACTTTTCGGATCAGATGGAACAGTGACTAAAGACATTCCTTTTAGTTTAACAGCTAATATAACCATCACCGAGGTTCCTACAGGTACAGGCTTTAAATCACAATTCGTTGTAATCACAGGAAAAGCATCTGAACCCATAAAACTTACACTCACCAAATTCACTGCTGCAATTGACGATAGCACACCTACCTCAATAAACAAAGTAGAAAATTCTAAAGTCATATCAACAAATGTCTTTTCAATGACCGGTGTTAATTTAGGAAATCTAAAATCGACAAGAGATCTTAAAGATGGAGCTTACATCATCATAACCAAGTACGACAATGGCACAATTAGCAAACGCAAAATTGTCAATAAAAGATAAACATACATCTAAGTAAAAGTAACACAGAAGCGCAGAGTAATTATCTTAAAAGATAATGACTCTGCGCTTTTTTTGGGTAATAAAGCAATGGCTACTTAATAACAATTCTATGTCAGATACAGTGGGTAGTCGAATATGATCTTCCCCATAAAGACATCACATTAATAACTATTGCAATATCCCATAGCTAAAAAATACATAAAAAAGTGGCTAACGACTTAGCATGACTAAGCAAATATAAAAATCACGAATACAAAAGATGTATTAAACGAACATTACTCTAATTCGAAAAACGGACTCAGAAACTAAACTATCTATCGAATGAAAAGACTCTGTATAAATAATAAAGTTCTATGTTGTTTTGAGTGTATTGAAATCATGAGTAATCATAACACCATCCCTACGGGATTTTAGAATGACGAATTTATAAACTACCATAACTACGTGCCGATGGCACTTAAAAAATAGCTTATTGCATAAAGTCCTGTAAGGACGATGTTACGATAGACAAACAATAGTTAATGAAAAGACATACAAAAGTTTGCAGGAGCAGAACATCACGTTGCTGGGACTATTTATACCGCCTTTTGAAAGTAGGCGTATCACGATTACCTTTGAAATAAACAATAATGAGTAAAATTGACTTTATGTCGTTTTGTGAGGTTTCAAATGAGGTATAGACATAACACCATCCCTACGGGATTTTAGAATAACGAATTCATGAACTACCATAACTACGTGCCGATGACACTTAAAAAATAGCTTATTTCATAAAGTCCTGTAAGGACGATGTTATGGTAGATAAACAATAGTTAATGAAAACAAAAAGTCCCATCGGGACGGTGTTATTTTTCGTAAAAATATCAAGCCCCATCATTAAGGGATAACACTACAAACGACAGAACACCAATAAATAATAATAGGAACCTCTAATGAAGTTCCTATTATTTCTATTTATCAGTCGTCAGATATATCACTCACAAATCACTCTCGAACAGGACTTGTTTACGTTTCTATCTAACAAAACAAATGTAATTGACTTAATGTAATAAATAAGCTGCCATTTGCTACATATAAAGAAGTAGTCCATAACTTAGCAGCCCATTTATCTATTACACCTCATTATTTAATAATTACTTTTAATACTTCTCTATTAGTATCACTAGTAACTTCTAACATATACACACCAGACATTGGAGAATCTACGACTATTTCCTTTTGAGCATTCATCACGCCACGCTGAACAATCACTCCATTAAGACTATACAACTTATAATTGACATACATCTCACCCTCACACTGAATAGTAAAGATTCCATCATTAGGGTTAGGCGTTACAAGGATTTGCTTAACCTTGCTCGATGTTAAACCAGTAGCTTGTTGTTGGAAATTGGCAATGATTTCCATGTCTTCAGACATCGTAAGAGACAATGGATTTTCCGTTCCTACATAATCACCCGACCAATCCACAAATTCATAACCATCATCTGGTATGGCTGTCAAAGTGATTTGCGCATTGGGCTCATAAGTATCTTGTTCCGGAGAAATAGAGATAGAACCATTAGTCGCAGTAGTTTGTAAGCTATAAGATTTCTCAGCCCAAGTAGCAAATAAAGTCACATCCTCAGTTATTAACGTAGAAGCCTCCACTACTTGTCCATCTATAGTCTGCCATCCAGCAAAGATAGAATCGGACTGGGTAGGTGTTAAAGGAAACTGGCAAGTACTATCACTTTGGGTATAAAGACTAGTCATACTGCTTCCATTACTAAAGTTTACAGTAAACACATCAGCCGCTTTAGCTAATGTGAAATAATCCACATCAAAACCATAATCTAACATTTGAAAACGCAAGACGTGTACCCCTGGCTCTAACACCATAGCTCCAATGTTCTCCTCTTTATAAGATCCACTTCCTGTATTAGTAAGTATAACATCACTAAAAAAGGTCTTGCCCTCATCAGGCAACAAAACAGTCAACTGCTTAAATTCCGGACTACGTCTGGTTTGATGACGTACAGCCAAATCATAATAAGATAATTCAGGAACATCTATGGTAAACTCTAACCATTCACCCGATTTAATGTCTCTAACAATAGTACCATCCGAACTAATATCGACCATTTCATCAGGTCTAAATGAAGAGGCATTTTGATTTAACTTATCCCAATAAGCGATATCCTTACCGCCATTATCATAATGTTCAAACTGTATTGTGCCAGGAATAGCATGAGGTTTTCCATCAATAGTATAAGCCCACTGACCAGGGGTTCTTAGCGTAAGAAAACGAACATCTTCTTGCCCTTGAGCATCTTTAGCTACCAATTTAAAGGTATAATAAGCATCCTGCATATCCGTTAACAAAGCATGTGAGGCCCACACGTAAGGCGCTTCGGTTAGTGTTCCTAGGTTAGTGGTTTCATTTCCCCACAAAGTGACTTCTGTAAAATCAGTCCCAACAAAAGCTTCAAGACTAAGATTAGTGCCTTTTGCGATTTCTTGACCGTCAGTATAATCCTTAAATCCCAACACACGGCTAAGGTCAGCCTCAATAGGCTGAACTAATACTCCTTTCTTGTCCGCTCCAGCTTTTAAGCTATGCGCTCCAAAAGAAAGACTATCACCTTCGCCAATATACAAGGTCAATTGTGCCTCGGTAATATTCTGCTCCTTACGAATAACTGCAAAACGACCAGTGAAAGAAATATCCTCTTCAGCCAAAGTAAAAGCCTTAGAAGCATCTTCTTGGCAAATCACATAATCAACCACTGATTTTGCACCAATCTGACTCATCACTTTAGCTCCAACAATAACGTCACCTCTATACAGATGCTCTACAGATTGTACACTTGTATTAGCCGATTTTGAAGGCTCAAAAACATTAACATAAGGTCTATTCCACGCTTCTCCTTGCTGTCTTACTGCTATTATTTGAGTCTTTTTATCTATATACCCACCTTTGGCTTCACGCGTAGCTGGACCAACGGCACGGGTATATTCACGCGCCTGACCAGCAGGCACAAACATATTCATATACGTATTCGTCTCATCAAGATCAAAACGCACATGCACTGCCGCATCAGTAGTATCAGTCACCTTAGTTTCCTCAAAAAAGCGCCACCCTGGTGATTGGCGTGCATCACCAATATCATTCTGATACCTTGTAGTTGCAGACACGCTCATTTCCTCACCATCTTCATCAAATATGTGAGTAACGTCTCCGAGGTTATGGTAAATATAATCATGGAAGTTATTTGTACCTAACGATTTTGAACGAAACAAATCAAAATAATACCCAGTTGTTGAACTCGTACGGATCGTACTCAGCGTACGTTGCTGTTGGTCGTTATTAACCTTATCATCTAAAAACTGAGTAGCAAAGCTAAAATTATCACTGACAGGATCTTCTAAATGCTGAGGTTCTGCCGCCACATTAACAGTCGTATTCATCCACAAATATGAATCTGAATTCCATGCTCCAGTCTGAATACCGTGAGTTGTACCATTGACAATCATCGTATTATTACCCGCATGTCGCCAAAAGTAATCGGTATGTTCAGGAATTTTTCGTTCAGCTAGAGAAGGAGGCAAGCCAGCATTGGCTGCCATAATGTAATTAGCACCATAAAGCTCCATCGTAATACCTGTACAATGAGAATGCACATAATGAGCCCCCCCTATAATACCACAAAGACCATAATCTTCATTATTCTCTTCTACATAATTACGCTGTAGCGCTACACCTGCATGTTTTATAATCACTGTCGGCTTTTGAAAGTCAATCTCCCCTTCTATAATCTGAGGCACATCTACTCCCCATAACAATTGCTCAAAAGCATAGTAGTTACCATAAGTCGTAATAGGCACTACAGGATCATAACCTCCATCCGTATTATAGGATTGACGCAAAGCTACTTTTGCTTTTTGCTCATAGTCTGTATATCCCTTTCTTTTAGCCATATTTAAGGTATAGCGATAAAGCGAAGCTGTGCCATCGTTATCCCTATGAGAATCACCATAACGTACAAAGCGCTGGTTAGGATGCCTCAGGTTATCAAACAAAAAGTTACCATCCAAGATATGCATATTACCGTTCATCACATTAAGTTCAGGCTTCAGTCTATCGACAAGATTAAGCACTAAAGTGATGTTTTGCATAAAACTATAACTCACAGACTCAGGCCAAATTCCTTGATCACCAAACATGGGTAAAATCGTTTTCGTAAATGAGTTTTGCTCTTTGGTGCCTTTGTTCCAAAACACCTCAAACATGCGTTCACGCTCGGCGTCATCCTCTACACAAAGGATAGAAAACAAAACACCTGGGGCTCTTAACACAGGATGATTACTCACAACACTGCCATATTTAGTATCAGCACCATCCGATTCTTGCAAGGCATTCATGGCAATGTTATAAACCGCTTTCTGAGCTTTTACATTATCAAAAGCCACTTTAGTTCCAGATGATTTCACATACACTTTGGTATCTGTTTTTTTCAAGAAAGGTTGTATAAAGTCGTATGCAATGGCAAACTGTCCATAACTGGCACGCGGATCATAAAAGGTATTACCACATATCGTTGTGGTAGTAGGTGTTCTTAAAGCAAGAATATCAATATAATAAGAAAGGATATCTGCCGAAAACTGGGCATACTTCTCTTCTCCAGTCAAATAATAAAGCAACCCAGCGTAAGAAGCGTAATTTAACACTTTAGAATGAGCACCATTAGTCGTCGCCTCAGATTCCGAAAGATTATCATCCGCAGGTATGGCAGGTATTGTACTCAAAATAGAACTGGGGTTAGATAAGTGAGTATTCACTTTGTCATCTACTGAAGAATGCAATTTTGAGACGATACTGGTAGCCCAAGGATAGGTATCAACCAATTCTAAAATGCTTGCTTTATCCCCCGCAGTAGTCCATATCACTGGGTGTTCTAGTGATTGTGCTTTAGCTGGCAATACAGCCAAAGCTAATAAACAAACAACTAGTTTAATACTAATTTTTGATGTCATGGTTTTAATTATTTAATAATTACTTTAAGTATTTTTCTATTTCTATCACTACTCACTTCTAACATATATACACCAGACATTGGTGATTCTACGTTGATTTCCTTTTGAGAATTCACCACCCCGTTCTGAATGAGTGTTCCATTAAGGCTATACAATTTATAATTAGCACATTTATCTCCCTCTAGCTGAATAGTAAAAATCCCATCATTAGGGTTAGGCGTCACAAGGACATTATTAACTGTAGTCAATTCCAAACCAGAAAACACAGGCTGAAAAACAGCTACAACTTCCATATCCTCAGACATCGTAAGGTACAATGGGTTTTCAGTTCCCACATAATCCCCCGACCATTCTTTGAACTCATATCCACTTGAAGGTGTTGCCGTCAACTCCACAACAGAGCCCGCAACATAACGACTAGTATTAGGCATCTTTGTTACATCACCTTGTGTAAAGAAAATCTCCAATTTATAAAAAGGAAGACTTTCATAATTGGCAACAATATTAATTGCAGAATCCATAGTTAGAGTTAATACAGAATCAGTTCCCACATAATCACCAGACCATCCCACAAATAGATAATTATCATTTGGAATAGCAGAGACCTCCACTTCAGAATGTATCTCATAAGTTGACAACTTAGGATCAAATACTATCTGTCCATTAGAAGATGTGACATTCAGAGGGAATTCCTTGACAAACCAAGTAGGATATATATCCAAATTACCAAATATCAAATAATTAGAATCAAAACGCTCACCATCAGCAGTCACCCATTTATCAAAAATAGAATCGGCTTGTAAAGGATCCGCAGGCAATACAGAAATAAACGCGGGGTAATTATCAGTCATCACATCAAAAGACGCATCACCCACATTAAAATGAACTTTGTATTTCTCGGCTACCACCCACTGTGCATACAGCGTGGTATCTGTAGTAATAACGGACTGTGAATCTATTGTGTCGCCCTGTACATTAGTCCATACCGAGACAAAATAGCCCTCATTAGTAGGATTTGCAATAAACGTTGGGTAGCCCTCTTGTCCTACAAGCTCAGAAGTAATATCACCATCTACACCACCATTGGCATTATAAGAAATCGTAAAAACGGTTGCCGAAGCGTCTAGAATAAGATTGGTCGTATTACTTATCACGCTACCAGATTGCACAGTACTAGTAATGATAACTCGCAATTTATCACCAACATCAGCTGCAGCTAACAAATAACTATTGGTCGTAGCTCCAGCAATATCAACAAAACTATCGTTTTCTAAACGTTGCCATTGATAAAGTAAGGTCCCCGAATTATCTTCGATATTCGAAGTATTGACTGTTATAGTCTGGCCTTCGGTGATAGCGCCATAGACCGAAGCTAATCCAGACAGCACCTTAGGTGTCCATTTGGCATAAAAAGCCATCTTAGTATCATCCGATGAAGCAATAACAGGGACAGAAACGGTATCGGTACATGCTTGATTAGTAAACCAACCCGAGAAATTGAAACCTAAACTATCCTTAGGACTTTCTAAGTTCTGAATGACTGTACCCTCATCATAGGAATCTGGGTTTAATGCACTAGCCAAAGTCCCAACATTATGGTAGTCGATAGCATTAGAGGTCAGCACCCACTGGAAATAATCGAGATCAAAGCCGTAGCTTAAGATATCCATGTGCAAAACGTGTCTTCCTTTTTCGAGATAAACATGAGTAAAGGTATCAATAGCAAATGTAGATGATCCTGTATTAGTACAAATCAGATCGCTGAGTAGATCCTCACTTTCATCTTCAAACGAAAAGGACAAGGCTGCAAATTCTGGAGATCGTCTCGTTTGATGATTCACCAACAAACTATAATAACCAGAGTAAGCCACATCCACGGTATATTCCAACCATTCGCGTGCTTTTAAATCTTTAGTGGTCGTACCACTACTACTCAAATCCACATTATCAGTTCCCCTATAAGTATAGGACAATGTATTTTGCTCTGTTCTATCATAGAACGAAATACCACTACCACCATAGTCATAAGCTTCTACCTCTATCATCCCAGGAATGGCATGCGGCCTGAAACCATCAGTATATGCCCATTGTTCGGGAGTCGTTATTGTGATTGTTCTATCAATAAGTTCATCAGAACTCGTCTTTGCTACCAATTTTAAATCATAAGAAGCATCCATCATATTCATTAACACAGGGAAAGATGACCATGTGTATGGAGCTTCGGTTATTGTTGACAATAAGGTATCGTTAACCCAAAGCGACACCTCCTGAAACGTTTCATTAGTCACTGCATCAATCGTCAACTCACTTCCTTTGTCAATAATATCTCCATTTTCTAAATTAAGAAAATCTAAAAGAAGCTCATCTGTTTGCTTTAATTCAATAGTACTCATCGAGTATTTAGGCAGATAAATGCTACCACGTCCTTCTTTTATAAGGTTTAAAGGATTTGTACCATAAGGCAAAGTGACCTCATCGCTCATAGACGAAAAAGACATGGCCTTATGGGTAAACTCACCAAAATAACGCTGGTCATCGAGATTTATAGTAAATGGGACTTCTTGATTAGAGAGGTTTACCACAAAAATAATCGTTTTATCATTTTTCTTCACAGCACGCGCATTCACGGCATTAATATTTCCTTCTAATGTAGGTACCGTCATTTCACTACCGAGCATGATACTATTCTCGTAAACAGAGCGCACTATTTGATAAGTAGAACCATAAGATGTTTGTTCCATTGGTTCTTTAATCACCTGTTTGCCATTCACTTCTTCCCATACAAAATGAGAGTTCAATTTTCCATTAACAGAAAACCAATTAGCACGTTCATAAGTATCCTGATTCTCACTCATAAACATATAACAATCGGCCATTCCTAAAGCAGAAACAGCATTAGGCCCTCCAGATTTTACGCCCCATTCAGTTAGCCAAATAGGTTTGTCTGGAGCCACAACTTTGGAATAGTTATCTATGGTTTTTCGCAATACCTCGCGAGCGGTTAGTGCCACACTATAAGCTTCATTACTATCAGCCACATTATCAGGATCAGACCCCACGTAAGTATGTACAGATACCGCATCAAAATAGTCAGTCCCCGCATTGGTAATCTCAGTATTCCAACCGGTGTTAGCTGGGTTGCTTTTACGTTCTAAGTTAACAGACAGTTTGAGGTCTGGATCTAAAGCTTTAAGCGCCGAGTACATAGATTTTGCTCTAGCGATATAATCAGAAGGATTAGGAATGATAGAGCTACGCTGCCCTGCATAAAAGTTTTCATTTCCCATCTCAATAGCTTTCACTTCTAAACCACGATTGATAAGATCTTGATAACGTGCTACGGATACAGGACTACCGTTATTAAAATCCGTTCCATCAGCACTCATATTGAAGGTCCACATCATATCGTAACCTTTGCCTGTCGCTACTTTTTTCTCATCATTGAGGGTATTAAGACCTTCTATTCCAACAAGAATATTGCTATTATCCATAATCTTAATACTAGACAAATAACTCAACTCCACAGTACGTGACGACCCATTATCCTTGGTATAAGTAAATTGATCGGTTCCATAGACCCTTGCTTTATCTTGTTCCCAATCGTACCAGTTAGCAAAAAGCCCATGGGGGAAACGTATAGTCACAGGATCATACTCCCTGACCACAGCCTGACCATCGCTCTGAGCCAAATCATGAATATTTGTCCCTAAAAGCAAGTTATTAAATGGCTCTTGAGAAGCCGTCGTAATATCTATCGTTGCCGTCATATCTTCAGGCAAGGCAAAAGGATAATCTTCTGCAAACAAACAACTTACCACAACAAGCAAGATTAAAAGTAATTTTGTTTTCATTTTTATTTATTAATGATTTACTATTATGACTTTCTAAATAAAGTCTTCACTATAAGTGACTAAAAACATTACAAAGTCTCTAAAAGAAATAATCAACATTAACTAACATTGATAGTTTTTAAACATTATTATGTTACAGGCATAACTATTTGAATTCGAAAAAATCAAAAGCCATTTTCCGACTTGAATTATCATTGAACACAAAATATAGATTTTCATTATCTGTAAATTCTGCTTCAATACTTAACTCGTTCACCTTGGAGGCACAAACACCTTCAGCTATTAAGTCACCATTGAGCGAGTCTTTTCGTATCTCAACAGTACATTCCTTTATTTCAGTAAAAACAAGCGTCACACTTGATTTGTTCACTAGGCCAGACACATTAGTATAGACCAAATAAGCTGATGGTTTATTCCCTGAGACAGAAAATCCCTCAGCTTTATTTTCTAGTTTACTGATACCCTTAGCATCATAAAAATCCTCAGCCTCTATCTTACTATTCGCATCGTAATTACCTACCCCTACACCATCAACTCTAATAAGGGCCATTTCGCCATTCTTTTTGTAATGAATATAAGAGATAAAGGTATCACGGAAATAACGATTTCCAGTTTGGCTAATATCACAATAGGCATAATACCACTGTCCTTTCCACTCAAAGAAAGAACCATGACGCCCTTGATGAAAACCGGTAGGCCAGGTAGGCGCATCATAACCCGGAGCAAAACTAGCTTGTTCTATGATAGACCCCTTGTATTCGAAAGGACCATATACATTATCTGACATAGCATAAAAGCACCCCCAAGAGAGATAGTAATATCCATTGTAAAAATGCATAAAAGGCTTATCGTCGGTAGGCTTTTCTTTATTCTTACCATCCAAATTATAAGGGCCACGAGGATTTGAGATATCTATCTTACGAGGTAATTCCGCCAAGGAAATCATATCTGGATTTAACTTAGCAATGTAGTAATCCCAAACACCAAAGACTATATAAAACTCGCCTTCTTCGTCTTTTATAATCCCCATATCATACTCGTGGGTTGCTGTTAGATCAGATGACAAAAGAGGTTTTCCCAATGGATCACTCCAAGGGCCAGATGACGAATCGCCAACCATCACTCCCGCTTGCTCATTTCCCTCAGAAAAATACCAATAAAACTTACCATTGCGTTTCACAATATCCGTAGCCCAACAACTAGAAAAAGGTTTGCCTATGTAAGTCTCTTCGGGCTTAAGCGTGTATTCTAAATTCCAATTAACTAAATCATCAGAAGACCACAGCCACCAATCATCCATGGTAAACCCTTGGCCTTGAATGGATCTATCATGTGATGCAGACAAATAAGCTTTACCATCAATCACTCTAATATGAGGGTCATTCGCCCCCTTGTCAGAAATAATAGGATTCTTGGGCAAGACTAACTGACAAAACATCGCCAATGCAAATACTTGAATAACTTTCTTCATACCAAATTCATAAATTTATAATAGTAATACCAATTAAAATTTAAAATGAGCCTTAACAGTTGGTGGTATTATGCCGATATAGAATTGATTGAGTTTTATAAGCGAAGCGAAATAAAGCGCATTTCAATTCATAATCGGTATAACACAACTGCAAAAATAGGAACTTAACGAAGTAACGCATCATCACTTCAACTAGCTTGATAAATCAAATAAGATAGCTAAAAACTCATTTCAAAATAATCACAAACAAACCATTTTTTTGCTTATCCCGATTGCAACCTTACACCAATGAATTGAAAACATGATTCAGAATTGAAAGCAAAGAGCAAAAATGATCATTTTTTTATCCTAACTATCGACTTCTAGAATACAACACAAAACCTTTGACACAACAACATCAAGACAACTCCAAAAGACAATCTAAGCATTAGAATTATCAACAAAAAAAGGGAAGACTAAAATAGCCTCCCCTTCAATATTATATAATCAAAAGTTGGTTTACTTAACCATCACTTTTTGAACATCACCAGCCACACGTACTAAATAAATACCCTGACTTAAATTTACAGTAAGTGCAGAACTTGTAATCTCCTGACCACTAACTTTAGCACCACTTATGCTGAAGATCTGCAATTGCTCTCCTTGAGGTAAAGCAGATAACTCAATAGCACCTGTAGTTCCAAAACAATTGAAAGAAGTTAAAGCCACTTCAGAAACACTTGTTGGCAAACCATTATTAACAGTAACATCTTCAGAATAATTATATGCATAATCTTTATGCACAATAGCATAAGTATAATTAACTGTTAATCCATCACTAATAGTGTTATCTGTAAAAGTCTTAGTACCTAATGGCACTGTAGCAAGGAGTGTCCAATTACCATTCATATCCAATCCTGCTGGCAAACCTTTCGCTGAATAACCTACCTGATCAATTAAGTCTGGGAAAGTATCCGCTGTTGACGTTCTAAAGATATAAGTAGAGTCGATACCAATACCAGCATCATAACCTTCTTCCCAAGTCAACACGATCTCGTCATTTGTTACCGTAGGAGCCGCAACATTGCTTGCTTTAACTGGTCCTGTTGCATCAGTACCCGAAGAATTAGGATCATAATACGTCACGATATCGTCGAAGAAAAGTTTTCCAGGGGTATTATTAGGGTCCATTCTACATACAGGAAAGATGGTAACATCAGAACCATTGGCTCCCATGTCAGCTGCAGGTTTGTTCCATGTTAAAGATTTAAATGTACTATCATCATTGGCTACAACTCTACCTGGAGACACAGTATTTGTAGAACTCCATAATGCAGGGCCAGCGTCAGGTGCTGTTGCATTATTATCATCAGCATAATTCAAACGAACATACACCATTCCAGAAGCAGGCAAAGCCTCCAAACCAGCAACTTGATTAACAAGGTTTCGAGTAGCAGTAGATGTACCTCCACTAAAATCTAAAGCTAATACATTATTAGCTGCACTACGGGCTTTTTGAACATCATATGCTTCATAAGCCCAAGTAGCTCCAGGTACATCATTTGATGCCTGCCAAGCCCATTCTGTAGATGCATCACCAGATTCAAAGTTTAAGTATATAGACTTAATAGTCGTGGTTAAAGATGTAGTTAATTCTACCGCATCACTTGTCTCAATATTACTCTCTGAATCTGTCACCTTAGCGGTAATACTATGAGAGGCCACATCATCGAAGTACACATCCAATGTGAATGGTGCGCTAGTGTCTTCACCCAAAAGTGTAGCACCATCAAAGAATTCAACTTTGGTGATGGTGTCACCCGTTTCTGCAGTAGCATCGGCAGTCAAAGTCACCTGTTTATTTGGTAAAATAGTAGTCGCTGCGCTAGGCCAAGTAAGATCTACAGTAGCTGGATACACCGCCACTTCAACACTTACTGAGTCACTTGTGGCCACTTGGTTTGTCGAACTAGTTGCTTTTGCTGTTATATATACAGTATCCTCAGTAGCTGGCGCTGTCCATGTATATTCATAAACATCTACGTTTAATACACCAAGACCTACTTTTACGTCATCCACAAAAAACTCAACTGAATCTATCGTTGCTTCTTCTGCAGAAGCTGATGCCTGTAAAATAACTGAAGCACCTGGTAAAACATTAGTAGCATCAGTTGGGGCTGACATTGCGACTAAAGGCACTCCAACTGCTGGTAAATCAGCCACCTTATCTATAACCCACCAATATTTATTATTACTTGGAATATATCCATCGCCAAGATTTGTAGTATTAGGACCGTTAACACCCTTATTCCTACCAAAGTATGCTGAAGTAGCATCTGTGTTTACAAATTCTGATTTAATATAATATACACCAGAACCACTAGCGGTCTCTGGGAATGTCATTAAAGCTTCTACAGAATCCTGTAAATTATCCGTTGATTTATATGCATCGATTAACTTCAAAGACCACACATAGTTTTTATCTTGTGAAATAATATTATACTTTGTGTTATCAGTCTCATTCATCACGACTAACCATTGAGCAGCAGCTGTCACTGTAGGCTCAAATGTTGAAACGCTTGCCCCATGTGACGTCACATACTCATCTTGAAGTACACTTTTGAATGTATAAATACCTTCACCTTGGAAACCCGTTTGGGCACTAAGATTAAATCCTACTAGTATTAGTAGTAAAACTAGACTTGTAATTTTTGTTTTCATAACTATATAAATTTAAATGGTTAATGATTAATAAAAATTCAATACACAAATCAAGACTATATCCTCCCCAAACTCTTGAAGTCTAGAATCAATAAATTGAAAAATAACCCCACAATTGAAGGCAAACCCCATATTGAGGTTTAGTTTCAATTATTAGGCTTTTTGAAGCAATAGTCCGTTAAACTTTTAAATAAATTACTGATAATCAGTAAAACAAAGTTGAAATTATTTTAATAAGTCATTGAAAATCAGTATCTTTATAGACATTCGACCTTCTATTTAGATATGATTTCCAAGACTCTTTTATCTTACAATATGCTCTGTGAGCAATGTTTTTCATCATTATCGCCATTAAGTAAATGGCGAAAAGATTTTATCAAAGACGTTCTTTGGCTTTTTTTGAGTATTACTAGCCGTGTTAATTTTTCTCAGCTTGGCAGATATGATCATTACGGCGAACAACGCTATCGTCAGCAATTTGGAAAAAAGTTTGAATTCTTAAAATTCAATGCTAGTATGATAAAACAGCATAGCGGTAAGCGACAAGTCATCGCTTTTGACCCTAGCTACATTCCCAAATCAGGAAAATCAACTCCTGGAGTTGGTTACTTTTGGTCAGGTTGTGCAGGCAAAGCTAAATGGGGCTTAGAAATTGGTGGAATAGCCGCCCTCGATTTAGATAATCATACTGCAATGCATCTTGAAGCTGTTCAAACTTTTCCTGACAAAGATACAACCTTACTAGAAAATTACGCAACGATGATTGTAGATCGAAAGGATGAACTTGCGAAAATTTCAGATATTGTAGTTTGTGACGCTTACTTCTCTAAAGAAAATTTTGTCACAAGAATGATTGATGAAGATTTTCACGTCGTTTCACGTTTTCGAAATGATGTGCGTTTAAAATACGTCATTCCGAAGGTAAAAACAGGAAAAAAAGGCAGGACTAAAGAGTTTGATGGTGCTGTGGATTATGACAATCTTAACTTAAAGCATTTTCAGCTGGTAGAAGAAGATGAAAACAGTCGCACTTATCAAACTATTGCTAGAGCTGTGGCTCTAAAGCGTAACGTAAAAGTTGTAATTGTACAGCACATCGTAAACTCAGAAGTAAAATCACATAAAGTGTATTTCACTACCAAAATATCTTTAGACGCAAGGGAAGTACTTGAAATGTATAAAATGCGATTTCAAATTGAGTTTATCTATCGTGATGCAAAGCAATTTACAGCGCTTAATAACTGTCAGGCAAGAGATGAAGAAAAAATCAACTTTCACCTTAATATGGCACTCTCTGCTGTTAATGTAGCAAAGGTGGTGCATTGGTATTCAATCCCAATTCAAGAGAGAAAGGAATTTTCACTTTCTAACATTAAAACAATAAATCACAATAGATTATTGCTAGATAGATTTATTTCAACGTTTGGGATTAGACCATACACGCTCAAAAATAACCAGAATATCAAAGAACTATTATTATACGGCACAAAAGCCGCTTGATTTTTTAAAATTGTTTAACGAACCATTGTGAAGGATAAATAGAAAAAATGAACCAAAAGTGTAAAATTAAGACCGACAATGACAATA
>CBFIII010000025.1:0-48387 GCA_965662645.1 Bacteroidales bacterium
TTTTTTGTTTGTGGTCTTTCCGTTTGCAAGCTCAGTATTATTCTAGTGGTAATGAACCTTTTTCTACATCATGGTGTCAGATAACGACCGGTGATTTTCAAATTATCTTTCCGAAAGAATACAGTGATAAAGCACAAGTCTTTGCAGCTAAAATGGATTATGCTTATCAATATGTTGCTAAGTCAATGCCCGGAAAATCGCGTAAACTTTCTATTATTATTCATACACAAACTGCTAACTCAAATGGTTTAGTGGCTTGGGCTCCTCGCCGTATGGAATTGTGGACCACCCCTTCTCAAGGTTCTTTTAATTATGCTCACGAATGGATGGAGCAACTCATATTACATGAGACACGTCATTTTGTGCAAGAGAATAAAATGAATCAGGGTTTGGGAAAAGTTTTGGGATGGATATTAGGCGAACAGGGAGAAATGATTCCTTTGGGATTGAAAACAAGGACTTGGATGATGGAAGGCGATGCTGTAGCTACAGAGACAGCGCTGAGCCATTCGGGACGTGGACGTTTACCCGAATTTGAGCAAGGATTACGGGCTTTAACTTTAGAAAAAGGGAAACAAGATTATGATATAGCAACACTTGGTTCATATTATGAATATATTCCTAATTATTATGAAATAGGTTATCATACTATTGCAGTCAATAGGTTAGAACGTGATAGTGCTCTTTTTGATCATAAGATGGATCGCATAGGTAAATATTTCTTTGGTCGTGGCATACGTGATAATCACAAGATAAAATACTATGGTTTTGCTATTGATTATCTAGATAGTGTGTGGCATGAACAAGATGCTAAGATCGTGAAGACACCCTACCAATCTCTTTTGCCCGATGCTAAGGATTATTATTCGTTTCTTTTTTTGCAGGAAGATGAGGGTAATCTGTATGCTTTGCGCAAATCGTTATCCTATTTACCTCAATTTGTAGAGATCACTGCTGAAGGTCAACAACGCATTATTAAAGAGAGAGGTTATAGCAGCGAATATAATTTTTCGGTATGTCATGGTAAAATAGTGTATGCTGATATTATACGTGATCCACGTTGGGAACAGGAATCATGTTCTGATTTATTTGTTTTGGATATCAAATCTGGTGAGATGAAGCATCTGACTCATGGTAAAGTATTACAAGCTCCTTCTTTTTCTCCTGATGGAAATCGTATCTGTGCCGTATGGACTGATGGTTTAGGCCATTACGGATTGCGTTTGTACGATGCTTATTCAGGATCACTTTTAGATACGATTCCTAATCCTACAAATCAATATTATTTTTCGCCTACATGGAGTGCTGATGGGCAACAGTTGGTGTATGTAGGTCAGGAAAAAGACAAGAAAGCTTTAAAGATTTTTAATTTGAAAACGCAAAAAGAAACGGTTCTTGTAGCTGGAACTTATGGCGAGTTGTCTCATCCTGTTTGTGCCGATTCTCTCGTGTATTTCACGGCATCTTATTCGGGTATTAATAATATTTATAAATATAATTTGAATAATGGTCAATCGCAACGTCTTACTTCTGCTCGTTTTGGGGCTGATTATGCTGCTATAAATAAGGATAACGTGTTTTATTCTAATTATACTTCTGATGGTTACCGCCCCGTGATGCATTTGTTGTCGCAAGGGGCAGGAGAGCCTTTGGATCAAGTGGTGGATATGGGGCTTGGTTTAGCTGATAGACTGACAGCACAAGAAGGTGGTGCGGTCGATTTTTCAAAAACACCTGATACTACTTATCAGGTGGATAGTTATAAAAGGTGGAGTCATTTGCTTAATATTCATAGTTGGGTTCCTTTTTATTTTGTGGGTGATGATGAATCCTCTTCAACAGGACCAACCAATAACTATGCTTATCTACGCCTGATGTCTCAAAATAAATTGAGTACGATGAATGTTGTGGCCACTTATGATGGTAAAGAGGCCAATTCACGGGAACGTTATAATCTTGAATTAAATTATACAGGTTTTTATCCGCAACTTAGTTTGGCATTTTCTGCTGGGGATTATGTGCAACTAGATAATGTGCCCGTTTCTCCTTATTTTGGTTCGTCTTATGTTATAAGAGAAACGAAGATAAAAGATGTTATTCTGAGTCCTTCTATTTCATTGCCTTTACAATATACCAAAGGGGTATATACCACGTCTTTTGAGACGCAACTGTCTTGTGATTACGTGCGTTTTGATGTGGTGGATCAAGATGTGACAGAATCTTATTTTTCTCCAGGCTTGAGTGCCGTTTATTCGCATTCCAAACAAGCGGCTTATCGTGATTTATACACTCCTAAGTCTTTATCCTTATGGAGCGCAGTGGATTATAGTAAGTCTTATGATTATCGTTGGGTTTCGGGGCTGTGGTTTTATTTGCCTGGTTTGTGGAATCATCATTCTTTTCAAGGTGGATTGGCTTGGCAAAAGAAAGATATTCTAAATGCTAATTTCTCAACCATGTTGCCTCACGGTTATACTTCGTATGCGAACAAGGAATTAGTGTATGGAACAGGTGAGTATTATTTGCCTTTTTCTTATCCCGATTTCCATTTATGGAATCTTTTTAATATTAAACGTTGTGCTTTGGGCTTGTATGGAGATGTAGCATCTATTAAAGAAAATGATAAGACAGAACAATGGCTTGGAGCCGGAGGTTCTTTATTTTTTGATGTGAATTTTTTCCGCTATGAAGTTGATTTTAGAGTTGGTTTGCAGGCTGGCGTTGCTCAATATACTGCAGATGATGATTTACAATATCCTATTAATTTTATATTTACATACACAGTTTTTTAGATGATATGATAATAAATGCTTAATTATAACGTATTATGATAATGAAATGGACTAAAAATAAGATACCTGATTTAAGAAATAAAGTAGCTGTTGTTACCGGTGGTAATAGAGGTTTAGGTTTTCAGTCTGTTAAATTGTTGGTTGCTGCTGGGGCTACTGTAGTGGTAGCTTGTCGCAATGTATCTAAGGGTGAAGAGGTGGCTGAACGTTTGAAAGCCTTGAGTGGTCATGTGGTGCCGCTTCCTTTAGATCTGGAAGATGTAGATTCTATCAAGACTTTTGCCACTCTTTTTCAAGAGCAGTTCTCTAGCTTAGATATATTAATTAATAATGCGGGGATTATGGCTACTCCTTATGCTTTAGCGCCTTGTGGTGTTGAACGTCAGTTGGCGGTTAATCATTTAGGTCATTTCCTTTTAGTCTATTATTTACTGCGTATATTATCTTCTACTCCTGGTTCTAGGGTGGTGAGCATGAGTAGTCTGGCACATCGAAAAGGTGATTTTGATTTCTCTGATATTAATTATGATAAGGGAAATTTATATGAGCCTATGGAGGCTTATCGTCGCTCTAAGTTAGCTAATCTTTTATTTACTTATGGTTTAGATTCTTTCTTTAAAAATTCAGATATTCAGACTCTTGCATTAGCAGCTCATCCTGGTGTGGTGCCTACTGATATCTTAAATCATAGAATCCCTGTTTTTTTTCAGATTCTTTTGCGTCCTGTTTTTTCTCTTTTTTTACAGTCTCCATCTATGGGGGCATTGGCTGCGGTGAGAGCTGCCGTAGATCCTGTAGCTGCTAGTGGTGAGTTTTATGGTCCGCGTTGGTGTAACGGTTGGATGGGCTTGCCTGTATTAGTGCAGTCTGAAGGTGATAAAACAAGACATGAGACTATCCAAAAGTTATGGTCTTTTTCAGAAGACGTGACGGGCATCAAATATTCTGATTTTGTTGATAATCGGTGAATGAAAATATAAGAATCATTCTATTTCCATCCGAGTATTTCTTATTTTTGGGAATTGAAAAATAAGAAAAAATGAAATTTAGTGATGTCATAGGACAGAATCATATTAAGGACCGACTCATAAAATCGTTTAAAGAAGGACGTTTGCCTCATGCACAGCTTTTTTCTGGTAACGAGGGAAATGGTAAAATGGCTTTAGCTTTGGCTTATGCACAATACATTAACTGTGCTAATCCTGGTGAACATGATGCTTGTGGTACCTGTGCTTCTTGTGTTAAATATGCAAAATTAGAACATCCCGATCTTCATTTTGTTTTTCCTGTTGTTAAAAAGAAAGGTCCTGTCATTTCTGATAATTACATCAAAGAATGGCGACATTTTTTGCTCGAGAATCCTTATGTTTCTATTAACAGTTGGGCTGAGCAGTTAAATGGCGAAAATAAACAGCCTCAGATCTATGCTGACGAGAGTATATCAATAGTTAAAAAGCTATCTAAAAAAGCGTATGAGGCAGAGTATAAGGTGATGATTATTTATGCGCCCGAACGTATGAATATTGCGTGTTCCAATAAATTACTGAAGCAAATAGAAGAGCCTGCGCCTAAGACCCTTATCCTTTTGGTTTCAGATACTCCTGCGGATATTATTACTACGATCTTATCGCGTTGTCAGAATATTGCTATTCCACCTATTGCGGCTGATGATTTAAGTGAGGCGATGTGTTCTCGTCATTTTCTGGATAAAGAAACGGCAGATCGTATTGCGCGTATGTCGTCGGGTAGTTATGTGCGTGCAAAAGAGATGGTTCATCAAGATGAAAATGAGCAATTTAATTTTGAGCAATTTCGTCTGTTGATGCGTTTAGCTTTTAAGCGTGACGTATTAGGATTAAAACAGTGGAGCGAATCGATGGCTCGTTTAGGAAAAGAAGCACAGAAAGTCTTTTTTGGTTATTCTCAGCACATGGTTCGCGAGAGTTTTATGGCTAACTTCCGACAAGAAGAGTTAGTCTTTGCTTCTCCTATCGAAGCGGCTTTTGTGGGTAATTTTGCTCCTTTTAATAACGAAACGACCGTGATGCGTATGTTGGATGAATTCCAAACTGCGCAATTTCATTTAGAACGTAATGTGAATGCTAATATGGTCTTTTTTGATTTAGCATTGAAGTTTACGGCTATTGTTGTACGTAAAAAATAAAACATGAAGAATTTTTTATTCCGTGATTTTACGTTTAAGGATATTGTTACAAATCCTTTTTTTGTTTATGCATTGACATTTTTTTTTGCGTTAGTGTTTTATTTTATGAAGTGGGTAGATTATCCTTATTTGAGTCTTAAATTAATTATTTTTCTTGTTGCAACTATTTTATTGTCATTAGTTTTAGGTTGTTTTCAATCTAGGAGTTTGAAAGTGCAACATTTTTCTTTAGACAAGAAAAAGATATGGCGTTTATCTGTAGGTATCGTTATATTAATATCATTGTGTATAATTACAACATTAATTTATGCTGGAAAAGTGCCATTGTTTGAAATACTTTTTTCTAAAGAAAATTATGATTATCAGTCAGATTTTCATCCTATAAAGTTTTTAACATTACTGACTACATCTTTGAATTCTGCTTCAATAACCCTTTTTGTTTTTTTTTATTGGCAATCAAAAGAAAAAAAATATCTCTTTCTTTTAAGTGTGGGGCTATTTATCGTACTGCTATTTGGAAGTAGAGGATTAGCTATGGTTTCATTAATGCCTGCAATTCTCATTTCTTTTTTTTATATAAATAAGAAGAAGTATTTATTATTAGTTATTTTATTAGCTATTTTCAGTGCTTATTTGTTTGGTGTTTATGGAGATTTAAGGGAAAGTGCTAAGACTAGAACGGAATTTTTTTTATATGATGGTATTTATACCGATAATTATCCTTCTTGGATGCCAGAAGAGTTTATATGGTTTTATTATTATTATACTTCTCCTATTGCAAAATTTGAGTATGTCACAAGTGATGAGAAGATAGAAGATTTGAGTGACGATTATAAGACTATGTTTTTTGCAGAGATCTTGCCATATTCAATATCAAGCAGGATTTATCCTAAATATGAGGAACGAGTTAGAGTTTCAGATTTTGGTTTAGCTTCTTATTATGTAGGAACCGCCTTTGATGATTTATATCTTTATGGAAAGTGGAAAGGGGTATATCTATATGCAGTTTTCTTTTTCTTTTTCATCTTTATTATTCTTAAATTTATAGGTCGCTATCTTAATGATTTCTATCTTCCGTTGTGTGGTATTCTTTCTACTATTGCATTGTTTTCAGTTTTTGATAATATGTTGAGCTTTTCACCTATAATATTTCAACTTTTTTGGGTGTTAGGTTTAGGTGGTTTTGTATCTAATAATATGAAAGAGAAAATATAAGATGGGAGTTATATCTAAGATAAAAGGAAATTCTGAAATCAGACGTGTTGCCGAAAACTCAATTTCTCTAACGGTTCTTACATTTATAAATTACGGATTTCCTTTATTTCTGATTCCTTACTTAACACGAGTTTTAGGAGCGGAGACTTATGGGTTGTATGCTTTTGTGTTAGCGGTTATTAGTTATTTTACTTTGATAGTGCGATTTGGTTTTGAATTTTCGGCTACTAAACAATTAGCTATTATTAGGGAGGATAAGGCTGCCGTAAATAAACTCTTTTCTGTGGTGATGTCCATCAGGGTGTTATTGATGTTTTTGAGTGCATTAATTCTATCTCTATTGGTAGCTTTTATACCTAAAATACATGACGATAAACTACTTTTTTATTTAGGAATTGGTATCTTTATTGGTAATGGTCTAGTTCCTGTTTGGTTTTTTCAGGGGATTGAAAATATGAAGTTAATGACACTCGCTAATTTTGTGACGCGTCTTATTTCTACGTTATTGATTGTTGTTTTTGTAAAATCATCCGACGGATGTGCTATGGCAGTGGGGTTTCAGTCTGTTGGTTTTATTATGGGGGGCGTTTTTAGTTTATTTTTGGTGTTCTATAAATTTAACATCGTTTTGTTACGACCTACTTGGTTCGAGATAAAACAGCAAGTTAAGTCCAGTTGGCATCTTTTTTTATCTAATGTAGGTGTTAATTTTTACCGTGAATCAAATGTTATTATATTAGGTTTTTTGACAGATTATCAGTTCGTAGGATTTTATGCCGCAGCAGAAAAGATAATAAAGGCTATTCAATCGTTATTAAATCCAGTTGTTCAAGCATTATTCCCTTTCTTTGGGCGCCGACTTAATGTAGGAAAGAAGCAGTCTGAGAGTTTACGTAATTATTTCAAACTTGGCAAGATTTACGGGATTATCTTACTTAGTGTAGCCATTCTTATTGTAGTGTTATCACCTTGGGGAATACGATTTATTCTTGGTTTTGAGTATGTCGACTCAATATTAAATATTCAGGTTTTAAGTGGTGTCATTATATTTGGGGGATTAAATTATTACTTTGGTATCGTTGGTTTAGTTAACTTGGGGTTTGAAAAACAATTTTCTAGGTGTGTATGGCTTACTGGTATGCTTAGCCTTTGTTTAAGTTTTATATTAATTAATTTATTTGATGATCTTGGAGCTGCTATTGCGATGTCTTTAGTTGAAGCATTATTGTTTATGTTTATAATAAGTGTTTTTCTTAAACGTGTTTTTGTGAAGAGTGGTAAAAGGAATGTTATAATTGATTGAAATTAATCTTATGATACTCCTGCTTTTTTGTTAAAGTTAAAGTCTATTATCTTTTGTTTAATTTATAAAAAGAAGTAATTTATTTTTAACAAGTATCAGAAACATAATTTTTGTAAAAAGAATTGAAAATAATGAAGATAATATCAGTTGTGGGGGCTCGACCAAATTTTATGAAAATAGCTCCTTTTATAAAGGCTATTACTGAATTTAATAAAACTGCTGAAGAGCCATTGGATCATCTTCTAGTTCATACAGGGCAGCATTATGATGATCGCATGTCAAAATCTTTTTTTAAGTCACTTTCTATTTCTAAAGCAGATATTAATTTAGGTATTGGTTCAGGAACTCATGCTGAGCAGGTAGGTCATACTATGATTGCTTTTGAGCGCGTATTAAAAGAAGAAAAACCAGATTGGGTGGTGGTAGTAGGAGATGTTAATGCTACATTAGCGTGTTCTGTCACTGCAAAAAAGGGGAATGTCAAAGTATGTCATATTGAAGCTGGTTTGCGTTCGGGAGATATAGCAATGCCTGAAGAGGTAAATCGTTTAGTGACTGATCGTTTATCTGATTTACTTTTGGTTCCCGATCGTTTATCGGAAAAGAATCTTTTGAAGGAAGGATGTGATCCTGCTAGTATAGTTATGGTAGGTAACATTATGATAGATACCTTGGATTCAAATATTGATAGGGCAAAAGTTTTAGATATTGACGAGCTAATTGCTTCCAATCTTCATTTAGAAGACCAGAAAAGAGTACACTTTGAAGATGATAAATTTGCGGTAGTGACTTTACATCGCCCATCTAATGTTGATAATTCTGAAACGCTAGCTGGTATTGTGGACTTCTTAAAAAATGTAGTATTGCAAAAGATGAATATAGTATGGCCAGTACATCCTAGAACAGAGAAATGCTTAAAAAAATATAAGCTTTGGGATCAACTTAAGTCTATTTCTAATATTAAATTGTTATATCCTCTTGGTTATCATGAGATGTTACGTCTTAATATGGGAGCAAAGGTGATGTTGACGGATAGTGGAGGTCTGCAAGAGGAATGCACTGTGCTGGGCACAAGATGTATTACTATGCGTTGGAACACAGAACGTCCTGTTACACTTAAAGAGAATGGAGGAGTAAGTGTTTTAGTAGGAAATGATATTGTTTTGTTAGAGAAGGAGTTTATTAAAATGTTGAGTGAAGATGCTTTTTCAATACGCCCAGAAATGTGGGATGGAGAAACAGCTATGAGGTGTGTGAAGTCTATTGTTAATCGATAGATGTTTTTTAATTTAAAGGTGTTATGACTCAGGAATACAATATGTTGGTGCTACTCATAGTTGAGGTTATTGTACTAATTGCTATTGATCAAAAGATTTGGGGAACTTATTTTACTCCGATAACTTTCTTGTCAG
The DNA here is from genome assembly GCA_965662645.1 of Bacteroidales bacterium. Classification (GTDB taxonomy): domain Bacteria; phylum Bacteroidota; class Bacteroidia; order Bacteroidales; family UBA5342; genus UBA5342. The sequence continues at coordinate 8,887 of CBFIII010000025.1, forward strand.
TTCCTTTTGTTATTGTTTTAGTTGGAGCTATGCTATTTGCTGAGCCATTAGGTTTTGTCGCAGTACATTTTAAAGCTATAATAGTTTGGATTGTTGGATTATTTGTTTTTTGGTTGCCGGGTTTCTTTATTGGGGCAGCTAAAGTGAAACTTGTAGGGCTTAAGGAATATTCGTTTGAAAAACTAGGAAGTCAAATCAACAATCTTAAGTTGCTTACAAATATTTCTTGGATTTTGATTGCAATTGTTTTTTTTCGAATATATAGTCTTTCAAGAATATTTGATATTGGTTCATCTGATTTCTCAATAGCATTAGGTCAAGGAGTCCCTGCTCATTGTGCCTTTGCCTTAAGATTTATTGTTATTTTCTTTATTGCTACGGTACATAAAAAAAAGAAAAGTATTTGGGTGTTGATTTTTCTAATCCTTTTCTCATCATTGATTTATGGGGCTAAATCGTGGCTGTTGATTCCGATTATTGGGGGACTTTTTACAAGAATTATTGTAAGTAAAAAGAAAATAAAAATATCGGTATTCAAAATTGTAATTGTTTTTTTAGGTGTTTTTGCAGTTTTCTTTTCAACTTATTATGTGTCTGTGTTACCAGCGGTGGGGAGTGATATGAACAGGTATCTTGATTTTGTTTTAAATCATATTGCCCGTTATTTCTTCGCCGGCATTATGTCTTTCTCTGAATATTTACGTTTAGAAGGTGAGGTTGGTATAGATCCAAATTATATATATGGTTCACCTATTAACATCATAAATGTTTTAACTCGTCAAGAATTACGTCAAACTACTTCTGATTTGTGGAATATTATTACAAATAATGGTTTTCCATCTAATGTAAAAACCATGTTTGGAAGTATATATATATATGCAGGAGTGAGCAGGGGTATTCTTTCCGTTTTCTTTTTTGGATCATTGTATTATACACTTCTTGCCATAATTTTATTTAAGAGGAATGTGATACTAGTGGCTATCTATGCTTTTATAATTTCAATACTAATTTTTGGATGGTTTGAAATGTATTTTCAACTTTTAGCCTTCTATGAGTTACCCGTTATGGGATTTATTATATACGTATTTACTAAAAAAAGATTAAAATTATATTCTACTGATGAATAGAGAAAAAAAAGTTTATATAATAATTTTGAACTGGAATGGGACAGATGATACAATTGAATGTTTAAAGTCTGTTTTAAGTCTTGAAAAAGTTAATTATCAGATTATTCTTGTTGATAATTATTCAGAAGAGGATAGTTTTTTAGAATTGAAAAAATGGTGTTTAGATACGTATTCTTATGTTGGAGAATATGAACAATCCATAGCTGAACAAGGTGGAAGTGTAGATGTTGAGAATGAATTAAAGAATTATAATTTCAAAGATCAAATTCTATTGATTAAGAATTCTGATAACTTAGGATTTGCAGCGGGTAATAATGTTGCTTTACGCTACTTGCGTTCAAAGAATAAAGGTGAAAACTATACTTTGTTATTAAATAATGATACTATCGTAGAACCTGATTTTTTAGCTCATCTTGTTTCCTTCATGCAAAGTAATGAAGAATATGTTGCTTGTACACCGCAAATTAGATTGTTTGAGCCGAGTAATAAGATTTGGAATTGTGGTGGTAGTTTGTTATGGATTGGTAATAGGCGTTATTATTATGCTGGTGAGTCGATCGACAAGGTACCGCAACAAGGCGTAAGGGATGTTTCATATATTACGGGTTGTGCTTTATTCTTTCAGCCAGAGAGAACAGGTATATTGAGTGATAAATTCTTTTTTGGAGAAGAAGATATGGATTTTTCTTTACGTCAGAAAAAGGCAGGACATAAAATGGCTTGCGTTTTTCAGTCTATTATTTATCACAAAGTACATGCTAGTGTTGGTCGAATAACAGGAGAGATAAATCTAGGAAAAGTCTATTTGTTTTATTTGATGAGATTCATTGATAATAGACAGTATGCACCAAAATGGTTATATTCACTACAAGTGATCATAAATGTATTATATGCTATTCCAATGATTAGAATTCGTTATAAAGCTTCTTTTTATCAGATATTTCGATTGTTTAAAGCATTATTGCATGAGTTGAAAACTGCAGATTCTGTTGATAAAACCAGATGTTTGGAGCTGTTAAATACATCTATCATTTGACATTTCTTTAGTTTATTATGAAAAGGAATACAATACTTATAATTGGTAAAGTACCACCACCTGTGGGGGGAGTGACCATACATGTTAAGCGTCTTTTGCAATATATAAAAAAAGAGGAGTTTGAATCTATTGAATACCTTAATTTGTCTGCTTTTAAGTTGCGAGATTTTAAGTCTATGCTTGCTGTAAAGTGTATCCATTTGCATTCTTCAAATCCCTATTTGAGATTTGTGATCTCAGTATTTGGTGTATTCTTTTGTAAAAAAGTAATTGTAACGTATCATGGGAATTTAGGGCGTTTTGGCTTTGTGAAAAATGTATTTGATTATTTATCTATTCTTTTTTCGTTGAAGCCAATATTAATAAATAAACAGAGTTTTCTTAAAGCTAAAAAAATAAATAAGAAGAGTGTTTTGATATCAGCATTTATTCCTCCTTTAGAAGAAGAGCCTTTATCTTCTGAATTAGAAGACCGACTTACTTGTTTTGTGAAAAAGTATAAGAAAGTTTTTTGTACGAATGCTTACAGAATGTCTTTTGACAAGAATGGAGATGAAATTTATGGTGGTACTCAATTAGTGCAAATATTTGATAAATTACCTGACTTTGGATTGGTGTTTTCAGATCCATCAGGAGAATATGTTGAAAATATAGGACAAGATGCTCCTGTTAATGTTTTATTTATTAAGGAAGAACACTCTTTTTTTGAAGTTTTAAAACGAGTAGATGGAATGATTAGAGCTACGACTACTGATGGTGATGCATTATCTATAAGAGAGGCTTTATCATTGAAGAAGATTGTCATAGCTTCAGATTGTGTGGATCGACCTTTAGGATGTATGAGTTATCAATCAGGAAATTATGATGAGTTAGAAATAATTATTAAGAATAATAAGTATACTACGCTTCCTAAGCTTTATGAAGTAGATAATGTGCAAAAGGTGTTAAATGTTTATGCTAAATTATTAATTAACAGATGAAACAAATATTACAATCCTTTAAAACAGGAAAAACAGAATTAGCAGAGATACCTGCACCTATTGTAAAGCATGGTCATGTTTTGATAAGAACGACACGTTCTTTAGTGTCTCTAGGTACTGAACGTATGTTGGTGGAATTTGGTAAAGCGTCTTTAATCCAAAAAGCGCGCCAGCAGCCAGATAAAGTAAAACAGGTACTAGAGAAGATACAGGCTGAAGGCTTGATGCCTACTTTAGAAACAGTATTTAATAAGCTAGAGCAACCACTTCCTCTGGGCTATTGTAATGTTGGTCAGGTAATCGAAGTCGGTGATGGTGTAGATGAGTTTAAGGTGGGGGATCGTGTAGCATCTAATGGTGCGCATGCTGAATTTGTATGTATGCCTAAGAACTTGGTGGCACATATCCCTGCTAAGGTGAGTGACGAAGAAGCTGTATTTACAGTTATTGGTGCCATTGGTTTACAAGGAATTCGTCTTACAAAGCCTGCTTTTGGTGAAACTATTGTGGTCGTAGGCCTTGGATTGATAGGGCTAATGACTGCTCAGATGCTGATGGCTAATGGCTGTAATGTCATAGCCTATGATTTAGATAATACTAAGATAGCTTTGGCTAAAGAAATGGGCGTGTTGGCATTTAATCCTATCCATGGTGATGATCCTGTGAACTTTGTAATGTCTGAAACAGGTAATGTAGGTGCTGATGCCGTTATTATTACGGCTTCATCTAAAAGTAATGATATTATTCATCAGGCAGCAGAGATGAGCCGAAAACGAGGACGCATTACTCTTATTGGCGTGATAGGTTTGGATATAATGCGATCAGATTTTTATGAGAAGGAATTAACTTTTCAAGTTTCTTGTTCATATGGTCCAGGACGATACGATGATGATTATGAAAATAAAGGAATCGACTATCCACTTCCTTTTGTGCGCTGGACTGAAAAACGAAATTTTCAAGCCATCTTACAAGCCATAAATAGTGGACAACTTAAGGTGAAGTCTCTTATTAGTGAGGTAGTGGCTATTGAAGATTTTGATAAAGTATATGGTGATATTGGTAAGAGCAAGTCTATAGCTTCAGTATTTAAATATTCGGAGACTAGTGATTCTAAACCTTACGTTGAAGTGCTGAAAAAGAAGACTTCAACATCTAAAGGTAAAATAGCTATTGTTGGAGCTGGGAATTTTACTAAAATGACGATGCTTCCAGCACTTAAAGGGAGTGGTGCTGACGTAGAGTATATTATATCAGCAGGAGGTATTAATAGTTCTGCACTAGCTAAGAAACATAATATTGCTAAAAGTGCCACAGACTATAGTTCTGTGCTTGAAAATGAAGATGTTGATGTGGTGATGATCACTACTAGGCATAATCTTCATGCTCAAATGGTGGTTGATGCCCTTAAAAAAGATAAACACGTTTTTGTTGAGAAACCTTTAGCTTTATCACTAAGGGATTTAGATAGTATAGATAAAGCTTATCAAGCGAGTAAAGGCAGTTTGATGATTGGTTTTAATCGTCGTTTTTCGCCTCATATACAGAAGATAAAATCACTTATTGGTAATGCACCAATGAATATAGTAGCTACTATGAATGCGGGAGCTATACCTCCAGATGTGTGGGTGCATGATATGAAAATTGGTGGTGGCCGTATTGTTGGAGAAGCTTGTCATTATATCGATTTGGTGGTTTATTTGAGTGGGAGTAAGGTGACTGCTGTTTGTATGAATGCCATGGGTGAGAATCCTAAAGAGAATACCGATAATGCTTCTATTCTTCTTAAGCTTGAAAATGGTTCTACTGCTGTAGTAAATTATTTTTCCAATGGATCTAAGGCTTATTCAAAGGAGCGCTTAGAGGTGTTCTCACAAGAGCGTAATCTGATAATGGATAATTTTATTACCACTAGAGCATATGGTGTCAAAGGTTTCAAGAAGATGAAGACAAAACTGGATAAAGGACATCGTTCACAATTTCATCAGATGGTGAAACGTGTAAAAGAGGGGAATGGGGTCGATCTTATTCCTTATGAGGAGTTAATAAATGTGACGAAAGCTAGTTTTGCAGCGATAGAGAGTCTGAAAACGGGTTCTTGGGTTGCAATCTCTTAATTGTAATAGCATGTTTGATTTTAAGAAGAGAGAAGATGGTTTTATGGAATTTACAATACTTATAGCGAGTATTGCTTTGTTCTTTTCTTCTGTACAGTATCTGGTAATTCTGCCAGTACTTTTATATCTTTTTAATTGTAAGATAGATAAGGTCGTGTTTACGAAAAGTAAACTTCCTTTTCTTTTTATATTTCTATATGTGTTGTGGACTTATACTTCGTTGATCTATTCTTCTAATTTACGTGAAGGTGCACATTATATAGAGAAGGGTTTACCCCTTTTTATGATTGCTTTTTTAGGCTTATTTACTAAACCCAAGATTAGAGTTTCGTTTGATTATTTCAGATTTTCATACCGGATAGGAGCTACTGTATTCTTACTTGTTTGTATAGCTTATCTTTTTTATGCTTATTTTTCTGGACACTTGCTTGGGCAGATCAATGTAAATGGTTTAAGTAATGTCGATTCTTTTAACCCATTTATGCATCGCACCTATGCTTCTTCAATACTGCTGATGGGCGTCGTAGTTTTGGCAGAAGATATTATTAAGGGCGCTAGGTCAAGAGTTGTCTCGGTTGTAGGATTGTTTATCATTCTTGCCTTTGTTTATTGGTCAGGGGCAAGAGTCGCTTTTGTTTCCGCCTGTATCCTTCTAGCTACATTGTTTGTGGTATATGCTTTGGGGAGAATGAAGAAGGTTTGGTTGTATGTCAGCTTTATCTCTTTAATAGCGATATTTGCAATGGCAATTATTTCATCTCCTAGAATGCAAAGAAGTATTTGGGATGTAAAACAAGGATTAGAAATTTCAAGATCTTTTGATAGGTATACAAGCTGGAAGACTGCTCTTGCCATTTCAAAGGATCATCTACTCTTAGGAGTAGGGGTGGGCGATGTTCAAGATGAGCTGAATAAGAGGTATATTTCTTCTGGCTTTACTTTGTCAGCTCATCGTAACCTTAATGTTCATAATCAGTACCTTCAGACTTTAATTGAGACGGGCGTAATTGGGGTATTATTACTTCTTGCTTTTTTTGTGTCCCTAATTTATAGTTTAGATAAACGTCAAAGAATATATGCTGTTAGCTTTGTTGTAATTTATGGCGTCAATTTCATGTTTGAGTCGATGCTATTACGAAATATAGCCGTGTTCCCGATAGTGTTTTGGTTATTTGTGTTTTATTCCAATGATAATGATGCTAAAGGTGAAGTGAATTCTAAATGGAATGGCTTATCGACTTATTTAATGTTAGCTTTAATTGCTTCTGTTAGTGTTCTAATGCTTATTTTAAGTCATAGGATAGGATTTGATTCGGATAATCCTCGTACCTATATGTCTGTTGAAAGCAATATTGTAGATTTTGATGATTTGCCTATGAATGAATGTCTCCCAAGAGCAGCAAAAGGAGCTTTGTTTGATTCTCAAAATGTTAGTCTTAGACCAGATAATACTGGAGAATTTATGTCTTTTGATATTTATAAATTTAGGGATGATAGTCATCAAAAGGTGATATATACTTATTGGTGTTATGTCTCAGATGATTCTAATCTTGAAAAAGTAGTTGCTTATATTTATAATAAAGACATAGTAAGCGTTGTAACACCCTATGATCTCACTCAAAAGGGAACTTGGCAGTGTTTGCGTCTTGAGGTAGAAGAAGTATTAAAGTATACAGGAATGGGGGCACGTCTAGATGTGCTTGAGGAAGAGAAGATACAAGGGTGTGTTATTTTTACTTTACCAGAAATAACTTTTAATGAGCAATAGATGAGAAAGGTGATAGAGAAGTTAAGCTTGCTAATTCATACCATTAGATATTTGAAATTTAGACAACTATTTTATCAAGTATACTATACCCTATTTTCTGGAAAATTCAGACTATCTAAATGTGAGAAACCTGTTGTTCAATTAGAATTATTGGCGCCTCACTATCCTTATGGATATGTGCTTAATAATAATGGAAAGTACACCTTTTCATTTCTCAATCAAGAGAAGGAATTTGAAGAAAAGCTTAATTGGTCCTTTAGTGATTATGGCAAGTTGTGGACTTTTAACCTTAATTACTTTGATTTTTTATCTGATAAGCAGTTATCAGATGCTATCAAACAAGAATTAATGTTGGATTATTTGCCAAGTTTTGATATCAATAGTATTGGAAAAGCATCTTATACCATTTCTTTAAGAGCATACAATTGGATTAAATATATTAATTCCTCAAAATGGGAGGATGAACGTGTTATACAACATTTGTTTTCTCAGTATCACTTCCTTTATCAGCGATTTGAGTATCATATATTAGCAAATCATCTGTTGGAAAATGCTTTGTCTTTGCTTTTCGGAGCATGTTTTTTTTCTGATAATAAATTTTATGCTAAAGCAAAATATGAGATTGTAAAGGAGTTGAATGAACAGATTTGTGAGGATGGCTGTCATTATGAACGTTCTGTGATGTATCATTCTATTCTCTTGGGGCGAATGATTGAAGCAACTTATTTACTAAAGAATAATCCTTGTTTTAAGGATGAGGAATTTACTAAATTTATAGAGCATAAGACTTCTTTGATGCTTGGTTTTTTAGAAAAAATAAAGTTTGATTCTGATGAGATTCCAATGTTTAATGATGCTATAAGAGGTTTGTGTTATTCCCCATCAGACTTATTTGCTATGGCAAAAGAAGCAAAGATTATTTCGGCTGAAGTCAGCTTGTCCGATTCAGGCTATCGAAAAGTTGTGAAGCCAGACTACGAGCTTCTTGTTGATGTTGGTGGGGTGCAACCGAGTTACCAGCCAGGACATACACATGCGGATAGTTTTTCTTTTGAACTGTACTGTAGAAATAAACCATTGATTGTAGATGTTGGCACATCAACATATGAGAATAATGATATTAGACATTATGAAAGGAGTACATTTGCGCATAACACCGTTGCTTTAGAAAATAGAAATCAGTCTCAGGTTTGGGGGGGCTTTCGTGTGGCTAAACGTGTAAAAGTTGAGGTGCGTGAATCCTTGAATAAAATTGAAGGTATTTGTAAATCCTATTTTTCATCAATTGAGCATAAGAGAATGTTTTTATTTGATGATAAGAGCTTTGTTATTCATGATACTATTGATGGTTTTGTTAAAAATGTATCATTAGCACGAATTCATTTTCATCCAGATATTATTCCTATTCAACTAGCTTCTAATGTTTATAATGTCGATGATGTAGAGATAGTGGTAGAGGGGGCCGAGTCTGTAATATTAGAGGATTATGAATATGCACTAGCTTTTAATAAAAGAGTTAAGGCTAAGTGTCTTGTTATTAAATTTAAAAAGCGTGTTTCTACAGTGATAAGTATTATTAAATAATACAGTTAAGAGAATATGAAGATTTTATTTTTGACTTTTTATTATAAACCAGACTTATGTGCAGGTTCTTTTCGTTCACAAAGCTTAATTAAAGCTCTGAATGAAGCGATAACACCGCATGATGAAGTGACTTTACTAACAACCATGCCTCAGCGTTATCAGTCTTTTATTGTGGATGCACAAGCTTCTGAATATGATGGTCGAGTGAAGGTTGAACGCTTTAAGATACCTGTTCATAATAGTGGTTTTGTCGATCAAATAAAATCTTTTTACAGCTTTTACAAACAGGTTCTTAATTATACTAAAAAGGAAAATTATGATGTGGTATTTGCCACTTCATCACGTTTATTTACAGCTTTTTTAGGAGCACGTATTGCGCGAAAAAAGAAAGCTACTCTTTTGTTAGATATGAGAGATATCTTTAGAGATTCGTTAAAGTCTTTATTGCCTAAATTAACGTTTGTATTGCTTAATCTTCCTTTAATTATGGTTGAGCGTTATACTTTCTCTTATGCAAAAAAGATAAATTTAGTATCTGATGGTTTTAATTCTTACTTCAAGAAAAGATATCCCAAAGTGCAGTTTTCTAATTTTTATAATGGCGTTGATGATGTGTTCTTCAATTATGATTATTCTAAAAATATATCATCAGAAAAAAAAATTATAACGTATGCAGGAAATATAGGACAGGGTCAGGGAATTGAAATTATTATTCCTCAGATAGCTGAATATTTGGGAGATAAATATGAATTTCATATTTATGGTGATGGTGGTCAGCGTCCTCAGCTCGAATATATTTTGCAGAGGGAACAGCTTGATAATGTAAAGTTATTTTCTCCTATAGATAGAAATGAATTATTAGAGATCTATAAAAATAGTGATTTTTTATTTTTACATCTGAACGATTTTCCTGCATTTAAAAAGGTATTACCATCTAAAATATTTGAATATGCTATTACTAATAAGAAGATAATAGCAGGGGTTAATGGTTTTGCGAGAGATTTTATAATTAAGAATTTACCAGCGGCTATTGTTTTTGATTCGGGTTCAATTACTTCTTTTATTGAAGCTTTCAAGTTGTCACAATCTTCTGATCTGAAATTTGATTCTAAGGAATTTGTTCAGCGTTTTAGAAGAGAACGTATTAGTAAAGAAATGGTAAGTGTTATGTTTGGTTTAAACAAAGTATAAAGAATGAAAAAAGTTGTTATAACTGGCGAAAATAGTTTTATAGGTGCTTATTTTAAATCTTCAACTACTGATATAGAAGTGTCAGAAATTGATACCGTTAATATTAAAGTAGAAGAAATGTCTTTTACTGGAGTCGATGTCGTTTTTCATGTGGCTGCAATTGTACATCAAGATAAAGGTACTCCTGATGATCTTTATTTTAGTGTTAATAGAGATTTAGCTTTTCAAGTGGCAAGGAAGGCTAAAGCCGATGGTGTTAAGCAATTTGTTTTTATGAGCACAGTAAAAGTGTATGGTGAAAATACTACAGTAGATAATCCTTGGACCGAGAATAGTACTTGTGATCCACAAGATGCGTATGGTAAGAGTAAACTTGAGGCTGAAATGCTTTTAAAAGAGCTCGTTAGTGAAGTCTTTAAGGTTGCTGTTATTCGTACTCCCGTAGTGTATGGGGTAGGAGTGAAAGGTAATATAGCTCGAATGGCAAATTTTGTAAATAGAAATAGGTTGATTCCTTTTGGAGGTATAAATAATAAAAGAGCTATGGTGTATGTGGGGAATTTGGTAGCCTTGATACAAGTGGTTATTATTCAAGAGGTCTCAGGTGTCTTTCTGGCTTCGGATAATAAATTGATAGGTACTTCTGATTTTGTGAAATGTTTAATAAAAGCTTCACGAAGTCATAAGTATTTATTGAAAGTGCCTCATATTGTACAGTTTAGTGTGAAAATTGTATGGCCATCTTTATACCGACGATTATTTGGAAGTATGCTTATAGATAATACGCAAACTCGAGAAAGACTTCATTTTAAGCCCCCTTTTGAAATTCAACGTGGATTTGATGAATTATTTCAAAGCATAAAGAAATGAAAAAAAGCATTGAGAAAAATTAACTCAATGCTTTTTATAATAAAAAACCTGAATAGGTTTAAAACTCCGAAGTAAAGTGAAAATTGATTTTATCAAAATTAGCTTGTGCCATTTGTAATACGTATTTAGAATCGGCAAGAAAGACATCTCTGCCTTGTTTGTCTTTGGCCATATATTGCGCTTTTCTTTTCTTGAAATCGTCAAATGAAGCTTTGTCTTCGCTTTCTATCCAGCAGGCTTTGTACAAACTGATAGCATCCCATCTACATTTAGCGTTGTATTCGTGTAAGAGGCGGTATTCTATCACTTCAAATTGTAGTTGACCTACCGTACCAATAATTTTGCGACCATTGAATTGGTTGGTGAAAACCTGTGCAACTCCTTCGTCCATCAACTGATCTATGCCTTTGTTAAGCTGCTTTGATTTCATAGGATCCGCATTCTCGATGTATTTAAACATCTCAGGAGAGAAGCTAGGAATGCCTTTGAAATGCAAGTCCTCACCACAGGTCAAGACGTCACCGATCTTAAAGTTACCACTGTCAGGTAAACCCACAATGTCACCAGGATAAGCTTCTTCTAGGATCGATTTCTTTTGAGCCATAAAGGCTGTAGGACTCGAGAATTTGAGTTGTTTACCTAATCTCACGTGTTTATAAGGTGTGTTACGTAAAAATTTACCAGAACAAACTTTTGCAAAAGCAATACGGTTACGGTGGTTAGGGTCCATATTAGCGTGAATCTTAAAGATAAACGCCGTGAAATTTTCTTCGTTAGGTTGTATTAAACGCTCTTCGGTTTGTGAAGGGCGGGGTGGTGGTGCTATCTGTGTAAAACAGTTGAGCAGTTCGCGCACTCCAAAATTATTTAAGGCACTACCAAAAAAGATCGGTGCTATATCTCCTGCAAGGTAACCCTCAAGGTCAAAATTGGGATATACACCTTCTATGAGTTCAATATTTTCACGCAGCTGTGCCACATCATCGTCGCCGAGTAGTTCGTCTAGCTGTTTGTCGTTGATGTCACTGATTTCTTTAGGTGTAGTGACTTCTTGTTTGCTAGGTTCAAAGAGGCTGAGATTTTTTTCAAAAAGATTATAAACGCCTTTGAAACTATCGCCTTGTCCTATGGGAAAACTAAGTGGGCGTACACCCATTTTTAGTTCATTTTCGAGTTCGTCCATCAGTTCCCAAGGGTCTTTTCCCAAGCGATCCATCTTATTCACAAAGACGATGACGGGCGTTTTACGCATGCGACATACATTGATGAGCTTGCGTGTCTGTGCCTCTACTCCTTTGGCGGTATCAATGACAACAATCACACTATCTACAGCCGTTAGGGTGCGGAAGGTATCTTCAGCAAAATCTTGGTGACCAGGGGTGTCTAGAATATTTATTTTAGTTCCTTTATATTCAAATCCCATAACCGAAGTAGCAACAGAGATACCACGTTGTTTCTCTATTTCCATCCAGTCTGAAGTGGCCGTTTTTTTTATTTTATTCGACTTTACTGCGCCAGCTACATGAATAGCACCACCAAAAAGAAGAAGTTTCTCTGTTAGTGTTGTTTTACCAGCATCTGGATGACTGATAACGGCAAATGTCCGTCTTCTTTTTATTTCGCTTTCTAAACTCATTGTGTTGTAAAATAAAAATCACTAAAAATTTAATGATAGGTGCTGCTCTGATTTAGTAAAAATCCACCAATTACATTTTCGCCAAAATGAATTTTTGAAAATGATGTAATTCGTGGATAGATCTATTATTTCTCTTCTGAGAAACTTATGGCGCTAATATTCTGCTTGTTTCGGTGCACGTGGAAAAGGAATGACGTCACGTATGTTAGTCATACCACTTACGAATAACATCATACGTTCGAATCCTAAACCAAAACCACTGTGAACAGCACTACCAAAGCGGCGTGTGTCAAGGTACCAGCTCATTTCTTTCTCTGGAACACCCATTTTTTTCATTTTAGCGAGGAGTACTTCTAGATTCTCTTCGCGTTGTGAGCCTCCTACTATCTCACCAATACCTGGGAAGAGAATATCCATGGCACGTACGGTCTTTCCATCTTCATTCTCTTTCATATAGAATGCTTTGATGCTGGCTGGATAATCGGTTAAGATGACGGGTTTTTTGAAATGTTTTTCTACCAAATAACGTTCGTGTTCACTTTGTAAGTCAGTGCCGAAACCTTCTATGGCGTATTTGAATTTTCCTTTTTTATTCGGTTTAGAATTTTCTAGAATATGGATAGCATCGGTATATGTTAAACGTACAAAGTCGTCATCTAATACGGCTTGTAGTTTTTCTATTAATTCAGGACTACGTTCGTTTGCTGGTTTATTTTTCTCTTCATTTTGCTGGCGTTCGCTCAAGAATTTTAAATCATCCATACAGTGATCAAGCGCATACTTGATACAGTATTTTAGAAATTCTTCAGCCAAATCCATATTATCTGTGATGTCATAGAATGCCATTTCTGGTTCTATCATCCAGAATTCGGCCAAGTGACGTGTGGTATTTGAATTCTCAGCACGGAAGGTAGGACCAAAGGTGTATATCTCGCCCATTGCCATTGCTGCTAATTCGCCTTCTAACTGACCTGATACCGTTAGGTTGGTCGATTTGCCAAAGAAATCTTGTTTCCAGTCAACGTCTCCTTCTTCGGTTAATGGTGGATTTTTAGGATCTAATGTAGTGACACGAAACATTTCACCAGCACCTTCCGCATCTGATGCGGTGATGAGAGGAGTATGAATATTAACAAATCCTTTTTGATTGAAGAACTCATGTACTGCAAATATCATAGCGTGACGTACGCGTGTAATACTACCAAAAAGGTTAGTACGGAAACGTAAATGAGCTATTTCTCTTAAAAATTCTAAAGAATGACGCTTGGGTTGAAGAGGGTATATCTCAGGATTAGCTTCTCCTAATACTTCAATAGTTTCGCACTGTAATTCTAGGGATTGTCCGCCGCCTTGTGATTCCTGAATTATACCTGTAACAGCAACAGCTGCTCCGGTAGTCACTTTTTTTATCACGGTTTCGTCAGCGGTTTCCATATTCACCACCACCTGCAAATTATTAATAGTAGAACCATCATTTAATGCTACAAAGCTGACGTGTTTATTGCCGCGCTTGGTACGTACCCAAGCCATTACTTTTACTTTTTCTCCTGCTTTGCTGGAGGTTAATAGTTCTTTAATTTTTAAGCGTTTCATTGGTCTATTATCTTATCAGAAATGTTGAAATTATTGTTTGTATTCCCGTTTGTCGTTTTTTGAATATTTATTGTTCTTTTCTTCTATAACTAATGGGCTTTTTGAAATCTCATCATATATTTTTCTGTTTTTGTAAATGTCACTGGCTAGGTAGATGGCTTCGCGCAATGAGCTTTCATCAGCTACATTTTTACCTGCTATGCCATAAGCTGTGCCGTGAGCTGCCGAAGTTCTTACAATAGGAAGTCCTGCGGTAAAGTTAACTCCGCCGCCTTTAGCGATGAGTTTAAATGGGATAAGCCCTTGATCGTGGTACATCGCTAATATAGCATCGTATTTTAGGTATTCACCCGAACCAAAGAAACCATCTGCTGGGAATGGACCATAAGCATTGATGCCTTCTTCTCTTAGCTTTTCTAATGTAGGGGCTATGATGTCGCGGTCTTCAGTGCCAATAGCTCCATTATCTCCACTGTGAGGATTAAGACCAAGAACGGCAATACGTCCTTTACGAATGGAGAAATCTTGAAGTAACGATTGGTTGAAAAGACGTACTTTGTCTGTAAGCAATTCTGGTGTAATGCTTTGTGAGATGTCAGCTACTGGAATATGAGTGGTTGCTACGGCTACTCTTAAACCATCTTTTACCATCATCATCAAAACTTCATCACTCCCGAATTTTTCCTGAAGATATTCGGTATGTCCTGAGAAGTTAGGTAAACATTTTTTAACGTTTTCTTTATTTAATGGGGCTGTAACTAATACATCAATAATGCCTTCTTTTAGGTCATTTATAGCACGATCTAAAGCTTTTATAGAACAATCTCCTGCTGCAATAGTTGATTGTCCCATTTCAACTTTTACTTCTCCCTCAATACAGTTGACTACATTCAGTTGTTGTGTGTCGAAATTGTTGTCTTCCTGTGATATGTTTGATTTCAAGTGTTTTATCTCAAATACGTTGCGATAATAAGAAAGCACTTTTGATGAACCATATAAAATGGGGGTGAAAAGTTCTGTTATTTTAGATGGCCCACCGAAGGTTTTTATGATGATTTCGTAACTTATGCCGTTAATATCACCATGTGTAATACCAACTTTTAGCTTTTGATTTTCCATTGTATGTTGAATTATAAACAACCAATAATTTAAAATTAAAATATCAGAAAATAATTAGATCGTAATGTCTAAGATCTCAAAAGGCATGATGCCTGCTGGTACTTTTATTTCTGCTATTTCACCTTTCTTTTTACCCAAAAGACCTTGCCCCATAGGGGTTCCTACTGCAATCTTTTTAGCTTTAAGATCAGCTTCGGTATCGGGAACTATTTCATAAGTAATGATTGCTCCGTTGTTTTTGTTTTTCAAGGTTACTTTTGTGAGCAACTGTACTTTATCTGTGCTGATTTTTGATTTGTCAATAATGCGGGCATTGGTCATTTTGCCTTTTAATTCTGAAATTTTCATTTCTAAAAGACCTTGTGCTTCTTTGGCCGCATCATATTCTGCGTTTTCCGATAAGTCTCCCTTGTCGCGGGCTTCTCCAATTTGTGCAGAAATTTTTGGACGCTCTACATTTTCAAGGCGTTCTATTTCTTCAATGATTTTTTTTAATCCTTCTTCAGTAAAATAAGAAAATGCCATAATGTTATGCTTTTTAAAAAATAAAATCTTCAGAAAATTCTGAAGACTCGTTGTTATTTATGGTTATCGTTATATCTATGCAAAGGTAATGATTTTACTTATTATTTGATAGCAAAAGACAATTTATTGTATTTAGGAGCTTCTGTAGTGTGTTTTGCTTTTTCAATTTCCGATTTGTAAGTTATCTTTGTCATTCCTTTAATACCCCATTGTGTTTTTTATTTTCCAGCTTGTGGCTAATGATTAAACAATTTTTTATTGAGGATCTCGTTTTCTTGTAATGAGTTCTTTTGTCGGTGTTAAAGGGCTTACTAAACGGGATTATACCGTTTATAAGTGTTTGTATCTTCTAGTGTTAGGTTTTTTGTTTTTTTAGCATATATTTATCTATTTTAAAAATACTTGTTAGAGATGTTATTGCTCTGATATTAAACGAATAAAATTATGATGAGACTATTTTTATTAGCAATGTTGACATTTATGTCTTTTGGGCTGCAGGCTCAGAATGGATCAAAGGCATTGACCTTAGAGGGTATTGTAGATGGCGATTTTAGAGAAAAGCAGATGGATGCTATGACTTTTATGTCTGATGGTGTGCACTATGCTCAATTGGTGGATGGTAATAAAATAATACAATACGATTTGATGACGGGTAATCAATCTTCCGTATTATTATCGTCTGACAGATTGAACTGGAAAGGCGATATTGCTGGGTTTTCTTTTTCTGATGATAATAACTTTATTCTTTTTTATACTGATAAAGAGCAAATTTATCGTCATTCATATAAAGCGCGTTATTATCTTTATGATGTGCGTCTGAAACAATTGTTACCCATTGCTGATGAGGAATTTATTCGTGCTGCTATTCTTTCTCCTGATGCTTCTAAAGTAGCTTATGTTAAGAATAATAATATTTTTATCTATCATAGCGGTTTTAAAACAACACGTCAGATTACTGATGATGGTGCGGTTAATAGTGTGATTAATGGAGTGCCCGACTGGGTTTATGAGGAAGAATTTGCAACAGATAGAATGTTGGAATGGGCACCTGATAGTCGTTTCTTGGCTTGGGTTCGCTTTGATGAATCGCAAGTGCCGGAGTATTCTTTTCCTCTCTATCAACAAGAAAAAGGACTAGTTGAAAACGGTTATTTGGACCGATATGTTTATAAATATCCAAAGGCTGGTGCCAAGAATAGTAAGGTTTCGGTTCATATCTTTGACTATAATAATAAAGTGAGTCGCGTAATGAAAGTGGGGGATGAAAACGAAGATATTTATATTCCACGTATCTTTTGGACTAAAAATGCTGATCAACTAGGTATAGCCCGACTTAATAGACATCAGAATGACTTGCAGATTCTTTTTGCAAATCCTAAATCGGGCATAAGTACCATTATCATTTCAGAACAAAATGAACGTTATATTGATCAGCAAAGTTATTCAAATATTTATTTTTTGAATGATGCAGAACATTTTGTTTATCAGAGTGAAAAGGATGGTTTCAATCATCTTTATCTGTATGCTTTGAGTGGGCGTTTGGTAAAACAACTCACAACTGGATCTTATGATGTGACAGCTTTTTACGGTTATGATACTAAAGCAAAAAAATATTATTTCCAAGCAGCAAAAAAGAGTCCTTTGGAGCGCGAAGTATATAGTTTGGATGCTAAAAATAAAATAGAGTGTATTACGCCTGTGGCAGGTACTAATGCGATTCAGTTTTCGCCAAATTTTAGTTGTAGTTTTCGTTCTTATTCTTCGGTTGATGTTCCTTTAAATGTGCGTGTTTTTGATAAAAAAGAGAACGTACTTTATACTGTTGTGGATAATAAAGAGCTTAAAGAAGAACTTGAGAATTCTCTCTTTGCTTACAAAACATTTATGAAAGTGGTCAATGAGAATGGTGATACTTTAAATGGTTGGATGGTTAAACCGCTCGCTTTTGATGCAGCGAAACAATATCCTGTGATTATGACACAATATAGTGGGCCAGGTTCGCAGCAGGTGAGCAATAAGTTTGCCTTTGGTTGGGAGTATTATTTATCTCAGTTGGGGTATGTGGTGGTTTGTGTGGATGGTCGTGGTACTGGTTTTCGTGGCGAGGAATTTAAAAAATGCACTTACCTTCAGTTGGGGCGTTATGAGAGTGATGATCAGATAGCTGTGGCTAAATATTTAGCGCAGTTGCCTTATATAGACGGTCATCGCATAGGAATATGGGGATGGAGTTATGGTGGTTTTATGTCTTCTCTGTGTATGTCTCGTGGTGATGGTATCTTTAAAGCAGGAATTGCGGTAGCACCCGTTACTCATTATAAATTTTATGATTCAATATATACAGAGCGTTTTATGCGTACTCCTCAGGAAAATGAAGCGGGTTATAATGATTACTCGCCTTTAATGTTAGCTGATAAGTTGCAGGGGCATTTATTACTTTGTCATGGTACGGCTGATGATAATGTGCACTATCAGAACACAATAGAATATGTGGAGGCTTTGGTTCAGGCTAATAAACAATTTGAGATGCAGATCTATAGAAATCGTAATCATAGTATTTATGGTGGTAATACACGGATGCACCTTTATCAACGATTTGTTAATTTTTTCCAACAAAACTTGTAGTAAGTTATAAGTTGTGAGTTATAAGTTTTAAGTTGTGAAATGAATGATTATTAAGTTGTAAATTTTAAGTTTTAAGTTGTGAAATGAAAATTAATAAGTTATAAGATGAATGGAAACTTAAGAGCTTATTCGTTATGTCTTTTATTTCTTTTTTTCTTTTCGTTTAATAAAGATCTATTATGAAATTATTTACTGCTTCTCAGATTAGAGCTATCGATGCTGCTACCATAGAGAAAGAACCTATTGAGTCCATTTCTTTGATGGAGCGCGCAGCCATGGTTTTGTTTGATGCTTTTCTTGAGCGTTATGATGCTGGTTGTCGTGTGATGGTATTTGCTGGGAGTGGTAATAATGGGGGGGATGCTTTGGCATTGGCGCGTTTGTTGGCTCTTTTAGGTTCTACTTTTGAAGTTCATGTTTTTATTATGGCATCAAAACACAGATCGCCTGATAATGAAATAAACTTAAAGCGTGTGTCTGATTTGTCCACGGTAGAGGTGGCTACGCTGACTTCTTATGCTGATTTTCCCATTTTTCGACCTGATGATATTATTGTAGATGGTTTGTTGGGTACTGGACTTTCTCGTACAGTAGAAGGGTTGCAAGCCGATTTGATTGCGCACATTAACGAAAGTAAGGTGGAGGTTTTCTCGGTGGATATTCCAAGTGGTTTATTTGCTGAAAATAATGCGCAGCATGCTAAGTTTGTGGTACAGGCAAATTTTACGGTGTCTTTTCAATTTCCCAAATTATCATTTTTACTTAGTGATGGACAAGAGGCTTTAAAGTCTTGGGAGGTGTGTCCTATTGGCTTACATCCCGAAACTATTGAGATGATGTTTAGTCCTTATTCTTTTTTTGAGGAAGAAGAGGCTATGACTTTATATATGGAGAGAAGCCGATTTTCGCATAAAGGGACTTTTGGTCATGCTTTATTGATTGCTGGCAAAAAAGGAATGATGGGTGCGGCTATTTTAGCCACTAAAGCATGTTTGCGCAGTGGGGTGGGATTGGCGACAATACACCTGCCTAATACCAGTGGTGATCTTTTGCAAATTACGGTTCCTGAGGCTCTGTTGAGTATCGATCGTTCTGAGTTGATGTTTGCTGATGAGTTAGATGTGGATGCTTATTCTGCCGTAGGTGTAGGTCCTGGAATTGGTACAAAACCTAATGTTCAACAGGCTTTGTGTCATTTGCTTCAGACGAGTGATAGGCCTTTAGTATTGGATGCTGATGCTCTTAATATCTTATCTTTGAATAAAGAATGGTTTAGCTTCTTGCCTAAAAATACCGTTATTACGCCTCATCCTGGTGAGTTTGATCGTTTGACTCATGTGCATCATTCGGCTTATGATCGATTGATGACGCAAATAGAGTTAGCTAAAAAATGGCACCTTGTTATCGTTTTGAAAGGCGCTTTTTCTTCTGTTGTTGCTCCCGATGGCTCTTGTAGTTTTAATAGTACAGGAAATCATGGTATGGCTACGGCTGGGTGTGGTGATGTGCTTACTGGTATTATTACCGGCTTATTGGCTCAGGGGTATTTTCCTTTGGCTGCTGCCAAATTAGGGGTGTGGTGGCATGGTAAAGCTGCGGATCTTTTTGCACAAGAAAATGGTGCACAATCTTTAATAGCATCGGATATTATTGATTATATGCCTAAAGTAGATTGGACTATTTAAAGTTTCATAGCGTTTCATTTTTATTGCCTTTATAGGATGTTAATAATCTTTCATAAATAAATTTTCTCACCGGCTTTTTTAATGTTATTTTTGCCGACTCAAAAGTTCAGGGTTTATGTATATTCAAAAACTTTTATTATTTGTTTTTCTGAGTGCTGCTCAAGCATTATTTGCTCAGAATAAAGATGTCTTGCAGGATATGTCTCAAGCATCTCTAAGTGGGGGGCAGATTATAATGTCTCAAGATACTTTGCTGTCTCATCTTATTACCCTTCAACAGCAAGTATATAAACAGAATGGAAAAATGGTGTTTCGCGTACAGTTGTTTCGTGGAAATAATATGCAGACTTCGCGTGAAGAAGCTGCTGTGGTAAAATCTAAATTTTTGGATAAATATCCTAATGAAGAGGTTTTTACTGTTTTTGATTCTCCTTATTGGAAAGTGAGAGTAGGTACTTTTGAAACGTATGGAGATGCTTTAAAACTGAGGACTAAGTTAGAAAAAGAGTTGGCTGAGATAAAGGAAGATATTTCTATCGTAAACACTACGGTCTCTAATTAAATAGAAAAATAGATCAGATATAGATGAGTGAAGCTATAAAACATGAATGTGGAATTGCGGTGGTCAGATTGCGAAAGCCACTTAGTTATTATCAAGAGAAATATGGGACTTGGGCTTATGGTTTAAATAAGCTTTATCTGATGATGGAGAAACAGCACAATCGTGGACAAGATGGTGCAGGTGTGGTCAGTGTGAAACTGGATCAGAAGGCGGGACAACAATATCTGTTTCTTGAACGATCTATCAAAAAAAATCCTATACAAGGTATTTTTCAAAGCATTGGAAAGCAGCAGAATATTGTTCTTGGTAACCAAAATCCTGATCTTCTAAAAGATCCTGATTGGGTCAAACATAATTTGCCTTTTGCAGGAGAAGTTTATTTAGGCCATTTACGTTATGGTACTTTTGGCAAGAATAATATTGATTTTTGTCATCCTGTAGTACGAAAAAATAATTGGAAATCACGTAACCTAGCTTTAGCGGGTAACTTTAATATGACCAATGTTGATGAGATATTCTCTCAATTGGTTAATCTTGGTCAACATCCAGAAAATTATACTGATACAGTAACTGTTTTGGAGAATGTTGGCCATTTTCTTGATAGAGAAAATCAACGTCAATTTGATAAATTTAAGGCGCGAGGTTTATCTAATTTAGATATATCAAAGAAGATTGAGTCTGAACTTGATTTAGAAGAGGTACTTCGCGCTTCTAGTAAACGTTGGGATGGCGGTTATGTGATGTCGGGTGTTTTAGGGCATGGCGATACGTTTACCATGCGTGATCCTTGGGGCATTCGTCCTGCTTATTATTACTATGATGATGAAATCGTTGTGGTAACATCTGAACGACCAGTGATACAAACGGCTTTAAATTGCCCTATGGAATCGGTGAAAGAATTAGAACCGGGTCAGGCAATTATTATTTCTAAAGACGGGGAAGTGGTGTTAACACAGGTGCGTGAGCCGCAAAAACGTTTGTCTTGTTCTTTTGAACATATTTACTTCTCGCGTGGTAATGATGCTGACATTTATAAAGAACGTAAAAAATTGGGTGAGCTTTTAGTTCCTCAGATTACGGAAGCTATCAATTGCGAGATTTCGGATGCTGTATTTTCTTATATTCCTAATACGGCTGAAACAGCTTATTTAGGTATGCAAAGTGGCATGGAACATTATTTATGTGATTGGAAGGTGCAGCAAATAAAGGATCTCGGTAAAGGTGCTTCTGACGAACAGATGCGTGAGATTATCCTTAAGACTTTACGTTTTGAGAAGATAGCTATAAAAGACATTAAGATGCGTACGTTTATTACTGATGATAGTAAACGTGATGATCTGGTAGCTCACGTTTATGATGTGACTTATGGGGTGGTGAAACCAACCGATAATTTAGTAGTTATTGATGATTCTATTGTTAGAGGAACGACATTGCGTCAGAGTATTTTGCGTATCTTAGATCGTTTGAATCCGAAACGCATAGTGATTATTTCTTCTGCTCCTCAGATACGTTATCCCGATTGTTATGGTATTGATATGGCTAAGTTAGGTGACTTTTGTGCTTTTACTGCAGCTATTGAATTATTAAAAGATCATGGTAAAGAAAATGTCATCGACGAGGTTTATCAAAAATGTTTATCTCAACAAGGTTTACCCAAAGAAGAAATTGTTAACTTTGTAAAAGAAATATATGCTCCTTTTACGCCTGAGCAGGTTTCAGCAAAAATAGCAGAAATGCTAACACCTGAAAATATTAAAGCCGAAGTGAAGATTGTATATCAAAGAGTAGAAAATCTTCATATAGCATGTCCTAACGATAAAGGAGATTGGTATTTTACAGGTAATTATCCTACTTTTGGTGGAAATAAAGTAGTGAATACTGCTTTTATTAATTACGTTGAAGGACGTAATCAAAGGGCTTACTAAATATATAAAAGAGAATAGATAAAGAGTACTGTTTACTGTAACTTTTTTAATTCACAATTAACCATTAATAATTCACCATTCACAATGAGCGATTTTGTAGTTTCTGCGAGAAAATATCGTCCAGGTACGTTTGATACAGTGGTTGGGCAGTCTTCAATAACTAATACTTTGAAGAATGCCATTAAGAGTAAACACCTGTCTCAGGCTTATTTGTTTTGTGGTCCTCGTGGTGTTGGAAAAACGACTTGTGCTCGTATTTTTGCAAAAGTGCTGAATTGTGATCATTTAACTGAAAATGTTGAGGCATGTGAAACGTGTGAAAGTTGTGTTTCTTTTGCTGAAAACCGTTCATTTAATATTCATGAATTAGATGCCGCCTCTAATAACTCGGTGGATGATATTCGCCAGTTGATAGAACAAGTGCGTATCACACCTCAGATTGGTGATTATAGTATTTATATTATCGATGAGGTCCATATGTTATCGACGGCCGCTTTTAATGCTTTTCTGAAAACGTTAGAAGAGCCACCAAAGCATGCTATCTTTATTCTAGCTACTACCGAAAAACATAAGATTATACCAACTATTCTTTCCCGTTGTCAGATTTTTGATTTTAATTCTATTGGTGTTCAGGATACCGTAGATTATCTTCAGAAAATTGCCAATAGTGAAGAGGTAAAGATAGAACCAGAAGCCCTTAATGTGATAGCACAAAAAGCTGATGGTGGAATGCGTGATGCGCTTTCTATCTTTGACCAAGTGGTGAGTTTTTGTGGTAAAGAAGTGACTTATAAAGCAGTTATTGAGAACCTTAATGTTCTTGATTACGATTATTACTTCACTTTGGTGGATGATTGTGTGGCTAATAAAGTACCTGAAATATTAGTTTTATTTAATGAAGTTTTGAATAAGGGTTTTGATGCTCAAAACTTTATTAATGGTTTAGCCGCTCATCTGCGTGATGTGATGGTGAGTAAAGATGCTTCTACCTTGATTCTTTTAGAAGTAGGTAATGCTTTACAGACAAAATATAAAGCGCAGGCTGCTAAAGTGCCTTTGGATTTTTTATACGATGCTTTAGAATTGTGTAACGAATGCGATATTAATTATCGTATGAGTAAGAACAAACGACTTTTGGTGGAACTAACCTTGATTAGATTGGCGCAGTTGACCAATCAAAAAAAAAACTAAAGTCTCGTAGAAAACGCTTACTTGACCCTCTTGCTGCATTATTTGCTGATATTAAATCGGTGGAAAGTGTCTCGAAGAGTCCAGAAAAGCCCTCTGTTAATCGTGTAGCAGAAGCTACACCTCCTAAATTAGATGTTGTAAAGAAAAAACTGCCTTCTCTTAATAAACCGTATCCTAAGAAAAAATTGCCACGATTAGGTGTTTCTATCAAAGGAGGATCAAAGAAAGCAGAGAATCAGTTGGACGAACATCCAGTAGAAGGAGTTGCCCCACACTTAGAACAAGTTGTAGATCAAAACGAACTGGAGATACAATGGCGTACCTTTGCTCGTGCTCAAGAGAATTTTGCTGAACAGACTTTGCTTACGGTAATTCCTCGTTTATATAATAAGACGGAGATAAAAGTAGAGTTAGATAATGCTTTTCAGGAGACGACCGTTAATGAAATGAAACAAAATTTACTTCCGTTTCTTCGTAAAGAATTACGGAATAGTGATCTAACTTTAACAACACAAGTGTCTGCTGCCTTGGAATCTACACGTGCATTTACCCCAAGAGAAAGGCTCAAAGAGTTAATAGTAGAAAATCCAGATATCGATTTACTTATTAAACGTTTTAGTTTAGAGGTGGAGTAATGAAAAAGGCTGTATTGTATCATTTTTACTAGGTAAAGGTGAAAAAATATTGGTTTCATTTATTTAAAAATTATAAACCTAAAGTTTCAGTAGCTCTTGAATAAGCTACAGCCTTTATATTAAAAGGAAACCTAGAGTTATTAATGAAAGATAACCCTGCTTTGGTTAAGTTGATTAATATTTTTGCTTTGGAATAATTTAAATTCTTATTTTAGAGAAACTAATATAAAACAAGATGTTACGAGTAATTTTATAAATTAAACCCAATACGAGAATTGCATATATATTATGACCGTTTCATCTCTAAAACATAAAGCAACCAATGGCTTTCTCTGGAGTTTTTTCGAAAAATTCAGTGTAAGAGGTGGACAAGTTGCAATTGGTATTGTGTTAGCTCGATTATTAACTCCTAGTGATTTTGGCTTGATTGCGATGCTTGCTATTTTTATTAATATATCTAATTCTTTAGTTGATAGTGGTTTGCGTAAGAGTTTGGTCCAGAAACAAGAGTGCAAGAAGGTTGACTTTTCTACTGTGTTTGTTTTTAATCTTCTGACTGGTATGGTGCTCTATGGTATTCTTTTCATTGTTGCCCCTCTTATTGCTCATTTTTACGATAAGCCAGAGTTAATTAATTTGTTGAGAGTATTAGGGATAACTCTCGTATTTGAGGGTTTAAATATTGTGCAAAGTGCAAAGCTTATTATTGCACTTGACTTTAAGACCATTGCTAGAATTAATGTTATTTCCGTCTTTGTTGGTGGTGGGGCTGGTATTTGTGCTGCATTATATGGTCTTGGTGTTTGGTCTTTAGTCATTCAAACATCTGTACGTGTACTTTCTAGTGTCACCTTGTTTTGGATGTTAGGAAATTGGAAGTTGTCTTTTAGGTTTTCTCTGGTTTCGTTTAAGGAATTATTTAGATTCGGGTCTAACATATTACTGGCAGGTATTTATTCTGAATTCATGAATAATCTAAATAGTGTTTTTATTGGAAAATATTTTTCTGCATCATCTTTAGGTTTTTATAGCAGGGCAAGAAATTTTACACATTTAGCTTCAGACACTGTGAGTCAGGCGATGGTACAGGTAACCTTTCCTGTGCTTTCCTCACTGAAACAAGAAAAAGAAAGGATGCTCTCTGTGTTCCGAAAGGCACTTAAGATGTCTGCTTTCTGTGTTTTTCCAATACTTACCCTTCTTTCTATATTAGCAGAACCTATAGTTAGAATTTTATTAACAGACGAATGGTTGCCTGTTGTTCCTCTTTTGCAATGGATGGCTTTTTCTCGCCTTATGTATCCTATGAGCGCATTGAATGTAAATCTATTAAATGCTATTGGACGATCTGATCTTTTTCTTAAAGTAGATTTATTTAAGTTTCCAATATATATTCTTGTATTATTAATAACTTTGCCAATAGGTGTAAAAGCGATGGTGATAGGTCTGGTTATTTATTTTTTTATTGAATTCTTTTTTAATGCTTATTTTATTGGTAAGTTTTATAGTTATGGGGGGATAAAGCAAGTGAAAGACATCTTACCAACGATTATGATTACATTTGTTATGGCTGCTTGTACTCTTTATTCAATATCTTTTGTTGATCTTCCATCTTTAAAATTATTTGTTGGTGTGTCTGTAGCATTTGTTTCTTATATTTCAATTGCTAGACTTCTGCATATTAATGAATTGATGGAGCTTGTACAGATGGCAAAACGAATGTTAAAAAAGGCGTAGATGACAACAAAGAAGATTTGTATAATTTCTGTTTCACTTGCTAAAGGAGGTTTAGAGCGTTCTTGTGCTAATTTGTCAATACTGCTTTCTGATAATGGTTATGATGTTCATCTAGTAACGCTTAATGATGATATAGACTATGACTATAAAGGACAATTGTTCAATCTAGGGGTGTTTAAGACTGAAGACGATTCGCCAATAAAAAGACTTTTGCGTTTCAAGCGTTTACGCCGTTACTTTAAACAGCATAACTTTGATTATATTATTGATAATAGAATAGGTAACAAACTAGGACGTGAGCTGTATTACATGTTTTATATTTATGGTCTTAGGAGCCGTGTTATCTATGTGCAACATAGTAGTCGATTACAATCTCATTTTCCAGATAAATCACTATTAACGTCACTTTTGATAAAATATGCACAGGCATTTGTTGGCGTTTCTATGGGGATTAGTCAAAAGTTTAATTCAACTTATAATACACAAAAGTGTTGTAATATATATAATTATAAGAATGATATTGTCCCTACTGCTGATGATTATTCTTATCCTGAAAAATACATTTTATTCCTTGGACGTTTAGATGAGCAAACAAAGAATTTGACTTTATTATTAGAGGCTTACAAAATGTCTGTATTGCCTTCTTTAGGTGTTCCGTTGATTATTATGGGAGATGGTCCAGATAAAGCTTTAATTAAAGAAAAAGTATCAGCGCTAGCTCTTAATTCTAAGGTTGTCTTCAAGTCTTTTTCGT
This sequence comes from Bacteroidales bacterium, assembly GCA_965662645.1. Taxonomy (GTDB): domain Bacteria; phylum Bacteroidota; class Bacteroidia; order Bacteroidales; family UBA5342; genus UBA5342. Next base: position 35,544 of record CBFIII010000025.1, read on the forward strand.
CGAGTGTTTATTCAGCATTATCAAAAGCGTTTTTTTTGGTTCTAACCAGTCGGCATGAGGGGTTTCCCATGACTCTTGTTGAGTCTTTATCTGTCGGAACTCCGGTGGTCGCTGTGGATTGTGATAGTGGTCCTCGTGAGATTATTCAGCATGGTAAGAATGGACTGCTCGTTGAGAACCATAATCCTAAAGCTTTTTCTGAAGTTATGAGTCTAATGTTTAGCGATGAAAAATTATATCAAAAATGTAAATTAAACGCCAAGAAAAGCATTGCTTATCTCGCTAAAGATAAGGTGGTAGAGCAGTGGAAAGCTATATTGAAATGAAAACGGAAAGAAAAATAGCATTTTTTATACCTACTCTTAATATTGGTGGTACAGAGCATAGTTTTGTTAAATTAGCGAATGCCTTTGTGAGTATGGGGGAATGCGTGCAAATGGTTGTATCACGTCGCGAGGGTGTGTTGTTTGAAGAGCTTGCGCCCGAAGTGGAAATTATTGACCTAGGAAACCTTCGTTTTAGTGCTTCATTTTTTGCTCTTCGCTCGTATATTCAGCACGAAAGACCAACTCATTTGATAACGGGTTCAAATATGCATAATGAGTTTGTTATTTTGGCTAATATCATGAGTAGGTATAAGACCAAGGTGATTTTAACGCAAAGAAATTTTCTGACTGTTGAGGTGAAAAATATTCCTCTATATGGTATGGTATATGAACGACTGATGAGGTATTTTTATCCCAAAGCTCACCGTGTAGTGGCAGTGTCTAAGGGTATAGCTTCTTTTATGAAAGACTTTATGCCACAGCTTAAAGTTGATCAGATCTATAATCCTTTTGATACACTAAAAATTCAAAATATATCTGACACTTCTTTAGGTAGTCTTAATTCCAACCTGCTTGGGGAAGATTATATTCTGTTTGTGGGAAGGTTTGTTGCTATAAAAAATCTTGATTTACTTCTTGAGGCTTTTCAATTGCTATCGAATAGTCATCCTACATTAAAGTTAGTTTTACTTGGGGATGGTGTAATGTTACCCCACTATAAACAGAAGGTTGTAAAATTTCAACTTGAAGATAGAGTAGTATTCGAAGGGAGCACGTCTAACCCATTCCCTTTAATGAAAAATGCAAAAGCTTTAATTTTACCATCATTCTCAGAATCTCTGGGGGGTGTTCTGATTCAAGCATTGGCTATAGGGACTACTATCGTGTCAACCCCTACATGGGGAGCACGAGAGGTTTTGTGTGAGGGTAAGTATGCTTATCTTTCAAAAAACTTTACTGATCCCATTGCATTCGCAGAGCTGATCCGATTAGCTTTAGACAATCCTTTTGAAGTTGAGTTTCTAAAAAGACGAGCAAAGGAATTTGATACTTGTAAGATCAGTAAGGAGTATTTAGAAATTTTAGATTAAAATTAAAGAGATGAAGATTCTTCTTTTAGGTGAATACAGTGGTTTGCATGTCAATTTGGCAGAAGGTCTAAGGAGCCTAGGTCATGAAGTGGTTGTAGCTTCAGATGGTGATTTTTGGAAGGATTATCCTAGAGATATTAACTTTAAATGGCATAAGAAATTTCGGAAACTTGATATTTTAAAAAAACTAGCGATTCATATTCCTCGCTTAAGAGGTTATGATGTTGTTCAGCTTATTAATCCCGTGTTTTTAGAGTTGAAACCTCAGCATAATCTTAGCATCTTTCGATACCTGAAAAAGCATAATAAGTCTATTTTTTTAGGAGCTAATGGAGATGATTACTTTTATATAAAACATGCCCTAAGTGGAGCTTTTTTAAGTTCGATATACAACAATGAAGAGCTTAAGAAAATTGCTGCTGTTCATGATGCTATTGCGAATAAATTGTCACAATCATATCAACTACTTAATACGGAAATTGCTCTGAATTCTAATGGTATTACTGCCTGTTGTACAGAGTACAAGTTGACTTATGCCGTAGATTTTAATGATAAATTAAAATTCATACCTCTTCCTATTAAATGTGAGGATTATTCTGCTATTAACTCTGTGTCATCAAAGGGTAAATTGAATTTTTTTTTAGGGATACAAGAAAAAAGAAAAGTTATAAAGGGGATGGATATTATATACGATGCTCTTGTAGAATTGGAGACAAAATATCCTGATAAAGTTGAGCTTCGGATTGCTAACAGTGTTCCTTTTGAGGAATATAAAAACATGCTGGATTCATCTCATATTCTTTGTGATCAGCTCTACTCTTATGGAAATGGGATGAATGGTGTAATGGCAATGGCAAAAGGGCTTATAGTTGCTGGTGGTGGTGAAGATTACATGTATGAACTCTTTGGTGAAACAGAGAATAAGCCTATTATCAATCTTCCTGATACAAAAGAAGGTGTTATTGAAGTATTTGAGAGTTTATTAGAGCGACGTGACGAATTGCCAAGTTTGGCATTAAAATCACGAGAGTTTGCATTGAAGCATCACGATCATATCAAGGTAGCGCAACAATATGTTGATTTTTGGGAAAGTAAGATGTTGTAAGTCCTACATTTTTAATTGATTCAGATCAAAAGTTACAGTATTCATTGCAGTAGGAGACGCACCAAATTTTTCTTTTAGCCAAAGTATTGAGGTTTTTACTTCACCATCCTTGATGTCCATTGAAGATCCCCAATCGATGGATTTTCCCCGTTTAATATAATAATCTAATGTTTCGTAGTATAGTAGATTAATTAAGTTCTGTGCTGTCTCTTCATAAGCGATGTACTGTATTTTTGCAATTTTTTCATCTTCAAAAATCATTAGTCCTGCAACGGTTTTATTAGATTTTATATCCTTTAATGACGTAATGTTAATGTTGCCTTTAAATGTGTCATGAAGGTATTTGATTTCATTGAAGTTATGTACTGGATTAAACCCAAATCTTTGGTGGTAGAATTTTTCAACGAGGTCCCAGTAGATGCTAAGGTCTGTTGTGGTAGAGAATTCGTAATTTTCAAGTAAACTTGATTTTATATTTAATTTTCGTTTGGTAGGAAGTCTGAAGTTCTGCTGATTTAAAATTGCTCCAACAGAACACTTGTCCATTTTTATTTGATTGCGTTGAATTATCAGATCCAACTTATTACTCTGTGTTTTGAAATAGGCAGAAGGTTGAGGAGAAACAACAAGATGAATGACTTTATTGTTTTTTAAGAATTCTAGTATTTTATTGAGGTATATCACATAGTCTGAGTAAAAACATCTTGATTCAGTGATTAGCCCACCATAGGTAATGCCTTGATGACTATATGCAATATGATCAATTATGTTGATTGGCATTATGGCTTTTAGTTTGTTATCTTGATATATCATTACTGAAAAATCAACAAGTGGTTTTTGATGATATTCTAGAAAATCTCTTTTAAAGAAAAAAAAGCTATTATCTGAGTGTGACACTAGGTTATCCCATTCTGTCTTTTTATCAATACTATATTTCCTTATTTTTAGCATTTTTTAAGAATATTGATTTTACAATTTTATTGAATTGCTTACAAAATTATCCCATTCATTCTTCATCTTACTTGTGTACTTTATTATTTCTATCATGTTTGTCATTTCTTTGATTCTATTTGCTTTGCAAATATACTGTATAGTGCATAGTGGTAAAGGGATCAAGTGAGCTGGTAAGTAAGTTGATGAGATCTTTTTTTTAGAATAAATTATTAGTCGTTTAATTTATATTTCACATAACGACCTAATGGACGTTCAATATATGTTGATGAGATGTAGCTCGCGATAAGTGTGGTAGTGATAATAAGTCCCATTTTTATATAGTCATTTTCAATCCCCATGTATCGTCCATTTATTATATTAAAATAACGAATTATAAGAGCATGAATTAGAAAAATACTAAAGCTCAGGCTGCCTAGAAATGTAAAGAATGGTTTTGAAAGAATGTTGGAAAGTTTTCCATTTTGAAAACTAAAAGATAAAACGATAGAAGCCATCGGTATCCAGTAATATGCTGAGTGTCGTGTTACTTCAGGTGCCATTGGACTTAAGTACACAAATAGAACTAGTAATGCTAGACTTCCGATTTCGGCTAGAGTATAATTGATGTGTATCTGTTTGGTTTTTATATATCGGTATAAATAGAAAAGAAATACTCCTAGAATATAGTCAAAGCATCTAAAAAAAGGGTTGATGTAGAAAAAATCATGCTGCTTGTTCTCTGGAATGATTAGCATTAGGGTAGGGATAATCAATAGAATGCTAATGATGTAAATAAGTTTTTTTTGACGTTTGATAAGTTTGCTGATGAGTGGGATTACAAAAGGAAATATAAAACAGAAAAAAACATCATTGGAGATACTCCAAGATACAGAGTTGTATGTGAAATAGTACTCCCGTAATGGAATAAAACTTTGTAGAAGAAAAAGATTTGAGAAGAATTTAGCTATTTCCGGCAGATTAATACCACTGCTTTGGTTTAATACTAAAGGAATTGCAATAACAAAAGTAATAATGTGGAGTGGGTAAATACGAGCAATACGTGAAATGTAGAATCGTTTTTTGTTATTGTTATGTGTTTCAAAATCTTGATGATGGCGATAGGTGAGTATAAAACCACTTAATACGTAGAAGAAACAAATTTCAAATCCCTCAAATAGAATGTTTTCAAAGATCGATCTAAGAAATAAACTAGAGCTATCTCTTAGAAACATGAAATGTGATGCCATTACTGAGAATGAGAAAAAAAATCGCAAAGAAGTTAAAGGCTTTATCATACAAAATCTGTTAGTTATTTGTATTGCTTTTTAAAGTCAGCATACTCCCTTATGTAATCCGCTTCGTAATAGCTGTCAGAAGCTAAAACGAGTACTAGGCTTTTGTCTTTGAAGTTTTCTAGCTCTCGCCATATGCCAGTGTTCAAAAAGATACCTTCGTTGTATTTGTTAAGGTGAACTGTTGCGCAGGTTTCTTTATTTTCCATGATAACATCAAATTGACCTTTGATAGGAAAGACGATTTCTTTGGTGTAGATGTGTGCATGTCCACCACGTTTTGCTGTCTCAGGAATGTTATAGGTGAAGTAAACACGTCTGATATCAAAGGGCAGTGTGCTGTTGGAGTTGGCAAAATACCCTTTAAGACCGTTGAAATCTTTTATGTAGGGCATTTCTAAGAGTTTGTTGCTGCTCTTTGATTCATCTATGGCGTCAATGGCCGTATCCATCACGATTAAGATGACGGCCTCTTGACTGAGTAATGAGAGATTAAGTTTTGAGTCTTTAGGGGCTAAATAGGCTTGATTTGGTTGGTCAAGAATAGCATCATTTAGCTTTAGTTTTCCATCAAGAATGATGATGAAAGATTGAGCATCAATAGATAGAGAAATGTCTTTTGTGAGTGTGGTCCAGAATACACTTTTGATATCAAAAGGAATAGGATTATTCTCTTCGGCAAAACTAAGGTTTCCTCTATAGTCTTTTATTTCTTTGAGTTGAACTTCTTGTATTTCTTGTGAATTCATTGTTGTATTGCCCATTTCTTAACGCCAAAGATAATTAAAATCGTACGGCTCTTGGTGCTATTGCTATGGATTTTAGTTGAGTTTTTTTTATCGTTTGAATTTTCGTTCAGCCCATCGACGAAAGTAAACATCATATACGCCATAGTAGCTTGTGCCTTCTTTGTCAAAATCTTTAAATACAATACCAATTTTTATTAGGGCATCTAGAGATTTTAGTATAGTTGCTGAGCCGCTTAAACCATTTTCTTTGATGAATTTTTGTGCAGTTGGTTGTGTAAGTGGTTGGTTGATGGCTATTGCTGTAAGAAGATTCCATTGGTGTTTTGTTAGCATTTCGCGAAAAGCGAAAAAAGTAAGTTCATTGTTTTTGAGGAGTTTTCTTGCTTCATTTTTCCAATCCTGACTTTCAATAGTGTCTTTGTTGAGTGCAAAAACGCTATTGCAAAGCTCTTGAACGTAGAATGTATGTGTGTCTGTCCAGTCCAGCATTTCATATACGGTGTCTTTGGCGATATTCTTTTTATAGCGCTTAAACATCTTAATGATGAAATTACAGTATATTTCGTTTTCAATTTTTTCTAAGCGAAAGGTTTGTGTGCTACGGTAAAAAGGTTTGTTGTAGTCTGTGAAAAGCTCTGTCATGAGGTGCTGTTGACTACCTGAAAAGATAAATGTAATGTTTTTGAGTTCTTGCATCCGTGTTCTTAGCCAGGCGTCTATATTCTTTTGAGGATACTTGAGTATTTGTTGAAACTCATCCAGAGCAATGATGATTTTATAGTCGGCAGTTTCGAGGTATTTAAAAATCTGATCAATGCTTTTTTGAGGTTCATCAGTATTAGGAAATAAGGCTTGTGGTTCACCCGAGAGGCTATCGAATTTAATCGTTGGGCGAAGACTTTTGATGAAATTCCATATTTTTTTACCAAAACGTGTTTTTTCTGGAAATTCGTTGAGGAGTGATGTTGTGATAAGTTCTAAGAAGTCTTGCATGGACTCTGTTTGCAAGATGTCTATATATGTTAATTTGTAATCTTTTGATAGTGATTCTGCGATGTGTTTTATTAGGCCTGTTTTGCCTATGCGTCGCATGGCTATTAAGCTTACAGCATTATTGTTAGTTAGGCGACTAATGATTTCTTTAGTTTCCTTTTCTCGATCACAGAAGTAGGCTTTGCCATAATAATTTTTTGTGGCAAATGGGTTCTTTGGAATTTTTGAATTCATAATTTTGAATTTGCTAATCACAAATGTATGTAAAAATATTTGAATTTACAAAAAGTAACTTACAAAAAGTAACTTACAAAAAGTAACTTACAAAAAGCAACTTACAAAAAGTAACTTGTGAAAGTTGAGTTATGAAAGGGGGAGGTGTTCTCGTTTGTTTTTTTATATGCCCAAGATAATACTTAACTAAAATCTTATCTTTGTAGGTCTAAGAATAAATGATTTTTTGTTGCTTGAACTTTTTAATGATTTTACTGTTATGTTAAGAGAAGTGAGCTTATTTATTTGTTATTTACTTATGGTACTAAATGTGGAAGCTCAAGTCGATTCAGTATTCCTATATCCTGATGGCGTTCCTGGTCTGAAAGATACGACTAATCGTGAGTTTAAAACTCAAAATAATGATGGGCTTTTGCGTGTAGCGAAGGTGATACAGCCGTGTATTTATCCTTTTATTCCCGCCAATAGTACCGATAAAACTCCTGCTGTTGTTATTTGTCCTGGAGGTGGTTATTGGATTGTTTCTATGGAGTCGGAGGGTTTTAATGTAGCGCGTTGGTTGCAAGCTCATGGGGTAGCAGCTTTTGTGCTTAAATATAGATTGCCCGATGCTTCGGTTTTTGACGATAAGTCAATAGTGCCTTTGCAGGATGTACAACAGACTTATAAGTATTTGCATGAAAATGCTAAAAAATATAATATTGATAAGAATAATATAGGCATAATGGGGTTTTCTGCTGGTGGTCATTTGGCAGCCAGTGCTTCGGTGTTATATAAAGAATCTTTAGTGGCCGTAAAGCCTCGTGTTTTGCGTCCTGCTTTTTCTATCTTGATTTATCCTGTAATTACCTTTGGTGATAAATATACGCATAAAGGTACTCGTAAAAACCTTATCGGTCCTGAGTGGAGTTCTGCTGTACAGGATCATTATTCGTGTGAGAAACAAGTGGATGGTGATACGCCTCCTGCTTTTTTGCTTTGCGCAAAAGATGATGGAGCTGAGCCTTATCAAAATAGTGAATTGTATAAAGCCGCTTTAGATGTACATCAGGTGGAAAATCACATCGTGTTTTTTGATGCTGGAGGGCATGGTTTTGGTTTGCAGCCTGGACGTAAAACTAATGTGTGGATTGATGAAGCATGGAAATGGATGCAAGAAATGAATATTATAAATTAGATGATATGGATGTTCCTTTTTATGATTTAAAACGGCTTAATGCGCCTTATCTTCATGAGATAAAGCAAGAGATGGGTAGGGTTGCGGATACTGGATGGTTTATTCGAGGACCTTATGTTACAGCTTTTGAAAATAAATTAGCTTCTTATCTTGGCGTGAAAAATGTGGTGGGGGTAGGTAATGGTTTGGATGCATTGACTTTGATTTTCAGAGCCTATAAGGTATTGGGAAAATTGGAGGATGGTGATGAGATTATTGTGCCTGCTAATACGTATATTGCTACTGTCTTAGCCATTTCTGAAAATGGTTTAGTTCCTGTTTTTGTGGAACCTGACATCGCAACTTATAATATTGATGTATTAAAATTAAAGGAACAAGTCAGTGCAAAGACCAAAGCGATATTGACGGTTAATCTTTATGGTTTAATTTCTGATGTGGAATCGTTGCAAATCTTTTGTAAAGATCGTAACCTTTTATTGTTTGAGGATAATGCGCAAGCTATTGGTGCTCGTATTGGAAAGCAAGCAGCGGGAACTTTTGGTGATGCTGCTGGTTTTAGCTTTTATCCCACTAAGAATTTAGGTGCTCTGGGTGATGGAGGTGCTGTAGTGACGCGTGATGATGAATTGGCTGATGTGGTACGTTCTTTGGCTAACTATGGTTCTGAGAAGAAATATCATAATCGTTATAAGGGTATTAATTCCCGTTTGGACGAAATACAGGCCGCCATATTATCCATAAAACTCGATCATTTAGATCAAGAGAATGAACGGCGACGTCATGTGGCTCATCGTTATTGTACCGAAATTGATAATCCACTTATCGTTTTGCCTGAGGATGATTATGATGAGAGACATGTCTGGCATTTATTTATTGTGCGTACCAAAGATCGCACTAATTTTATGTCTGCGATGAGTGACTTAGGCATACAAACACAGATACATTATCCTATTGCTATGCATCAGCAGCCAGCTTTTCAAGAACTGTCCTATTTGTCTTTACCCATAACTGAGTCCATATGTGATGAGGTGGTGAGTTTGCCTATGGGGCCTTATTTGACTGAGGAAGAGGTGAGCTATGTTGTTGAATCTGTAAATAAATTTTAATGAACAATGTAACGAATAAAATGAAGCAGACTTTCCCGCAAATAGGAATTCTGCTTCTTTTTTGGGTTTTTGGGGAACTTGTCGTCTGGTTATTTAACTGGGCTATACCTGGGAGTATTGTAGGGATGGTTTTATTGACATTGGCTTTGGAGTATAGAGTTGTTAAACTCTCATCAGTAGAAGCAGCGAGTGATTTTCTTATTCGTAATATGGCTTTTTTCTTTGTGCCGCCAGGTGTGGGGTTTATGGTTAATATGAAGCTTATCGCTTCTAATTGGGTGGCTATTGCAGTAGCTACAGTTGTTAGTTTTATAATTGTTTTAGTCGTTACCGGTGCTGTAGCACAGATAGGTAGAAAGAAAGTTTAAGTGATGAATGAGTTTTTATCTTCCGAAGGATGTTTAGTGGGGTTTACTTTTTTCGTTTATATCTTGGCACAAAAAGCTTATCAACGCTTGGATGTTGTTTATTTGAATCCCGTCTTATTGGCTATTATTAGTGTCATTGCCTTTTTAATGGTTACAGATATTAGTTATGACGAATATGCCACCAAGACGAAAGTCATTAGCTTTTGGCTCAATCCTTCTGTTGTAGCTTTGGCCATACCTTTGTATTTGCAGATGGATAAAATAAAAAAGGATGCTTGGCGTATCTTTTTGGCTACGTTGAGTGGTGGTTTTATCGGGATTGTTTCCGTTGTTATTGTGGCGCGTCTTTTGGGAGCTTCTGAAGAAATATTTTTGTCTTTAGCACCTAAATCTGTGAGTACGCCTATTGCATTAAGCATTTCTGAAACCATTGGAGGATTACCTCCTCTTACTACAGCGGTGGTTGTGGTAGTAGGTATTTTAGGTGCTGTGATGGGAGAGCAAATCTTACGTCTTTTTGGTATTATAGATCCGCATGCGGTAGGTTTAGCTATAGGGACGTCGTCTCATGCTTTAGGAACCGCTAAGATCGCCGTAAAAGGAGATGCTTATGGTAGTTATAGCGCTATTGGTTTAGCACTTAATGGTATCATAACTTCATTGCTTACGCCTAAGTTATTGCCCTTTATAGATAAATTATTTTAGGATTTTAATCCTACATTGATGGTTTAGTTCTTCGTAGCTTGCTGCGAATAATAAAATGTTCTTCAACTAAATTTCTTGTGAGCTTGCCTCGAGGTTGTTGACTGTTGCTTAAGCACCTATTTTATTATAATTCATTATCCGTTATTTTATATATGGTTAGGTATTTATAAGTTAGATATCCCTCATTCAAGTTCCTTTTGTAAGAAAATAAATTGCTTTTTTTTAATGAGTGATGTTTTATAATCGAAGTTGTTTAATGTCTAAATTTCGGCCCACACTCACTCTTTTAGGGAAGTGAAGGATGAGCGAAGGAAAAGCCTCTTTTGTGGATAACATTAAAACGACTTCATCTCATGTAGAACTATGATGTACAGCCGAGTTTTTTTTCTTCTTTTCAATTTTATAACCGCGATTATTGTAGTATTTTTGGGCTCTTATTAAAAAATAAAAATTGAATTTAAGCAATAAAAAAATAAAAGCCTATATCCGTGGTTTAGCACTTGTCATTACAGTTTCATTTCCTTTTTATTTGGTGGTGCGTAATGCACAAATGGGTACGCACAATGATGATTTTCAGTATGTGGGTAAGGAGAGTTGTATCGAATGCCACCATAACGAGTATGAAGATTGGAAAGGATCGTATCATGATAGAGCCATGACCCATGCAAGTGATAGCACAGTGCTCGGTGATTTTAATGACGCTCAGTTTACGACTTTGGATGGTGTGACGCATCGTTTTTATAAAGAAGATGATCACTTTTTTGTTCGCACTCTTGGTACTGGTGATACCTTAGAAAATTTTGAAGTGTCGTTTACTTTTGGTTGGAAACCGCTGCAGCAATATCTTGTTGCTTTCCCTGGTGGACGGCTACAGTGTTTATCGTTGACGTGGAATTCTTTGGATAGTACGTGGTATAGTTTGGCTGATACGCTTTATGCTCATGAGAATATGGGTGCTGATAATTGGCTGAATTGGACCAATCAGGCGCAGAATTGGAACAGTATGTGTGCCGATTGTCATTCTACCAATTTAGATAAAAATTACGATGTAAATACGGATACTTATAACACGACGTATGATGAGATTAATGTGAGCTGTGAGGCTTGTCATGGTCCGGCATCCAAGCATATTGAGTGGGCTAATATGGCTGATTATGCCCGTCCACAAAATACGAATTACGGCCTGATGGTGAAGACGAGTGGTGTGGACAATAAGCAATATATTGATAATTGTGCGCGCTGTCATACGCGGCGTGCCTCTATTGCCGATAATGATCATGATCCCAACATCTATAATCATATGATGCCTAATTTGCCTATTGAACCTAATTATTATGTTGATGGTCAGATTCTAGACGAAGATTATGTGTATTCTTCGTTTACTCAGAGCAAAATGTATATGCAGGATGTGCAATGCAACGATTGTCATAATGTGCATAGTACCGATCGTTTGTTCGATGATAATAGACTTTGTACACAATGTCATCGCTCTGACGATTATGATACGCCAATGCATCATTTTCATAAAGGATTTCCTGAAGATGGTGAGGCTGTAAAAGATGTGTATGGCATTGTAAATGAGGTGGGGACGGGTAGCCGTTGTATTAATTGTCATATGCCACAGCAACCTTATATGGGTATTGATTTTAGAGCTGATCATAGTATGCGTATTCCTCGGCCACGACTGACGAAAGAGTTGGGGACGCCCAATGCGTGTAACCAATGTCATGCTGATGAGTCCACCGATTGGGCTATTGATAATGTGGATAAATGGTATGGTGAAAGCCGTAAATTACAATATGGTAGCTTGTTTAGTAGGGCGGATGATCATGACACAACGGTCTTTAAGCCTTTGCTTAAGCTTTTTAATGATGAGGTATATCCTGAATTAGTGCGTTCTATTGCTTTGCAAAAGATGATGCAGAATTTTCCCGACTTGTCCCAAGAGGTGAGAGGCGCGGCTTTGGTACATCCTAATGATCATATACGTTATACGGCTGTGCGTAACTTTTTTGTTAATTCGCCTGAAGCTATTGCTCAGCTTTTGCCTTTGTTAAAGGATGGTTCGCGCGCCATACGTATCGAAGCGACAGATAAACTTTATGTGTTGCCGCAGGATCAGATACCAGCCGTTTATAAACCGATATTGGCTGAGGTGCTTAATGAACGTTTAAAAGCGCTGGAGTATAATGCTGATTTTCCTACTGGTAAATATAATTTAGGGAATTTCTATTATAATACGGGACATCTTGATAAAGCTGAAGAGTTCTTTGTGAAGGCATTAAAACAAGATCCTTTATTGTTTACTGTCAAAGTGAATTTGGCGTATGTCTATAATCAACAAGGGAAATATGATAAGGCTGAGAAATTATTTAAGAATTATCTCGAAAATGAACCCAATGATGCTAATGTGACATTTTCTTATGCTTTGTTTTTATCAGAACGTCAGCGTTATAAAGAATCGTTGATGTATATGCTAAAGGCGTCAAATTTAGATGCGAATAATACGCGTGTTTTCTACAATATAGCCATGATGTATGACTTTATGAAGGAGAATGATAAGATGGAAAAATACCTTAACATGTGTGTAGAAAAAGAACCTGAAAATGTTTCCTATTATTCCGCTTTGTTAAACCATTACATCACGACGAAACAGCAGGCTAAGATGAAAAGTGAAGCACAGGAGATCTTGAATAAATTCCCTAACTTGGAGAATAGAAACGAGATAGAGCAGCTTTTAAAATAGATTTATGTCTCTGTTTATA
>CBFIII010000026.1:0-2103 GCA_965662645.1 Bacteroidales bacterium
GACGATAGACGTTTTTAAATTTCTTAGGGTGAAATACAATTTCGTCATTTTCTACATTGACAAGTGCTTCCTTAGCGATTTTATCCATTTTCAAAAACCACTGAGCCGAAAGCTTAGGTTCTATCACCACATTGGTACGTTCAGAATAACCCACTTTATTGGTGTAATCTTCTACTTTTTGAAGTGAGCCACATTTTTCTAATTCTGGTAAAATCTCTTCGCGTACTACAAAACGATCTTTGCCAACAAATAAACCTACTTTGTCGTTGATGGTACCATCATCACTAAAGATGTCGATCACTTCAAGGTTATGTTTCATCCCGATTTCATAATCGTGAATGTCATGCGCAGGAGTGATCTTCAAACACCCTGTACCAAACTCTATATCCACATACTCATCTTGTATAATAGGGATAGAACGGTTGACAAGCGGCACAATGACGCGCTTGCCTTTGAGGTGTGTAAAACGCTCATCATTAGGATTCACACACACGGCAGTATCGCCAAGTATGGTTTCCGGACGTGTGGTGGCTATGGTTACAAATCCCTCTTCGCCTTCTATTTTATAGTCGAGGTAATAGAGTTTGCTTTTTTCTTCTTTATGGATGACTTCTTCGTCCGATACGGCTGTTTTCGCAGACGGATCCCAATTGACCATACGCACGCCACGGTAAATTAAACCTTGGTTAAAGAGGTCGATGAATACTTTTATAACACTCTTGCTGCGTTCTTCGTCCATTGTGAAACAGGTACGATCCCAATCACATGAAGCACCCAAACGTTTCAATTGTTCTAGTATGATGCCGCCGTGTTCATCGGTCCAGTCCCAAGCGTGTCCTAAAAATTCGTCACGTGTTAAGTCATGTTTATCAATTCCTGCATTTTTCAACTTATTAACCACTTTGGCTTCTGTAGCTATGGAAGCATGGTCTGTTCCCGGTACCCAACATGCATTTTTGCCCGTCATGCGCGCACGACGAATCAAAATGTCCTGTATGGTATTGTTCAACATATGTCCCATGTGCAGTACGCCAGTGACGTTAGGTGGCGGTATGACGATCGTATATGGTTCACGCTCATCGGGTTCTGAATGGAAAAATTTATTGTCCATCCAATACTTGTACCATTTGCTCTCTACCTCTGCGGGATTAAATTGAGTTGGAATATTCATATATATGTTGAAAGTTGAACGTCAAAAAACGCAGCATTTTATGTATGGCTTTATCTTTTGACGACTAAAGTTTAAAAATTGGTATCAAAATTTCGCACAAAAATACTAAATTTGAAGCTCATAAACGAGAGCATTTTTAAAAATATGATTTGGGCGGACGAACGGGCTATCCACTGTACCTCACAGCTGGTTTTGCTCATTTTTACTGGTCGCCCAAGGAGCTTCCTTTGGTCGCTCTTGGTCTCCCGTAAAAAATGGCAAACCCAACTCCTCGGTGTCGTTCCTATCCCTGCCGCATCTTTCATTGATCTTTCTGTTCTGGTCTTAAGTTATTTTTTCAAGGGAGTTAATTTGTAGTAAGTTGTACAATTATCATTGTGGAATTGATGGGGTAATGTTCTAATTCAGACTTTTATTTTTAAAAAAAAAGACATTTATTTGCTGGGACGGTGAATTCTGTTTTTTTCTCTAAGTGAGATTATTCACATTATCTTGTTTGTCCTTTTACTATTTTTGCAAAATGAATAAAACGAAAGAAGAAGTGATAGCTGAAGCATCATCTTATTTTTCTGAAGGTTATGCTTGTACGCAATCTGTTTTGCTTCCTTTTGCTGATGAGTTTGGACTCGATAAGAAAAGTGCAAAAGCAATTGCTGTTGGTTTTGGAGGAGGAATGGGACGTATGCGTCGTACTTGTGGTGCTGTAACGGGTGCTTTTATGGTCCTTGGTCTTAAATTTGGACAGATGGATGAGGCTGATAAACAGCAAAAGCTACAGGTCTATCGTTATGTTCGAGAATGCAATAAACGGTTTGAAGCCATTCACGGTTCTACGGTGTGCAAAGAGTTATTGACTGCAGCAGCCAAATCCCCAAATCGTGAAGAAGCCAAACATGTATGCGACGACTGTGTGCGTGATGCTACTGCGATAG
>CBFIII010000026.1:2334-46331 GCA_965662645.1 Bacteroidales bacterium
TACATCTTTTGCGACTTCAAACGATTCGAATTTTTTAATGGTTTTATAATCGCTTTCGCCAGGAAGCTGTACGTCCATCTCACCTGAGATAACGGTCATTATTTCTATGGTACTGGTGCCAAATTCATAATCTCCTGCAGCCATAACGCCTACTGTGGCTTTTCCTTCTGCGCCTTCAAGTGCGAGAGAAACTACTTTTCCTTCAAAATATTTGTTGGGTTGAAACATGTTTTTTTTCTTTTAATTTGTTATAAATGGATTTTTTTATTCTTCGATAGATCGTGCTATCAGTTCTTCGGGTAGTGTTTTGTTAGCTTTTGCACCCAGTTTTTTAATCGTTTCTACACGACGTATCAGGTTGCCAGAGCCTTCGCTGAGTTTATTCATAGCACTCTCGTAGGCTATTTGTGTTTGTTTGATGCGGCTGCCTACATTGACCAAATCTTCAACCAGTCCTACAAATTTATCGTATAATGCGCCACTCTTTTGTGCTATCTCTAAAGTATTTAGGGTCTGTTGTTCTTGACGCCAAATGCTGCTGATAGTCATTAGTGTAGCTGTTAGTGTACTTGGGCTAACGATGACGATCTTGCTGTCCCACGCATAATTAAATAGCTCAGCATCTTCATTTACCGCTACTCCAAAAGAAGCTTCGATAGGGATAAAGAGTAAAACGTATTCAGGTGAATTTAAACCGTCTAATTTGTGATACTGTTTGTCGGCTAACTCTTTAATATGACTTTTTACCGATTGCAGATGGAGCTTGGCATATTTTGCTTGATTTTCAGTACTGTCAGCATTTACCAGTTGTTCATAAGCCGTCAGTGATACTTTGGCGTCAATGATGATGTGTTTCTCTTGTGGTAAATATATGATGACATCGGGTTTGTATTGACGGTTTCCTTCGTCGCGGAATGAGGCTTGTGTTTTGTATTCTATATCTTTACGCAAACCACTGCGCTCTAGTATCTTTTCTAAAATCATTTCGCCCCAATTGCCTTGCTTCTTGACATCTCCCTTTAGTGCTTTGGTTAGATTATTGGCTTCTTTCGAAATCTTGGAATTGAGTTCGTATAAGCGTCCTATCTCTGTTTGTAAGCGGGTGCTATCTTTAGCATTTTTCTCGTAGGTGTCTTCTACTTTCTGTCCAAAATCTTTTATCTTTTCATTCAGAGGTTTTAGTATGGCATCTATGTTATCCTTGTTTTGTTGTGTGAATTTCTCACTCTTTTCTTCTAGGATTCTATTGGCTAAGTTAGAAAACTGGTCATTGAGTTTTTTGTGCAAATCCTCTAACTCTTGTTTCTGTGTCTTTAATTTCTCATCTAAAGCCTTGTATTCCGCATTTCGGGCAGCTAAGTCACGGTTTAAAATGACATTTTTGTCGCGTTCATCGTGCAACTCATCGCGTAATTCGCGTTGTGTTTGGGCGTTGAGTTCTGAGCTTTCTTTGTTCTTGTCAGTCGCGGCATTGAGTTGAGCCATGTATTTCTCCTGATTTATCCTTAATTCGGTTTGCACAGCTAAGAGGTCGTCCGATTTATTAAAGCGACTTTTAGCTACTAGCCAAGCTACAATGCTACCAAGAACTAAGCCAATTAGGAGAAATATGATATTCATCTTTTAAAGTTAGGGTCAGCCATTTTTTTTTATCACTTTCCTTTTATTCAACAACCTCGGGGCAAGCCCACGAGGTATTTAGTTGAAGAATACTTTATTATGCGCAGCAAGCTATGAGAATTTAACCCACAATGTGGGATTAAAATGCTGATGCTTTGAAATCTAAACCGATGCTTTGCTCTAAGTCGAACATAAGATTCATATTATGTACGGCTTGTCCCGAAGCTCCTTTTACAAGGTTGTCTATGGCTGTGATAATTAGAAGTTTGTTGCCATGTTTTTCGAGATGTACTACGGCTTTATTGGTGTTAACCACATCTTTTAAATCTGGATTTTTATCTATCACATAAGTGAATTTTTGATGTTTAGCATAAAAATCTTTGTAGATGCGTTTGGCTTCATCTAGTTCTAAATTACTGTCGATATAAATAATGCATAGAATGCCACGTGCAAAATCACCGCGTACTGGAATGAAATTGATTTCCTGATCAAAGTTGCTTTGTAATTGTATTAGTGAACGCTTTATCTCAGGTATGTGTTGGTGGTTAAAGGCTTTATAGACAGAAACGTTGTTGTTTCTCCAGCTAAAGTGAGAATAGGATGTAGGTTTTTGTCCTGCTCCTGTGCTGCCTGTTATGCCTGTTATGTTAATGGTGCTGTTTAGTAGTAGATTAGCGGCTAAAGGTAGAAGCCCTAATTGTATGCCTGTAGCAAAACATCCTGGATTAGCTATGCGGTTCGATTCTAATATTTTGTCGAAGTTAAGTTCGGGTAAACCGTAAGTAAAACCATGGTCGCCTTCTAAGCGGAAATCATTACCTAAATCTATGACTTTCAGATTTTCAGGAACATCATAAGTGTTGAAGAAATCCTCTGAGAAACCGTGTCCCATACAAAGGAAGATGACATCTACGGTGTCCAATGGCATTTCATCGGTAAAGGTCAGCTCAGTATCTCCAATTAATCCTTGGTGTACATCAGTTACTGGATTACCTGCATTGCTTTTACTGTTGGCAAAAACTATTCTTACATCAGGGTGATTGAGCAAAATTCTAAACAGTTCACCTGCGGTGTATCCTGCTGCTCCTACTAATCCTACTTTAATCATCATCTATTGGTTTATGGTTTATTTTTAGTCCCACAATGTGGGTTTTATTTTCCGCATTTTGTTGCGAATAATAAATGTTTTTCAATTTAATATCCCGTCTGCTTGTTGCAGGGGGGAGTTATTATTTTATGGTCAGGGTATTATTTATTATCCTGTTGTTGTATTGTTGCACTACGGCTTTTGCCAAGGTAAACATATCATCTGGTAATTCTGCCTCATTTATCTTATGTCTTAGCATAGGGTCGTTGACGTAATTGAATGCACTAAGTATTTGTTTGCCATTAAAATAGAGGATGTAATCGTCGTATATTATTTGATACGTGTCGTTTGTGTAATTGATTACAAATCTATCTTTTTTATGTTGCAATATACTTTGACCAAAAGCAATGTAAGATTGTTGCGTTCCTACATAATCTAAAACAGTAGGCATAATGTCTATTTGTTGTGCTAATGCGTTGTCTTTTCCTACTAGTGTGGTGTCGCCAGGGGCATAAAATAAAATAGGAATAGAGAAACGATGTTGTGTCGTTTTGTTCTCTTCGAAATAAGAACGAGAACTGTGATCGGCTGTAAATACAAAGAGGGTGTTGTTATACCATTCCTTGGTGCGTGCCACATTAAAGAATTGACGCAGAGCATTATCTGTATAACCCATGCATTGATGTATGGGTAGTGTTCCTTTGGGATACACGTCTTCGTATTGTTTTGGCACTTTAAAGGGATGGTGTGACGAGAGCGTGAAAAGGCTGGTGTAAAAGGGTGCTTTTATTTGACTTAATTCTTCTGCAAAATAAGTCAGATACGGTTCGTCCCAGATGCCCCATATGCCATCATAATCTTTATCATTGTTGTATTCTTTTCGTCCATAATATTCATCAAAACCTGCTACTTTTGCAAAGGATTCAAATCCCATAGAACCATTTTGTGCACCATGGAAAAAACACGAATGATAACCTTCTTTTTTCAATATGCTGGCCAAACTATTGATGTGGTTCGATGAGTATTCTGAGCTGATGTAAGGCAGCACTAGCGAAGGAATAGAAGCAATAATAGACGGCATGGCATCTATCGACTTTTGACCATTTGCATAGGCATTGGTGCACACTAATGAGTGCTCGATAAGAGAGTCCAGAAAAGGGGTGTAACCTTTATATTGTCCATTATCAAGTGTTTTGTTGAGGCTGCCTATGTATTCTCTGTTCCAGCTTTCTAAGATGAAAACAACCACATTCTTTTTTGTATTAGGTTTTGTGCCTTGATGTACTGGTGAATATATTTTTTCTAGTTGTGATGCATCGTAATAATTATAAGCGGTATAGGTGCTCTTGCCCCAGTTGCGCAAAATGGAAAAGGGCGTATTGATGACAATAGCTATTTCTTCAGGACTTTCTACATATTTCCCTGCATTGGCCATATTTATAGGACGGGTGGAATGACGGTAACCTCCACGCATTCCTACTATTGAAAGTCCACCTATAAGTCCTAATATTAAGGTGCCTTTGAGGTAATAAAGTCCTCCTTTTGATGGTTGTGTGGGTTTTTCTTCTAATAAAGAATAGGCTTTGTAGAGAAGATAAATAAGGGCGATAAAAAGAATGAAAACATACCAATAATCAATTAGAAATTGACCCCAAAGACGAAGCATATTGTCTTCATCTTTTATCCCATTTAAAATGGAATATGTGGTGCGACGATGTATAAATCTGAAATAGATAATATCGGTACAATTGGCAGCTATACCTAAGGTGTTGAAAAATAAAAATATGGTTTTAAGACTTATCCTATAACCTTTTGAGAATTTCCAAGAAGCGGGTAATGGTATGGCGTAAACGATAAGATAAACAAGGTTTAAATAGATGAGTATGCTGATGTCGAATTTAAGACCACCGCGCATCATGGTCATTAGACGTGTAAAATCTACATTCGGGAAATAAGAAGCATTAAAAGCAAAAAACAAGAGACGTAATACTGAATAGAATACTAATAAAGCTATAAAGCGGTATATTAATACTAAATACTCATTATGTTTACTTTTATTAAACATGTTATCGTTTTTTATAGAAGTTGTTTAATGTCCTAGGGGAATTTCGAGAGTGACATATTGGTTTTCAGTGGTAAAGCTCAATTTTTATTGCATAGCCGAAGTTACGTAATCAAAATTAGCTGAAGCCAATGAAATCAAGATGTTGCTCGTAGTTTTTCAATAGGACTTTAAACAGCTTCATATATAAAAAGCTACCTAACGCTTTGTCAGGTAGCTTTAATTACAGATTCTATTTTAAAATTTAAGTAAAAGACCTCCCATGGAGTAACCACCGCCAAAGACAGTAAATACGACATTATCGTCAGCTTTCATTTTATCGTAGTTTTGTGATAATGCGATGAGGGTACTTGCACTTCCCGTATTTCCTAAATCAGTCACATTAACAATGATTTTTTCTTCAGGAATGTTTAAGCTATTAGCCACATTTTTCATGATGCGGAAATTGGCTTGATGGGGGATGACATAATCAATATCATCAATGGGTAAATTGTTCTGTTTCGCAATGATTTCTATTGCTTTACTCATATAAGTACATGCGTAAATGAATACGTCACGACCTATAGGCATTTCTAATTTTCCTTTAGCAGGACGGAGATATACAGAGACATCTGCTTGTCCTATATGTCCTAATCCTTGTGTAATAATATCTTCTATGTGCGGATCTTTTTCTCCCACTTTTTCGGAAGAAAGAAGGACGCAGGCAGCGCCATCGCCCCATAAATGTCCGCTCTTAGAACAGATGTCGTTGCTATATGCTGAGTTGTGTTCTGAAACTACAACAATGGCTTTGGTTGCTTTGCCTGAAGCAAAATAACCTTCTGCTACTTCTAGAGCATTGATGAAAGAGGAACATGCTGCTGATACCGATACTACTTTAGCATTCTCAATATTATATTGACGTTGTACGTTATGGGCTAAACTCATAACGGTGTCGTAGGGCGAATAAGTAGCACCAACAATTAAGTCAACGTCTGAAAGATCACAATTGTAATTTTCTTTCATGACGCCTACTGCTGAAGCAGCCATTGTATTCGTGTTTTCATTTTCACTTGTCCTGACACGTGTTTTTATACCCGTTCGTTTGGTGATCCAAGCGTCGTCTAATCCGTTCATCTTTAGGAAATAATTGTTTGGTATTATTTCTTTTGGTAGGTAGTGACCAATCGCGTTAATATACATTTTTGGCATTTATCTTTTCTATGGGTTAGTATTTTTAGCTTTCGCTAAATAGATATATAATGTAAAAAAGTGTGCTGTCAATTCTTTTATTCTATTGTTTAAGTATTGACGGCACACTGATAATTTTATTAATTTTTGATATTTTATTCTGATGGAGTCGTTATGCGGTAACGCAAAATCTAACTATTTATTATCTCTGCTTTTTGCTATTTTCATTTGTGTTCCTAGGATTTTAGTGAATCCTTTGACATCTTCTGCAGTCCATGCTTTATGCATCTCGCCATATTCACCAAACTCAGATTTCATCAGGTCGTATTTTGATTCTACACCTACTAATACGAAATGGTATGGTTTTAGAGTGACAATAACATCACCTGTGACCATTTTTTGTGAGCTTTCAAGGAAGGCTTCCATATCGCGCATCACAGGCTCTAGATATTGTGATTCGTGTAAGAACATACCATACCAAGTCCCTAATTGGTCTTTCCAATATTGTTGCCATTTGGTGAGGGTGTGTTTCTCTAACATTTGGTGTGCGCGTATAATCAGCATAGGTGCTGCGGCTTCAAAACCAACACGTCCTTTAATACCTATTATTGTATCGCCAATATGCATGTCGCGACCTACGCCCCAAGGAGCTGCTATGGCTTCTAATTGGCGAATGGCTTCGATTCTGCTGGCTGTTTTTTCGCCATTAATACCTACAAATTCTCCTTTTTCAAAGTTGAGGACAACATTTTCTTCACCTTCTCTTTCCATCTGTATAGGATAGGCTTCTTCTGGTAAAGTTTTATTTGAACATAGGGTTTCTTTTCCACCTATGCTTGTTCCCCATAATCCTTGATTGATAGAGTATTCCATCTTGTTCCAATCGGCTTTGATGCCGCGGTCGCGTAGATAGTTGATTTCGTATTCTCGTGTCAACTCCATATCACGAGTAGGCGTGATAATCTCGATCTCTGGTGCTAATACATTAAAAGTTAAATCGAAACGTACTTGATCATTACCTGCTCCAGTACTGCCGTGTGCTACATAGCGAGCACCTATCTTTTTAGCATATTCTATGATGGCAATGGCTTGGAAAATACGTTCTGAACTGACTGAAATAGGGTAGGTGCCGTTGCGCAATACATTTCCATAAACCATATAACGGATACTCTTGTTATAATAATCGTCGGTTACATCAAGTGCAACATGGTGTTTAGAGCCTAATTTGTAAGCTTTTTCTTCGATTACTTTTAATTCTTCATCAGAAAAACCACCACTGTTAGCTACGGCTGTATATACTTCTAATCCTTTCTCATCACTCAGGTACTTAGCACAATATGAAGTATCTAATCCTCCACTAAAGGCTAATAAAACTTTCTTGTTTTCCATAATATATCATTAACTGTCTTTATTCCAATTTCACCTAACTGTAAAATGTAAGTATTTTATTATTAGGCTGTTCCTGTAGCTTTAATTCTAGCTTTTAAAGCCGTGCAAAAGTACAAAAAAAATCTATTTTATTCTCTTATTTGTGATGAAGATGCTTTAAACAATAGCCTTTTGATAACTTTATTATCTTTTTCTTGAAATTTTAGGCCACTTTAATTTTGTTTTTTTTATTAATATTTGCTTTTGTGAAAGATTTTCATTTATATTTGCACTGTACTAGTAAACTATAACAGTAGTCAGATGATAAAAATTGATAATTTGAGTTTTAGTTACCGCAAGCAAGCTGATCTATTTGTAGATCTGAATCTTAAAGTAGAACCAGGTTCTATTGTGGGCTTGTTGGGGAAAAATGGAGCAGGTAAATCTACACTGCTTAAGTTAATGTCGGGCTTATTAATGCCTAAGTCAGGAACCATTTCTATCATGGGAGAGGTGCCCAGTTGTCGTCGCCCAGTCTTCCTTCAGGAGGTCTTTCTTATTCCCGAGGAGATCGTCCTTCCTCCTGTAAAAATTGAAAAATATGTAAAGGCTTCACGCAAGCTTTATCCTCATTTTGATGAAGAGAAATTGCAGTCTATCCTGACCGATTTTGAGCTTAGTGATGATATGAATCTCAGTAAATTATCCTATGGACAAAAGAAAAAGTTTATCATCGCTTTTGCACTTTCAACTAATTGTAAACTTTTAATTTTAGATGAGCCGACTAATGGATTGGATATCCCCTCCAAAGCTTTATTTCGTAAAGTAGTAGCGGGTGCTTTAACGGACGAGCAGGTAGTCTTTATCTCTACTCATCAGGTGAGGGATGTGGAGAATCTCATAGACCGTGTGTTGATGGTTAATCATGGTAAAGTGGTCCTTAACCGTTCTATCTACGAAATAGCAGAGCAATATAGTTTTGTTTCGTCACCTAAGGCGTATATGCAGGATGTTATTTACCAAGAAGAAATACCAGGTGGGTACAAAGCAATAGTGCCAGCGCAGGGCGAGGAGACAGAGGTGGATTTAGAAGTGCTTTTTAATGCTGTTGCTCACGAGAAAATTAAACTATAACCGACAATCTTATCTATTATGAAGAATCAAAAATTTAATATAAAACGTTTTGGAACTTATGCAAAATACAATCTGACGATGAATTCGCGCTTGTATCTTACTCAGTTGGGTTCTGTGGCTTTAGTGATTTTCTTTATTCTCTTTTTCCCGATGTTAAAAAATCATTCTTTTCAATCTCCTCAATGGGGAATTAGTATGATGGTTTCTGGAGGTATTACTTTACTGATTTTTATTTCCAATGCTTTTCCGGCTTTACGTAAAAAAGAGACACAGATGAATTATTTTATGGAGCCTGCTTCTATCTTGGAAAAATTTACTTTTGAATTTGTGCTGCGTTATGTGGGCTTCCTTTTCCTTTTTCCTGTTTTGTTTTTTCTGATGGGCAAACTGGTTTATCCTATTGTTGAGGTGATAAGAGTCTTGAGAGGTTCTGATATGTTACATGTAGAACCTATTTCGAGTTTTAATCTCTATGAGTATTTTGATTATGCTTTTGGTATGGTTGTGGTTTTTGGTATCGCAATATTATTGGTTGTGATGAGTCTTATTTTTGCAGGTACTGTGGTTTTTAAGAAAAATCCTTTGCTTAAAACGGTTGGTTTTGTATTGGGACTGATGGCTTTGGTGGGGTACTATTTCTATGTTTTATATGGATATTTAGAAATAGGACCTCCAGCTTTCTTGAAACATTTCAAAAGTGTTGAAGAGTTACAGTCCATAGATCTTATTATCATTATTACTTCTGTGTTGCTAATAATTACGGTGCTTTCGTATGCTTTTTACAAACTGAAAGAAAAGGAGGTCTAATATGGATTTTAAAAGTAATAAGGGAATATTTCAGCAGATTGCGGATAGTATCTGCGAGAAAATTATTGCTGGCGAATTAGTAGCAGGTGCTAAACTGCCTTCAGTACGTGAGCAAGCTGCTCTTACTGGGGTTAATCAAAATACAATTATGAGGACATATACAGAATTACAACGCGAAGAAGTGGTGGCTAACAAAAGAGGTATCGGTTATTTTGTAACAGAGGGTGCAGCCGATCAGATTCGTACTAAACGTAAAGAAGATTTCTTTACCCATGTTTTGCCCGATTTTGTGAAACAAGTAGAGATGCTTCATCTCACTGAGCAGGATTTGGAACCTTTGCTTAAAGTCATTAAATAAGTTGGAGTTGAAATGGTGAGAAATTTAGCATTGGTACCGACTTTGTCTGCGAATCATCAGATTAATACTGATGTTGTTTCTACATTAGTAGGGGTAGTCGTGGTTTTACTTTTGCTTTCTCTTATATATAAGATATTAATAAATAGAACAATGAAAACAAGTAGAAAAATATTTATAGGTTTTATGAGTTTTTTAGTCTTGATTTTGATTCCATTTGCTTTTCCCGCAAAAGATTCAGATGGTAAAATAGCTAAAAACGGTAAGGTCGATTATGTGGAAAATGTGGATAGTGTGCCCTCATTTAATTGCCTTTTAGTGGAAAAGGGGTGTAAAGTTTATTTGAAAAAGAATGATTCTACATCTGCCTATTTTTCCTTTTATGAACACAAGGATTCTGTTCCTAGTCATGCTGTTTATGAGATGCGTGGTGATACTTTGGTGGTGTCTTCTACTCAAAATAGTAAGGGGAATGGTATGGATTTATTTTGTGATAATCCCGATGATTTTATAGTTGAAGGGCATTTATTTATAAAGAAAGGACAACCTCATATTACTGTTGTTATCAATCGTGGTAAGTTAGAACTCAGTGGTGGTGGCTACGAATTATTGGATGTGAACAGTACGGATGGTGAACTTCAGTATCGTGGTGTTGGTTTGCAAAGCGTGAAGGCTCATCTGGTAAATAGTAAATTTATTATTCGTGGAGCTTTCTTATTGAATGCTCATATTATTGCCAGTTCTAATTCAGAGATTAGATTACAACGATCTAAAAACCTGATTCTAGAAAGAGATGGTACATGTAAATATTATGAGATGAATTAGTCTTTTTATACGTCTTTATATACCAAGAGAGTTCTACTTCTATAGTAAAACTCTCTTTTTTGAAATGTATGTTTTGGTTTATATTGTGGGTTTTATTTCTCTCTTGGCGTCAGTTTGACAAGTGAAATAAAGTGAGTAATTGATTCTCCTAGTGTTTCTATTGATTTAGTTATGGAACAACTTTGAGTAGAAATTAAGCTCGTATTTCTTGCGGGTAATGGTGTGTTTGTCGTTTAAAAATATCACAATATAATTAGTCTAGCTAATTATATAATGATATTTATAAAGGTGTCTTGAATTCCTCTTCTGTTTCAAATTCTTCTGCTGGATGGTTTTTGTCTTCTATCATATCAAATTGGGTGATGCCTAAAATCATACCAAATGAAGTGGATGTCAGTAGAAGAGAGGTGCCGCCCATACTCACAAATGGTAGCGTTTGCCCTGTAACGGGAAGTATGCCTACGCAGACAAACATATGTGCGAAAGCTTGTAATACTAAAGCACTGGTGAGCCCTGTAATGAGGAATACCGACATACTTTGTTTGCACCGGTGTGCCGTAAGTATGGCGCGGTACATCAGTACCAGATAGAGGAAAATGACAAATATACCTGCTAAGAGACCTCCTTCTTCAACGATGATTGCAAAAATAAAATCAGAATAGGGATGTGGTAAGTAGTTGCTTTGGCGACTGTTGCCAGGGAATTTTCCAAAAATACCACCACGTGAAATGGCTATCTTAGCTTGATCTGCTTGAAAGGACGCATCTAATGTGGCATTTTCGGAATCACTAAATGTTTCAAGTCGTGTAGTCCATGTGTTTACTCTGTGAAAAATTTTGACATCATCAAAACGGGGTGCAATTAAAATCAATAATATGATGAGGCCTATGCCGCCTCCAATAGTGCCTAAAAGATATTTTATGGGTACACGTCCTATGAAAAGCATCAACATCATAATGGCTCCTATTAATACAGCCGTAGAAAGATCCTCGGGTGCTATGAGTCCGCATACAATAAGGGTCCATATCATAATAGGTTTAAAGGCCATTGCTGGGGTGAGTCCGTCTTCTTCCTTTTGGTAATGCGCCAGTTTTTTTGCTGCAAAAATGATGAGTGATAACTTGGCTAATTCTGAAGGTTGAAAACTGAGTCCGGTAAAGGGGATCGTGATCCATCGTGCCGCTTCGTTGATGTTGCTGCCACGCATAATGGTAACTCCTAATAGAATAATGGATATGATTAATAACAGAGGTGCTAATGGGGTATAGAAACGATTGGGTATGTTATGAATGACCCATATAAAGATGAAGCCAAGTAGTATGAATGAACTGTGTTTCAGAATGTAATAGCTCGTATTGCCATCTTGATATTTAAACGCAAGAGTCCCTGTTGCGCTATATACTTCAATGATGGAGATAATAGATAACATCACAATAATTCCCCAGATAATAGGGTCTCCTTTAAAGAATTTATTGAAGAATGTTTGCATGGCTTTTGTATTTATTGACCTTTTAAGTCTTGATGTTTTTGTAGAGTATGCGCTTCATTTTTTTTACTTAATGAAGTAAATAGATAATTCCTAAATCCGGTTATAATGTTTGCACCGCTTGTTTAAATGCTTTGCCTCTTTCTTCGTAATTCTTAAATAAATCAAAGCTAGCACAGGCTGGTGATAATAAAACGGTATCGTCACATTCTGCTAACTCAAAGGCTATTTTTACGGCATCTTCCATGGTTGCTGCATCTTCCACTATTTTTATTTTGTTGTCAAATGTTTTATGGAGCTTTTTTGTGTCTTTGCCTAGACAAACTAAAGCTTTTACTTGACCAATGACATCGAGTAATTCCGTGTAGTCATTGCCTTTGTCCACACCGCCTGCAATCCAGACCACAGGACTTTTCATGCTGTCTAGCGCATACCATACGGCATTGATGTTGGTAGCTTTAGAATCATTGATAAAACGAACACCTGCTACTTGTCCCGCTTTTTCTAAACGGTGTTCTACACCTTTAAAATCTCTTAGAGCTTCGGCTATGATCTCTTTCTTTATGTTCATAGCAAAGGCAGAAATACCTGCTGCCATGGAATTGTAGATGTTGTGTTTTCCTTGGATGGCTATATCGCGGATGTTGATGCTGAGTGTTTCTTTGCCAGGTACTTCAATCTTCATTAAGTCTTGATAGACTGCTGATATACTTTCTGGTTTTGGTTTGTAGCTGAAGGCTAATACTTTCGATGCGGGTTTTATGTTTTTTATTTCTTCTACCAAACGTTGATCGTCAGCACAATAGATGGTGTAGTCTTTGTCGGTTTGGTTTTGTATAATACGCATTTTTGCATCGGTATATTGCTGCATATCGTTGTTGTATCTGTTCAGGTGGTCGGGTGTGATATTAAGTAATACCGAAATGTCGGCTTTGAATTTGTACATGCCTTCTAATTGAAAACTACTTAATTCTAAGACATATACTTCGTATTTGTCTTCTACTACTTGGCGTGCTAAACTTTGACCAATGTTACCAGCGAGTCCTACTTTTAATCCGCCTTCTTTTAAGATATGATGTGTCCAAGTAGTGGTGGTTGTTTTTCCATTTGTGCCTGTGATACAGAGCATTTTGGCGTTGGTGTAGCGACTACCAAACTCTATTTCAGAAATGATTTCTATTTTTTTACTCTTGGCTTGTTTTACCACTTCCACACTATCTGCTATGCCAGGACTTTTAATGATGGTGGTGGCATTTAGTATTTTTTCTATGGTGTGTTGATTTTCTTCGTAAGGGATATCGTTTTCTATCAATTCCCATTTATAGTGGCCTTCAATAGTGCTATAGTCAGAAACAAATACATCAATTCCTTTAGCTTTCGCCAATAAAGCAGCACCAACTCCACTTTCTCCGGCCCCTAAAATGACAATTCTTTCTTTTTTCATACTTCTATTTGTTTTTGACTTTTAGCTCTTGTTTTTCTGCTACGTTTTGTTTTTCTACTATTATCTTACTTTTAATGTGATGATTAAAGTCATTACAGCTAGTATGATACCGACTATCCAGAAACGAGTGACAATTTTAGGTTCTGGGAAGTTCTTTTTTTGATAATGATGATGTAGGGGAGCCATTAAGAAGATGCGCTGTCCTTCGCCATATTTTTTCTTGGTGTATTTAAAGTATCCTACCTGAAGCATCACACTTACATTTTCTACCAAGAAAATACCGCATAAGATGGGGAGAAGTAATTCTTTGTGTATCAATATGGCAAAAACGCCAATGATACCTCCTATACTTAAACTTCCGGTATCGCCCATAAATACTTGAGCAGGATAGGAATTGAACCATAAAAAACCAATTAAAGCACCTACAAAAGCGGCGATATAGACCACGAGTTCTTCTGATTGTGGTACATAGGCTAAATGCAGGTATTCTGAGAATTCTACATGGCTGGTGACATAAGCTAAGATACCCAAAGTTGTACCTATTATGGCTGATGTCCCTGTGGCTAGTCCATCTAAACCATCGGTCATGTTGGCTCCGTTAGATACGGCTGTTACCGCGATTATGATGAGAAAGATATAAAAAATCCATCCTGCTTTTTCGGCTTTATCCCCCATAAAAGAGAAAAGATCGGAATATTCAAAGTTAGTACTCTTTATAAAGGGTACTGTTGTATGGGTGGCTTTTACATCTAATGTTTGTTGTGCTACTATTTTTGAAGTGCCTTGTTGATAGACGGGTATGTTTTTGCGTACTACAATGTCGTCACACTGCCACATGGTTACGCCTATAATGATGCCTAAACCTACTTGTCCTATTATTTTTATTCGTCCTGCTAAGCCTTCTTTATTCTTTTTTATTACTTTAATATAATCGTCGATAAAACCCATTAATCCTAACCATATTGTGGTTATTATCATCAGAATAAGGTAGATGTTATCTAGTTTTCCTATCAGTAGTATGGGGAGTAATATGCCTGCTATAATAATGAGTCCTCCCATGGTGGGGGTTCCCTTTTTACTCATTTGGCCTTCTAGACCTAAGTCACGAATGGTTTCTCCTATCTGTTGTTTTTGCAAACGTTTTATAATGCGTTTTCCAACCACTGTTGTTAACCATAATGAAAGGATCATGGCCACACCAGCACGGAATGAGATGAATTGGAACATTCCTGCTCCTGGAACATTAAGTTGTTGTAGATAATCGAATAGATAGTAAAGCATATTATTAGGTTTCTAATGGTTGATTGTATTTTTTTAAGTGTTCTTTTTATTATTTAAAAAATTCGCGTACGATTTCTCTATCGTCAAAGTGAGTGCGTTCTCCTTTTACTTCTTGATAGGTCTCGTGTCCTTTTCCAGCTATCAGAACTACATCGCCACTGTGAGCTAAGGTTAAGGCTGTCTTTATGGCTTCTTTTCTATTGGTGATGACTAATGTTTTGCGTTTTTGTGAAGCGTCGATGCCAGCCATCATATCTGCTATGATATCTTCAGGATCTTCGTAGCGAGGATTGTCTGAGGTTAAAATGACTTGATTACTAGCTATGGCCGCTTCGTGTGCCATCATAGGACGTTTGCCTTTGTCGCGATTGCCTCCTGCGCCAACTACCGTAATTAACTGTCCCGCTCCTTTGCGAATATCATTGATGGTATCCAACACATTACGTAGTGCATCATCGGTGTGTGCATAGTCCACAATGGCGGTGATGTCATTTCCTCGTATGGTTTCAAAACGACCATCTACGGGGGTCAATGTGCTCATCTTAATCAGTACTTCCTCTTTCTCGGCACCTAATTCCATCGCTGTGGCATAAACAGCATCTAGATTGCTGGCGTTAAATTGTCCTACAAATTGCATAAATGTATCTTGTCCATCAAATTCTAACTGCATGCCTTCAAAATTATCGTCTAGCACTTTTACTTTATAGTCTGCCATAGAGCGGCATGAGTAAGTGTGCTGACGAGCTGCTGTGTTTTGTAGCATAAACATGCCATTTTTATCGTCCGTATTAGTCAGGGCAAATGAATCGGGTTTTAATTGATCAAAGAAGCGTTTTTTTACATCACGGTAAGCTTCAAAAGTCTTGTGATAATCCAGATGATCGCGTGTGATATTGGTGAATATACCGCCATCAAAATCTAAACCTTCTATTCTTTTTTGATCTATGGCGTGCGAGCTTATCTCCATAAAACAATAATCGCATCCCACTTCTACCATTTCGGACATGAGTGCATTAATAGCTATCGCGTCTGGTGTGGTGTGTGTTGCTTTTACTTCTCTGGTGTCTATGTAATTGCAAACGGTGGAGAGCAGACCTGTTTTGTAACCTAATGATCTGAAAAGACGGTAGAGCAGGGTGGCAATGGTTGTTTTTCCATTGGTTCCTGTTACGCCTACTAGTTTCATTTCTTTCGACGGATTGTTATAAAAATTACAAGCAATAAGACCTGTGGCTGAGGCTGCATCTTTTACTTTGATGTATGTGATGTTTTCTTTTTCTTCTACGTCTTCGGTATGTACTATGCATGTTGCACCGTTTTCTATGGCTTTATCAATAAAAGCGTGTCCGTCCGATTGTGTTCCTTTTTGAGCAATGAAAAGCCCATTTTGTGTTACTTTACGAGAATCTATGGCTATAGTTTCAATGTTAATATTCTTATAATCGTTAACGTTGACAATTGTTATGCCTTCTAAAATGTCTTTTAATGCTTTCATCTTTAGTTGAGTTCTATATTGATTCTTTGCCCTTTTCGTATGCGTGTTCCACTAGGAATAGATTGGTATTGCACGGCTCCTTGTCCTTTGAGGTGTACCTTTAATCCTTTGTTTTCAAGGATGTATATGGCGTCTTTGGCTCCCATACCGTGTATGTTTGGCATGAGGTTGTCTTGCAAACGTTGTCCTTTCAAAGTGATATGATCATTTTTATTATAGGTGTTAACCCATTTTTCTTGATGTCCTTCTAGTTGTGTTTTCGTGTTCAGCTCTGTATAAACGGTCATAAGTTCTTCTCTGTTGCCATCTAAACAAACGGGGACATTGTAGTCTGTCTTTTCCGCCACTTGCTCATTATCCATCTGTAAGTCATATTGTTGAGCATATATCTTATCTGCTATTTCACGAAATACAGTACCCGCTACTACATTACCATAAATACCTTTCTGACTAGGACTTTCGACTAATACTATGCAAGAATATAAAGGTTTATCTGCTGGAAAATAACCACAAAAGGACGCTCTGTAGCTGAACCTATAATTTCCATAACCTTTGTTGGCATCGGCTACGCGTGCTGTTCCTGTTTTTCCTGCTATTTTAAGTCGGCTTTCTTTCAGGTTGATGGCTGTTCCATTTTCTACTACGCCTTCTAATAGTTCGTGTGCTTTGTTTATGCTGCTGCGTGAACAGATGGATGGATTGATTACTTGAGTGTCGAACGACTTAATGCTTTTCCCATTTTGCATAATATCTGTTACAAAACGTGGGCGTACCATCTTTCCGTTATTAGCTACTGCATTATAAAATGTTAAGGTGTGAAGAGGTAGAAGCGATACTTCGTAACCAATAGACATCCATGGTAATGAAATTCCTGACCAGCTGTCACTGCCTGGGTATTTGATGTAGGGGTTGCTTTCTCCTTTAATACTTAGGTTAAGGGGTTCATTAAGGCTCATTGCATAGAGGCGATCTACATAACGTTCTGGGTGTTCTTTGTAATTGTCGTATATGATTTTAGCGACTCCAATATTAGAGGAGTGTTCAAATACTTCTCTTGCTGTTAATTTTCCAAAACCTCCTTCATGACTGTCAGTAAGGGTGACACCATGGAATTTGTAGGAGCCATTGCCTGTGTCTATTGTGTCGCTGAGGTGTATGGTGCCATCTTCTAAAGCAACGAGCATACTGGCTAACTTAAAGGTAGATCCAGGTTCCATCGAGGAGCCTATAGCATAATTGTATTTTTCCCAGTAACCACCATTATTTGTACGACCTAAATTGGCTATAGCTTTTATGTCACCAGTTTTTACATCCATAACAATGGCTGTGCCAAATACGGGTTGGTAGGCTTCCATTTGTTTTTGCAATGCAGTTTCTACAATGTCTTGAATGTCAACATCTATAGTGGTCTTGATGTTCTTCCCATTGATGGGTTCTCGTTGACGTATGGCTATCCAGCTTCCTGCTATTTTTTTATGTATTTCACTACCCGAAATCCCTTTTAAATATTCGTCGTATGCATTTTCTATGCCTACAACACCTCGGTTTTCTTTTGGATTGTAATAACCTATTGTTCGTGCTGCTAGTACTCCAAATGGAAGTTTGCGCTGATCTATCTTTTGGGCTATAAAACCACTGGTGTTTTTGCCTAAACGGTAAAGAGGAAACTGTTTGATCTCTTTATATTCGTTATATGATAATCTGCGACGACACACTTTGTAGTAGCGTTTGCCTGCCACATAAGCACATTTTAAATCTCTTTTATATTGATTTTTACTTTTGTCGCGTATGGTGCGTGATAGGTAATAAGAAAGACTATCTATGTTATTGTAAAAGAGTTTGTTGTTTAGTCCTCCGGCACGCATATCCATATATAATTCGTAGGAAGGGATGGAGCTCGCTAATAGACGTCCTTCGCAATCGAGTATGTCGCCACGGTCGGCTGTGACTTCAAATTCGGTGCTTTCATATTCTGCTAGTTTGTCCTCCCACTTTTCTTCTTGGAAAAATTGTAAAGAAATAATTTGTACAAGTACCATGATCATACTCACCACAAATAGTGCAAATATGATTTTTAATCTTGTATTAACTTCTTTACGACGTGTCATTCGGGAACTGTGGTTTTTAAATTTTATTTATCAATGTATATGCGTTGAGGTGCTTTTACTGATTCTTCTAGTCCAATGTCGCGGTCTTTGACCAAACGTAAGACTTCAGATTGGCGACTGATGCTCATTAGTTCGGCAGAGGTCGTGATGGCTTCGTACCGTAGATCCGTAATTTCTTTTTCCAGATGTGCTATGCGAGATAACTGATCTTCGCTTTTGTAGCGGTTGCCAATGTAAAAGACAGCAATGAATGTTAGGAAAATGATGTAGGGCCAGTTGTTTTTGAGAAGACGTTTGTAAAACAATGTTCCATCAAGTACGCTCCTGATGTCTTTAGTGTCAAATTTTATGTCTTTTAAGTTTTTCATGCGACTGTGGTTTTTATTTTTTCATAGCAATGCGTAGTTTGGCACTTCGTGAACGACTGTTACGTTCCAATTCTTCTTTTGGGGGAACAATTATTTTACGGTTGATCAGCTCAAAAGGTGAACTGCTGGCACCGTAGAAATCCTTTTCTAATTTTCCTTCAAAATTTCCTGTCTTGAAAAAGTTTTTTACCAATCTATCTTCTAATGAATGATAGGTGATTACCACTAAGCGACCACCTGGCTTAAGGACATTAAAGGAAGCTTCTAGTGCTTTTTTTAAGACTTCTAATTCTTGATTTACTTCTATGCGAATGGCCTGAAAAGCTTTTGAGAAATATTTATTTTCCACTTTGGGTGGTGTGCATTCTTTCGCTATTTCTATAAACTCAGCTATGTTCTCTAATGCTTTTGCCTGACGGCGATAGCATACTTTTGCTGCTAATTTCTTGGCGTTTTTTATTTCACCATAATAATAAAAAATATCGGCGAGTTCTTTTTCATCGTATTCGTTGAGTATTTTGGCCGCTGTTAGTGTGCTTTTTGTATTCATTCGCATATCCAGCGGACCGTTAAAACGAGTCGAGAACCCCCGTTCCGCTTCATCGAAATGATGTGAGGATACGCCTAAATCGGCTAAGATGCTATCTACGCCATCGAGTTTATAGTATTCTACGAAATTTTCAATATAACAGAAATTACTCCTGATAAAGGTAAAGTTATCACTCTCTGGAATGTTCTTTATGGCATCTTCGTCTTGATCAAAACCATAAAGATGTCCTTCTTTGAGGTGTTTTAGTATTTCGCGTGTGTGTCCGCCTCCGCCAAATGTTAAGTCAAGGTAGATGCCATTAGCCTTGAGGTTCATTCCGGCAATGCTTTCGTTCAGTAGAACGGGAATATGATAGGCTGTGTCTTTCATTGTGCTTTGTTTAACTATCTATGGTGATGGGCTTGTCTGTTTGTCCTCCCAGGATATCTTCGGTTAATGTTGCAAATTCTTCACTGTCTAAGCCGTAATTGTCATAAATCTCTTTGTTCCAAATCTCAATTGTGGTGTCGGCTCCTGCTACTTCTATTTCTTTTTCTATGCCTACCAGATCCATCAGACGCTTGGGAAGTAGGATGCGTCCGCCATTATCGAGGACTACTTCTGCCGTATTTCTGAAAAATTGAGCCTTAAATCGTTTGTGTTTGCTGTTGTAAGGATTCAGGTTTTTGCGTAGCTGTTCTACTTGTATTTGCCACTCGCTTTGTGGATATAAAATCAAGCAGTTTTGAAAAATATCTTTTTGTATGACAAATCTAGACTCGTTTTCTTCAGCTATTTGCTTACGAAAAGTGGCCGGTATGGCAATGCGGTTTTTTGCGTCTGATTTTACGGTATAGTTTCCAATGAAAGACATCCTCTTGATTTTATTGTAGCAAATGTACGACATATTACCCCACATTATCCCACATCCTCCCACTTTGTGTTAAAAAGTTATTAACACCCTTGCTGATTAGTGATTTGTAGGGGATTGTTTAATGGCTTGTAGTGCTTATTTTTCTATTTCAAATGCTTGGTATTGTTATTTTTAATGAAAAGTGGGGACTCTGAATGGTCTAAGGAGTTATTTTTTAGGGGGTATGTGGCGTATTGATATTCTTCTTCGGATTTTGATATTTTAATTTGTATCTTTGCCGACGCAACACGATAGGGGTGCCCTAAAAAGGCTGAGAACATACCCTTTGAACCTGACACGGATAATGCCGACGCAGGAAATCAACTTTCCCTTGATTCAAATTCTCCTTTTTGTGTTTCAGTGATATTCTAAGTTTAAGCCTCTTCGGGTTTTGGCTGGGTTTGTCTTGTTTTGTAATTTTTTTAAATAATTGAAATATGAGAACATTAGTGACATTAGTTATGGTGCTGTTTGCCCTAGGGGGTATGTCGGCTCAGCAAGTTATCTCAGGGCGTGTTTTGGATGTAGAGCATCAGCCTATAGAAGGAGTAAATGTATATATCAAAAAATCACATTTAGGTACGGTAACCACTCAAGATGGAGCTTTCTCTTTGGAGCAGGCGCGTCGTGGATTTGTGCTTCATTTTTCACGAGTGGGTTATGAATCTCTTTCTGTTTCGGTAGATGATCAAACGGTAAAACCTTTGAGTGTGGTGATGAATGTAGCACCTGTTGTTTATGATGATTTTGAGGTGAGTGCTACACGTGCAGGTGATGATGCTCCTTTTGCTATTAATAATATTGATGCAGAACAACTTAAGGAGCGTAATACGGGGTCAGAATTACCCGATTTGTTAAAATTGTCGCCCTCTATTGTGACTTCTACAGAAAATGGGTTGCCTTTCGGAAATACTAAATTTCGTATTCGTGGATCTGATCCATCACGTATCAATGTGACGGTAGATGGTATTCCTTTGAATGATGCGGAATCTCAAACCGTATTTTGGGTGAATATGACCGATATTACGGAGTCTGTTTCTGATATACAAATTCAGCGAGGTGTAGGCGCTTCTACTAATGGAGCAGCTTCTTTTGGAGCTTCGGTTAACATGCAGACCAAAGGGTATGATGCTAATCCTTATGCGGAATATTCATCGTATGCAGGTTCTTATAATACCTTCAAAAATAGTGTGCAAGCTAATACAGGTTTGATCAAGGATCATTTTGTATTTAACGCACGCTTGTCTGCTTTGAGTAGTGATGGTTATATTGATCATACAGCAATGAATCATAAGTCTTATTTCTTTTCTGGTGGTTATTTTTCGGATAAAACTACTTTTCGTGTGAAGGTGTTTGGTAACGAAGAGCATACAGGTATTAGTTGGTGGGGCGTAGAGCCATATATTATGGCAACTGATCGTACCTTTAATACGGCTGGTGTATATTCTGATAAAGATGGCGTGGAGCATTATTATGATGATCAGCAAGATAATTATTGGCAAAATCATATTCAAGCTCATTTTTCACACAAGTTTTCTGAGGAATTGCGATTGAAGGCCGCAGTGCATTATACGCACGGCGAAGGTTATTATGAACAAATGAAAGATGATGAAGATTTGAGCGAATATGGATATTCTAACATTAGTATTATTACCAATGCTCAAAATGATACGATTGTGGAATCCGATTTGGTTAGACAAAAATGGTTGAAGAATGATTTTTATGGTGCTACAGCTTCTTTAGAATATGATGTGGATGACTTAATGTTGGTCTTTGGTGCTTCGGGTAACCGTTATGATGGCGATCATTATGGAAAAGTGATCTGGTCGGAGTTTAATCCTGGTATTCCTGTTGATTATCAATATTATTTCAATAATTCTGTTAAAGATGATTTAGGTGCTTTTGCTAAAGCGACTTATAATGTAAGTTCTCAGTTGGCTGCCTATGCCGATTTGCAATACCGTTATGTCAATTATGAATTAGAAGGACAGAACAGTGATTATGGAAAGGCTGATTTAGATATTAATGAAACCTATAATTTTCTTAATCCTAAAGCTGGTTTATCTTATACTTTTGGTCAGCATCGTGCTTTTGGTTCATTTGGAGTTTCTAATCGTGAACCTAGTCGTAGTATTTTAAAAGATGCTTGGGGTGATCCTGCAGAGTTTTCTGCTGAAAAACCTACTGCTGAGACCTTATATGATACTGAATTAGGTTATCAATTTTCAGAGTCAAATTTTACGGCTATGGCCAATGTTTTTTATATGTCTTATAAAGATCAGTTGGTACCTACGGGTGAAAAGAATAGTGTGGGCTATGACATGATGACCAATGTGGATAAGAGTTATCGTGCTGGTTTGGAGTTGAGTATGTCTTATGCTCCTGTGAAATGGTTGAAGTGGGATGCTAATGCTACGTTTAGTCAAAACAAAATAGATAACTTTACAGAATATGTAGAAGATTTAAGTTTTGAATTGGGTGAAACAGATATTGCTTATTCTCCAAATGTAGTGGGTGCTAGTGCTTTGACATTTTTCCCGATTGAAAATCTTTCATTAGCATTTAATTCTAAATATGTGGGAGAGCAGTATTTTGATAATACGTCAGAAGAAGAGGCTAAATTAGATGCTTATTTTGTGAATGATTTAGTATTAGGTTATAAATGGGATATGTCTTTTGCTGATTATTTGGAAGTTAAGGTTATGGTCAATAATCTTTTTGATGTGGATTATGTGAGTGATGCTTATGGTGGTAAATACGTTTGGAATGGTGTTCAGCGTTGGACGTATTATTTCCCTCAGGCTTTTAGAAATTATGCTGTGAAACTGGTGATGCGTTTCTAGTTAAAACAGAAAAAATAATAGTAGGCTAAAGAAGTGTTTTAAGATGAGTGGTGATCTATTGTTGCTATTTTTGACTTGAGACACTTTAAATTTACGTTGTGGGTTTTATTTCCCGCAGCTTGCTGCGAATAATAGAGTATTTTCTAACTTACTACCCCGTCTGCTTGCAGTGGGGTAGTTTTTTATTTATAAATTTTATAGTTGTTAAAAATCATACTTCCTTTGTGTTCCTTTATCTTTTAATGGAGAAATATTTAGATTCCTTTAGGTGAAATAAAGGTAAGTGAGGGCGATTGGCTATTTTTAAACAACATTTTTAATACTTATACTTTACAAGTATGTACGATTGGATAATCAATAATTATATCGAAATTATAGGGGCAGTACTCGGTGTTTTGTTTCTTTATTTCGAAATTAAGGAAAAATCTCTGCTTTGGCCAACGGGTATTTTGACGTCCTTATTTTATATCTTTATTTTTTATAAAGCGCAGTTTTATGCAGATATGGGCTTGCAGTTTTATTATGTAATAGTTAGCATCTATGGTTGGTGGTATTGGTGGCGGGGAAGTAGTAATGAGGCTGAGGAGGATTTGCCCATCGTGCATTTGTACGTTAAGTTGGCTTGGATTTTACTTGCGGTGAGTGTGCTTTTGTTTGTGTTGATTTCTTTCATCCTTGTGCATTATACCGATTCTCCTCTTCCTTATTGGGATGCTTTTACTACCGCATTAAGCATCACAGCAACGTGGATGTTGGCACGCAAAATTTTAGAGCAATGGTGGCTTTGGATTCTTGTCAATAGTGTAT
Source organism: Bacteroidales bacterium (assembly GCA_965662645.1). Lineage (GTDB taxonomy): Bacteria > Bacteroidota > Bacteroidia > Bacteroidales > UBA5342 > UBA5342. Next base: position 26,037 of record CBFIII010000026.1, read on the forward strand.
CTTTGGGTTTATATATTTACAAAGGTCTGTATCCTACAGTCGTGCTTTTTGCATTTTATGCGGCTTTGTCTGTGGTGGGGTATTGGCAATGGAAGAAAACGTTAACCCTTAAGCAGGAAAAAGATTTATCGCGTTTTTAATCCCACATTGAGGGTTTTATTTCCTACAGCTTGTAGCAAATAATAAAAGTTTAAATGTAATACTTTCTCTGTTTTCAGTAAGGTATAGCATTTTTTTAATTGTACATAGTTTATAATTCAATGCATATAATAAATGATTTAAAACCAGGAGTGCCCGTGATATTGGCGGACGGTTTATTTCCTGAAAATGAGCAAGTGTTGGCGTTTTTAGACCAAGCTGAGCTTATTATTTGTTGTGATGGTGCTACCCTTAAATTATTACATTACGGGCTCAAGCCCAGTTATATTGTGGGTGATATGGATTCTTTACCACAGTCATACAGAGAGGAATTTGAAGCTATTATTTCCGATGGTTCCGACGATCAGGATACTAATGATTTGACCAAAGCGGTGCATAAAGCTTTGGAGTTAGGATTAGATCAAGTGATGATATTAGGGGCTACGGGTGAGCGCGAAGATCACACCTTGGGTAATATTGGTCTTTTGGTTGAGCATGGAGGGAAGTTAACCTTGCAAATGATGTCTGACTTCGGTCTTTTTACGCCATTGTATCATTCTGCTCAGATGTGTTCTTTTCCCGGACAGCAAGTTTCTATTTTTACTGTTGTCAATAATCCTATGCTTACGACACAAGGGTTGAAGTATCCAATTAGTAATAAGACGTTGACAAATTGGTGGTGTGGCACGCTTAATGAAGCACTGTCTGATTCTTTTCGTATTGCTTTTTCTCAAGGAGGTCTTGTGGTGATGCGTTCGTTATAAGCTCCATGTTTATTATCTTTGCATAAATAAAATTTTTCCTGATGAGCCAAGAACAGCTGAAATCCGTTTACATAGATGATATTTTTAAAGACAAAAATCCTCAACTTTACCGTTTACTGCCTAAGTTTATTCTTTGTTACCTTAAGAGGATAATACATCAGGATTACCTGAATGAATTTCTCGCTGTGGCTAATGATAAATATGGTCCTGATTTTGCGAAGGCTTATATCGATTATGCTGATATTCATGTGAGCTTGGTGGGAGAAGAAAATCTGCCAACACAGGGCGAACGCGTTATTTTTGCCAGCAATCATCCTTTAGGTGGCTTAGATGGTATTGCTTTGATCGATATATTGGGACATCGTTATCCTGAAATGAAATTTATGGTCAATGATATCTTGATGCACCTCTTAAATTTGCAACCGGTCTTTTTACCTATCAATAAGCATGGCGGACAAGCACGAGACACAGCGCGTAAGATTATATTAGCTCATCAGGGCGATCATCCTGTTTTTACCTTCCCCGCGGGTTTGGTATCGCGACGCCAAAAGGGTGTGATACGAGATCTTAAGTGGGGTAAAAATCTAATTTCTAATGCTATTCGTTATCAACGTGATGTTATTCCTATTCACGTGAGTGGTCGCAATTCTAATTTCTTTTATGGTTTGGCTAATTGGCGTAAGCGTTTAGGTATAAAAGCTAATTTGGAAATGTTATATCTTGTAGATGAATCTTGGCGCAATAGTCACATGGAAATGGTTATTACGGTAGGTCAGCCTGTTCCTTATACCCATTTTACAAAAGAAAAAACGCCAGAACAATGGTCTGCCGAAATGAAAAAACGAGTCTATGATTTAGTGCCTTAATGAAGATTTTGTTTTTGATCAATCATGTCTCTTCTCCCATGTTTTCTTTAGGTTTTCCTTGGCTATTTTTAAAATTTCATGTTGCTTGATAATAAATTCATTCGAGGAATAAAAATTAGAAAAGAAGATTATTTTGAACAGATTTAACTTACTTTTGTGCTTACTTTTTAGAAAACAATTATCATTTTTTTTATGGAAGAAATTATCGAAAAGGTAGATCGAAAGTTGATAAAGGCAGAATTGACTGCTGATAAGTATTTAAGGCCTACTAATAAGGCTAATAATGATATCTATGTCATTACACATCATAATTCGCCTAATATAATGCGTGAAATTGGTCGTTTGCGTGAAATCTCTTTTCGTTCAGCGGGTGGTGGTACTGGTAAATCATCTGATATTGATAAATATGATACTCAGGAAAATCCTTACAGTCAATTGATATTGTGGGATCCTGATAGTGAAGAGATCATCGGCGGATATCGTTATCAGTTTGGTACTCAAATACCTGTTGTAGATGGTCATTTGATGATTGCTACAGCTCGTTTATTTGATTTTTCTGATCAATTTTTAAAAGAGTTTCTTCCTTATACTATTGAGTTGGGACGTTCTTTTGTTCAGCCAGAATATCAATCTTCAAAGGCAGGTGCTAAATCTCTTTTTGCGTTAGATAATCTTTGGGATGGGTTAGGTGCGTTGGCAGTGGTACATCCTGAGATAAAATATTTCTTTGGTAAAGTCACCATGTATTCTGATTTTCATACCGAAGCGCGTGATTATATCTTATCTTTTTTACATAAGTTTTTTCCTGATAACGATCGTTTGGTTTGGCCTTTTGATCCTATAGAAGTGAAAATTGATAAGAAGATTATTGATGAGACTTTTACGGAAGATAATTATAAATCTAATTACAAAAAGTTGAATAAAATAGTACGTTCTTTTGGGGCTAATATCCCTCCATTGGTAAGTGCTTATATGAATTTATCACCTACGATGCGGACCTTTGGAACCTCTGTAAATGATGTGTTTGGAGATGTTGAAGAGACAGGTATCTTAGTGACTATTGCCGATTTATTTGATGAAAAAAAGTACCGTTATATCGAGTCTTTTGTTCACGATCCTAAAAAAGTAAAAGCGCGTATTGAACTGAAATAATTAGACTTTGTGTCTATCCTTATATAAGGTATAATGTTGAGGTAAAACTCACCATTATACCTTTTTTTATGCTCAAGACTATTTTGAAATTTTCAAAAGAAACATTTAAAGCTTCACCATATTAGTGAGGCTTTTTGCTTTCTGTTATTTTGTGTGGGTAATATATTTCTACTCGTATTTATTAACCTGAGTTCGATGTTAAATTCGGTCACAGTTTGAATTTAGCTCCAGCGGAGCATAGTGTTTATAGCAATGTGTTAATTATCAGGTCAAAGCTCCAGCGGAGCGAAGTGAAAAAGTAGAATATTATGAAAAATAAATTTACGCAAATTTATATACAAGTTTACCTTTTTGATGAACTTGGTAAAAATCAAATTTTGGATTATTTAAAACACGACATTTAATGATTCCTATTACTTAGTACAGTTTTTTTATACCTCTTACTGACAAAATTTAGAATTATTTCAAAAGAATGCAGTACTAAATTGTCTATTGGGGCTTGCACCACCATTTAGTTTAGCGCTTATTTTATGATAAGATCCAACAAAGACATTGAAAAAGTCATGGGTCAATAAAAAAGTGTGTGTTTAAATAAAAACGTCTTATTTTCCAATTGCTTTTTTTATCTCATTCAATTTATTGAGGGCTTCCACAGGGGTGAGGTTATTGATGTTTATACCCGATATCTCATCTCTTATTTGTTCTAAGACAGGATCGTCTAATTTGAAAAAACTCAGTTGCATGCCTTCGCGGTGATCGGCGATATCATCCACTGGTTTTGATATGGGCGTTTGAGTATCACGTCCGCGTTCTAGATCTTCTAATACCTGATGAGCACGGTGCACAACGCTTGGTGGCATGCCGGCCATGCGGGCTACATGAATACCAAAACTATGAGCACTACCACCAGCTTTTAGTTTGCGCATAAAGATGACTTTATTATCTACTTCCTTGATCGACACATTGAAATTTTTAACCCTTGGAAAGGATTTCTCCATTTCATTTAGTTCATGGTAGTGCGTGGCAAAGAGCGTTTTCGCTTTGGCTTTTCGGTGTTCGTGAATGTATTCTATGATAGACCACGCAATGGAGATGCCATCATAAGTGCTGGTGCCACGGCCTAATTCATCAAAGAGAATCAGACTGCGATGCGAGATGTTATTTAGTATGCTCGCTGCTTCATTCATTTCTACCATAAAGGTGGATTCTCCTTGCGAAATGTTATCTGAAGCACCTACGCGCGTGAATATTTTATCTACAATGCCTATCTTGGCTTGTTTGGCAGGTACAAAACTCCCAATCTGAGCCATCAACGTGATCAAGGCGGTTTGACGAAGCAAAGCTGATTTACCTGACATGTTAGGTCCAGTGATAATCATGATTTGTTGACTCTTGCTGTCCAGATACACATCATTAGAAATGTAAGGTTCTCCTTCGGGTAATTGTCGTTCTATTACAGGATGACGTCCTTCTTTGATGTCTAGGATGTCGTCGTCTAGTATTTCTGGTCGCGAATACTGATTGCGTATGGCAACGGTGGAAAAAGAGTGTAAGCAGTCCAGTTGAGCAACGAGGTTGGCGTCTATTTGTACAGCCGACATGTATTCTATTAAGCTAAGAACCAGTTCTGAGTATAACTGTGTTTCTAAAATGTGAATGCGCTCTTCAGCACCTTGTATTTTTGTTTCTAATTCTTTGAGTTCTTCGGTGATATAGCGTTCGCCGCTAGTGAGTGTTTGTTTGCGGTTCCATTCTGGTGGAACTTTGTCTTTGTGGGTGTTACGTACTTCTAGGTAATAACCAAAAACATTATTAAAGCCTACTTTTAGGCTGTCGATGCCTGTGGCCGCTTTTTCTCGCGCTAGCATCTTGGCTAGGATGTCTTTGGCATTAAAAGCGATTTCGCGTAGTTCATCTAACTCTACATTAAAGCCGTCAGCTATCACGCCGCCTTTATTAATTTGTGCGGCAGGTTCTGCTTTTATGGTTTGTTTTATGCGTTTAACAATTTCATTACACGGATTAAGGCGATCTCCAATGCTTCGTAAACCTTCATTCTCACACTTGTTACAATTCTCTTTGATGGGAGAAATGGCTTTGAGTGCCACCATTAATTGCACGGTTTCTCGTGGTGATATGCGACCTGTAGCCACTTTTGATATGATACGTTCTATGTCGCCAACGAGCATAATTTGTGCTGCAATATGTTCTGCAAAATTTTCATTCTCAGAGAAAAATTGAACAATGCTATGACGGGTGCGTATGGGATCTACATCTTTTAATGGAAATGAAATCCAGCGTTTTAATAGGCGCGATCCCATGGGCGAAAGGGTACTGTCTAATACCGAACATAGCGAAGTGCCTCCTTCAAAATTAGAATTGAAGAGTTCTAAATTGCGAATGGTGAAACGATCGAGCCACACATAACGGTCTTCTTCTATGCGACCTAAAGTGGTGATGTTACCAATGTTTTTATGCTGCGTCAGATCCAGATAGTGTAGGATTGCTCCTGCGGCTGTTGTGGCTAACTTAAGTTTGCTTACACCATAACCTTTAAGGTTTTTTGCGGAAAAATGACGGAGCAAACGTTCTTCGGCTGAGTTTTCTTCATACACCCAGTCTTCTAGTTCAAAGGTGTAGTGTTTTTCTCCAAAAGTACGAATGAAATCTTCTCTACGGCTTCTTTCGTAGATGATCTCTTTAGGCGCAAAGTTACCTATGAGTTTATCAACGTAATCGGCATTACCCTCAGCAATTAAAAATTCTCCAGTGGAGAAATCAAGAAAAGCTACGCCGATATTCTTTTTAGAGAAATGTATGGATGCTAAGAAGTTATTTTCTTTGTTATTGAGTACATTATCACTTGTAGAAACACCTGGAGTGACGAGTTCTGTAACGCCTCGTTTGACGATGTTTTTAGTGGCTTTAGGATCTTCTAATTGATCACAAACGGCTACGCGTTGTCCTGCACGAATTAATTTGGGTAAATAAGTATCTAGGGCGTGATGCGGAAAACCCGCTAACTCTATAGATTGGGCAGAGCCATTAGCGCGTCGAGTAAGCGTGATGCCTAATATCCCTGATGCCTTTATAGCATCTTCGCAAAAAGTCTCATAAAAGTCACCTACACGAAAAAGTAATATGGCGTCAGGGTATTTTGTTTTTATCTCAAAATACTGCTTCATCAATGGTGTTTTTACAACTGGTTTTGCCATAGTCATCTTTCGTTATTGGTCTCTTAAAGTTCTCTTACAAAGAGAAATGTAATTCTATATTGTGCATTTATTATGCGCAGCAAAATGTGGAAAATAAAACCCACAATATGGGTTTCAAGATAGGGTGTATCGATTTGGTGTATTTTACTCCAGCTCTCCTTTTTTTGAAGAACTGGAGTGAAAAACTTAGTCTTTTATACGTCCCCAAGCTAAGGTGTTAATCATCCAGTTAGGGAGCGATTTTGTTCCTTTTATAGGCATATAGATACCCAATTTCTCAATGATGGGTAATTTTTTTGTTTCTACAAATTCTATTAATCCGCCATCAGGATCTTCGATATAGGTAAAGCGTCCTCCTGCTTTTCCCATTTCAAAGAAACCATCGTCTGGATTGCTATCTACCGTAAAGGCGTGTCCTTTTTCTGCACATTCTTTTTTCAAGTCATTCATGCCTACAATGTCAAAGCACAAGTGAATAAATCCAGGTTCGCCCCAGATACGGTTTTCGTAGATATGGCGTGGTTCACCATCAAAAACCTGAACCAATTCTATTTGTGATGGGCCAAGCATCTTGCTAAATGGTCCTATGCGTTTTTTAGAATGGCGTAGTAATACACGGCGACATTTTTTCTCTCCACCATTCAGTGGTGCAAAGTCAGAGAATATTTCTGTTTGGTCATAGATGATCTCGTCATAAGCTAATATGTCTTGATAAACGACCAATGATTTTTCAATATCCGAACAACCTACGATGGCGCCATAGACTCCACCATTTACTGATTTTTGTTTTTTATAACAGACGGGTTCTTCTACTATCTCAAAGATGTTATTATAAGGATCAACGACAAAATAATGTTTTATGCCTGCTGGGTTTTCTGAGAGTTGACCTAAGATTTCTACACCTTGTTCTTTATGAAAAGCAAAGGCTTTTTCAGCATCTCGGGTTTTCATTTTGGTGATGAAAATACCTAAATCACCGAGTTTTAATTCAAAATCAGGATAGCGGGGTTCGTGGCCACGGTGTTCCCATATTTCAAAACCACCTCCACCTTCAAGGTTAAGAGCCAATGCGGCATATTTGTTTCGTGCTTTTCCTTCAGTATGTGGTAGCATAAGTTCGGCCACATCAACTGATTCGAAAACTTTTATGTCCATACCAAACATCTTGCGGTACCATTTCCAAGCTTCTGCGGCATTTTTCACGCCTACACCCATTTGCTGAATTCCAGTGATTGTCTTCATAATAGTAGTCCTTTCTAAGGTGTGAAAATTAGAAAAAGACCTTGTTATTTAATGATTTATAATGTGTTGTTTTTTTATTCAAAGAAGTTGAGCATAAACTCTTTTTCTTCGTCTTTTAAATTTTTATTCAAAGTGTTGCAAATTTAATAAATATCAGATGGAATCTCTCTTTTTTAGTCCTTTTGTTAATAAAATGGCTTCTCCTAAATAGACTGGATGTTATACCATCACCTCATGTTATATGGAGAGATATTTGATGTTTTGTAGCGCATTTTACTCTTAGATGTGTTTGTTTTTAACGAAAAAGAGTGATGAAAGAGGGGAGATGTTTCAAAAAATAGAGTTAAGACTTCTGATTTGTGATAATTTGATTATTTTTACACAAACTTTAAGTGATTATGCAACAAATTTACTCTTTTTTATCAACTGTAGATGCTGCGATAGGAGGAAGTCAGTGGTTCGTTTATTTTTTACTCGGCACTGGACTGTTTTTTACTATTTATCTTGGGTTTCCCCAGATTCGGTTCTTTAAACATGCCTTTCAGATTGTTAGGGGTAAGTTTGATGAAAAGGATGATAAAGGTGATACGTCGCATTTCCAAGCTTTAACTACGGCTTTATCGGGAACGGTAGGAACGGGTAATATTGCTGGGGTCGCTTTGGCTATTCATCTCGGAGGTCCAGCCGCTTTATTTTGGATGTTGGTGACGGCTATGTTGGGGATGTGTACTAAGTTTGTAGAAGTGACGCTTTCGCATAAATACCGTGACTTTGATAAAGATGGTCGTGTGGTAGGAGGGTCTATGATGTTTATGAAAAAAAAATTAAACATTACTTTGAAAAGTGGACGCCAGATAAAAACGGGTTATTGGTTAGGTGGTATGTTTGCTGTAGCTACTATTTTTAGTTCTTTTGGTACGGGATCTTTGCCGCAAATTAATAGTATCTCTAATTCACTTTATGCTACTTTGGGTGTAAATAAAGTGTTGACTGGTGCCGTTTTATCGGTGTTGTTGGCTTTAGTTATTATTGGAGGAATAAAACGAATTGCGAAAGTTACCGAGCGTTTAGTTCCTTTTATGACCATTGTATATGTGGTGGGAGCTCTTGCGGTATTAGGTTTCAATTATGAACACATCATTCCTGCTTTTTTATCTATCTTTTCAGAAGTGTTTAGTGGTAGTGCTGCTACGGGTGGTTTTCTTGGAGCATCGGTGATATTTGCTTTTAATAGAGGCGTTAATAGAGGTTTGTTTTCCAATGAAGCAGGGCAGGGATCGGCTCCTATCGCGCATGCTGCTGCTCGTACAAAAGAACCTGTTTCAGAAGGCATAGTGGCTATCTTAGAACCGTTTATTGATACCATCATTATTTGTTCTTTAACGGGCTTGGTTTTGCTTTCTTCAGGAGTTTGGAAGGAGAAATTACCGAATGAATTTCATATGTCAGATGTCTCTGTATTACAGGGCGATTATTTAGACACCAACGCTCACGATGCAGAGCTTCTTTCTTTGCATATTAATAACAAGAAACAGTTACCTTTTTATAGTGGTGTTATAACATGTGAAGATGGTTTAATGGTTGTTAATGATTTTACTGTTTTGGCTGCGGAATCGGTAGCTGAAGATGTGGTGGTGACTTCGGGCGATGCCAACTATACAGGCGATATTGTTGTTGAAGATGGTTTTATTCAAACCTCTGATATCACCTTAACGGGAGAATCATTAATGCACAGTGCTCCTTTAACTGCAGAGGCTTTTAAACGGAGTTTATTAGGAGATTGGGGACAATATATTGTGACGTTGGGTTTATTGCTTTTTGCCTTTTCAACCTCTATTTCCTGGTCTTATTATGGCGATCGTGCCGTGAGTTATTTGTTTAACGGTAGCCATAAGGCCTTGTTTATTTATCGTGTTATTTATGTCCTTGGTTTTTTTGTTGCGGCGTTTACCGATACGACGATAGTCTGGGTCTTTTCGGGCGTGACCATTGCTTTAATGACTTTGCCTAACCTTATCGGTTTACTACTTCTCCATCGTGACATGAAAGAAACGGTGAATGATTATTGGAGCCGTTTTAAAGACAAATAAAACGATTTTTTTTGGTGCTATGTTGTTTATTGTGTGTATTTTAATTGTAAATAACGGATACTCGTAAAAAATAAATAATTCGTTTGTAAATCTTTGATTTTGTGGAGCTGATACAAATCACCGAAAGTTGTGTAACAGCCTCATTGCCATGTTATTTATGCTAGCTTGTTACCTGCTGGGCTTTATTTTATTTCATCCTTTTTTATTGATCATTCTTAATTTTCTCGATCTCGAATATTAGTTCATTAATGTTTGAGCTAGGATTGTCAAAAAGTGTTGAATTCTTTGCTCGTTTGCAAGCTTCAGTTTGTTTGTTTGTTTTCTAAATGTTGTTCAAGCTCATTATCAATTAATCCTTTTTTGTACTTGTTATGATTACGATTGTTGAGTTGTCGAATACACTCTTCACCAGAAATATGAGCCGTTTGATTTTTATAGTGCATCAAAAACCAAAGTTCAATACAAGGATTAGACGTTAATAAATGAGCATCTTTAATTTTTACAAGCCTTTTTAATACACTTTCCACATCAGCATCATACAATAAGAATACTTTATCTTTTTCGTGCTTTTCTTTTTTTGCGAGATGTGTAGAGATAGTACGTTTGTTTATGTTTGAACCCGTTACCTCAGTAATAATTTTCACAGGCAATCGGTATTTTACACGTAAATAGTTGATATAAGCTTCCTCTGTTTCACCTTCGCAAAACACCCAGAATTTTGGATTGATTTTTTTGCCGCGTGATATTTGTCGTTTCCTACTTGCCATCTATCAATTGTTTTAGATTTTGAATTGAATCATTAACAAAAGGGATAGCATCAAAGCGCCCTTGAAGATAAGCCTTTTCTAGATCCATAGTATCTCTAAAATCACTGTAATCATATAATGAATAGAGGTCAGTGGATGCATCATCTTTTTTATTTACAAAGTAGAATTGATCTTTGCGAAATTTAGTTAGATCTAAAAAGTGAGTATTGTGAGTTGTACAAATCAACTGAGCTTTATCACTTGCCCTAAAAAGGTTGAAAATGTACTCGATAATATCTGTATGGAGGCTTTCACCAATTTCATCGACCAAAAGAACTTTATCATTGGCGATTATATCCAAAATACTTAACATTATGACAAACAGTTTTTTTGTCCCTTCAGACTCTTCAGTAAACAGATCAAAACTTTTGCTAGGATCAGTTTTGTGAAAAGTTTTTATTTGCAATTGTTCCTGCATTGCATCCTCCAATTGAGCATTTTCTAGTTTTGTGCCAGAAATCTTAAAATTCAGCTTTTTACTTGCAGCTTGCACTCTTTTGATAGTAATGTTTACAATATCACTATCTGCTATTTGTAAAGCTGTAATCAGTTGTGGTTTGTAGGTTTTGAATAGTTCATCAACCTGTTTCTCATTATGTCCTAGATAACCCAAGATAAAGGTGCTGTTAAAATACATAAACAGTTTTTTTGCAATTTCACGATCCATCTGACTAGCACGTGACAGATATAGTGTTTTTTCAGAAGTGTTTTCTGCTACATCTAATGGACGTTTGATATCTGTTCCAAAACTGTACTTTTCTTTTTTAGTTTTACCTCCCTGTTCATCTCTAACAAAAATCTTCTTAATTCTTCCATTAGGATAATAATGTAACGATTCAGACACAATTTTATTGAGCATTAATGAAAAGGCGTATTCATACTCAATATTATTTACCACAAAGCTAATAAAGAAGTTACTAGGCTTACTTTCGCAATTGCCAAACTTAAATTTGCGATAATTAAAATTTGTGTTTTCATTATGATTAGTTGAATTAAGAATCATAAGACAACAAAAGCGAATAGCTTTTACAATATTACTTTTGCCTGAAGCATTAGCCCCATATATAGCTGCAGTCTTAAGAATCTCGGTATTATTGTATGAAAACACATTGTCAGAAAGTAACCTGGCATTTTTACTCTTTAGACTGGCAGCTTTCATATCCAAAACTACTTCATCTTTTATTGAGAAAAAATTGCTTAAACGAATTTCTAGAATCATTTTATATGGCGTATTTGTAATTATTTTTCAAATATATAAAATAAAAACAATATTCGTCTTAATTAAAGCTGTTTTTGTGTAATGCTAATTTCTTCTAATATGTTCTTTATTGCTGTGACGTGTTTTTTAGTTTGCCCACAACGATTACTAGATGTGTAGCGTGACAATAAAGACCGTTTACCTTCTCAATTTGCATAAAGCACATTCGACAAGCTCAGTGACCACCAAATCAGAGATTTTACTGAGATGTTTTCAGATTCCGTCTCTGTCAATTTCTCAATCACGAACACCCGTAAAAATAAATAATTCGTTTGTAAATCTCTGATTTGTGGAGCTGATAGAAACTGGAATTTGTGCCACGCACTGTGGCACAAATGCGTATTTTTTAGAATAAAATTTGCCACATCGCCTTATGCCAGTAATAACTTTAATTAAGTTTTGATCTTTGAGTTTTCTTAATCGTTTTACATATTTTTTTTCTATCATTTTAGTCTTTTTAGACAAAAAAAATACCTTATTGACGAAAATTCAAAATATTGAAAGTTTCGTCAATAAGGGGTGTGGTTTTTCGCTTGGGCATAACGATTGCTGGATGGGTAGTGTGGCATTAAAGACCGTTTACCTTCTCAATTTGGCGGAGCTGATAAGAATCACAAAACTATATGTGACAGCCTCATTGCATTATTTTTTATTCTAGCCTGTTACCTGTTGGGCTTATTCATCCTTAAGTTTTTATTATACCTTTAATATTAAAGTTCGTAATGCAGTAATTTTGTTTTTTTGTGTTGGCAAAAGAAGCGTTGGTAAAGACATGCTCTTTTGCAATTTTTGGTTTGAGCGTTGGTTTGAGCGAATTGCAAATGTGTATGGCTTTTAGGTTAGTTACTTACCTCTATTCAATCTCCTTTTACTCAATTTTTGCCAAATATTATCAGCCAACTCAATTTCAGAATCAGTAAGTCCGAAGTTTTCTTTTAATATCTTTTCATTTGTAATTTTTAATAATTCAGAAATGTCTTTTTTCTCTCGAACCATTTTATTGATTACTGGCAGTAATTCGGCATTGCTTTTATTGTATGGTAAAAGGATTCGCTCAACTTCATTTGGCATTAGTTCTAAAACACCTCCACCGTGACTTCTTCCACAAATCTCGGAGAAAGCAAGCGAAAGAGAATTATAATAACTTGCTGTTAACGCCTTGATTTCCGCATTTTCTTTTACTGTTACACGGTGCATCGTGTCTGTTGTATATGCTTTTGCCTCATTTATTATCAACTTTGGGTATTTATTATTTCTGCGAATAAATAAAGCGTCAGAAATTCGTTGAGAAGGAACAATTTGCCATTCGTCACGAATTCGACATTTATAACCTTTATTTATTCCTGCTTCTTCGCCCCAAGCGATATAATCTCTTGCACCAACAGAACCGTTTAAATCAGCCATTGGTGGGAACGTAAGCAGGTGTGTTCGAGCTTCCGAATTTCGATTTTTATTCCAGTCTTTTTCTGTGAAAATTGCACTTGGAACTTGAACGCTTCTACCAACTAATGGCTTTGCATATTTCTCCAAATTATAAAACTGAACAGTAGAAAGTGGAACAGTAAAGAATGGATTTGAACCAGTTGTAATTCCTACTTCAACTTTCGCATAATCTCCTAAAAGAGGAATTGTCTTCTTGTTTTGAAGTCGTTCTAAAAAATCAATTTCATTTTGGTCAAGGAAATAGAATGTCCACTTATTTGACTTAAAGTCAATCTTTTTCTTTGGACTTTTTAGTTTTGATACATCCAATTTTTGAAGCTCGTCAGCATCTCTTAATTCCAAGTGTTCAATCAGATGTGAATTAGTTTTATTCTTTTCGCACAGTAATAAAACAACTTCTTGTTGAATATCTGGAAACACTAATTTTTCAAAAGAAACAATATTTATTTTGTTGTAAAATTGTCCTAAAAACTCTCTCAAAGGTTGAGCATAGGAGACTTGTAATATTTCGGCAGGAAGAACAAAACCTATTTTCCCTTCGTCTTTTAATAGCAAAGATGAACCAACAACAAAAGAAACCCAAGCATTAGTAAGTTTTGAATATTTTAGCTTCGCTTTCCCGAAAATATCTGCTGCAAACTTCTGTTGTTCTCTGTCAAAATATTGGTAACGGATATATGGCGGATTTCCAACAATTAAGTCAAATTTTTGTTTTGTATTTATGCAGAAATCGTGAAAGTCAGAATTGATAATTTTTGATTTACTTAAACCAATATTCTTTGATTTTTCTGCTTCTATCTCATCAAACTCAATGGCTGTAATTGAATTGTAGTCATAATTCCCTTTTTGGATTTCTTCCAAAAAAACACCATCTCCACAACTTGGTTCGAGGATGTCCAATTCTTTATTTCCGTTAAATGCCCATCTTAAAATAAATGAGGCTATTGGTTCAGGAGTGTAAAAACCACCCCTTAATTTTTCCTTAGATGCATTTTTAATTAGTTGCATACAATTCTGAAATTAAAGGAATCTGGCTGTCGCTTTTTCCCAAGTTAAACAATACATTAAGTGTTTCGTCCAATTCTTTCTTTTGAATATCAAACTGGCGTTGCAAAGGAATTCGTTTTCTGTCATTCCCTGTGTTTTTATCAATTTTCCCCTGAATATCAATTAATTCCTTTTGAAGATTTGCAATGTTGTTGTGCATTGCTTTTTCAGCTTGATTATCAAAGTCAATTGTTCTAATCGGTAATTTCTTCAATACTTTAGTTCCTCGGGCAATGTAACCTCCTCTAAACACTTCGCCAATTAATGCCGAAAACCATTCCAAATACTTAGAGTTTAAGAGTGCTTGAATGTAATATATAGAGTACGGAAAGTCATCGGGTAGAGTAATCATACAATATCCTGCCGTGCCACCTGACGAAATTAATGTTCCATAATAATCAATTGCGTATTTATTGCCCTGAGCCAAAACTCCAACAATAATTTTTGCAGGAACATCGCATTTGTCCAAACTTTGATGTCTTCCATATCGATACCATTCGTTGGCTGTTTCAGGTATTGGTTTTATGTCTCTTTGGGGATTATCTAATTTATCTTTGTAATGGTTCAGGTAAGAGTATAAATTAGGATATGAAGATTTAAGTTTTTCGATTTTGACAAACTGAATTCCCTTTTTTGTTTTTAAATAAGGGTAAATAACAAACGTGTTTGGACTAAAAGGTCGATATGTGTTTAAATTATCATTGCCAGTGGAAGTTTTGTAATACGGTCTTGTTAGTTTCTTTTCAATTTTCCAATCAGTACCATCTTTTGTGAAATAGACATATTTCCTATCTTCTTTGGTTTTTGAATGGATGTAAATGTTATTGGCACTTGTCTGAATGCCATTGTAAATATTGTCAGAACCTATTAAGTTTTCTAAAGCTTCTGATTGCTCGATAATGGAATTATAAACTGGCTTTAATAAACCAGGAACAAGCACCCAATCATTTTCTTCTAATTCGTCAAATTTAACAGTATCAAAATGCTCTGCTTCAATTTTTCTTGTTTTCCATTTCTTTAAAGAGTCAACTTCCAAATATTTCAACTCTTCTTGTTCTTCATTTTTAAGAATCAACAAACAAGTGTATGTTGTTTTGTCGTGAAATACTTGATTAGCTCCAAATGAAATAATTTGCTCAACTGATTTGTTGGAAGTGAGCAATTCCCTTAACTTTTTTCCTGCACCAACTTTTGTAAATTTACTTGGCACAATATAGCCGAAATGTCCGTTGGGTTTTAATAATTCTAAACCTCTTTCAATGAATAAAAAGTACTTATCAAATTGTTTGTATGATGTTGTGTAATTTTTCTTGTATAAAGGTAATTCAGTAGGCGTAAATTGCTTCATATGTTCTGTTGCCATATACGGCGGATTTCCAACAATGACATCAAATTTTGTTTTGCCAAAATCAAATGGGTTTATTTCATTTTGATTTTTCTTTGATGTTTTTGAGCTATCAATTAAGCTATTGCCAAATTGAATATTTTCAAGATTTGGTAGTGCTGGAACAGAGATGCTTGAATTGTCTTCATTTTCAAGCATTTTAAGAAGAAGTCCAAATTTACAAGCTTGAACAGCATTGTAATCTTTATCAACTCCATAAATGCAATTTTCTAAGATTGTCTTCTTTGTTTCAAACGGTAGTTTGAATGTGTTTATTGATGTTTGAATAAGTTTATCAGAAGAATTTGCCAAATAGTAATCGACTAAAATGTCTTGCAATAATTGGTAGGTTTCCAACAAAAATGCACCTGAACCACAGGCAATATCGGCAATTTGTGAATTGAGAATTTCTTCATCTGTTTTTCTGTTACAGAATTTTACAACTGTTTGGCGTAAAATATCCTGAATAATAAATGTCGGTGTAGTTACAATATCTCGGTCAATATTCTCAGGCTTCTTTTTTAGGATAATCGTTCCGTCTTCAATGCTCAATTGTTCTCCAAGAAATATTTCATAGATATTTCCCAAGATGTCTGAAGAAAATACAGAAAAAGAATAAATGCTTTCAGGAAAATATAAATGCTGAATAATTATCCAAAATGCAGAACTATTATTTGATATTATTTCATCTGTTAATGGATGATTGAAAAGTCCTGCATTGTATTTTTTGTCAGCCTCTTTAAACTTTTTTATTAAAGAATTAAAATCATTTTTGTTCGCAAAATTTAATAGTGTTTTGTAGGTTTCTAAGTTTCTATCTTCGCAAACTCTTAAGAAGATAATGCTATTTATATATGACTGAACTATATCGTTAAGTTCTTCAATTTCAATTTTTGGTTTGTGCGAGAATATTTCTTTTCCAAGGATAATTCTCCATTCATTAATTTGAGAAAGAAACAAACTATCCACACTTGATAATTTGAGTTGTTCCTCAATATCTTTCCACGTTTCATCAAATTCTCCGTTATAAACGACATCGTGACTTAGCTGTATTTTAATATCCTCAAAAGCTTTCTCGTATTCTGTGTAATGATATAAATTGATGCGAGATTTTGTAACAGTATCATCTTTTTCAACTTTTTGAGAGCAATCGTAGATTGCCAAATATTCAAAGTTTGATAAGACAGATATTTTCAATTTTGCTGTAAAACCATATCTACGAACCTGCTTTGCAGGTTCGTTATCACTCTCTATTTTTACGTGAGGCTTTTTTGCTTCCAAAAAGAATTTTCGTTCAGAAAAAAGTCTAAAAGTGTAGTCTGGCTTTTTTGTATTTGCTGTCGCATCAGCTTTTAAACCTTCCTCGACCAAAACTTCTCTTTCGTTTGTTGGCTTTCCACGGTTATTCTTGATATCCCATCTAAGCAATTCAAAAAAAGGGTCTAAGAAATCTGTTCTGAGTTGTGTTTCATTATAATCTGCTTTCAGATAGGTTTCTCGATTTGAGTGATATTTATTTACAAGGTTTTTGATTGTCATAGTTATTTCAGGTCAAGTGAACCTTGTGTAAGATTCTTATTCTTTAAATATTGAATTTTTTCTTCTGCTACTTTCAAAATTTCTTCGGAATTCTCTTCCTCCAATATTTGATAAGCAACTTTGTCACTAAAAAAGATTAAACCTAATGTTTTTTCATCGACATTAAACAAGTTTGCAAGTTGTGGTAACATCTCTTTATTGGCAGTTCTTTCTCCTCTTTCAATTTTACTCAAAGTTGAAGGGTCTATATCCAAAACCGATGCTACCTTTCTAATTGGCAGTTTGTGTTCCTCTCTTAGATTTCTAATATGTTCTCCAAATGATTCTCTTGTAGTCATTTCGTATCTTGATATTTATTTCAGGACAATTAATGTCCAAAAATACGCAAAATGTTCCGATGTGGTGCGAGCGTTGGGGAAAATTTTGCTCTTTTGGTTTTTTGTAGGGTTGGGCTTGTGGGGGCGGACAAACCAAATGTGCTAAATGTGCGGAGGGTTCCTTAATTAACCCTTAGGGCAACAGAGCGTTGGCAAAACAAAATTATTTTAGTTTTGAATTTAATCATATCTTTTTCTTGTACTGTGACGTGTCTTTGTTTGGCTTATGCCCAACAATAATATACCCGCAATCTTGCGTATATATCTTATTTATCAGGAGGGGGCTTTATTGCGTTTATTGAAGAAATAGACAAGAAAGCTCTCATTATTGCTAAGTTTTTCCTCGTAAATTATTTCATTATCAAATGTATAAATAAGAAAGAAGAATACAAAATGTTTAGCATTAAAAGGGCAATGTTTCGTGTAAAAACGAGATTCTTCAAGTTTTGAGTGTTTTGTTGAATGGTTAAAATCATCTAAAAAGACTTGTTTGATAAAATTAAATTTTAATATGACAAAGAATGATAGGGTTTTAATGAGCCCAATTTATTTGATGATTTTTAATCGCCCCATTTTTATGGGATACTAGTGTCTGTCAATAGTAAATTCATCATGAATATGTATTATTTTGTCGCTTATAATTCTAAATTCTTTAAGTGACGCATTACCTCTCTAACAACTTGATCAAAGTTCGGCAAATCTTGAATTTGATCTGCCATAGATGTTTTCCAGCGACCCTTATATTGTGGCAATCGCTGTTCAAGTTTGTTATGAAAATCTTTTGGGTCAATTTCTTTGCTTTCACATTTTGCTCTGAATTCAATCGAGTAAAATGCAACATCCATTTCATGAATCTCCAATAAGTACCAGATGTCGTAGAAATCTCTTGCTTGCATTCGCTGCATTACTGAACGCAATTTTTCGACTAAGACTTCTTCAAGTGGATAACAGAGTAATTTGTGTTCTTCTTGGTCTGAAAAACCCAAAAAAGTTCCTTGCATGATAGGTTCAAATTGTAATTGCTCAGTTCTGGAAATATCAACTTTAACCCGCTTGTTAGCGCCTATTCCTCCAAGTGGGCCGACATAACTTATGTAGAAGTTGATGCCACCATCTTCATGTTTGTTATTGTCAATGATCTCAAGAGGTATATTGGCTTCATCTCTGATGTATTCAAATACTTCAGAGAACCATTCAAAGATTTGTTCATTCGAAATATCATTGTCGAGTAAGGTGAAATCAAGGTCTTCTGAAAAACGAAAATCCTCGAAATAGACTTTTTTCAAAACGGTACCACCTTTAAAAGTTATAGTTGTTGAAAGCTGCTCATGTTGAGCAATGCCTTGCAGCAGCCAAGAAAGGATATAGTCTTTCTCAATCTGTTGATCTCGCACACCAACTTCTCGTGCTTTGTTTTGTATTTCTCCCGGCTTGATCATGTGTAGATGGCAGATTTAATGGTTTCTGTTTCTAAATTCTGTTGAATGCTCCATCGGCTTATCAACTTGCCCGATTTCGGTAGTTCAGTATCTAACAGAACATAAGAAGCTGTTTTCGCTTTCTGTAATTTCTTGGTGATGCCCGATTCTATTTCGAGTGTTTCAAGAAGGAATCCCAACCGTTTGATCACTGCTTGTGATTGAAAACGTTGAGTATATTCAAGGAGCTTGTCGAATTTTATTTTATCCTTTGACGTATAAATTGCCTTTGCAACTTCAACAATACCTCCCGCATAATCAGGTTTGAACAGACAATCGATAAATGTCTTTTCAAGATCCGAGCATTCAACTTTATTGAAACTATCAATCCATATTTTCTTAGATCCAAAAAAGTGATTCTCGTTATGGTAAATAAATTGAAAAGATGTGTTCTTAATCTTTAGGGTTGATGGTCGCATCTGTTTTGCAACTACAATTTGTTCCTTTAAAGATGGTTGAGTTATCAGATTATGTATTTGTAAAGCAGAGTAATAGCCGATGTAATGCTTAGTTCCTTTTGTCAAATGCTCTGCGATTAAATGCCAGTCAGGCATAAAAGCTTCGGCCTCTTGCTCATAAGGTATGATGTAGTACAATCCTTTTTTTAAGCGCATCAGAAGCCCTCTTTTAACCATGTCGCTAAGAAGTTCTTTTAAAGCATTCTCATTGGAATTAGGCAAAGCTGTCATAGCCTCAGAATAATTAAAACAATCCTTATTCATCTGATTGAAGAAAGTCAGAATCTTATTTGATTGTGTAGATATGAACTTATGTTTCATAGTTTTTAAGTCAGCTTTAACCTGACTACAATGATACAAAAAATAATTTTCATATTTATCATTCATAGCAATAAGGTCAGCTTTAACCTGACTAAATTGATATAAAACGTAATTTTTGTAAAGCGAAGGAGATTTGGCTCATTTGCAAAGCTTAGGTTGTGGGTTGGCTTGTATGGCTTTGCAAATGTGCCAAATGCGGGTAGGCAGAGAAATTTAAAAAAATGCGGAGCGGGGGCGTTCAGCTTATTTAGTCCGTCAGTTTGATTTTGTCCTATTTCATTTCGGTTAGCATTCACAGTTCAGTTTTCTCTTTTTTGCATTACACCCAACAATTATATCCCCGCAATCTTGAGTATATCTCTTATTTGTCAGCAGACAACTTTTTTTGCGTTTATTGAAGAAATAGACAAGAAAGCTCTCATTATTGCTAAGTATTTCTTCGTAAATTATTTCATTATTTTATGTATAAATAAGAAAGAAGAATGCAAAACGTTTAGCATTAAAAGGGCAATATTTCGTATAAAAACGAGATTCTTCAAGTTTTGAGTGTTTTATTTAATGGTTAAAAGCATCTAGAAGACTTGTTTAATAAAACTAAATTTCAATAAGACAAAGAACGATAGGACTTTAATGAGCCACATTTATACCGATTATGAATTGAAATGCGCTTTATTTCGCTTCGCTTATAAAACTCAATCAATTCTATATCGGCATAAT
>CBFIII010000027.1:0-45778 GCA_965662645.1 Bacteroidales bacterium
GAATCGTTCTGTACTGACTGTTCATCTTCTAGTGTCGCAATGTCATTCGCATTAGCTGCGATAGAATCGTTCTGTACGGTTTGTTCATCTTCTAAAGTGGCAATGTCATTTGCATTAGCTGCAATAGAATCGTTCTGTACTGTTTGTTCGTCTTCTAGTGTCGCAATATCGTTCGCATTAGCTGCGATAGAATCGTTCTGTACTGTTTGTTCGTCTTCTAGAGTAGCAATATCATTCGCATTAGCTGCAATAGAATCGTTCTGAACTGTTTGTTCGTCTTCTAGAGTAGCAATGTCATTTGCATTAGAAGCTATAGAATCGTTCTGTACTGTTTGTTCGTCTTCTAGAGTAGCAATATCGTTAGCATTAGCTGCGATAGAATCGTTCTGAACTGTTTGTTCGTCTTCTAGAGTAGCAATATCGTTAGCATTAGCTGCGATAGAATCGTTCTGAACTGTTTGCTCAGTTCCTATTGCAGTAATTATACTATCCTGTATTGTTTGTTCTCCTTCTAGAATAGAAATATCGTTAGCATTGGAAGCAATACCTGAAATATCTTGATCACCAGTATTAACACCACTTGTATTAGCAATAGTAATCGCTTGTTCTGCAGTTATACCCACTCTAAGCGCATTAACAGCAATCGCAGAATCCTGTGCAGCTTGCTCAATTCCCATAGCAGTAATTGCACTATCCTGAGTCATTTGCTCAGTTTTAATTACAGTAATTACGCTATCTTGTATCATTTGTTCTCCTTGAAGAGTAAAGATATCATTGGCATTAATAGCAATACCTGAAATATCTTGATCACCCGTATTAACACCACTTATATTAGAAAGAATAAGCGCTTGATCAGCAGAAATACCCACTCTAAGAGCATTAGCAGCAATAGCAGAATCCTGTTTAATTTGTTCTATTCCTATGGCGTTAATTGCGCTATCCTGTGTTATTTGCTCAAATCCTATTGCATCAATTATAGAATCCTGTATCGTTTGCTCAATTCCTATTGACGTAATTGCGCTATCCTGTATCGTTTGTTCTCCTTTAAGAGTAGTAATCTCATTGGCATTAATAGCAATACCTGAAATATCTTGATCACCACTATTTACACCACTTATATTAGAAAGGATAAGCGCTTGATCAGCAGAAATACCAGCTCTAAGCGTATTAACAGCAATAATTGAATCCTGCACAGTTTGCTCAGCTTTAATTACGGCAATTATGCTATCCTGTATCGTTTGTTCTCCATTAAGAGTAAAAATATTACCTGCATTAATAACAATACCTGAAATATCTTGATCACCCGTATTAATACCATTTGTATTAGCAAGTATAGCCGCTTGATCAGCAGAAATACCAACTCTGAGAGCATTAGCAGCAATGGCTGAATCCTGTGAAGTTTGTGTAATTTCTATTGCAGTAATGATACTATCCTGTATTGTTTGCACAATATCCATAGCGTTAATTGAGCTATCCTGTATTGCTTGTTCTCCTTTAAGAATAGAGATATCACCTGCATTAGTCGCAATACCTGAAATATCTTGATCACCCGTATTTACACCACTTATTTTAGAAAGAATAATGGCTTGATCAGCAGAAATACCAACTCTAAGCGCATTAACAGCAATAGCAGAATCCTGCGCATTTTGCTCTGTTTCCATAATGGTAAGTGTGCTATCCTGAAAAGTTTGCACCGCTTCAATTGAAGCAATTATACTATCCTGTACCGTTTGTTCTCCTTCAAAAGTAGAAATCTCATTAGCATGAGATGCAATAGCTGAATCCTGTGCTACTTGCTCAGTTCCTATTGCAGTAATTATACTATCCTGTACTGTTTGTTCTCCTTCTAGCGTAGAAATATCATTAGCATAAGATGCAATAGCTGAATTATGTGCTACTTGCTCAGTTCCTATTGCGGCAATTATACTATCCTGTACTGTTTGTTCTCCTTCTAGCGTAGAAATATCATTAGAATGAGATGCAATAGCTGAATTATGTGCTACTTGCTCAGTTCCTATTGCGGTAATTATACTATCCTGTATCGTTTGTTCTACTTCTAGCGTAGAAATATCATTAGAATGAGATGCAATAGCTGAATTATGTGCTACTTGCTCAGTTCCTATTGCGGTAATTATACTATCCTGTATCGTTTGTTCTCCTTCTAGCGTAGAAATATCATTAGCATTAATAGCTATACCTGAAATATCTTGATCACCCGTATTAACACCACTTATTTTAGAAAGAATAATGGCTTGTTCAGCAGAAATGCCCACTCTAAGCGCATTAACAGCAATAGCAGAATCTTGTGCAGCTTGCTCAATTCCAATAGCAGCAATTGTACTATCCTGAATTATTTGCTCAGTTTTAATTACGTTAATTACACTATCCTGAGTTGTTTGTTCTACTTCAATAGTAGAGATATCATTAGCATTAATTGCAATACCAGAAATATCCTGATCACCCGTATTAACTCCACTTATATTAGTAAGTATAGTCGCTTGATCAGCAGAAATACCAACTCTAAGCGCATTAGCAGCAATAGCTGAATCCTGGGCAATCTGCTCAATTCCTATAGTCGTAATTGCATTATTCTGTGTTATTTGCTCCGTTTCAATTGCGTTAATAACAGAATCCTGTACAATTTGCTCAAGTCCTATGGCCGTAATTGCACTATCTTGTATCGTTTGTTCTCCTTTAATAGTAGTAATCTCACCTGCATTAATAGCAATACCTGAAATATCCTGATCACCCGTATTAACACCACTTATATTAGTAAGTATAGTCGCTTGATCAGCAGAAATACCAACTCTAAGCGCATTAGCAGCAATAGCAGAATCCTGTGCCGTTTGTTCTGTTTCTATTGAGGCAATTATGCTATCTTGTATCGTTTGTTCTCCTTCAAGAGTCGAGATATCATTGGCATTTATAGCAATACCTGAAATATCCTGATCACCCGTATTAACACCACTTGTATGAGAAATAATAACCGCTTGATCACCAGTAATACCAACTCGAAGAGCATTAACAGCAATTGCAGAATCCTGTGCAGCTTGTTCAATTCCAATTGTTGTAATTACACTATCTTGAGAAGTTTGTACCGTTTCTATTGCGGCAATTACGCTATCCTGTATTGTTTGTTCTCCTTTAATAGTAGAGATATCATTAGCATTAATAGCAATACCAGTAATATCTTGATCACCCGTATTAACACCACTTATATTAGAAAGAATAATGGCTTGATCAGCAGAAATACCCACTCTAAGCGCATTAACAGCAATAGCCGAATCCTGTGCAGTTTGCTCAGTTTCAATCGCGCTAATTGCATTATCCTGTGTTGTTTGCCCCGTTTCAATTGTGGAAATAGCAGAATTCTGTGCAATTTGCTCTGTTTCGATTACGGTAATTACACTATCTTGTATTGTTTGTTCTCCTTGAAGAGTAAAGATATCACTAGCATTAATTGCAATACCAGAAATATCTTGATCACCCGTATTAACACCACTTATAGCAGCAAGAATATTAGCTTGATCAGCAGAAATACCAACTCTAAGCGCATTAACAGCAATAACTGAATCCTGTACAGTTTGCTCAGCTTTAATTACGGCAATTATGCTATCCTGTATTGTTTGTTCTCCATTAAGAGTAAAAATATCATTGGCATTTACTGCAATACCTGAAATATCTTGATCTCCAGTATTAATACCATTTGTATTAGCAAGTATAGCCGCTTGATCAGCAGAAATGCCAACTCGAAGAGCATTTGCAGCAATAGCAGAATCCTGTGAAGCTTGCTCAATTCCTATTATTGTAATTACACTATCCTGTAAAGTTTGCACAGTTTCGATTGCAGCAATTGCGCTATCCTGAATGGCTTGCTCTCCTTCAAGAGTCGAGATATCACTAGCATTAATAGCAATACCTGAAATATCTTGATCACCAGTATTAGAACCACTTATACGAGAAAGAATAATCGCTTGATCAGCAGAAATACCAACTCGAAGAGCGTTAACAGCAATAATTGAATCCTGTACCGTTTGCTCAGTTTCTATTGCGGCAATTGCACCATCTTGTATCGTTTGTTCTCCTTTAAGAGTAGAGATATCATTAGCATTAATTGCAATCCCAGAAATGTCTTGATCACCCGTATTAACACCACTTGTGTTAGCAACAGTAGCGGCTTGAGCGGCAGAAAGACCTACTCTGAGAGCATTAGCAGCAATAGCTGAATCCTGGGCAGCTTGCTCAGTTTCTATTGCGACCATTGTGCTATCCAGTATCGTTTGATCTCCTTTAAGAGTAGAAATATCACTAGCATTTATAGCAATACCTGAAATGTCTTGATCTCCAAGAGAACTCACCTTAGCAGTATTCAAAGCTATAGCAGCCTGCTGTATAGCTTGTTCTATTTTAAGATTAGAAATATCACTTACATTAGTAGCAATCGTTGTTTTTTGATCTGCGGTAATTCCCTCTTTAGCAGTATTCAAGGCTACAGCAGCATGCTGTATAGCTTGTTCTACTTTAAGATTAGAAATATCACTTACATTAGTAGCAATAGTCGTTTTTTGATCTGTGGTAATTCCTTCTTTAGCAGTATTCAAGGTGATAGCTGCGTTCTGTATTGTTTGTTCTGCTTTAAGATTAGAAATATCACTTACATTAGTAGCAATAGCTGTTTTTTGATCTGTAGTAATTCCTTCTTTAGCTGTATTCAATTCTATAGCAGCATTCTGTATCGTTTGTTTTCCTTCAAGAATGAAAATATCTCTTGCGTTAGTCTCAATACCTGAAATATCTTGATCACCCGTATTAACACCACTCAAAGAATCTAAGTGAGAGATATCTTTATCCGTAATCATAGCCGCAGCACTCGTATTATAAAGCGGATCATTTTCATCAGCACTTTTAGCATGCATAGCATAAGGCACACTTAACAATTCACTCACACTAGTTATACTATAGTTATTACCGCCCGAAGGATCTATCTCTGTTTTCACAAAATAAGGACCAGCTGCCCAATCAATATCACCCCATCCAGCTTGTGCTCCAAACTGCAGACTAACCAAACCATTGATATTAGTCATTAAACTTTGCAACTCAGCATACACCTCTACCCCAGCAGTATCACCTTCTAAGATACTAATCCGAATGCTAATCGCTTTATTAACCAACAACCCATCTTCAGAATTACGAATAATTCCCTGATAGCTAATCTTTTCAGGTGCCTGAGACCAAAGATTTAAAGCTAATAACAATACTGTAAATGTTGTAAATAATCTTTTCATAATATACTTATTAATCAGTCTATTGCATTTTAAAATAAACAGAAGCAACTTAACAAAATCGCTTCTTCTATATATATTTTATTTTACCCATTTGCACTCCAAGAGTAACAACACCAAGTAAAACATCTTTTTTTTAATTAAAACCACTTTCTATTGAACAAATACCTATACTACCATGTTTACAGTATGTAAACAGTACTTCAATACGACTTTATTCTTTTCAATCCTCTAATATTCTTTAATTTACAAATTACTTCTCCACAATTTTGGTTGCTGTAATTTTGGTTTATCCTTAACTAAAACCTTAATTAGGATATAAAACACCCCCATTTTTTGAAGAAATAAAACACAGGTATGCCAACGTTAAAACATTTGTTGACACAACAAAAAAATAATGACAACAAAACACTCTGTTATTTCTCTTCAATACAATTCACAATAACGTCTTTATCTAATCGTTCTCAACATTCTCTAAATAACATCACACTCAATAACTAATGAGTAAAAGATAATCCATTTCTATCTCCAAAAATAAGTCCCACCTTGAGACCAGCATGAATAGTATGTGTAGAAGCGTAACTGGTAGGACTATGATATCCATAATCACCAGCATCATCAATACCCAACAGCTTAGTATTCATATCGCCAGTTATATCCTTAAGGCCAACCCCCATATAGAGATCCGCTGTAATTGAAATTTTTCTTTTTGTAAACGCTTGTTTTTTGTGATTAAATGCTGGCCTTCCGTACCTAAGAGAAAGCCTACGGTATGTAAAAGGCTGTTTTCTTTCAAACAGATAAGCTACACCAGCTTGAAAGTATAACGACACATCAAGTGTATGTGCTAAAGAACCATGATCATTTGGCCAATTGGAACGATGATCGTAACAACCAAACTCTGGCACATCATAGATAGCTTCACTAGGATCCTTCATATAGGCAGGATAATAAAGAGTAGAACTAAGACTTCCTTGCTCTCTTTTATAAGAAGAACCCAATGGCAACTCTATGTTGAATCCCAAAAATGTACGCAAACTTAAAAATGGGGAAAGAGGTCTCTTATAAAGTGCCCCCACAGGAATGCTAAGTGTAGTAAGCGCAACTCTCTCTTGCCAAGCATTGCTATAAACAAATCTCTGATAATCACTAGTAGGATCAGTCCCCTCAAAAAAGACCGTATTATAGCCACCAGCATCCAATACGGAACTATAACGATTAACTCCCAAACCAAAACTAGCCCCCCAATTTCCAGTGACGCCATCTTGCTCAGTAAAATAATAATCAGCAAAAACATGAGCATTAACATTGAGACCTACGTGTGAAGAAAACTCATCAAGGTTTACTCTTACCCAAGAAGTTCCGACTCCAGTATTTGCGCCAAACTTAAATTTATTATATTGAGCAGAAAGACTTACAGAAAATAAGACAATAGCAATAATTAATAATGTAATTTTTTTCATGGGCTATCGTACTATTATTTTAGATGATACATCGCCTACTTTTACAATATAAGTTCCACGAAGAAGAGAAGATGTATTTACTATTAAAGGTAAATTAATGTCCATTATTTTTGTCAGAACAATTTTTCCAGATGATTCATAGACACGTATTGTCGTGGTCTCACTGTCACTTTTTTTATTTTCATCATATAAAAAAACATGAACATCCTCGCCCCTAGTAGCAGGCACAGGATATATCGATAAAGATTTACTGGAAACATCAATTGAAGTATAAAAGAAACACTTTGAGACATACACATTACCGTCTTTATCTTTTACTTCTAGGTAATAAACACCATTAAGACCTATACTCTCGTGATAAAAATTGTCAGTTCCTACTGCAACACCATCTTTATACCATATATAAGAGACAAACTTGCCTTCATGATTATCACAAATAAGCATTTTACCAGAATAATGTTCTATCACAATAACCCCGGTCGATACAAATAATAACTCGTAAGGCTGCTGTACACCTCCATTAAAATTCACATCTTCATTATTCGTTGCTTCATAAATTGTTTGACCTATACTATAGGATACACTTCCCCCAGAATCTGAGGCATCAGCTCCAGTTGTTAAGGTAGTGGATTGAGCAAAGATGCTCAAAGAAACGAAGCTCAATAATGCGATTAGGAACGCTCGCAAAAGGGGAAATATAACTGATCTTTTCAAAATAGTGTTAAATCTAAGGTTAAAAAAATACTGCCTGCAAATATAATGAGTAATTTCGATAAAATAGGAATATTAACAACTAATCATTCTTATAATACTTTATTATAAAGACTATTACATATGGAATATGAGTTTAAAACAGAGATAACAGACCGAAACACATCACATTATCTAATAATCAAAAAAAAATATAAATATAAAAACCACATCATTAACCTTCAATTAATTACATTAACAACCAACGGTTTACAATTTGGATAAAGCTTAATATGCTAAGATATTATTAACTGTATCTAAAATATAGATTCTCCTAAACAAAAGAACACCATACTCCTATTTGAATAGTTTGAATGCCATCTCTAATGCTTCCATCATATTAGAACTAATAGAAGTCAAGAAAAAACTCAACTCTTTCATTTCATTTCTTACTTTATGCTGTAGTTGAAACATACGATCAAATTCAGCAGCAAATTGCGGATGAGTATCCATCGTTGTAATCAAGGTATTATGAAATATTTCAAAGAGACTTTTATTACTGTACAACACCTGATCATCAATAGAAATAACTTGCAACAGATGACGCAAAAGTACTGCATCTTGCAACTCAATAGCCACAGCCAACCCCTTATTAAAATTTGAAAAAAGGAAACTTAAAGCCTCTTTATCGTTATAAGTTGCAATAGGTATAGGTGTAAATTTAAATCTTTGGTATAAATCTAACACCTCCTGTCTCTCGCCTAAATAAACACGAAAGAAAGCTTCATTATTAGCGAAAGCTAAACGCTGATATTCTGCATCTTTAGATTTAACAATGGCATCATTTCCTTTTTGAGCTACCACAACAGCAGCCTTTGCAATTCGGACCAAGTCTTTCTGATCTTCTGCACTCATAAATTGAGTAAATAAAAGCTTTAACCATAAAAAATAAAGGTCTTCTTGAACTTTCTTCTCTGCCAACATTAAAGCTAAGCGGCACTCTTTTATGCCCTCGGCAAACAAACCAAAAAGAATAAAACACTCCGCCCTATACTGCCTCAACTGCACATATTGTTTTCGTGTAGCTTCGCCCTTAAACAATAATACGCGATCGTCCTTTACAAATGCCGTAAGCATCTTAGCATTCTGATCAATGATGCCAGTATTATACGTCTTTATTAATTCGGAATAAACAGAAGACAACTCTTCTTGATTCATAAATCAAATTTTTATTGAATACGTGGACAAAGAAAAAAAATCACGATTAATCATTTATCGTCTTGAAGACAATAAATAAGTAGAGTAAAAAGACTAAAACTTTTTTCAACACGATACTCCACAAATCTGTTCCAACTCATTCTTTACAGCATTATATTTTTTCTGATGCATCCCCATCTCTTCAAGGATAGAATGGTCTTTACACAGCTGATAACACATCACGATCTTACGGTTAAGCAAAAACTGTTTATCTTCAAACGTTAAATCATTAAGAATAGTGATAGGATAAATATGATACCTTTCTATGAGATCTTTCAGCCCCATGTTCTTAGGATAATCCCATGCCAGGAGTTTGATGCCGCTATAATTTCCATAAGCTGTAGCATCATCCGAAAAACGCGTATTGGTGGTCACACAAGCTACAAAATCGAGGTCTTTATATTCGGCTAATGTTTTACGGTATTCTATAATATCATTAACACGCGAACGCACATAAAGGGGCACTTGTACACTGACTTGTTTACCTTGATCTTTGTGATATTTGCATTCCACCAAATGCTGTGTTTTATCTTTGGTAGCAATCACATCCATTTCGTGCGTCACACTAGCCCCTTGTAATACCTGCCCCACTTTAACTTCCCAATTCTGCCGTTTATAGATTTCTCCCGTCAGCATCTCAAAAGGATACCCTGTAGGTCCTAACTCGAGAATAGCTTGTTTTAGGCGGTAACGAAATGAGCGAGACTCCATCTTATACAACATAGCGTGTGCACGAGCATATATTTTCTTGGTCGTCACGCCAGGATATATCCAATGTTCAATATCTGCTACAATTTTATTAACAGTAGGTTCCTCTGCTCCTGCATTTCGCAAAGAATGAAGCAACTTGTCCGTTGAAAATAACTGCTCTTCTCCTGTTGACTTTACAATAAGAATATCTTTATGACCTGTATTTTTCTTATTCATAATAATTTAATTAAAATTTTGAGCGAATCATAGACATCATTTCCTGTAACTATTTGCTATACAAAAGGAGAATGATTAACAGTCATAAAATAAAAACCAGCCTAAAAGCTTATTTTATCCTCACCCCTTGCGTAGTAAACGAGATACCTTGTTGTCCATAAGTAGAGAGCATTACGGCTTCAAAAATAGGATCTGTTGTTTCAGTTTTCTTAGCCCATTCAAAGATAAAATTAGCTCCCGTCCCTCCCAAATTGTCAGTATGGTTAATAATAATATGATCTGTTTCTAAAGGCAAAAGCTGAATGGGAAAATCAAAATACATTCTAATCATCTCACCTTTTGTGTTATAATAACGCGCTGATGAAACATAAAGGGTATCCTCATCACTCGTATTTCGCATACTTACTGTAGCAGTTAAGGCCTGCATTTTATTCTCATCCACATTAAAGATAAGCGGGTAAACGGATAAATAACTAGAGCCATGTTCTAAGGTATCATTTCCCACTAATTTATCCCTATCCACAGCCTTAGCCTTCCAATTAATATCGGCAAAAGAACTCATCTTTTCATTATCATTACAAGCGGTCAGCACTAAGACCATAAAGAAAAAAATATATCGTATCATCTTCGAAATTATTCTAGTCAACAACCTCGTAGCAAGCCCACAAGGCATTTAATAAAAAAAACCATTTTATTATTCGCAGCAAGCTACGGAGAATAAAACCCACAATGTGGGATAAAAAAACATCAAAACCTATTAAGACAAATGTATATAAAAAGATTTTTAAAGCCTACACAATGAAAATTTATTGTTTTTTTTAAACCAAAATTGAAAAGAAACCGCCAACTAAAAACGAAGGACTTTAAACTAAAAGAGGACAAAAATTATCTCATGGTTTATAGATTATTAATAATTTGATAAAGAGCACAATATCTTTCAATAGAATAACTCAAACTGTGATCGAATTTAAAATCAAACTCAGGTTAAAACGCACAAAAAAAGGATCACATTGCTGTAATCCTTTTTATATAAATTAAATTTAAGATACACAAACGTGTACCTCTACTATTCCCATTCAATAGTTGCTGGTGGCTTAGAACTAATATCATAAACTACACGATTGATACCACGCACTTTATTGATGATATCGTTCGATACTTTAGCAAGAAATTCATAAGGTAAATGCACCCAATCGGCCGTCATACCATCGGTAGATTGCACGGCACGAAGCGACACCACACTCTCGTAAGTACGTTCATCACCCATTACGCCAACCGATTTCACAGGCAATAACATAACACCCGCTTGCCACACCTCATCATAAAGGTTATTTTCTCTTAAACCATTAATAAAGATAGCATCAGCCTCTTGCAACATACGCACCTTTTCTTTAGTCACATCACCCAAGATACGAATACCTAATCCAGGTCCGGGGAAAGGATGACGCCCCAATAAATCAGCCTTAATGCCAAGAGCACGACCTACACGACGCACCTCATCTTTGAACAAAAGATTCAAAGGCTCCACTATTTTCAACTTCATAAAATCGGGCAAACCACCTACGTTATGATGCGATTTGATGGTAGCCGAAGGACCGCCTGTAGCCGAAACAGACTCTATAACGTCAGGATAAATAGTACCCTGACCTAACCATTTTACGTCTTTCAATTTATTAGACTCATCATCGAAAACCTCTATGAAGTCACGACCAATAATTTTACGTTTAGCCTCTGGCTCAGTAACACCAGCAAGGTCAGTAAGGAACTTATCTCCAGCATCTACGCCAATCACATTCAAGCCCATTCCTTTATAATTCTCCAATACCGACTCAAACTCATCCTTACGCAACAGTCCGTTATCCACAAAGATACAAGTCAACTTATCACCTATGGCCTGATGCAATAACACACCAGCGACGGTAGAATCCACACCACCAGAGAGACCAAGGACCACTTTATCGTCACCCAACTTCGCTTTAAGATCGGCTATCGTACTTTCTACAAAAGAAGCAGGCGTCCAATCTTGTTTACACTTACAAATGTTAACGATATAATTCTTCAACAACTCTTTACCCTGTGTAGAATGATACACTTCAGGATGGAATTGGATACCATAAGTATTCTCATCAGCTATCTTAAAAGCAGCATTCTTAACATCGTGCGTACTACCTATTACCTTAAAATTATCAGGTAAAGTCTCTATGGTATCGCCGTGCGACATCCACACCTGAGAGTTATCATCTATGCCTTTCAAGAGGTCAGAACGTCTATCCACAAAAGCCAGGTTAGAACGACCATATTCACGTGACTCAGAAGCTTCTACACTACCACCTGCATGCTGTGCCAACCACTGTGCACCATAACAAACGCCCAATAATGGTAAAACGCCACGAATGCCAGACAAATTAGGCTGTGGTGCCTTTTCATCACGCACCGAAAATGGACTACCCGAAAGAATCACACCTTTCACACTCTCGTCCATCACTTCTTGCGCCTTACTAAAGGGATGAATTTCACAATAAACATTTAATTCGCGTACCCGACGCCCTATCAATTGCGTGTATTGCGAACCAAAATCAAGTATTAATATTTTCTCTTGCATAGCTAAGTTTTTATAAGCGCACAAAAATAACATTTTGATGCCGTTTTACCTATTTTACCTTTCATTTTAGAGAAAAATTATCAATAAGCAATTCAGAATCATCAAATGTAATATGGGATCACATCCCAACAGATCGAAATATACGCATCTCCTCTTTTTCTGAAACATCAAGTAAAACTGTAAAAACATCAACGAATAACATTACACTCCTCCCTAAAGCTCCACTCAACCAATCGTTTAAAAAGAAAAAATAAAATACACCAATAATCCGATACATTACATTATTTTTGTATTAATCAAAATAAAGGAACAACTATGATCAGCTTTGCTAGTGATAATAACTCGGGCATTCACCCTACCATTCTAAAAGCCATAAACGATGCTAACCAAGATCACATGGTGGGCTATGGTGACGACAAATACACAGAACAACTTAAAGAAAAATTCAATATCCTCTTTGAAAAAAAAGTAGAGATATCACTCGTTTTCAATGGCACAGGCGCCAATATCATTGGTTTACAATCGGCCATACAATCGTACCATTCGGTAATTTGTGCAGAGACGGCTCACATTAATGTGGACGAATGCGGTGCTCCCGAAAAAATGATAGGCTGCAAGTTAATCGCCATTACTACACAAGATGGGAAATTAACACCCGAACTCGTAAAACCACAGTTGCACGATTTTGGTTTCGAACATCATGCACAACCAAAAGTCATCTCCATCACACAAACCACAGAAATGGGAACGGTATATACGGTAGAAGAGATAAAAACCCTTGCGGACTTTGCACACAGTTATGATATGTATCTACATCTGGATGGCGCTCGCATAGGCAATGCTGTGGCTCACCTCAAAACAGACCTTAAAACGCTCATCACCGATACGGGAGTTGACTTTATGAGTTTTGGAGGCACCAAAAACGGTATGATGATGGGCGAATGTGTCATCTTTCTGAACACCGAATTAGCAAAATATTCTAAATATTACCGCAAACAGAATGCGCAACTCTACTCTAAGATGCGTTTTAATTCAGCACAATTCTTAGCCTATTTGAAAAATGATCTTTGGCTACAAAATGCACAACACGCCAACCAAATGGCACAATTATTAGTAGATAAAATAGCGGCATTTCCAGAAATAAAGATCACACAAAAAGTACAATCTAATGGTATCTTTGCCATAGTACCACCTCACCTTATCGCACCATTGATGGAAAAATATTTCTTTTATATGTGGGATGAAAACAAAAACGAAGTCCGTTGGATGTGTTCTTTCGACACTACAGTAGAACACATCAATGATTTTGTGAACGAAATAAAACAACTCCTATAACATCAACACCTCATTGAGAGAAGAGACTAATGAACTATTAATAATATAAGGTGTAATTTTTTAAATCATTAGTGTACAAATAACATCACTAAAAACAATGTATTATAAAAACAAAACTCGGAATTATTAAAGCAAAAAAATATACTTTATTGTGAGCAGACGAATACCTTATAGACAAACAACATCTTGAAAAATGGTGCATTATTTATTTACGACTACTTATCTCATAAGAAATACACTATTGTTTCCCAAATAACAAAAGCACAAATTGGATAAAAACAGACACATTAAAAAACCACTATGAGGGAACAACGAAGTAGAAGAAAACTAACGACAAAGGGTCTGGTTATTGTCCTAATTAACAACACCAAGCCCTTTATATTAATAAAATGAGACTTTAACAATTTCTAGTCAAACACCTCTACAGCCCCGCCTTCTATCACAATACTGCCACTGGACATTTCAACTCTGGAAGAAAACAGAGAAGGAGACACTCCTTTTAAAATAGTTAACTCAGCCGATTCATCAACATAATATGTACCTATAGAATTGTCTCGGTCCACCAACACCTGAACTTCGGGAGGTATCACCCCGATAACACAAGCATTATGAGTTGACTCACCCACAATAACATACTGGCAATAAGCACTATCATTTACCAGATCTACAGTTGTAACATCGAGATATTCGGCAGCAAGTACACCTTGTCCTGGATAAGCATACGCCCCCCAGTTATTTGAGTCAGTCCACACACTATCTGCAGCATTATATCGCCAATATATGCGTGGCAAATAGGGAGAAACAGTTGCATCTCCAATAGCTATAGCATTAAAACCTCTCTTATCATCTCCTAAACAAGCATCATTATGAAAAAACGGAAACTGATGCAACTGTGTTTGATCTTCGTAAAGGAAGGATTCAGGAAATGAGGTGTCATCTTCTTTTGTCGATTTCACATTGAAACCTAGTGAAGCCGTCAAATTCTCCCATGCTAATCCTGGAATAACATGACCTGAACCTTGCCCTTCAACAGTATTAGCCACTACTCCCTCATGAATATTATCATAAAGCAATTCACTCACTTGCTCTGGTAACAAAGCTACATTCCAAAAACGCATAGCATCTAAATGCCCATGAAATGCATGCTCTAATTCAATTCCATTATAAACTGCTCCAATAAAATAATTCACCTCACCTGCCGTGGGTTTAGCAATAGTAATTGATGCGCTACTGATACTATCATCAATAAAAATAAGAGCATTACCATTATTGTAAGATACAGCTACATGATGCCACTCCTGATCGGTAATTTGAAGACCTGATGACACTGAGGTTCCAATAGGAATAGGGATTTCTAAGACTATTGCGCCAGCATCCAAAGCAATCTGGTAACCAGAAGAAGCTGAGACATTAGATAAAAGGACTTGCTTATCAAGCGATACACTCTCGTTTTTAAGCCAGAATTCAACCGAAAAGGTTTGATCAGCATCTCCCCAATCATTAATTAAAGAGTCTGTATTCTGTTCATCAATAATCAAACAGTCACCATCACCATCTAAATACAAAGAAAAGTCCCGTTTTTCGGAAATAAAGCGCTGCACATTACCATAGACATATTGACCTGTAGCATCTTTCAAATAAGCCCTAAAATAATAGCCTGAACGATTCGTTAACAAGTCGGAAGAACACGAAAAATGCAGATCAGACAAATCGCCCGTACTTACACTTGTTGGTTTTACCTCACGAGCACTTCCACTTATTAAAAGAGAGGTGTCATTATCTGATGATATATAAAATCCATAATCAACAACATCAAAAGCTTTAGGAATAGAACCGTATAATACTGCCGACGTTTCTTTGATTTGAGTCACACTATCCGTCTTAATATCTCCCAAAACAAAAGTAACAATCTCATCAGTATCAACATCACAACCATTCTCGTGATAAACAATGACACTCACTGTATCTTTATTCTCCAAATCAGACGTTACATAAGAAGAATCAACACTGCGTCCCTGAACCAATACATCATTAAGATAAAACGCATAGTCACCACCACCGTAAGCTGTAAAAGTCACCTCATCACCAGCAGTAATAATGTTATCATCATCACTACTCACAAGTATATGATGAGGCACTACCGACTCCCAAGAGAACCCATAACGAATTTCATCAAAATAGACCGTTTCAGAAAAGTAAGATTGAATATCAATCGACGTCATATCAGCATCCACAGTACCTAAAGTCACACTTCTATGATAACGTGCGTGAGGCGTTTTTAGTGCTGTTGGATTTAACCAAAAATCAATATCAGTCACACCACCAGCTCCTACCGTCCATTTCCCAACTACAAAATACGTCTTCATAGAATCCACTTTAACACCTGAAACCATATCCATCTTACCTCCATCATCACCAAATGTACCTCCCAATTGGTCAACATTATCTAAACACCCCAAAACCACACCATTATCCTGATTGATTTTTTTCTGCCCTACCCCCATATAACACCAGTTACTGGAAGGCTGCATAGAAAAACGCGCTAAAAAACTGATGTAAAATGTTTTATTCATTATGTTATCTGGCGTACGAGACACCGACTTAGATTGTGAAGATCCACTGGTTCCCACATTATTAAACAAACAGCCACTACCACCATCCACAAAAATACCACTAGAGTCATTTTCATAAAACAAGGTTTCAGGTATATCAGATACGCTATACTTCAGAGGATCAACACCCCCCGTCCAATCACTAAGAGAAGAACCATCGGCCCAACCATAAGCATTATCTGAGAAATCATCATAAGCCACCGCTTTGCTATTAAGCACCCCTACGGTATCAGACACCAATAAAGTAGCATTACACCAAGCATTACTAACCTGTGTAAGATTCAAAATAACATCGGCCACTACATTATGTACAAGCAGAGTCACTGAATCTCCTATTCCAAGGATTACAGTTCCACTGGTATCCCCATCAAAAGTCACCACATATCCCGAATCTCCATAAATTGTAAACTCCGCAGCATCACCAGCGCAAATTGTAGGCCCACCAACAAGTGAAACTGTAGGCAAAGCCTTTACAACAAGCGAGGCAACATTAGACTCATTAATAGCTACATAAGGAATTGGATACACATTTTTTACACTTGAAAGACTTGCTTTTCTTATGATATAGTATTCCCCAGAAGTATTGAATAACGAGGCGTTCGAATTGGGCGTATATTCAGCTTCCGTAGCTCCTGAAATATCAATCCAATTACCGCTATCGGCAACAGCACAATAAGCCCACTGATACCCCGTACCAGCCTTAGATATCCCACTTGGAAGCGCACCATAAACATCTCCAGATATAGCACTACCTTCGTTTCCTAGAAAAACAGTTTGTGAAAGATGGTTACTTAATACATTTCCAAATACCAATGTTAAGTTTTGAAAGCTAGCTCGGTTCCCTCCGGAATTTTCATAATAATCTAAGGTCAAGCTACTTTCACCCGCAAGACTAAACAATACAGATGTAATAATAGGCGAATAACCCTTATTAAACCAAACGCTATAAACCACTAAACTATCAACCGTTAACCGGGATCCATCATCCGAACCTATATCAACAACATATAAGCCTTTCTTTGTCGAATTCATCTTGTAACGTGCAATAAAATGCTCCGTAGAAACCTGTGCTCGCACCTCTCCGTCAGAATAAACATCAAAACCTGCTGTAGCTCCCCCATAGTTTTGATCAAAGTTTTCGATTTCGGTATAATAACCCAAATAATATAAATTTTTCTCATCATGTACTGCGGAGTAACCTGATCCTTTATATAAATGACCAATCCAACTATCAGCCCCCGCATCGTCTTCACTATCTAGGGTATTGAAACCCCCTGAAACAAAAATCTGAAGATCAATATCTTGAGTAGCGTCCATATCCCCACACGCGTAATACCTACTGCTAAGCACCACCCTTGCTTTTC
Organism: Bacteroidales bacterium; assembly: GCA_965662645.1. GTDB lineage: Bacteria > Bacteroidota > Bacteroidia > Bacteroidales > UBA5342 > UBA5342. The sequence continues at coordinate 17,533 of CBFIII010000027.1, forward strand.
CACTAAAAGAAGCAGTAAAAACAAGATTAACATCGTGCTCGTCACTAGAACAGTCATTAGCAGTATTTGAATTAGAAAAAGCTTCAAAAGCTTTTGTGCTTTCATTATAGACCGACAAATTAACACTTTGACTTTCATCACCCGCCATACACGTACGGATGTTATATTTCAAGCCTTGTATAACATCTAACGTAAAATAATCCGCCCCATAATGCAAATCATCTAAATACGTAATTATGGTATCAGACAATTCAAAACAAGGCAAAACATTACCTGCATTAGTAGCATTAGCATCATAAGCACAGGGATCACTCATTGGCATATACAACACATAATCCTCCACCTCACCATCTATAGCCATACCATTAGGTTGTTGAACTTCCGATTCTACACTTCCTAACCTAAGTCGTAAGTACGAAACACCTGGCACCATATCAATCGTAGTACCAAGTCCTGACCAGTTAAGAACAATATTCTGATGACTAGCTGATGATGTAGAAATAGTAGCATCGGCACGTTCATCAAGATCAAAAAGTCCATTCCTATCAAAATCAATATAAGCCGAAAGGTAGGCAACATCACCTGTAGAGTTGAGCACCGAAGCAGTCAAAGAATAAGAAGTCAACTCATCATTAAGAGAAGGAAAGACCAAAACACCATCCTCATCATCTGTTCCCACAAGATCATCTGTGGTAGCATCACCACTCTGTGGCTTGGTTTCCATATCAGGAGCTGTAACCCCAAGATAGATTTGAGGACTGAGATATATAATATGTCGTGCAGTATCAGCCACATCATAACTCGATGGAGCATCACCAAAATCAAGATCAGTTATTAGCGTAACATTAACATCAACAGCAGTATCATTGCAATAATTAGGATCAGTATCACTCGTCACGCACACTTCGTTAGAGTAATGAGCAGGAACAGTAGTATTAGGCACTGTATAACTAACCTTTACAGAATCCGCTTGCCCATTAGCCATTGAGGATAGGCTCCAGGTAAAATCAGGGAGTGTTCCTCCAGTAGTTCCGTGACTAGGTGTACCTATAACACCTTGCGTATATTCACTAGGCCACGTGTCCGACACGAGTACATTGGTAGCATCAGTTGGACCATTATTAACTAAATAAAACGTATAAGTATAGCTTATACCATCACCAGCTTTTACAGTATCTACCACATCACTTACCGAAACAGACACATCGGCTGAAGCAAACCCAAAATTATGATTACCATCTACATTATCAAGTATAGAAAACGAAGCTGTATCAACATCACTAGTTGTCATATCAACATGATCTGGCAATGAGATTTGATTCAAAGCCATCACATAATTATCCACCCCCTTCGTATAACTAATATCTAAGTTATCAATTTCCACATACTCATCATCTTCCCAATCATGAGACCCTCCCTTAAATCGAATGCGTGTATTAGCAGAAGCTTTAGAAGATATATCAACATTAACAAAACCAAAATTGGAAGCTGAAGAATGTCCAAAAGATGCAAAATTATCATAACTAATACCACCATCACTAGAGACTTCCAATTCTAAAACCTCGCCAGAGGATAATCCCAAAGATTGCCAGTAGAAGGACAGTTGAACAGAAGTTGCTCCTGCAAGGTCAAAGTCTCTATAAACAAATTTGGTGTCCTTCATCCAATGAAATTCTAAAACATCCCCCGTAAATTCAATTCTCGAAGTCGTTTCATAATACCAAGAGCCACAGTTAGATACTCCATCATCCTCAGTAACAATGTCAATAGAAAACGAATCCTTCACATTCTCTTCATACATAGTTGAAGAAACAGAAAAGACAAAAGAACCATTCTCATCAGTGGTATCCCTTACCAATTCGGTATCACCACTATCTACAAGATTATCTCCATTCTCATCTTTATACAATATAAGCTCAACACTATCCTGACCTGGTTCTCCAGAATCATAGCTAGCATCTAAATTAACATCAGCAAACACAGTTCCCCATATATGAAGGTCTGAACTATTAAGTACGATAGGATTTTGCAACACAGCAACAGTAAACTCAGCCGAATTTGAGATTTCGGCATAGTCATCATTAACGGTAAAATCAACAGTTGAATAACCTACAAAACTACTTTCAGGAGTAAAGACAACACCCCCTAAATTATCAAGCACATAAGTACCTTCATTAGCTATAACCAATGGTCTTCCGACTTTTCCAAAATTAAAAACATCATTGGGGTCTCTTAAAAGAACAGATGTAACATCTATATTATTATCAGGATCTGATGCCCCAGAAAGCAAGTTAATTGAAGAAGTAGAAACAGTAGCTACTGTGCTTCCCATATGACTAACAACGCTTGGTGGATCGTTGACAAAGGTAACAACAGCTTCTTCATAATCAGCTTGTCCTAAGAAACCAATTGATATACCTTTATAAAGACCAACATTAACTTCATGTCTTCCATACAACACATCTACACAATCAACATTACGATAAATAATAGAAACAACAGCCTCTGTTTCTTCTGGATCAGAAACCACATCAGTGCCATCACTTGTAAAACGTGTAGCATTTGGTATTACAGTACCAGGCGATACTGTAAATATATTACCATCACCTTCGAGCACATAAGCAGAACTAACCATCACCTCTGCCCACTCATAGTCAGCTACACCAACAAGCTCCATGGTAAAATCTTCTAACACAAAAGGCACAGCATCAGCCACATCGGAATCTGCAGATCCAGCTACAATAAAATGTATTTGAAACCTGATAGCTGCCTCATCATCTAAATACTCCACTTTGGGTTCAAATCTATTTATATGAGCAAATGTACCATCTAAATCTCTAGTAGGATGCAGATTCGCTCCATAAATAGTATCTACAATGGTTATCAAAGCATCAACACTATCACCACTGACACCATTGGCATCTAGCTGTACATCTTCTACCAAATAAACAGCACCTACCTGTAAATCTATTCCAGAGACTAATACCTCTGTATTGGGGAATACAGGTTTATTTTGCGCCGATACTACTTGATGAGCTAAAGAAAACAACACACAAAACAAACAAAACTTTGGCAACAAATTGGTAATAAAGTTTCTCAACGGGCTAATATAATAGGACATGCGAAACACAAATTTTTAGTACTTAATTACAATCTTATTAACAACAAAACAATTACAGCCATTAACACCCATGACCCATCAACTACCTAAAGCACTTAAAATCACCACATTAATCGAAGATAAAAAAAACCCCATCTCGAAACCCATATCTATCTACGCCTACAGCGAGATCCGTGTCTAAAAATTCGTATTACTGCCATTCCCTATCATGCTATAAACAAATAACACACAACGCATTATTTTTTTCAAAGATTACAAAACTATAAAAATTCCATCAATAAAAAAGTAAAAAAAGATTTTAATTGAACATAAGATGAAAAATAAAAAAAATACTGACAATCAGAATTTTAGACCTTCCCCAACACAACCTAAGGAGTAGAGCTTTGAGAAGTGCAAATCCATCACACCTCCACATTATCTCAAAAGAGCAAAAAATAAACTCAAATCACTCTAAAACAGAAATATAACAAAAAACTACGATGGATAATTTAGCTGATGATCTAAAAAGCTTAATCGTCGCCTTAAAAGCTTAGATAACAAACACCAATTATAACACCATTCAAATAGTAAGAAAAACGATGAATAATCGTTTTAAGTTGTATTTTACTATTATTAGCAAGTATTCAATTAATTACAAATATAATAAGTACTAAAACAAGTCATTCAGAAACGATAATTGCAGCATTTTTGATCTTAGCGCAAAGCCTTACAATTTTTAATCACATTATGGGTTTATTCTCCATCGTTTGCTACGAATAATAATTTTTTTAACTAAATAATTCGTGAGCTTGCCCAGAAATAGTTGACTTATTTCTCAAAGAAATTACACCTCTAAGCATCAAACTTCCAAGATTTAAGTAGCGCAAAAGAAAATACATCACACCTTATAAAGCACAGAAAAGCCCCACAACAAAAATGCTGCAGGGCTCCAATATATATATATAGACCATTCTTAAACTTTGACCTTTTTACTTTGTACTTTTTACTTTTTACTTTGTACTTTATACTTTTTACTTTAAACTTTTTACTTTTACCTTTTTACTTTAAACTTTACCCCATCATACTTAATAAGCCTTAGCAAAAAGCACGCGTTTAGTAGAAGGCTTACCTGAATACACACAAACACCAGCTTCCTCTTTTGCATCCAAAGGAATACAACGAATAGTCGCTTTAGTTTCATTCTTTATCATTTCCTCAGTCTCGACTGTGCCATCCCAATGTGCCGAAATGAAACCTCCTTTATTCTCTAATACCTCTTTAAATTCCCCCCAAGAGTTAACTTCGGTCATTTTCTCAGCACGGAAATCCAACGCTTTCTGATATATATTAGTTTGGATTCTCTCCAACAAATCAGAAATATAATCATCTACCCCCTCAAGCGCTACCACTTCTTTGGTCAACGTATCACGACGAGCCACTTCCACCGTACCATTCTCACAATCACGTGGTCCCATACCTAAACGCACAGGAACACCTTTCAATTCATATTCCGCAAATTTCCATCCTGGCTTTCTGTTATCACTACTATCATAACGCACAGAGATGCCTTTTGCTTTCAATTTTTCAATGATCACATCCACCTTTTCAGTTATTGTAGCCAACTGCTCATCATTACGATAAATAGGCACTATAACCACTTGATAAGGCGCCAATTTAGGAGGTAACACTAAACCTTTATCATCAGAATGAGCCATTACAAGCGCTCCCATCAATCGAGTAGAAACACCCCAAGAACTAGCCCATACGTAATCTAATTTACCCTCTTTATTGGCAAACTGAACATCAAAAGCTTTCGCAAAATTCTGTCCCAAAAAATGAGAAGTACCCGACTGTAAAGCCTTACCATCTTGCATCAATGCCTCAATAGTATAAGTATCCAACGCCCCAGCAAATCGCTCACTTTCAGTCTTTTTACCCATAATCACAGGCATCGCCATATATTCCTGAGCAAACTGACTATAAACATTAATCATCTGAACAGTCTCTGCCACAGCTTCTTGCTCAGTAGCATGAGCCGTATGCCCCTCTTGCCACAAAAACTCCGCAGTACGCAAAAATAAACGCGTACGCATCTCCCAACGCACCACGTTAGCCCACTGATTACACTTTATTGGCAAATCACGATACGACTGAATCCATCCTTTATAAGTATTCCAAATAATAGTCTCCGAAGTAGGACGCACAATTAATTCTTCATCCAATTTAGCATCAGGATCTACGATCACTCCACCACCATTAGGGTCATTTTTCAAGCGATAATGAGTTACCACCGCACATTCCTTAGCAAAACCTTCAACGTGTGCGGCCTCTTTACTCAAGTAAGATTTGGGTATAAACAAAGGAAAATAAGCATTTTCGTGCCCCGTTTCCTTAAACATCTTATCCAACTGTGCCTGAATCTTTTCCCAGATCGCATAACCATAAGGTTTTATCACCATACAACCACGTACTGCCGAATTTTCTGCCAATCCAGCTTCTTTTACAATATCCAAGTACCACTGTGAGTAGTCTTTTTCGCGTGATGTCAATTTTGCCATTATATTATTTTTTTTAACGCACCTCAATTCAACTCAGTACGCCTTGTCAATTTTAATTTCTTATATCTTCTCTATAATTTGGGCGGACGGACGGGCTATCCACTATACGCCCTACTCTATCTTTCTCGTTTTGCTTAGGTCGGTGCGTGGGCTTCCTGCGGTCGCCTCCGCTCTCCCAGCAAAAACGGAAAGCTAGAGCACGTCGTGCCGTTATTTAGGTTGCTGAGCTTTTGTCGAAGCATCCCTGCCGCAGTGCACACATCACCCTCTATGCGTAATTCACAATTAATAATTCACAACTCACCATTCTAAAAAACCTCTCGAGCTACTGCAGCACAACTCTTAGTCGCCATCATACTATACAGATGAACATTCATAACACCATTAGCTATTAAATCTTTAGCTTGCAAAGTACACCATTCTGTTCCTACCTGTGTTGCTTCCTCATTATTTTTACATTTACTCAAATCAGCAACCAAAGCCTCAGGCAATTCTGTCCCAAATATTTTAGGCAATACCGTCATCTGATTCACTAGAGTAATAGGCTTAATACCAGGAATAATAGGCACATTTATACCATTCTTATGACAAAGCTCTACAAAATCATAATACTTCTGATTATCAAAAAACATCTGTGTTATAATATATTCAGCTCCATTATCAACTTTTTGCTTTAAGTAAGCAAGATCAGAAGCCATATTAGGCGCTTCATCATGCTTTTCAGGATATCCTGCTACGGCATAAGAAAAAGGTTGATTGATTTTCATCGAAGCACCATCTAACAATTGACCTTTATTCCAATTATTAACCTGTGCTTGCAAATCAGTAGCATGACTATGACCATTAGGATCTGGAATAAAAGAGGACTCATGCTTAGCCTTATCTCCTCGAAGTAACAAAAGGTCATAAATACCCAAATAATTCAAGTCCATAAGTGCATATTCTGTCTCATCCTTACTAAATCCGCTACATAACATATGCGGCACCACAGAAATATTAAACGTTGACTTTACCGCTGCAGCTACAGCAATAGTTCCTGGACGCTTACGTATAGCCACCTTTTCATACAAACCAGCTGCTGTAGTTTTAAACTCATATTCACTACGGTGAGTGGTGATATTTATATACTTAGGGTCAAACTCACGAAGAGTTTTAATGTTTTTCAATACCGTATCCATCCCATTACCACGCAATGGAGGTAGTATTTCAAACGAAAAGAAGGGTGATTTAGCTGATTTAATATGGTCAATTACTCTTGTCATAGATCTTTTTTTTCGAGCTGCAAATGTACAAAAAAGGCAGGATATATTTATTAAGACCGCAAAATGAATCAGGGCAAACGTATCTAATGTCCCCCAAAATACAATACTCTTAATATCAATATACTAATTTATTTTTAGTAATAAACATAATTACATAATAATTAGACAGATATAAGTTTTTTCTCACAAAAAAACGTACTGTTAATCTAAAACATTACTTTTGCAAAATAATATTTTTATAAACAACAGACAGTTCGTAAACTCCTGTCTCTAAACAAAACTATATGTTCATATCACTCACCCTTCTACACAACAACAGTTGTGTTCAAAACACTCAACACCCATTACATGCGTAAGGCTGTAGTATTGTTATCAGGCGGATTGGATTCGTCTATAACACTTTTCATAGCTAAAAACCAAGGCTTTGAAACACATGCCCTATCTTGCATCTATGGACAAAAACACAGTAAAGAGTTAGAATTTGCTGCCAAACAAGCGCAACTAGCAGGCACTACAGAGCACCGAGTTATAAATGTCAATATAGGCCAATGGGGTGGATCATCCCTTACCGACAATGCACGCAGTATAAACTCTGGCCAGGTAGATCGTAATGATATACCTGACACTTATGTACCTGCACGCAATATGGTGTTCTTATCGCTTGCCGCTTCTTACGCCGAATCCATTGGAGCACGTGACATTTTTATTGGCATAAGCGAAGTGGACTACTCTGGTTATGTGGACTGTCGTCAAAGCTTTATCGAAGCTATGCAAATGGCCATAAACCAAGGAACGGTATGCGGAGCCGAAAACAATGACCCCATAACGATTCACGCCCCATTTATCAATAAGACAAAATGTGAAGAAATAATAATAGGGCAAAAACTGGGCGTTGATTTCTCTAACACATGGTCTTGCTACAAAGGCGAAGACAAGCCTTGTGGTGTATGCGATAGCTGTTTATTACGTGCTAAAGCATTCAAACAAGCTGGCGTCATAGACCCTCTTCTAAAATAGTCACAATTTCTCAAGTCATAAAAAGACTTAACAAACACATTAATATCCTCACATAGAAGTGTCAGCTTCTGTTGTGAACAAAAACGAAACACCATGAATAAAGATACTAAAACCTTAATCACACTAACAGCTGTATTTATTAGCATGCTAGTCATCAGCAACATTATTGCCACAAAAACAATATCACTAGCAGGAATGGTAGGACCAGCAGCTGTGATATGCTACTCGCTAACATTTGCTATTACCGACACATTATCCGAGATATGGGGGAAAAAGACAACACAATTTATTGTAATGATCGGATTTTTCAGTGTAATACTTTCTGCCATCTTCATCAGATTAGCTATAGTAATGCCTGGTGCTCCTTTTTGGGATAAACAAAAAGAGTTCTCTCTTATACTAGGGAGTAATTTAAGAATTGTTACAGCTAGCTTATTAGCCTACATCGTAAGTCAAACCCACGATTTATATACTTTTCATTTTCTTAAAGAGAAAACAAATGGCAAACACCTCTGGTTGCGTAACAATGTATCATCCATAATTTCACAATCATTAGATACCGTTATCTTCATTATCGTTGGCTTTGCAGGATTAGGAATGCCACTATGGAGTATGATATGGGGACAACTAGTCATCAAAATAATCATAGCTTTCTTAGATACTCCTTTGGTCTATCTATTAGTAAATATTATTAAAAAAAATGAGATCATTGATAAACAAGTAATACCATTAGTACAATAATCGGTATAACATATATTGCTAAGCTTTAATAAACAACAAGCATTCATTTGATGCTAGCAAACGCTTATACTCTCATTACATTTAATCTGACACAACAGAAAAATCACAAAATAAGTAGCAAAAACTACTACATACAATATGCTATTAAACATGAAAAATAGACTCAATGCAAAAGGTGACATACTATTGGGTAAAAAAACGCAATACAACACAACATACAATTATAATATACTTACGGCAATACCACGCTCTCTCAATAGGGAAGAACAAGGAATTAGTAATGATATGTTTGTTGGGTATGATGTTTGGCACGCATACGAAGCTAGTTGCCTATACAATAATGGACTCCCTTATGTGGGCATTATGAAAATCATAGTCCCTTGTAATTCAGATTTTTTAGTCGAAAGCAAATCACTAAAACTTTACTTGAATGGGTTCAATAATGAAAAATTAGGCAACAACTACAAATCAGTAAAAGCAAAGTTTGTGGAAATAGTACAACAGGATCTTTGTCAACTTCTCGAAACAGAAGTAAGAATTAATTTATTTGAAAGTAATTCTTCTAACAAATTTGACTTTAATAATTACAAGAATATTGACAAAGTATCAGATACAAAACTTGATTACAACACCAAAGAAGACAAATACAGTTTGCTAAAAGTTATAAAAACGCCTGAACAAGAAATTAATATATCATCTTTTCTATTACGCAGTAACTGTAGAGTCACAGGACAACCTGATTGGGGAAACATTTACATTCATATGAAAGGTGTCAAAATGCCAAACACCGATAATTTAGTTCAGTATTTAACATCATTGCGCAATGAAAACCATTTTCATGAGGAAATATGCGAACAGATCTATGCTGACTTAGCTACCGTATTCACACCATCAGAACTAGCAGTCACCTGTCTATATACACGTCGTGGAGGCATCGATATTTGCCCTGTCAGAGTATCAAATAGCAGTTTACTCCCTTTGCTAATAACTGATCATAACGTATTATCAAAAGCTTCGTTTAGGCAGTAATACAATAAACTACCCCGCTGCTAGCAGATGGAATATCAATTAGAAACACTTTTTTTATTCACAGCAAGCTGCGAAAAACAAACCCACAATGTAGGATTTAAAACAGAAAAACAGGCAAACTGCCTTTCCCCAGGCTTCTACAGTTTTCAACAAAGCATTTTAAAAAAGGTTGATATTAGTGAGTCGTTACAAATTTCCAAAAGGAGCATCTCGCTCAAGAATCACACCAAATGTGTTTCAAAATGCGCTGAAAGAATTTAAAATATTTTTAGTTTGATTGACGAAGAAAATCTTTGCATAGCCGTAGCTATGGAAAGATTTTGTGAAGAGAATAAAACGAAAAAGAAATGAATTATAAAGCGCATTTTGAGATACTTTTGGTATTAGTGCCTGCAATGCATTTTTTAGAGTTTAAAACTATAAAAAATCGTGGAGACGCTTACCCCTCTAATAATCTCACCATAAAAAGAAAACAATACGACACAAAAACACGCTCATAAAAAATGCCAGCACTTACGTACCAGCATTTATATTATATTTCAAAAAGAAACTACTCTTCGTAACCTAACTTCTGTACCACTTTTTCACTTACATCTAAAGCAGAACTGGCATAGATGACGTTAACCTGTGATGACTTATCATAAATAACAGCATAACCACTTTCTTCTGCCACTTCACGAACAGCATTATACACTTCATCCTGAATAGGTTTCATCAAGCTCTCACGTTTCTTAAAAAGCTCCCCTTCTGTCCCAAAATAAGTTTTTCTCAAAGCCTTAGCTTCATCTTCTTTAGTAACTATCTCATTCTCACGTTTCACCTTCATCTCAGCAGAAAGAAAAACAATATCATTCTGATAGTTCTTGTAAAGTATCTTCACCTCTTCCATCTTAGAATCTACCTCTTGCTGCCATTTCTGAGAGACTTGATCTAACTGATCTTGTGCCGACTCATAGGCTGGCACCTTATTTAAAACAAATTCAATGTCAACAAAAGCAAACTTTTGAGCAAATAACATCGATCCTATCAATAACACCACTCCTAATACAATATGTCGTTTCATAACCAATAAGTTTAAAAATATAATTTTACAAATCTACAAATATCTTGCCATTTTATAATGCAATAAGTCAACAACCTCCGGGCAAACCCACGAGGCATTTAGTTGAAAAACATTTCATTCGCAGCAAGCTACGGAGAGTTAAACCCAAAACGTGGGTTTAAATCTTCAAATAAGTACCTATTTAAACACTAAAACTGTTGTCCAATAATAAAGTGAAACTGACTACCATTATTACCAGAACCAGATTCTGCTTCATCAAATCCATAAGCCCAGTCAATACCCATCATTCCAAACATAGGTAAGAAAATACGCACACCTACACCACCAGAACGTTTCAATTCAAAAGGATTAAAGTCTCTAAAATCACCCCACGAACGTCCTGCTTCCGCAAAACCTAATACATAAATTGTAGAAGAAGTCTCCAACATCAAAGGATAACGTAACTCCATAGTCAAACGGGTATAAATATTACCTGCACTCTGACCATCTTCGTCATAATAAGTCAACGACCCATTTTCATAACCTCTAAGACCAACCGTTTCACTACCATACAGATTATATCCTGAAAGCCCATCACCACCAAGATTAAAACGCTCAAAAGGTGAACGTGCTGCTTTTGTGTAATAACCCAAGAAACCATATTCTGCACGCGACATTAAAACCAATTTTGCATCCTTACTCAAAGGAGAAAACGACTGCGCCTTAAATTTCCATTTATGATATTCAATAAATTTATATTTGTCCGCTTTAGAAGCTGTATTATAATTAATATCATTAAATTTAGAATAAGGAGGGGTCAACTGCAAAGAAAAAGAGAAAGAAGATCCCCTACGTGTATATATCGGATTATCAATAGAACTTCTTGATATAGAAGAAGTCAACGACAGAATATTAGAACGACCAGTATCAAAACCTAAGAAATACCAATTCTTAATATCATAATTCTGATAAGACAATTCTTCATATAACATAAAATAATCATCAGGCCACGAAAGTCGCTTTCCAAAACCAACAGAAAGACCTGTCACATTCAAGTGCTTACTGTCATCATACATATCTTTTGTGATATAATTACTACCGTAATTACTACTACCATAACTACCATAACTACCATAACTGCTACTACTTCTACCATAATAACCATTATTACGACTTACTCCCGTTTGTATAGAACGATAAGCCGATACAGATAAAGAATTAGGACGCTTACCTCCTAACCAAGGCTCACGAAAAGTTATACTATAGTTTTGATAATATTTACCATTCGTTTGTGCTTTAAGGGAAAGACTTTGCCCATCACCAGAAGGCAAAGGACGCCACGATTCTTTATCAAAAAAGTTCTGTAAAGAAAAGTTATTAAATGAAAGTCCTAAAGTACCTACAAACATACCAGCACCCCAACCTCCTGACAACTCAACTTGATCATTAGCCTTTTCATCAACGTTAAATACTAAATCAACAGTAGCATCTTCTTGATTAGGCAACACTTCTAGATTCTGCCCTAAGGTCTCAGGATCAAAGTGGCCTAACTGAGACAACTCACGTACCGAACGCATCAAAGCACTTTTACTAAAAAGCTGTCCTGGTTTTACCCTTAATTCGCGTCGTGCAACCTGCTCATTGGTTTTAGTATTACCACGTATTATGATTTGATTCAATGTAGCTTGTGGTCCTTCCTGAATACGCATTTCTAAGTTAATCAAGGAATCATCAACAATAGCCACCTCAACAGGATTTAGTTGATAAAATAAATAACCATTATCACTATACAAACTACCCACGGCATCATCATCCGACTCCAAACGCTCATTTAATAATTTTTGATTATAAACATCACCAGGTTTTATACGCATTTGAAAAGCCAATTGATCACTTGGAAATTTAGTATTACCAACCCAATTAAACCCTCCAAAATAATATTTACGACCTTCTTGAACACGTAAATATATATCAACCTTATTATTCTCAACATCAGAATTTACACTATCGGATACTATCACAGCATCACGGTAACCCATTTCATTGTATTTATCAATTAAAGCCTTTTGATCATTAGAAAACTCCTCAGCAATAAATTTTTTCGTCCTAAAAAAGTTAATTATCTTATGAGAATTAGTCTTTTTCATCGTACGGTTAATCTTAGTATAACTCATAACATCATTACCCGTGATATAAAAGTCATTCACTTTAACCTTTTCTTTTTTATCCACATAGATATCAATAATCAATTGATTAGGATTAGCTTGATCATCACGCTGCACAATATTAGTCTCTACATTATTGAACCCTTTCTCCACAAAATGCGCATTGATAATCTGTGTCGTTCTATTTATCAGGTTAGGAGTCACCTGACTGCCTTTTATCATCCCAATCATGCCCTCTATATCCTCTTTCTCTGACTTCTTTAAACCATGATAATTAATAAGACTTAAACGTGGACGTTCGGTAAGCGAAATATTTAACCAAATACTATCTCCTTCTATCTTCATTGCAGAAATAGAAACATCAGAAAATAGTCCATGACGCCAAAATTTCCGTATCGAATTCGTAATATCCTCACCAGGTACATTGATCATACCCCCAACTTCCAGACCAGAAATATTAATCAACAGATTTTCTTCATAATGTTTAATTCCTGTCACGGAAATACCAGCAATAGTATATTTCTGTGGAGAGGAATAATAAATTTCGGGCTGAACATCATCAGATAGACCAAAACCAGAAACTGTAAAAAAAGGCAATATAATAATACTGTATATTAATAATTTAAAACCCTTCAACTTTGTCATATTCATTGTTATCTTCATTTCGAGGAAACTCATTCTACGCCTCTATCTGCTCACTGGTTTTCCCAAACCGGCGTTCACGACGCTGATAATACTCTAACGCTTTATAAAACTCTTCTTTATTAAAATCGGGCCAATTCACATCAGTAAAATATAACTCAGCATAAGCTAATTGCCACAATAAAAAATTACTAATTCGATATTCACCACTTGTTCGTATCATCAATTCAGGATGAGGAATACCCACTGTAGAAAGATGATTTTCGAATATAGTACGATCTACAGTATCTATATTTCCTTCTTTTACCTCTTTAACAATACTATTTACAGCATTAAGGATATCCCATTGTCCACTATAACTCAACGCCAAAATAACCTTAAGTCCACTACAACCCGATGTAGCTTCAATAGCCCCTTTCAATTTTGAAGCCACAGTAACACCAAAACGATCAATATCACCAATAGCCATTAATGAAATATTATTTTTCAATAACTTAGGCACTTCCTTTTCAATAGCTTCTATCAACAACTTCATCAATCCAGTTACTTCTTCTTTTGGTCTGTCCCAATTTTCTGAAGAAAAAGCATACAACGTCAAGCAGGATATCTGTAATTCAGCAGCAGCTTCTATAATGTTTCGAACGGACTCTACACCATTACGGTGTCCCCACAAGCGCATTTTACCTCGCAGCTTCGCCCAACGACCATTTCCATCCATTATGACGGCAATATGCTGTGGTAAGTTACTTTTATCTAAATTATCTTTTATTGACATGAATCGCTTATTGATTATATCTTATAATTTCTGTTCGTCATATTTTCTTTTAGACTCTTTATCGCAATGACAATCCCAAACCTCTTTACCAAAAGAATAAAACAGTGAAAAAGAGGTTAAATATAACCAATCCTGACGGTGATATTTAAAACCATCTAATTGATAAGGATTGTCTAAATGATCACCATCAAAGCTATCAGTAAATAACTTTTCAGTTTTAAATTTAAACTGGAAACCCCATTTATCCGAAATTTTCCACTTCAGCCCTACTCCAAAAGGAATAGAAATTACTGATTTCCTATCACTACCAGAATCAAGAACATCTTCACCATCAACTGTAGCAGAAACTGTAGAGGTATAATTCTTACTTCCAAGTCCAACAAAATAAAAAGGTGAAATATTGTATGAATTTAACACCGATTTTTTATAAGGATAAGGAAAAAAATTAATTTCAAGTATCAAATCCACACCCTGATAATTAGTACTGAAAGACTTCTCTCCTATACCAGCAGCCGAAGTTATTGGAAAACTCACACCCAAATCGGTAGAACTACCAGAAACAGAACCATAATCAAAATCAACACAAAAAGAAAACCGTGGATTAAGATTAGATCTATAAAATCCATTATAATTATAACTCAGTGGTTTTATAAAATTAGAACTCACATCACCAGTATAACCAGACAATCCGCCTCCTATCCCGATGTCATATAAATATTCATTTTGTCCATAGCTATTCATCACAAAAAATAGCATTGCAACAATCACCTTACTAATACGTTTTCTCGTCAGATCAGACATAACTAATCTTAGGTCATTTTTATTCAAACTGCAAATGTATAATTTAACTCACACTTACGAAAACGAGTAATTCATTTATTTATTATATATTGCATCAAAGTCAGAAAAAAAGAAGGCTTTTTATGTAAAAAAATAACAATAAATAAACATTTACACCGTTAAACCAGTCACAATGAAGACATCTTCAAGAAAAATAATTGTTTATAAAAAAAATCACATTTAAGTGATAAAAAAAAACATAAAAGATAAATTTCAAAGTTATTCGAAAAATCGTTGTGTCATTTTATGATTTTAGCTTCTTTTGCAAAGTACTTTAGTCTAAAAAATAATATATTAGGAATAAAGCTTAAAAGCCGTAGCGTGCGAATCAACATATATGAAAATAAAAACTCATCACTTTATAATACTCATTACTGGATTTTTAGCATTCGCAACAAGGCATACAACAGCTCAAAGCGATCCTCAATTTTCCACCTATATGTTTAGCAATCAACTACAAAACCCTGCAAGTGTAGGCTCGACAGATATGGCTAATGCGTTTATGAATTACCGTCACCAATGGCAAAACGTAGGCCCCCAAACCATAGGAGCTTATTTTGACATGCCAATAAAAATTAAAGATCACACACACGGAGTAGCCGTAGCCGTTTTAAGGGATGAATTAGGACTATTTAAAAATACTAATGTAAATTTTTCGTATGCTCGTAAACAAAATCTCTGGAATGGTGTTCTTAGTGTAGGGGCACAACTAGGTGCTTTAAATTATGTTTTCGATGGAAATGGAGTCAGCTTTCCAGATACAGAGTATCATAATTCTTTTTCTAGCATTACTTTTGAGTCAGAAAGTAGTGGGGTAAAATTTGATTTAAATTTAGGTTTTCATTATAGCACAAGAAATCAACACTACGGTATCGCTCTAACACATATCAATAGACCCGTGTTAGAGCTCAATTATACAGGGACATCAACCTATTATAATCGTACATTAATAATGTATGGTGGTTATGATTTCAAATTAAAAGCAATTCCCACTTTAAAATTGAAAACAAACGCTTTATTAAAATCAGATGGAAAAATCACGCAAATAGACCTGAATTGTAATGCATGGTACAAAGACAATCTATTTGCAGGCATGGGATATCGCTTTCAAGATGCCATAATATTTATGGGCGGATTTCGTTTAGAGAATGATATCCTTATAGGAGCTGCTTATGATATAACAACTTCAAGAATGGCTTTTAAAGGATTTGGTACCGCAGAAGTTTTTCTTAATTATAAATTTAGTTTATCTTTGGAGTCCAAGAGAAATAAATATAAAAGTATAAGAATCCTTTAAAAAGGATTTTTCAAGTTATAAACTTAATTAAACTACAATGAAAAAGTGTTTTAGTTGTATTGCAGTTTTAGCATTGTTACTATTCGCAGCTTGCTCAAATAAAAGCAATAACGGAGAATTGTATGGTGTAACGACTACCCCTTATCAGGAAATGTTTCCTTATGGTATGGTACATATACCAGGAGGATCATTCATGATGGGACCCAATGACCAAAGTGCGTTTTTTGTTACATCGAAACAAAACAAACAAGTCAACATTGAGCCCTTTTGGATGGATGATACCGAGATTTCAAATACAGAATATAAACAATTTGTTAGTTGGCTACAAGACTACATTATTCGATTAGGCATTTTCCAAAATCAAATAAGTGCTGAATCCGATAATTTTGCTTTACAAACTCGTCAAGGAAATATCGTTTACTTAGATGAAGATAATAATATTCCAGTATTAAATTATGATCAACAAATTGATAAACGGGATCCTGAGATCAAAGAATTCATAGACACATTATTATTCTTCACCACCCCATTCGAAGGCAAAGGCTTAAGAATAGAAAAGTTAAATTACACTTATACAGACATCAATCTTCGTGAAGCTGCCAAGAAAGTCAATCAACTAGATCCAGTAACAGCACGTTTCCAAACAGCAAATCGAGGGACAAAAGATCTGATACGTAAAGACACTGCTTATATTAATTCTAAAGGTATCAATCGTGAAACAAAATATGTCCAGTTGAAAAGTCGCGAAGACTTCTATATTACTAAAACAATTAATATATATCCTGACACCTTATGTTGGATGAGAAATTACACTTACTCATACAATGAACCTTATACCATGTATTTCTCACACCCTGGATATGCAGAATATCCTGTTGTTGGTGTTTCTTGGGAACAAGCCAAAGCATTTTGCCACTGGCGTACTAAGTTGAAAAACGATTACTTAAAAAAAGAAGGGCAACCATCAGTATTATCCTACCGTTTACCAACAGAGGCAGAATGGGAATATGCAGCACGAGGTGGTCTTCAAGGAGCTATGTATCCTTGGGGTGGACCATACATCCGCCAAACTGATGGATGCTACTTAGCCAATTTTAAACCAGGCAAAGGAGATTATATAAAAGATGGATATACTATTCCAGCAATTATTGGATCATTTCCAGCCAACAACTACGGTTTATTTGATATGGCAGGTAATGTTGCAGAATGGACAGAATCAGCATATATAGCTTCAGCTTTAGCTATTGTTAATGAATTAAATCCTTCTTTTACATACGATGCAAAAAATGATGATTCACAAATGATGAAACGAAAAGTTATTAAAGGAGGATCATGGAAAGATGTTGGTTCATTTTTACAATGTGGAATGCGTAATGCAGAACAACAAGATGCTACTTACCCCTATTTGGGTTTTCGATGTGTAAGAACAATTATTAATTAAACACCACAATTAAAATTATAATATTATTATGAGCTCAAACGGAAAAGGGTTATCATCACCTAAGGGTAAAAAAATAATGGGTTATGCTTATGGTTTTGGAGCATCAATAGTTATTATTGGTGCTTTATTCAAAATCCTGCACCTTCCAGGAGCCCCTCTTATGTTGTCATTAGGAATGGGAACAGAGGCTTTATTATTTGCTCTTGGAGCATTTGAACCAGCACATCACGAAGGTTCAAAATGGGATTGGTCAACAATATATCCAGAAATAGGAAGAGAAAAAAGTCCTGACGAACTACTCTCTGAAGAAAAAGATGCGAAGAAAAAAAACAAAGGGAATAAACTAGAAACTTCCCCCAAAGAGGAAATAATAAAAACATCTGACAAAGAAGAAAAAACGCATAGAAAATCACCTACTCATTCTACGGGTGTAAGTACCCAAGGCCTTAGTGATGAAGATATGGGCAAATGGAATGAAAGCATCTCAAAAATATCAGCTACAGCTGATCATTTAAGCAAATTAGCTGTTGTAGGCGATGTATCTGAATCATATATTAGTAAGTTAACCACCGCAGGAGAAACAATAGAAGATTTATCGAATGCTCAAGAAGAAAGCGCAAAACTGATAAAATCATCTTCGAGCATCATGGCTAACAATTACAAAACGACATCAGAAAAATTAGATTTAGCTCTAAGTTCTGCAACAGATATCTTAAAAGACGGTCTTTCAACAGTAACAGATAAATTAGGTAATAATTTAGAAGCGACCTCTGAAATAGTAAAAGATGAGTTAAGCAAAGCCTCTTCTATAGCTGCAGAGACCTTAAAGAACTCTACTTCAGGATTAGCACAAGCCTTCTCAACCTCTGCTTCTGGTTTTGAATCTACATTTGCTGATGCCTATAATAATAGCGCTTCTGTTATGACAAATGCTAATGATGCATTAGCTGAAGGCTATAAAAAAGTAACAGATGCGTTATCTAATAAATTGAAAATGATTGAAGGATCAACTTCAGAAACAGGTAAAGAATTGCAACAGGTGAGTAAAAATCTCGCAGCAATAAATTCAGTATATGAGCTTCAATTAAAAACAATAAATGAAGAATTATCGATAAAAGAAGCACAAACAGCAACACAAGGAAGTGTAAATGAACAATTAACAATAATACAGAAAGCATTAAGTGAAGCAGCAATAGCAAATACAACTTATAAAGCTGAGAGTAATAAATTAACACAATCCATCACCGATCTTAATTCAGTCTATGGTAATATGTTAAGTTCACTAAACGCTTAATCATTTAGACTATGAGTGGAGGAAATTGCCCAGAAACACCAAGACAAAAAATGATTGGTATGATGTACCTTTTTCTGACAGCTATGCTGGCAGTAAATGTGTCATCTACTGTTCTTGATGGTTTTACACTTGTTGATAGAAGTCTTCAAACCAATAATGAAATCTTTTATCGAAAAAACACAGCTTCATACTCTAATTTTAAAACTGAGTATAATAAGAATCAAGTAAAATTTGGTCCTGCCTATAGAACATCTCTTTTGTTAAAAGAAAAAGCAGACAGTCTTTATAATAGTTTAGACAGTGTCAAATGGGAATTAGCACGGAAAACAGATGGTGAAGAAGGTGATCCTAATCATCTTCTAAGTAAGGATAATGTTGATATAGCTACAGCAGTAATGCTATTTAAATTAAATCCAAAAAAACCATCAAAAGCGGAAATATTAAAGAAAGAAGTTGATAATTATTTAGCATTTTTAATAGATAAAGTAGTTGTTGATGAAAATAAATTTCCAGAATTAGCGGATGCTTTTAATAAAAGCCTAAACACCAAAGATGTAGATCGTCCAGACAATTCACACGGAGAAGGTCATTTAACGTGGGAACAATCAATTTTTGATAATATTCCCATAGGAGCGATTATGCCTTTAATTACTAAAATTCAGACTGATGTAAGAAATACGGAATCATTAGCCTTAGCCCATCTTTATTCTCAAGTAACAGCATCTGAATTTAAAGTGAATGACATACAAGCTCACATCATTCCAACTTCTACTTATTTAGTACGTGGTAGTAAATTTGATGCTCATTTATTATTAGCAGCAATCGACTCAACTAAAAAACCTAAATATGAAGTATTTATAGAAAATACCCCCATAGAGGTAAATGAAGATGGAGAGTTTGAAGTTTCTTGTTCAAAAACAGGAATATTTAATGTAAGAGGAAGTATCATTACAGAAGATGATGACGGCAACCCCAACCCTTTAAATTTTAATCCAATAAAATATGAAGTAGTTGAGCCTTTTGCTACAGTATCTGCCACTAAAATGAATGTGATGTATGCAGGTGTAGAAAATCCAATAAGCATATCAGTACCTGGTTTTTCATCACGCGACATACAAGTATCCATTTCTGATGGTAGCCCTCTGACTCCAAAAGGTGATGGATTTATAGTTAAACCTAAAACAACAGGAATAGAAATTAATGTTATAGTAAGTGCAGACATCAATGACAAAACGACTCAGATAGGAAGTTATCCCTTCCGTATCAAGTCCTTGCCACCACCTACAGCATATGTACAGTACCCTAAAGAAGCTAAGAACGCTAGTGGAAAAACAATTACTATAAAAGATAAATTCTCAACAGGACGTTTGCGTAAAGCAGATTTATTAAAAGCCTACGGTATTATAGCAGACTTAGAAGATACCGACTTTAAAGTGAGTTATAAAGTGCTTGGTTTTGACATGACCTTTTATGATACCATGGGAAATGCTAAAACATACAGTTCAACAAGTCCCAATTTTACAGGAGAACAGATGGACAGAATTAAAGGGCTAGGAAAAGGAAAACAATTTTTCATCTCTAATGTAAGAGCCGTAGGTCCTGATGGAATAGAAAAACGTCTTCCTCCTATTGATATAACATTGATATAATTTATATGCTTAAAAATATTGTATTATGAAACGTATAATCTTACTTAGTATAAGTCTTTTGTTTTTGAGTCATCTTTTTTCTCAAAACGCAACAAACGAGACCTTAAGTCCCGAAGACATTCTCAGTCAACCTGAACCGGAAATCGTTTTTGACGATGAGTCATCGTTCAAAGATGTATTACTGCCCTCACCGCAGTCTCGGACCAAACAGAACGTCCTTTGGACAAAAACAGTATGGCGTATGATTGATCTTCGTGAACAGTTCAACTTCCCGATGTATTATCCTATTAATGAATCCAACGGTCGTAAGAGTTTATTTTTAACCATCTTTGATTTACTAAAAGAGGGTAAAGTATCAGCCTATGAGTATATTGAAGAAAAAGAAGATTTCAGTGATGCCTATAAATTAACATTTAGCAAAGTTCTAAAAGAAACTAAGATTGATATTTTTGACATCGAAATTAATGATAACGGTGATAGCTCATATGTCATTAATCCTATTGACATTCCAGGAGCTAATGTTCTTAAATTTTACATTAAAGAAATTTGGTATTTTGATGCCTTAGAATCTTGTATGAAATTTAAATTAGAAGCCATAGCTCCACAGCTTTATTTTACAAATTTAGATGGCAAAGAAGAAAAATCTGTTTTATTTTGGGTTCCATTCGATCAGTTACGTCCTGAATTAGCAAAACAACCCGTTGTTATCAACAACAAGAATTCAATGGCTTCTATATCATATGATGATTTATTTCAGAAAAGACGTTTCATTGGTCATATCTACAAAGAAGATAATATTCAAAATAGAACTCTCTTGCAATACTGTAATACACCAACAGAAGTACGCAGTGAACAAACACGCATTGAAAATGAAATACTAAATTTTGAATTTGATTTATGGGAATTCTAAATTAATAATCAAGTCTTAAAAAAGCACTTTTTCTAATTAAGAAAAAGTGCTTTTTTTATGCTCCAAAATAGTTAAATAATTCGTTATAATTGACACCATTTATAGTACAAAAAGCATTGATTTTTATTATCTTTGTATGGTTACAAACATTTTAATGATGAGCACAGAAAATAACGATTATTCAGCAGGTAATATTCAAGTTCTTGAAGGACTAGAAGCAGTAAGAATGCGACCTGCTATGTACATTGGAGATATTGGAATCAAAGGTCTTCACCATTTGGTTTATGAAGTAGTCGATAACTCTATTGATGAAGCTTTAGCAGGCTATTGCGATACGATTGAAGTCATCATCAATGAAGATAATTCAATTACTGTACGTGATAACGGACGAGGAATTCCTGTAGATATGCACGAGACGGGCAAATCGGCTCTTGAAGTCGTAATGACTGTACTTCATGCTGGTGGTAAATTCGATAAAGATAGCTACAAAGTATCTGGTGGATTACACGGAGTAGGTGTTTCTTGTGTGAATGCACTATCAATTAGTTTACACGCAGAAGTACATCGCAAAGGTATAATCTACACTCAAGAATACAGCAAAGGAATACCACAAGGGGATATTAAAGTATCTGGAGAAACCACTAAAACTGGGACATTAATCACTTTTAAACCAGACGCTGAAATATTTAAGACTTATGAATACAAATATGACATCTTAGCAAGCCGCATGCGTGAGTTGGCTTATTTAAATGCCGGAATCTATATAAAACTAATAGACAGACGAATAATTGACGAAGAGGGTAATTTCAAATCTGATGAATTTAAATCAGAAAAAGGATTGGCCGAATTTGTCCGTTATTTAGATGAAAATCGTGAATCACTTATTAATAATGTTGTTCATGTATCAACCGAAAAAAATGGCGTTCCTGTTGAAGTCGCTTTACAATACAATAATTCATTTACAGAGAATGTTCATTCTTATGTAAATAATATCAACACAATAGAAGGTGGAACACACCTTACAGGATTTCGTCGTGGATTAACAAGAACGTTAAAGAATTACGCCGACAAGTCAGGACTATTATCTAAATTAAAATTTGATATTAGTGGTGATGACTTCCGTGAAGGATTAACAGCTGTACTATCAGTAAAAGTACAAGAACCTCAATTTGAAGGTCAAACCAAAACAAAATTAGGAAACTCAGACGTAAGTCTTTCAGTAGATCAAGCAGTGAGCGAAATGCTCAACAACTACTTAGAAGAAAATCCTAAAGATGCTAAAATCATTGTTGAGAAAGTAGTACTAGCTGCTCAAGCACGCCATGCGGCACGTAAAGCACGTGAAATGGTACAGCGGAAAAGTGCACTTACAGGTGGCGGATTGCCTGGTAAACTAGCCGATTGCTCTGAAAAAGATGCTGCACTTTGTGAAGTATTCCTTGTCGAAGGGGACTCTGCGGGTGGTACTGCCAAACAAGGACGCGATCGTAAATTTCAAGCAATTTTACCACTACGAGGAAAGATTCTTAATGTGGAAAAATCGATGTACCACAAGGTATTTGAAAGCGAGGAGATTAAAAACATTTTCACCGCACTTGGAGTAACAATTGGTACCGAAGAGGATAGCAAGGCTCTTAATATTACAAAATTACGTTATCATAAAATTGTAATTATGACCGATGCCGATGTGGACGGAAGCCACATTGCCACATTAATAATGACTCTTTTCTTCCGTTTTATGAAAGAAATCATAGAACATGGTTATTTGTATATTGCCACACCACCTCTTTACCTTGTAAGAAAGGGGAAAAAAGAAGAATATTGCTGGAATGAAGATCAACGCTTACGTCTTTTAAAAGAATGGGGAGATGGCAGCGAAAAAGGCCTACATTTTCAACGTTACAAAGGTCTTGGAGAAATGAATGCAGAACAACTATGGCATACCACAATGAATCCAGAGGGCCGCACATTACGTCAAGTAACTATTGACAATGCTGCTGATGCAGATCATACGTTCTCTATGCTTATGGGTGATGATGTAGCTATGCGACGTCAATTCATTGAAGAAAATGCAACTTATGCAAATATCGATGCATAAATTATTTATCTCATATTTTTAATTAAGAGCCATTCAACAACAGAATGGCTCTTTTTTTTTGGCATAGGATTTGATTTTAACCCCATTCGGAATATTTAATTCCCCGATGCTTGCATCGAGTTAATAAATCTAAGCATTACCTTACTCGAAGATTTGGCACGAGGATTTTAATTAAAAATATCAATTATATATTAAAGTGAATGTTATAATTTAGATCTTTCTTATTTTTCTCTTCGTTAACAAACGTCAACGTAACAGTTAAGATGCCACAATTTATGGTTTAAATAAAGAATCTATAAAATTATTCAACGTTCATTTCAAAATACAATTGGTAGAACACGATGAAATCATTTAAATAACTCATATAATTTATTATAAAATGAAACATACATTATTAAAAAACCTGTCCATGCTCATCAGCGTATCTTTATTAAGTGCTTTTGCAGCTATTTTTATTTCCAATAAAATAAACGGAAACCAATCTAATGTCGTCATCAGCGACACACAAACGACGCAACACCTAACGTCAATGGCACCTGTACCAGCCATAAACACAGACTTTACAGTAGCAGCAGAAAAAGCGGTAGATGCCGTAGTACATGTCACCGTTTTAGTAGAAACCGAAACGTATGCTAATGGTAATTCTATCTTTGATTTCTTTTTTGGTGATGGCACGCAACCCCACACCTACAAACAACAGCAAATGGGATCTGGTTCAGGTGTCATTATTTCTAAAGACGGTTACATCGTAACAAACAATCACGTCATAGATAAATCAAAGACCATAAAAGTTAAATTTAATGATAACCGTGAGTTTTCAGCACAAATAGTGGGATCTGATCCCATAACAGATATTGCACTTATCAAAATAGACAATCCTAAAGGTGAGACATTTCCGACTCTAGAATTTGGTAATTCTGAAAACTTAAAAGTAGGTGAATGGGTACTTGCTATAGGAAATCCATTTAGCCTTTCAACTACAGTTACAGCAGGTATTGTTAGCGCAAAAGGACGTAACATGTACAATATGCATCGTCAAAATAATGGAAAAATAAATATTGAATCGTTTATCCAAACCGACGCAGCTGTCAACCCAGGCAATAGCGGAGGTGCATTAGTAAATACAGACGGTCAACTCATTGGGATAAACACAGCAATAGCCTCTCCTACTGGATCATATGCTGGATATTCATTTGCAGTACCATCCACCATAGTAAAAAAAGTAGTTACCGACTTAATGGAATATGGCGAAATAAAAAGAGCCTTTATGGGCGTTAGCATCAGTGATATCAATGAGACATTAGCCAAAGAGAAAGATCTCAGTACACTTAAGGGAGCTTATATTGGAAGCCTCAGTGAAGATGGAGCAGCCAAAGAAGCAGGCATAAAAGAAAATGATGTCATCGTTGCAGTAAACGGTATAGCCGTCAATTCAATGTCTGAATTACAAGAACAAGTGAGTAGATACCGTCCAGGTGATAAAATAAGTGCAGAGGTACTCAGAGGCAAAAACAGCAAAACATTTGAAATTACTTTACGTGATGAATATGGTAACGAAAAAATAATGCACAGCTCAGCATTAGCCACATTGGGTATAGAACTGTCAGAAATAGACAAAAACACAACGGAAAAATTAGGTATCAGCTCAGGTGTACAAGTAAAAAAATTAAATAACGGGAAACTGAAAAGTAAAGGGATGAAAGAAGGATATATCATCACTAAAATCAATAATAAGATGATAAAATCGATAAAAGATGTAGAACAAATTATTGAAAATGTAGAAGGAGGATTATTTATTACTGGTATTTATCCGGATGGTAATGTTTCTTATTTCGCTATCAATATGGGTAAATAAAAAACACAATAAGCCTATAATTAAAACGATGCCTCAATAGCATCGTTTTTTTTATGTGATTAAAAAAAATCAAAATCGACTTCTTTTACACTATTCATATAATAATTTGTTAAAAAAGCGTTCGTATCCTTGACAGTTAGCAGGATTAGCAATACTTTTGTAGGCGCATAAAGGAGCGCTCTAAAGCAATTTAGTAGCGCCTTTTTCGTTAAAAGTATAAACCTAAAGAATCACAATATTAATGAGGCAGTTAAAGATTACTAAATCCATTACGAACAGGGAAAGTGCTTCCTTGGACAAGTATCTTCAGGAAATCGGAAGAGAAGGATTAATCACTATAGAAGAAGAAGTAGAGTTAGCTCAACGCATCAAGAAAGGTGATCGTAGAGCCTTAGAGAAACTAACTCGTGCCAACCTTCGTTTTGTGGTTTCAGTGGCAAAACAATACCAAAATCAAGGATTAACACTTCCCGACTTAATTAACGAAGGAAACATTGGATTAATAAAAGCTGCTGAGAAATTTGACGAAACACGTGGATTCAAATTTATCTCATACGCCGTATGGTGGATACGTCAATCTATCTTACAAGCTTTAGCAGAGCAGTCACGTATTGTTCGTTTACCACTAAATCAAGTAGGATCCTTAAATAAGATCAACAAAGCTTTTGCACGTTTTGAACAAGAAAACGAACGACGACCTTCTGCTGATGAATTAGCTAAAGAATTAGATCTATCTGCCGATAAAGTAGCAGACACTATGCGTATCTCAGGACGTCACGTATCAGTAGATGCTCCTTTTACCGAAGGTGAAGACAATAGTCTTTTAGATGTATTAGTTAATGGAGATTCGCCTAAGGCAGATAAAATTTTAATGCACGAATCATTAGCTAAAGAAATAGAACGTTCTCTTTCTACACTATCTGATCGTGAAGCAGACATCGTTCGTTCATTTTTCGGTGTAGCCTGTCAGGAGATGACCTTAGAGGAGATTGGTGATAAGTTTGGTCTAACGCGTGAACGCGTACGTCAGATCAAAGAAAAAGCCATTCGACGTCTTCGTCATAATTCAAGAAGCAGTTTACTTAAAGCCTATTTAGGCTAAAGCATACAAAACAAAAAATAAGGTCTTTCGAATGAAAGACCTTATTTTTGTAAAAAAAAGCAACAAGTAATTTGTTAACTAATAAAAATTTATTACTTTTGCATCCGCTTTCAAAGGAAAGGATAATATTAAAACAATGGAGAGTTGGCAGAGTGGTCGAATGCGGTGGTCTTGAAAACCATTGTACTGCAAGGTACCGGGGGTTCGAATCCCTCACTCTCCGCAAGGGCGCTTCCAGTCCTACTGAGCATCAATTCTTTACGGGGTTGGTGCTTTTTCATTTCCCTAACTATTCCCAACAATAAAGACAAAACAGGATCAAGCAGGATTTCTGGGGGGGGGATAAAAAAACAAGTATTTTCTTTGCCAAATGGAATCACAAGAATTATTAAGTTTTATGTTCCCTGATGGCATACTCGATTATTTTGAGATAAACGATGCTTCTAAGACAACTACATCAATTACTATTGAATTAACCGAGAAGAACATTAAACCAGAGAACTATAAGAATAATCGTCTTGAATCTAAGGGATTTTATGAGCCATCAACAATTCAAGATTTTCCTCTTCGTTGCAAAGCTTGTTATTTACGAGTCAAGCGGCGACCTTGATTAAATAAAGACACAGAAATCATTGTTACAAGAGATTGGAATATTATTGCAAAAGGAACACGAATAACGTCAAATTTTTACAACTTTTTTAAAAGAATCTAATTGATAAATAACCAGTTAGCATACGTGGTCAAGGACGTTATTTTGGTCTTGATGGTAAACAATTAGAACAATAATACGCAGCTCATTTAAGTGATTTTACCTCTTGAGATCAACTTTTACATGCTGAAGAATGGATACTATTTCCTAAAAATATTGGAACACATTTGAGTCTAAATGAAACAGCTCTATCTCAAGGAGAACTCTATACAATACTAACGAATAAGGAAGCAAAAGGAGGCAAAGGTGCTCTTGTGGCTATGACAAAAGGTGTAAAAAGTACAAAAATCATAAAAATATTAAAAAAACACCTAAAAAGGAAAGAGATAAAGAAAAAGAAGTAACTCTAGATATGGCAACAGCAATGGAGAAAATTGCACGTAAAAGTTTTCCCAAGGCTAACCTTGTTACTGATCGTTTTCATGTTCAAAAATTAGCCATCGAAGCATTGCAAGAAATGAGAATTGCGCACAGGTGGGAAGCTATAAATGAAGAAACAGAGGCCATGGAACAGGCTAAGTTTAAGAACAAGAAATATAAGGCAACTAAATATATTAATGGAAATACTCCAAAACAGCTTTTAGCTATAAGTCGTTATTTACTCTTTAAATCGGCTAATAAATGGACTTAGAGTCAAAAACAGAGAGCCGAAATTCTTTTCAATCAATACCCTTATCTTAAAGAAGCTTACTCTTTAACACATTCTCTTAGAATGTTTTT
>CBFIII010000028.1:0-45451 GCA_965662645.1 Bacteroidales bacterium
TGTAGAATTAATTAAGCTATAAAAGCGTAGCGCATTAAAGCTTATTTTAATTCACAATCGGTATAACTTATTAGAAGGGGATAGATAACAAAAAAGCAGAAAAATTATTAGATTTTTCTGCTTTCTTTTATAAATATAATAGACCTTAAAGATCTGTTACGATTCGTTTTTAGTTGCTTGCCTAAAGATCGTCAAATTCTACGTTAACGGTTGAGTTATCAACTGTCTCATCTTTTTGGGGATGACTTACTTTTTCAACTACAGCATCTTTGAGTGCTGCTTTAATAAAAGTGATACTCTCATCAAACCCATCGGTGAATTTTTCGAAATCCTCTTTGTATAAGAAAATTTTATGTTTTTCGAAATGTGCTTCTCCACTTTCGTCAAAACGTTTTTTACTTTCTGTGATGGTGAGGTAATAATCGTTTCCGCGAGTGGTTTTTACATCAAAAAAATACGTTCTTTTTCCTGCTCTTACTACTTTTGAAAAAACTTCTTCTTTGTTCTCCATATTAAATAATTGCTTAATA
Source organism: Bacteroidales bacterium (assembly GCA_965662645.1). GTDB lineage: Bacteria > Bacteroidota > Bacteroidia > Bacteroidales > UBA5342 > UBA5342. The sequence goes on from CBFIII010000028.1 coordinate 531, forward strand.
ATGTGTTTTGTAGTACTAAAATACGGTGTAAAAGTGCTATTTTTTCTTAAAACTTCAAAATATTTACCTTATTTTTTATGGCTTATAACAACTAATTAACAATTCCATCTCTAATATGCAACGTTCTATCGGCTATATTTTCGATATCGTGGTCGTGAGAAACTATAACAATGGTTTGTTTGTAATCATCTCTAAGCATTCTGAATAAATTGTGTAATTCTTTACGATTTTGCGAGTCTAAGTTACCCGTTGGTTCATCAGCAAAAATCACCGAGGGTTCATTAATGAGGGCTCTTGCTACGGCTACTCTTTGTTTTTCTCCACCTGAGAGTTGTGATGGTTTATGATGAAGGCGATGTGCTAAGTTAAGCGATTTCATTAAGTCTATTGCTTTGGCTTCTGCTTCTTTTGTTGATGTTTTGGCTATTAAAGCAGGCATCATAATATTCTCTAGAGCTGAGAATTCGGCCAACAATTGGTGAAACTGAAAGATAAATCCTATTTTTTTGTTGCGGAAAGCTGCTTGTTTTTGAGCATTCAAGGTGTGTATGTTTATGCCGTCGATAAGGACTTGTCCCTTGTCGGGTTTGTCGAGTGTACTAATGATCTGTAATAGGGTCGTCTTGCCAGCACCACTAGCACCTACTATAGCTACAAATTCCTGGGTCTTGATTTCAAAATTAATACTTTTGAGAACCTCAATTTCACCAAATGCTTTTTGAATATCTTTTGCTATTATCATCTCTCTTCTAGGTTATTCTGTGATGTGTTGTTTTCGTTTTGTAATATATCTCTCGTTGGTCTTAGAGCTAAATAAAGATACTACAATAAAAACTATGGTTGATAGGGGTAGAGCAAATAAGATAGGATCAACGAGTGGCCATGGGTATTTTGTTATTAATACTTCTTTCCCGAAAAGGGCTTGTGAAAATCCTAATGCAGCGGCTTCTTTCTGATGTAAAAAGGCCAAACAAAAAAGGCTAAATACAAATCCTGATATAATACTCCACATAGCTCCTTTCTTGGTGGCATTACGCCAATAGAGTCCTCCAATATAGGTGGGCATAAATGCTGCAGCGCATACGCCGAAAAAGATGGCTGTGCCTCGCGCTACGATGTTCGCTGGTAAGAAATAACCAATGATTATTGCGAGAACTATGGAGAAGCTTATGGCTAGCTTAGTGATGAGCATAGGATTGTCGTTTTTCTTGAAGTAATGAAACAAGAAATCGTAACCGATAGAGGTTCCCATAACGTGAAATTGTGAACTTAAGGTGGACATTCCTGCTGATATTAATGTAAGCATAAAGATATATACAAACCATCCTGGCATCGCTTGATTGATATAAGTAGGGATGATCATGTCCATATTACCACCTACAGCATCTATGGCTATTTTACCCGTTTCGTTATAAAAGAAAACGTTGGATAAGGAGCCTACAATATAGATAACGCCAGTAGCTACAAGGATAAAAATACCACCCGAAAGTATGGCTCTGTTTAATTCACGGTCACTCTTTACCATCATAAAACGTACAATGAGTTGCGGTTGTGCTAATACACCTATGCCTACTCCTATGATGATGGATGATACCAGAGTCCACCAAAAAGGTGATCCTGTTGCGGGCATGGAGGTCCAGCCTTGATGACCTATAGCTTTCAGGTTGTCGGGTATTAAATTCGCCATATTATTGAGGGCTTCGTGTGCTGCCGTTACGCCTCCTAAGCGGTGGTAGGTGGTCACGATTAAGAAAATCATCCCGATAAACATAATCACACCTTGTAAGGCATCGGTGTACATAACGCCTTTTATACCTCCAGTGATGACGTATGCTGCAATGATGATAGAGAAAATGGTGAGTGCCACATTGAAATCAATCATAAGTACCTCTTCCATAAAACGAGCTCCACCCACTAGGACGACGGAGGCATAAAGGGGCATAGAAATAAAGATGACGAGGCCAGCTATCTTTTGAATATTGGTAGAACCATAACGTTTTCCTATTAATTCTGGGAAAGTATGGGCATTGAGTACCACGCCAAAGTGTCGTGTCTTTTTACCAAAAAAGATAAAAGCTATAAAGACGCCTATAAATATATTGAGAAAGGTCAGCCAAAGGATGCCCATGCCAAACATACCTGATACGCCACCAAAACCTACAATGGCAGAGGTGGATATAAAGGTGGCTCCGTAGGACATTGCCATAATAAAAGGATGTATTTCACGTCCGCCTATCAGATAATCATTAGCTGATTTGGTTCCTTTAAAACCTAAAAATCCTAGATAAGCAATAGAAAGCATATAGATGACGATGATAAGTCCGAGAATAAAGGTGTTCATATTAGTGGTTCTTTTTTAATTAAATTCCATATGGTGGGTTTTATTCTCAGCAACTTACTGTGAATAATAAAATGTTTTTTAATCTGATGTTCCGTCTTGTTATGGCGGAGGAGTTATTGTCACCTTTATTATAAAGGACCCAATTGACTCCTATAGAGACCAGAATTTATAGTTGTTGGGAAATAATATCAATCTACAAGTTGGTAGGTAAGCTACATTAACTTACTCTACTTACTTCTCTTCATTAATTGATTTTTCGAGTTTTTCCCATTTTATACTTTTCTTCTTTTCTTTCTCTTTGATAGATCCTTTGTTCCAATTAATGATGCCGTAAATAACACAGGCTACAGCACTGAGGATACAAGCTAGATAGGCATAATATACGCCAGGAGATTCAATTCCAAACATAATGATAAGTGTTTTAATGGTTCTTAGTGATTGTATGTTAAGAACTCAGGTGTGAAGTTAGGTTTTGTTCTGTTGATCAGTAGGAGTATATTAAAAAAAACACCTCATCCTTCAGAAGAAAGATGAGGTGTTGTTATTATAAATATTTATTCTTCAATGATCGTATTCCATCCGTGTTTGTCTTCAATATCACCACATTGGATGCCTGTGAGTTGCTTGTATAAGGTGGTACTTATAGGTCCAGCTTTGTCATCTTTTGCAAACTCATAACGTATATCGTTATCCAGGTTGTCGATGTATGATATAGGACTGATGACTGCGGCAGTACCACAAGCGCCCGCTTCCTCAAAAGTTGCTAATTCCTTTTCTAATATAGGGCGACATTCTATCTTTATTCCTAAATCTTCAGCTAAAGTCATCAAACTTTTATTGGTGATTGATGGTAGAATAGAGTTAGACTTGGGAGTGATATAAGTATTGTCTTTTATAGCAAAAAAGTTAGCAGGTCCACATTCGTCGATGTATTTCTTTTCTTTGGAATCTAAATAGAGCACCATAGAGTAGCCGCGTTCATGCGCATAACAACCTGCTTCCATACCTGCTGCATAATTGCCACCTACTTTTAACTGACCTGTACCATTAGGGGCTACACGGTCAAAGTGGTTAATAATAGCGACATGAGAAGGTTTAAATCCTGTTTTGAAATAAGCTCCAACGGGGGTTACAAAAACGAGGAAAAGATATTCTTTAGATGGATTTACTCCTACTTGAGGAGAGGTGCCTATTAATAGAGGACGAATATACAATGAGCCGCCAGTGCCATAAGGGGGCACAAATTCAGCATTTTTTTTGACGGTATTAATGACTGCTTCTTTGAAAATATCAAGAGGAACACGTTCCATAAGAATGCCATCTGCTGATTTTTGCATTCGTTTTGCATTTTCTTCTAATCGGAAAATGCGGATTTTACCGTCTTTTCCACGAAAAGCTTTTAATCCTTCAAAAGCTTCTTGTCCATAATGCAGCGTTGTTGCTGCAATTGACATTGTTACTTCTTGGCTGTCAGTGTATTTTATTTCTTCCCATTGGCCATCACGAAAATAGCAACGTGCATTCATATTGGTTTTATGATAACCAAATCCTAAGTTATTCCAATCTGTCATTTTATTAAAGTGTTATCGTAATTTCAGACAGCAAAAATATAAGAAAATATTCATAAATGGAGTCCTATTTATGAAAAATGATGATAAAAACCTTAATTAAAGTAATAGAACGTGAGTAAAACGAAGAAGTTGCTGACGTATTTATGCTTTAAAAAGTTGTGATGGATCGAATATCTGTCGTTTAATGGGTTTTGAGACATCGACCCAGATGTGTCCTTCTTTAAATATGATTGGGTAAGTGTCTAGCGGTCTGGTGGCTGGAGATGCTAATACTTCGCCATGTTTATCAAATGAAGAAGAATGACAAGGACAGGTAAAACCGCTTTTGTCCGTATTGGTGTTGACGATGCAGCCCAAGTGAGTACAGATGGTCGAAAGTGCCATAAAGCTGCCATCGGCATAACGTATAAGGTTAAATTTGCCACTTGTGAAAGGGTAAATTTGCTTAGTCTGAAAGGAATCAATGGCGCCTGCATCGATGAGTAATTGTTTTTTTTCCGTTTGGTCTCGGTGTCCTGATGAACGGAATAAAAACCATGCTGTCTCTATAGCTAATGCTCCGCTGATGAGGTAGCTCATGAATTTTCGACGTGAAATGGTCTTTTTTGTTTTCATAGCTAAAATGATAGTTCTTATAATTAGTTTTTTGTTACTCAGGCTAAACATTACTATGTTTAGCCTGAGTAATCAATTATTCTTTTGTCCAGCCTTGAGCGGTAAGTGGAATCTCTTGCTCACTACCACGGGCTATCATGGCAGCTCCTAAATCTTGTTTGGTGATATGACCAATGATTTTTACTTCTTGAAATTGAATGATTTTATCATGATCTTCTAAAGGAATGGTAAATAATAATTCAAAATCTTCACCACCATTTAGGGCAGCTGTTACAAGGTTCATATTGAATTCTTCAGCCATTGATGCTGTTTGATAATCGATAGGAATACGTTCTTCGTAGATGCGGCATCCCACTTGTGATTGCTTGCAGATGTGGAGTAATTCGGAAGACAAGCCATCAGATATGTCAATCATAGAAGTGGGTTGTATTCCTTTTTCTGCTAGTAGCTTTATGATGTCTTTGGGTGCTTCTGGTTTTAATTGACGTTGAAGAATGTAATCGTGTCCTTCAAATTGAGGATGCATATCTTTTTTGCCACTTAAGACTTTTTTCTCGCGTTCTAGCAGTTGAAGTCCCATATAGGCTGCGCCTAAGTCGCCAGTGACACAGATTAAGTCGTTTTCTTTTGCGCCTTTTCGGGTGACTTTTTTGCCGCTTTCAACTTCTCCTATACAGGTCATACTTATGGTTAATCCTGTGAGCGAAGGGCTGGTATCACCACCTATGATGTCAACATTATAGCCTTCGCATGCCAAACGTATGCCTGCATAAAGTTCATCGATCATTTCAACTGAGAATTTAGCTGAGAGACCTAATGAAACGGTGAGTTGTGTAGGGGTGCCATTCATGGCGTAGATATCAGAAAAATTACTGATAGCGGCTTTGTATCCTAAATGTGTCAGAGGAGTATAGACCAAATCAAAATGAATGCCTTGAAGCAAAAGATCAGTAGAGATAAGAATTTCTTTATCACTTTTGATGACTGCAGCATCATCTCCAATTCCTAAAATGGTAGATTTCTGTGTTGTTTCTATGTCTTTCGTGAGGTGCTCTATTAGCTTAAACTCTCCAAGTGTAGATAAATCAGTATGTTTCATGTTGCTATTCTATAGGGTTCATTTTTGAGTTTGCAAAGATAGTCAATTTTATGAATTATAAGGAAGATAGAGGGTGGTAATAGTCAAGGAGGAATATAGTGGAATGCTTTAAAATAAAGAGAGATAGAGAACCTTAAGGGTGTTCGTTTTTTTATAAAAGACGTATCATTGTGTGGTTAAAAGTATAACATGTCTTTGTGATGTCATTATCATAACAAATGGTGATTTTAGAATCAAAAAAATCGTTTAACTTTGGACTTTGTTATAAGTATCAGAATAAAACAAACGATGAATTACAAAAAATACAAATCAAACAAGAATCTACCCTTTACGGGAATGACTAAGATGGCAGATGTTATTTTGTCTGATGTAGGATTGATTCAGGTGATATCACGCTTTAATATTGAATATGGTTTTGGTAATAAAACGATAGAAGAGGTGTGTCAAGAAAATGACATCAATATGTGGTTTTTCTTGGAGATTATCAATTCGTATCATAATCATCAATATTTTCCTAAAGAGCAGTTGCAGAATTTCACCTCCTTATTAATTGTTCAATATTTGTCGAATGCGCATCATTATTATAACCATATTAAGTTGCCAGAGATAAAAGGATTAATAGAAGAAATGACGCGTCAACTCACGGAGCAGAATCAAAAGAATGTGCAATTACTGGGCGATTTCTTTAATCGTTATAAGGTTGATTTAGAACGTCATTTTAAGATGGAGGAAGTGCAGATTTTCCCTTATGCTATAGCTTTAGAAGAAGCCGTGGAGAGTGGGCGGTATAATAATGAGATTCTGCAAGCTATTAGTAATGATCCTATTGAGAATTTTGAGCGGATTCATGAAACGATGGAGGTGACGTTGAGTGATCTTAAGAATTTAATAATACGTCATTTGCCTCCTGTGGTTTGTTCTGATTTGTGTCAACGTCTATTGACCGAATTGTTTCGTTTTGAAGAAGATTTAGATAATCATGCAAGGATAGAAGAGAAGGTCTTAGTGCCTAAACTGAAACTCCTTGAAAAGATAATACTCAAAGATGGTAAATAGAAAAACTAAAACTAATGTAGTAGTGGCCTCTGGTGACGTGCTCTATCGTTTGGGGATCAAGACCATATTGAGTGTTATTGGTCTTGATATTGAATTGATAGAAACGGATGACTCTGTAGCGCTTGATTATTTGATGAGAAAGGAGGAGAATCAATTTTTTATTATTAGTCAGGATGTGGTGTCTCTTTCATCGGGTAATTTTATTAAGAATTCTATTAGTCGTAGTACGAATAAAAAAATAATGGTTATTGGTGAACCATTTGTCTGTGTGTCCGATCAGGTCAGCTTTTTGTATGGCATTACTGAGCAGAAAAAAATAGTAGAGCATTTTACCGAATTTTTTGCTGAGGCGGCTTTACTCGAAAAACAAGATAATAATGTACTTACTGGTCGTGAGATTGACATATTACGTCACGTGGCTTTAGGGATGGCCAATAAGGAGATTGCTGATAAGTTATTTATTAGTACGAATACCGTTATTACCCATAGAAAAAATATTACGGAGAAGTTGGGTATTAAAACAATTCCTGGTCTTACCGTGTATGCCATTATGAATAATATTATCAATACCGAAGAGGTGACCTTTTAATTCCACATTGTGGGTTTAATTTCCCCTAGCTTGCTGCAAATAATAAAATGTTCTTCAACTAAATGCCTCGTGTGCTTGTTCTCTTGTTGTTGACTTTTACAAGAGTTATTTATGGGCAGTATTTTGATTGTGTGTTTTTCTATCAGATGCGCATTTTATTTGGCATTGAATAGAGTAGAAAAAATGGTTTAGTATTTTGTGATGTATCCTCTATTTTATTAGTTATGAGATGAATAATGTCTTAATCTAATGATATTAACCTACCAGTAGGTGACTCCGTTTTGATACACTACCAATGGTCACCATTTATTGGTCTCAATTTAAGTTGAAACTATGTACTTTAGTGCATTTCGCTTCTAAGAATATTATATGTCTATTCTGTAGTTTGCAGTTAAGTTACTTGTTTGGGACTTATGCAGTCCCATACCCTGCACTTACTTTTTGCTACAGCGCAAAAAGTAAGCAAAAACGCCGCCGCTTGAGAAAATATGCTAAAAATTGACTTCATTTCGCTAAATTTTTGAAAACTCGTCCTTCGTCCTCAAACAGACAAAAATTTTTAACGCTACATTCCGTCAATTTTTTTAACGCCTATTTTCAAATGCGGTTTAGTTAGTTCCAGCAACGTCATACAATGTTACATGTTAACTAAGGTATATTGATGAATATATTATCTGCATATAGAGTAATCACAACGATCTTTGTCAAGTTAAGCAGCTAATATTATTTTAATAGTTATGTATAGATGACTTGTGTTGTTGTGACGACTAAACTTTGTCGTTGAATTATTCTAGTATTTAACAATTTCAGACTTTTAGTCTGTGAGAAAACTATAGACTTCCAGTCCATAGTGGTTTATTCATAATATCATAACATGTTAGGATTGACAAGCGGGGGATATTCCTTTATCTTTGTGGTATAATTAGTTTTTGATAGATTTAATAATTGTGGTTTTAGTGTTTTGAATAATATGTTAATTAATATATTATTTTGTTTTGCTCAATAAGTGTTCACATACTTAATGTGGGCACTTATTTTAAAAAGACTTCTTGATGCTTATGCATTTTTCCATATAGAAGTAAATTAAGTTTAGTGAATGAAGGTGATAAGGCTCCCATAGCGATGGGGGCCTTATCTATTTTTAGACTTTAGCAATCCGATATATTTCATTATTTTTGCGCTCTATTTTTACCTATCCAAATAATGAAAAAATACCTTTTAGATTTAGAAGTAGTAGAAAAGAAAGCGTGGGATCATAAATATGTTCTTCTAGGCTTTACGCATAGTGAACCATTTCCTCCTATGTTTCCTGGTCAATTTGTAGAGGTGCGTGTTGATAATGCACCTAATACTTATCTGCGCCGACCTATCTCAGTTTATAATGTTGATGTGGCTAAAAACATCCTCTGGTTGTTTGTACAGGTGGTAGGGGATGGCACACAAGCCATGTATAACTATAAAATAGGTGACGTGGTGAATATGCTTTTGCCTTTAGGAAATCATTTTTCGGCAGCTAAGGCTGATGAAAAAGTGGTGCTTGTAGGTGGTGGTGTAGGTGTGGCGCCTATGTTGTATTACGGTATTCAACTCAAAAAACAGGGTATAACACCTTATTTTGTGTTGGGAGCTCGTTCTGCATCCGATTTAGTAACTATAGAAGATTTTAAGCAAGTGGGCGAAGTGTATGTGACCACTGAAGATGCTTCTTTGGGCGAAAAAGGTTATGTGATAGATCATTCTTTTTTGAAAAAAGAAAAAGCTGACATTGATCGCATAGTTACTTGTGGTCCCGAAGCTATGATGCGTGCTGTGGCTAAATTTGCGCAAGCTAATGACATTCTTTGCGAAGCTTCATTGGAGAATCATATGGCTTGTGGTATTGGGGTGTGTTTGTGTTGTGTTACACCTACGACCGATGGAAATAAATGTGTATGTTCCGATGGGCCTGTGTTTAATGTTAATGACCTCAAGTGGTAATCGACAGGCTAATTGAAACATTTTAAAAGAAGGTTTTAATCACACATTGTGGGTTTTCTCTTATATAGCTTGCGCGAATAAGGAATTGTTCTTCAGTTAAATATCTTGTGGATTTTTCCTGAGGTCGTGGACTTGTCTGAACTTATATTCTGATCCTTAGCGTGGAAGCAGGAAAGATACTTTGTAAAATACGAAATTAATTCATACTACTTATATCCTTTTTGTGGACAATAGGATAGTAGAAAACGATAATAATGCAATAGGAATGAATTTAAACGTGAAAATAGGGGATTTAGAATTGAAGAATCCCGTTCTAACAGCTTCTGGGACTTTTGGCTATGGCGAAGAGTTTGCTGACTTGATAGACCTCAATCGCTTAGGTGGTTTTTTAGTTAAAGGAACGACTTTGCATCACCGTGAGGGAAATCCTTATCCGCGTATGGCGGAGACTCCTTCGGGTATGCTCAATGCCGTAGGTTTACAAAATAAAGGGGTGGATTATTTTATCAAAGAGATTTATCCCCGTATGCAACAGTATAATACAAATGTAATTGTTAATGCCTCGGGTTCTACCTTAGAAGATTATGTGGCTTTGGCTGAAAAGCTGAATGAACTCGATGGTATTCCTGCTATAGAGTTGAACATCAGTTGCCCCAACGTGAAAGAAGGCGGTATGGCTTTTGGCGTGAGTTGTGCCTCGGCAGAGCAGGTGACCAAAGCTGTGCGAGAAGTGTATAAAAAGACCTTGATCGTTAAGCTTTCGCCAAATGTAACAGACATTGTTTCTATTGCCAAAGCGGTAGAGTCTCAAGGTGCTGATAGTGTATCATTAATAAATACCCTGTTGGGTATGGCTGTAGATGCAGAGAAACGTCAGCCTTTGTTATCCACTATTACAGGCGGATTGTCGGGTGCTGCTGTGAAACCTGTGGCTTTGCGTATGGTATGGCAAGTGGCTCATGCGGTTAATATTCCCGTTATTGGTATGGGCGGTATTATGAATGCACAAGATGCCATCGAGTTTTTGTTGGTGGGTGCTAATGCTGTGCAAGTGGGTACGGGTAACTTTATAGATCCTACCTTAACGATAAAAGTGCTTGAAGGTATCGAAGATTATATGCAACGTCATGGTTTTAGTGATGTGAAAGATATGGTGGGGCTTATTTAGTTTTAAACCCATATGTTTTTAATAAGCGTGGATCTTGAGGTTTGCGCTTTTTTGTTTTTATCAAAGGAATTAAGTTGAGGAGAACTCTTATCTTGAGTGCGTGCTTTTTGTATTCGTATTAAAGTGTGACTGTGGTTTCCTATGAATCATACTTTTTAGGAGAAGTTATTTTTATAGTTGTAATGGTTAAAACTATCGGTGTGTTATGTTACAATTCTATATTTATTTATTAACTTAAAAGGTCCAAAATTCTTCATTAACCAAATTTTAAAGTACTTTTGCATCCGCTATTATTACTAGTTCTTTTTATTCGTTAAATCTTCGTACTAAGAAAGGATAATGTTCATTTTTTAAATGGTATAGTAGTAAGGTAGTTATTAGTATCATTTTAGAAGAGTTGAATAAACAAATATAGAGAATGGCAAAATCACAGCAAACATTTAACAAAAGCGAAAAAGAAAAAAAACGGTTAAAGAAGCAGAAGGATAAGTTAAAAAGGAAGGAAGAGCGTAAAGCAGGAGGTACTGCAGGGTTTAATGACATGATAGTCTATGTAGATGCCGATGGTAATTTTACCGATACTCCTCCAGATCCAAGTCTTAAGGAAGAAATTGATGCGGAAAGCATTGAATTAGGTGTGCCAAAGAAAATTGAAGAAGAAGTGCTAGCAGTTAGAAATGGTACGGTTGAGTTTTTTAATGATCAGAAAGGTTTTGGTTTTATTAAAGAACATCAGACTAACGAGAAATTTTTCGTTCATGTGAATGGCCTGATTGATACTATTGTTGAAGGAAACCGAGTTTCTTTTGAATTAGAAAAAGGTTTAAAAGGATTAAATGCTGTTCGTGTAAAGAAGATATAATTTTCTGTTCAAGATAATACGAAGGCACAAGGTTTTATACTTTGTGCTTTTTTTATGCCTTGTAGAAAAAATATGGGGCGCTGTTATTGCTAATTGTTTTGGTAATGTGTTGTTTATATAGATCTCTGTTTCTTTTGTGTGGTGAAAATTCTAAACAGAAATGAGATAGACAGTGAAATCTGAATGAAGGAGGTCTTTATTTTTGGAATCAATTCAAAAGAATATCTGTTGAGCACAATATAAATCACACATTGTGGGTTTTATTTCTTGCAGTTTGTTACGAATAAAACAAAGTTTTCCAACTTGAAGTCTCGTCTGTTAGCGGTGGGGTGTTTCTTAAATCTTTTCGTTTATGCTCATAAGTATTTTAATTGTAAGTTTGCTTATTCTTTATCGTAAAAGATTGAAGAAGAGTAGTAAGTGATTTCTAATGTTGCATCTAAATTGATTATGAAACAGAATATCGCATTAGTTCTTTCGGGTGGTGCAGCACGTGGCTTTGCTCATATAGGTGTGATCGAAGAATTAGAAAAAAATAATTTTGAGATAACATCAGTGGTGGGTAATTCGATGGGTGCTTTTGTAGGAGCTATATATGCTGCTGGGCGATTGAGTGAATTCAAAAAGTGGATTCTTAATTTAGGTAAGAAAGATGTTTTGAAATTTGTGGATCTAACCATCAGTACGCACGGATTTATCAAAGGTGAAAAGATGTTTAAAAAGTTGGAATCTTTTCTCCCCGATATTAATATTGAGGATTTACCTATCCCTTTTGTAGTGGTTGCTGCTGACATTACCAATCAAAAGGAAGTTGTCTTTAGTACTGGCAGTCTGATACAGGCAGTTAGAGCTTCTATTGCTATTCCTGCTATTTTTAAACCTGTAATAATAGATGGCGCTATGTTGGTTGATGGGGGAGTTGTTAATCCTATTCCATTGAACAGAGCAAGGCGTACGCCAGGCGACTTATTAGTGGCTTCTTTTGTTAATGCGAACCTTCCTTGGCCCAATTCTACTGTTTCATTACCCAAGGTCAGTGATGAGAAAACATTTTTTAAACGTCTAAGAAATCTAAGAAAGAATAGCCATTCTAACCCTTTTCAGATAATGAGTGAATCTACAGGTTTGCTTACTCATAGTTTAGCATTGGCTAATATTGAAAGATATAAACCAGATATTCTTATTAATATTGCGCGTTATTCGTGTGGTAATTTTCAGTTTAATAAGATGGAAGAAATGATTGAAATTGGCAAAAAGGCGGTCGTTGAAAGTTTGTTGTCGATTCACGAAGAAGTGTAAAATTACGAGTCCGAAATATTAATTCAAAAAATTGTAAGAGGCTGTAATTTTCTGTTCTTCTGTATTTGTAAGATTTGCAAAATTATTTCTGTAGGTTGATATTGTGTATGTTAACTTGAGACACTTTTCCTCCTTGAGCGAGGTCAAAGGGATGTTTTTTTGTGAAATACTCCATTAATTTACACGACCTATTCCCTCTCCCTGATTTATTCATTACTGTTAATATTGAAATATTAATGGTGTTCAATTTTTATCTTGTGTTTTAAAATTCTTACATTGTGACACACAATCAACTTATATTTTCAGATGACCCCATTTTTTGACATTCATTGCCATTTCATGCCTTTCGATGAACCTGATTTTGTAACATTTCTAAAGCAAGTAAGTGGTAATATGAGTAAGGAGGCTTTTAATTCCATGCTCAGTCCCGATTATCTTCTTGACTTCAAGAATAAGCATTTGCCAATCAAGATTGCTAATCTTATTAATGTGATGTCACATACTCAAAAAGAAATGGCTGAGATGATGGAACGCGATCTGGAAGGGAAATATAGTGCTGAAGGAGATCAACCCTTTATCTCTCATGATGGTTTTTCATTTGGTACACACACCTTTGATAAATATGTTATTTGTCCTTTGGTAATGGATTTTACATCGCGTCATCCTCTAGAGAATATCCATTATAAATCGCGTAGTCCTAAAGATGCTTTTTGGTATGCCGATAAAATGTTAAAATCGATTCATTCGTTTTATAAAGATAATCCTCACAGTATCTTTGAGATACTACCTTTTGCAGGCATTAATACGCCAGCTTATTCTTTAGCAGAAATTCAGCTGTGGCTTAATAAATATTTCAAACGTTTTAAACATTCAGAGCATTATCAAAATAAGAGACGTCCCCGTTTTTTTGGGATAAAACTATATCCTCCTTTGGGATTTAATCCTTATCCTACGGATGCTGAAGAACGTCAAAAGGTAGAACTTATTTATGCTTTCGCTGAAAAGCGTGGTATTCCCATTACTACACATTGTGATGATGGAGGTTATCGTATTACCGATGTGGAAATTGCTCACCGTAATACGTCTCCCGAAGTGTGGGAACAGGTGTTGGAGAAGTATCCTAAGCTTAAACTTAACTTTGCTCATTTTGGACGTCAATATCAGCGCAGCCTTTTTCTTAAAAAACAAGAGAAATGGCGTGATGCTATTATCTTGCTGATGCTCAAATATGATAATGTGTATGCCGATTTGTCTTTTAATGGCGTTTCTCCCGTTTATTATAAGCATTTAGAAGTCAGGCTGAGTCAGCAGAGTCCTGAGGATAGAAAACGGATAAAAGAACGTCTTCTGTTTGGTTCTGATTTTATGATTAACTTGAGTAAAGTAGAATCATATTATGATTATCTGAAGATATTTGAGCGCTCTGCTATTGCTGAGGAAGATAAGTTGTCTTATGCTGGGGCTAACTGTAAACAGTTTTTATTTACTCGTGTTGACTGATTCCTCTTTTGTGGGGAGTTTGCGAAAAAATGAAATGTTTTGTGAGGATATCATTATTTTGTTGAAGGTCTTAAAAAATGAATAGTGAAGTGTTATTTTATAAATATGATAGAACTTTTTGATTCTAAAATTTTTAAATATTCGAAAGTGAGATTTTTACTATTGTTGTGTCCTGTGCTTTTTTATGCCTGTAGTCAGCATATTGTTCCTGTAGTCAATAATACAAGTGAAGATGTTGTTGTAAATCAGGAGATGATCATCAAATATGGTGTGACTCTTCGAGATTCTGTGGCGACTATTGTTGGAAGAATAAAGATAGGTGATGAAGGTTATAATACGACTTGTAGTGAGGAAGATGCCTTGTCTTTTTTAAAAAAAGAGGGTATTTCTCTTGATGCAGATCTTATAATAATTAGTGATGAAGGATTTTCTTATAACAATGATAATTGTTATATTTGTAGTGCCACCCTTTATAAATTCAATGTTTCGGTGTCTTCTGAAGATATAAAAAGTGGAGATATTTATCGTTATTCTGATTACAATAAATTTAATAGTCAGGTGGATAAGAAAAGGGTTGCTTTATCTTTATGTTCAGTTACGGGTGTCTTTTTCTTAGGTCTATTGCTTATCGTTTTTTGATCCCACATTGAGGATTTTATTCATTGTCGTTTGTTATTAATAATAAAAATGTTTTTTTCAAATTGATACCTCGTTTGTTTATATCGGGGTTGTTTATGTTCTGTTTTTTTGAGTTTTATTTGTTTGAGTATTAATATAAAATTAAACCTCTTATGTCTCATTATCAATCATTAAAAGCTGCCCTTAATCCCTCGATGCGAAAAAAAATTGTTGGTTTTTTTATGATTGTGTTAGCTTTCTTTTGGTTAATATTCAAAAGCACTCATGGAGGAATTGTCTTATTTGATGTCTTTTATTCATTAACTTTCTTTTGTTTAGGTTTAATAACCAATATAGAAGGTAGAGGTTATTATATCTTTAGAAAACCGTATGTGCTTATCGAAGAAGATAGGTTTGAGATTAAAACAGATGTTGTTACATATTCCATAGCTTGGGATAATGTTGATAAAATAGATTTTTTGTCTTCGGCTATCATTGTTGTTCTTAAAGATGGAGAAGAGCAACAAGTTCCACTTGCTCATCTTAATCCCCATTGTGTCGTTTATCTTAGAGAACTTTTTTCGGATGTGACTTTCGAAAATCATGTTAATATTACATTTTATGCTTAATGGTTCTTAAATAGCGTTGTGTAATCATTCAAACCCTTTCTTATTTTATTCCTTTATGCCTCTTTAAAGGGATTTTAGTTGTAATTTTTTTATTTTTTAGTCGTCTAATTAAACTTTTATTGCATAAACGTGTTGTTAAGATAGAGCTTATTCAAACACAATTATGAAAAAAGAAGTTGCATTAGTATTATCTGGTGGTGGAGCACGTGGTATTGCTCATATTGGAGTGATAGAAGAACTAGAGTCTCAGGGCTTTGTTATTACTTCTCTTGCAGGTACTTCTATGGGCGCTTTGGTTGGCGGGATGTATGCTTTGGGTAAACTAGAAGAATTTAAGTCCATGTTGCTTTCTTATGATATCCATAAGTTTTTACATCTGGTCGATTTTACGCTTAGTAGGGAAGGATTGATGAAAGGTGATAAAATAATGAATGCGATGAAAAAAGAAATTCAAGATGCACAGATCGAAAATCTAAGAATCCCTTTTGTTGCTAATGCTACTGATATTGTTAATAAACAAGAAATAGTGTTTGATAAAGGTAGTTTTTATGAAGCTATAAGAGCCTCTATTGCTATACCTACCATTTTTACTCCTGTGAAAACTGAGACAGCTTTGCTCGTTGATGGTGGGGTGATGAATAATCTTCCTTTGCAGTATGTTAAAAGAAAAGCGAACGATTTTCTTATTGCCGTTGATGTTAATGCTATAGAGCCTCAGGATAAGGTTCTTGGAATGAATGTGAAAGCTAAAACGGAAAAAGATAAAAATCGATTAGAATATATTAAGCGTCAGTTTAAAAATACAGGTCTTAGTTATGAGGATGATGGCATCAATTTTCATAATTTAATAGATCAAACCATTAGTACAATGATGCACCAAATAACTCTTTTAACTTTACATAAATATAAGCCTGATATGCTTATTAATATTTCACGTGATATCTGTGGAACTTTTGAGTTTTGTAAAGGTGAAGATTTGATTGAAATAGGTAGAGAATCTGCCAGAAATGCTATAGAAGAATGGCGAAATTCTAATAAGTAGTTTTTATTATCTTATATTTAGTGAAGGTTGTTATTGACTATAACTTTATTTCCCCTTTATCCCTTTTTTAGTTTAAGTTGCTTTATCCTAGTGAATAACTAGATTGTGGTGTTTTGTCTTAAGCTGTTTTTTGAATAAAATGAGATCCCAACTCAAATAATAAGACATCCCGATGTTAAAGTTTATTTTCAGGACAATACTTAAATCCTACTTTTGCTTTGAGCGAAGGCGAAGGAAAGACCCTCAGAATAATCCGACATTCATTAATCCACACGACGTAGAATGGTTTTCTTGTTGCTTTTTGTTGCTGTTTAAAAGGTGTTAAAAGCGATGACAAATGAGGCATAATTGTACTTCGTGTTCTTGAAAAATGCTTGAAATGGCTTATCTTGCACCACTTTTTGAAAATACTATAGATTATGTGCAATAATAAAAAACAATGGGGCATGGCCACTAAAGCTGTTCAAGGTGGTTGGGATCCTAAAAATGGCGAACCGCGTGTCGCTCCTATCGTACAAAGTACAACTTATAAATATGATGATGTACAGTCTGTTGCTGATCTTTTTGATTTAACAGCTGCAGGCCATATGTATTCACGTATTAGTAATCCTACGTGTGATGTGCTCGAACAGAAAATAGCTGAGATGGAAGGTGGTGTTGGCGCTTTGGTTACCTCTTCAGGTCAAATGGCATCTACTGTTGCAATTCTTAATTTAGCTTCTTCTGGTGATCATTTTATTGCTTCTGGGACTTTATATGGTGGCACGGTTTCTCTGTTTACCAATACGCTTAAAAAGATGGGTATTGAAGTCACTTTAGTGGATGCTTCCTTATCTGTTGATGAGCTTAAAGCCTTTATTAAACCTAATACAAAAGCGGTCTTTGCTGAGACTATTGCGAATCCTGCTTTAGATGTTCTTGATTTTGAAAAATTCTCTGCTTTAGCAAAAGCAGCAAAAGTACCTTTCATTGTGGATAATACTTTTGCGACTCCTTATCTGTGTCATCCTTTTGAGCATGGTGCTGATATCATTACTCATTCGTGTACTAAATATTTAGATGGTCACGCCACTAGTGTAGGAGGTGTTATTGTGGATTCTGGTAAATTTGATTTTACTAATGGTAATTTTCCCGAGTTTACGGAGCCTGATGAGAGTTATCATGGTGTCATTTATACTAAGGATTTTGCTGCATCACCTTACATCGTTAAGGCGCGTGTGCAGTGGATTCGTGACCTTGGATCTTATATGAGTCCTATGAATGCTTTTTTAACTAATTTAGGAACAGAAACGCTTCATGTAAGGATGGATCGTCATTGCGAAAATGCATTGGCTTTGGCCAAACATTTACAACAGCATCCTAAGGTGAGTTGGGTTAATTATTCAGGATTAGAACAACATAAAGATTTTGCTTTAGCTCAGAAATACCTCAAAGGGAGTAGTGGTGTGTTGACTTTTGGTGTAAAAGGTGGTAGAGAAGCAGGCGAGAAAGTAATGAATAATTTGAAATTGGCGAAAATAGTGGTTCATGTAGCTGATGTGCGTACGGGTGTCCTTCATCCTGCTAGCATGACGCATCGTCAGTTGACAAACGATGAATTGATTGCTTGTGGTGTGTCGGCTGATCTTATTCGTGTATCAGTAGGTATCGAGGATATAAAAGATATTATCGCTGATTTTGATCAGGCTTTGGATGTAGTTTAAGTCCTAAACGATAGATATAAAAAAGTCCAGTTGTCTTGTTGATGGCTGGACTTTCTTTTGTGAAAATTATTCATCCAAATTTATCTGTTGGATTTGTGTTTTTCAGCTATTAAACTGAGTTCGATTTTAAATTCGGTCATATGTCGAATCCAGGTTATTAAATTCCTGTTTGATAGTGTTTGTTATTGGTGGGGGAAATAAGGGTGTGTAATTGTTTTGTAGCCTCTTTATCACCAGCAATGTGACGTTGAAATAGTAGAACCAAATCTTTGTTATTGGTGTGTATTTGCGTCTTATTTTTAATGGTGCTGAGGTCTATCGTGAAGCTTTCAAATTGATGTCCATAATCACGTGCTATTTCTGTATTTAAAAGATGTGTTTCATTGAATATACGGTGGTAGTTGCCTAATGATTTTTCAATGATAAAGTCTTGGCCTTTAAGGTTGGTAATGTTTTCTTGTTTTGCACAATGGCTGATGCAATGATCATCAAGGATGTGTTTAGAGCATGTGCTGATTTGCTGAAATAAACACTGTCGGCTTGTCATCAATGTGATGGGTTCAAAAATCATGTAATGGAGCTCGAAATCTTTTGGTTTCTTGATGTCAAATATTTGTCGTTTGCTTAATTCGTTAGATAGAAATGCGCCTTTACAATTGAAATTTTCTTGTAAGTTAAGTAAACTATAAGTGTTAGTGATGTTGAGTTGTGGACCTGCAAGCCATGGTATATTTCGTGAGAATGCTTCGTAAGCGATACCCGTATTATTCGTAACAATAGATAGGGGGTGTATTTGCTCTAAGAGATCTAATGCAGCAGTGTAATCATCACCAATTATCACGGCTGGGAACCAAGGAATGAGTTGTTTTTTAGTTTTAAATAATGAGATATAATAGGGCAGGTTGTCTTTAAAACTATTCGGTAATTGAATATATATATTATTCTGATTTTCTGCTATTTCATCCATCTCTTTTATGTCTGAAATAAGGATTGAAAGAGTGGGTTTTTGTGATGTCTCTATCTGCTTTTCCAGTTTTGGAAGAGTGATTGGAGTTAATACTTTTTGATTTCCATTCAAAGTGTAGAGTATGTGTTTTTTTAAGGTGGTGAGTTCTTTGTAAGGCAGGTATAGTCCGTCTTTTAGAGTATAATTTATTTCTTGAATATAAAAACCAATTTCATCAATAGCTTTTAGTCGTTTGGTTAATATTGATTTTGTGAGTGCTTCTTGTACCGAATAGGAAAGTGTTGTTTTTGAAATGATACTAAACTGTTGTTGGGGAGTGCTGATGTCTATGGTTAGAGGTGTCCCATATTCTCCAGAAATGAGTATGTTAACGGCTTGTCTTTTCGTGTCGTATTGGGCTATTTCTTTATTAAGGTAAGTCCTGAGCTGACTTTTTTCTTCATAGAGTTGTTGTAGCTTTTCTTCTTTTCCTTCTTCGTTTTTGTCTGCGTTTTCTTCTTTTAGGTGATGGATAGCATGGTTCATCGGGTTATCGATAAACATAGCTTTTGAGATCTTATTTTTTAAGAACCCGTTGCTGAAATCACGGTTGAAAACTTTGTATAATGCACTATCGTTAGTTAATAAAACACCTTCATTTAGATAAGTATCTATCTGTTTGCGCCAAGCATTAACGATAGTATAGACGTATTCTGATTCTTTGATGCGTCCTTCTATCTTTAAGGAATCCACATGAGCTTCGTAAAGTTCTTTAAAGTCAAAATAGGCCGAGTTGTCTTTTAGGTTGAGTGGGTACTCATTGCCTGCTGGTGTGGTGAGATAGCGTTCTCTGCATGGCTGACTACATTGTCCTCTGTTGCCCGAATTACCATTGAGTAATGAACTCATATAACATAAGCCCGAAAAGGAAATGCAATAAGAGCCGTGGATAAAGACTTCTGTTTTTATTTCTAATGAGTGGGCAATATCTGTCAGTTGTTTTATCTCCGTAATGCTAAGTTCGCGTGATAAGTTGATGCGTTCTGCTTGTAGTTGACCGAGAAATTTTATTTGTCCTTCGTTGTGTGTGGTCAGTTGGGTAGAAGCATGTATTTTCAGACTGGGGAAGTATTTATTAATAATGTAGAATAAACCCAAGTCTTGAACAATGATGCCATCTATGGAAGTGTTGACTATTCGGGTAAGGAGTTTTACGAGAAATGGAATTTCACTATTTAGAAAGACAATGTTAAGGGTGAGAAACACTTTACAGTGATGTTCGTGTGCTACGCTAAGGATGCCCTGTAGATCCTCAAAACTAATGTTTGCTGCACGGTTACGGGCATTAAATTTATTCAAACCACAATATATGGCATTAGCGCCTGCAAAAATCGCCGTTTTCATTGCATTAATATCACCTCCAGGAGCTAATAATTCAATTTTATGCTTCATAATTTTAGAGGTGAGAGGCTAAGAGGAAACGTCGTTTTTTTCATGGTATGCAAAGTAAGTGTTTTCTAGCTTAGTTCTCTTTTTGTGGAGGTGATTTTTTTGCTTAAAGCAGCGATGCTTTTCCTGTTGTATGCCTTGTATATTATGCTAATATCACTGACCCCAATTCTTTTATGTAATAACATAACTATCTGTTTTGTAAAAATAAGTTGGTGGCTTTATTATGTTATTAAATAAAATGAATATTAAGATGGTTTAATATTATTATTTCCTTTCTATTTGTAATGGAATTGTAATATCTTCGTCAGGGAGTGGAAATAGAGTTGTTAATAAATTATTTTTTTTACTTGCGTTTTACGTTTAATGTGGAAGGTATAGATAAGTTTATAAACCATAAATTTTAATAATTGTATTATGAGGAAAATTGAAATGTTCTTTTTATTATTAATAGCTCTGTTAAGTTCATGTGAACAAAACGAAGGTGTTGGTGGTAAGAGTAAGATTAAAGGCACATTAATGCTTGAGCAATATAATGATGATTTTTCTATGCTGATAGAATCTATGCCTGCACAGGATGAGAATGTTTATATTCAATATGGTGATTCTAAGGCGGTAAGTGATGATGTGGAAACGAGTCCTAATGGTTATTTTGAATTTTCCTACTTGTATGAAGGAGATTATACGATCTATTATTATTCTAAAGATAGTGCCGATCGTTTATCACCTAAAAAAGAAGTGCTTCTTGAGGTGCATTTAGGTAATGATGATGTGAAAGATTTAGGTGAGTTGAAGGTCTTTGAGACTTTGGATTATGATGAGGGAAAAGCCATTATTAAAGGTTTTGTGAAACAAGGGACTTCTATAGTTCCTGAGCATGAAGTTTATTTACGATATGGGACGCATAATTTTTATGATGACCGTATTCGTACACAGGAAGATGGTTCGTTTTATTTTAATAATGTAATACCAGGTGATTATACGATATATGTGTTCTCGGAAATTGATAAAGATGTTTATGAAGCCAAAAGCAAGCAAATTTCGGTAACGAGTAATGAAGAAGTAGTCTATGATTTAGGAGATTTTTTTATTGAAATAGATTAGTTGAAGGAAAATATTTATTGCTATAGCAAGTGATATACGTAAGAGGTAAAAGTTTTATAAATTTTGAGTTTATAGGTTGAGTCTTTTATTTTATATAACTCATTGATTAGATTAATTATAAATAATATTGAAATGAAAAAAATAGTTTTAATGCTGCTTATTGTACTGCCTTTAGTGGTCAATGCACAAGATCGTAAAACCGTTAAGAAGTATAAGATAAGTCATAGGGTAGAGATGGAAATAGACCATGAGAGTGGTTTGAATGACAAACGGACTCTTGAGGAACAATATTTTGATGTGGATGGGCGTCTTATAGAATTCAAAGATTGGAATAAAGAGGGTAAGATAAAGGATTGGTTTAAATATACCTATACTTCTGATGGTTTGTTGGAGACAGAGGTGACGTTGGATGCCAAAGGTAACTTGACTAAGAAAGAGGTTTATGAGTATGAAAATGGACTGAAAGTTAAGAAAATTACATACGATAGTAAAAACCGCATAACCAAGGAAAAATTTTATGAATATGACTTCTTTTAGTCCGGTAGAAAAAATTTTGAATGCAATGTCTTCTATTGATTTGGAGGGGATGAATCATGTGCGTTTGATGCGGCGTAGGGATACTAAATATGTGGTTCCTTATAAGCGCTTGCCTCATATCCTTGAACTGATACAGGACGATTATATGGTGTTTGAGCTCCTTGGAGAACGTCTGCAACCCTACGAAACGGTCTATTTTGACACCCCACAGTATAAGATGTATTTAGATCATCATAACAAACGCTTAAACCGTTATAAAGTACGGATGCGTAAATATATGCTTTCGGATATTAGTTTTCTTGAAATTAAATTCAAAAATAATCGTGGTGAGACTATAAAGAAAAGAGTAAATGCTGAAATGGATGTGAACCATCTCGATGAGGATAAAAAAGTTTTTCTATGTAAAAATTCACCTTATGCTTTTGAAGATGTTCAACCTGCTTTATGGAATAAGTTTAGTCGTATCACCTTAGTGAGCAAACATCGTCCTGAGCGTTTAACCATTGATCTAGGTCTTCATTTTTCGCAAAAGCACATGGATAATGACGATCACTTAAAATTGAAAGAGACGTGTATTATAGAAGTAAAGCGTGATTTGGATGCTGGCAAATCGGATATTATTGACGCCTTAAAGAAAGAACGATTGCAGCCTACGGGGTTTAGTAAATATTGTATGGGTAGTGTGTTGACGAATGTAGGTTTGAAACAGAACCTATTTAAACAACGCTTGCGCAGCTTAGGATTGTATAAATTTAGAATGGCTTAACCACTAAAAACTTAACATTATGCCTGAATTTTTTGGAGTGGACTTGATTGATGTCCATGATTTTTTAAAGTTGATATTTCGTTTTTCGATAAATACAACAGTGATCATTATCTTAGTGCGCTATTTGTATTATAATACAACAAAGCGTAAAGATTATCTTTTTACTTATTTCTTGATTTCTTTTATCGTCTTTTTGCTGTGTTATTTATTAGAGAACGTGAAATTAGAACTGGGTTTTGCTCTTGGTCTGTTTGCTATCTTTGGTATTATACGTTATCGTACGCGGCAGATAGAAATAAAAGAGATGACTTATCTTTTTTTGGTGATAGGGGTGTCTGTGATTAATGCTTTGGCGAATAAGAAAATTAGTTACGCTGAATTGTTATTTACAAACGTTGCGCTAATTACTATAACTTATTTATTAGAACGTAAATTATTATTACGTCATGTGTCGCGTAAGTCTATTGAATATGATAATATAGAGAATATTAAACCTGAAAACTATGACAAACTTAAAGCTGATCTTGAAAAACGGACGGGCTTAGTTATCAATAGTATTGAAATAGGGAAAATAGATTTTCTTAGAGACTCCGCTCGCGTGTATATCCATTATTATGAAACACATAATGCAGTTAATCAGGCCGATGAAGATGATAACCAAATCTATTAGGTTTTTATACCTGTTCTTTTTTTTCCTTATTACGTTTTCTAGCTGGGCTCAGCAAGAGGATTTTCAGTCCCGTTTGGGAGTGGGGGTTTCTGGTGATATAGATCATGCTTTGGGGTGGAATTTTAAAGTAGAGCAACGCTGGAAATCTAATGCTATACGTTATGATCGTACCTTGTTGCAAGGGGCTTTGTCTTATGAACCTTTTTCTTTCTTGAGTATTGGTGCTGGTTATCGTGCTTCTTTTATTCGTAAATATGAGGAAGGGGTTCTATACAAACATAGGCTTCAGACTGATGTAGAGTTAAAACGTAAGGTTGAACGTCTGAAATTTACATATCGTAGTCGTTTGCAGTATGGTTTTGATGATTTTCAGTCTTTTGAATCTTTAGCCAGTTCAACGCTCGTTTGGCGCCATCGCATAGGACTTAAGTATTCTCCTTTCGGACTTCCTATACGGCCTTCTGTTTCAGCTGAGATTTTTCAAAATTTCTCTAATGATGAAGGACCTAAGGTAGATGGGGTGCGTTATATTGCTGGTGTTGATTATCTTTTATCTCAAGACTTTTCTATAGGTTTGAGTTACCTTATTAATAAAGAAATTAACGTTGCTGATCCTTTGACTGATTATATTTTATCGGTAGAATTAGATTATAAGTTCTAAAAGTATTACTTTTTAAAAAAGGAGTGTAAGCCCATGGTTTATGTCTCCTTTTATTATGACAAAAAAAGGGAAATGACTTAGTCATTTCCCTTTTTTGTTTTGTTGATGGTAGTCTAAACTATGCAGGAGAAATTGCATCAGTAGGACAAACATCGGCACAAGTACCACAATCGGTACATACATCTGGATCAATTTTATAGATATCTCCTTCTGAAATTGCTTCTACTGGACATTCGTCAATACAAGTGCCACATGCAATACAATCGTCGCTAATTACGTAAGCCATAACTTAATATTTTATTTGGTTAAACATTTATTTATTTTCTCTACGATTACTATTACAAAAGTAAGCTATTTTTTAATTTGAGAAAATTCCTATACATGTTTTTTTTGATTTATTATTAATTAATAACTTTTGATTCATTTTCTAGGTGTATTGCTCCGATGTCTTTTTGTGCTATGTTGTTTAGTATGGGTGTTTTTTTATGTTTCATTCCTTTAATGTTTTTTGTTTGGTGTTAGTAAAGGTGAAAGGTGCAGTGCGATGGGTAGCTAAAAATTAGCAGCGGTTCATTTGCGTAGGCTGAGTATAGGGTAGGCATGTGTGTTAGCTGCCTGTGTTTGATTTTAGCTCGAAGAGGTTGCTGAGAGCAGTAGAAGTATTGGTTCGTTTTGGATCATGCCAAACTGAATGACTAGGGTATGGGGCTGTGCTTACTGAGCTTGTCGAATGTGCATAAGCCCCAAATGGAAAACATTCCTGATTATCCGCAGTATATGACATAGAGCCATTTTTTTTAAGTATATAGCATAAAAAAAGCAGGACTTGTTTAGTCCTGCTTTAATCGTTTATTAATGCTTTTTAGCCTAGTAATAGATTAAACGGTTATCTTTTACTTCTGCCATATCTTCTAATGTTTGATAAGCTTGATAATTGACCATATAAGCTTTTGTCTGCGCTTGATTTGCTTTTTCATCTTGCAGGCTTACTGGTTCAGCATTTTCTGTAATATCAGTAACTTTAAAAACATAAACACCGCGATTACCTTCGATAGGTGACGAAATAATGTCTTTTTCTGCTACTGAAATAGCTCCTGCTAATTTAGGTTCTACGCCTGCTTGTGGTATAGAATATGAATTGAAAGAGATATCACTTGCTGTCTTAATGCTACTATTCATCTTAGAAGCTAATGACGTGATTGTTTTGCTGCTTTCTTTATTAGCATTGATATTAGCTATAATCTGAGCTGCTTTCTTTTCTTTTATTAAAGCTGCTTTTATCGTTGTGTTTACTTCTGACTGTGGACGATATCCTTTTTCTTCTACTTTTGTTAAGCTAGCTATCACAAATTTATTGTCAACTTCTATCACATCCGAAAGATCACCCATTTCAGCTTTGTAAGACCAACGTACTAAGTCTTTAGAGTCTTCGATGCCCATTATGGAACGACTTGAACGTTGAATATTATTACCTGATCGAATGCGTTTTCCTGCTTTTTTTGCTTCAGCTTTAAATGTCGTATAATCTGTGCTTTCTGATCGTACTTTACTTGCTGCAGTATAGATGTCACGGTAAGTATCATTGCTTGCTTCTACTTTACGTAGTACGGTAGCTAATTTAACTTTCATTACAGGTTCGCTTTTCTTTTCTACAATTAATAAGTGAACACCATATTGTGTTTTTACTTTTTGTAACTCACCTACTTTGCTATTAAATGCCGCTTCATTAAAAGGTTTTACCATTGTACCGTCAACAAACCATCCTAATTCTCCTCCTTTAGAAGCCGATCCTTGATCTTTAGAATATTGTTTTGCTAACTGAGCCATATTACTTTTATCCTTATTTAATACTTTAAATAAGCTATCTGCTAATTCAGTGGTGCGTTCTGGTGATGCTTCTTGTATTAAGATATGACTAGCTTGTACTGAATCAGAACGAAGTTCACGATCTGCTAGTTTTACAATCTTATAAGTTTCTGCTTCTTTATATGGACCATAGATATCTCCGATCTCATTGTTAAAGGCAAAATCTGATAAGCGTTCTTCTACGTCAGCTTTTGCTACAAATTTTTCGACCCAAGGTTCGTCTGAGTTCTGACGTACATAACGTGTAATTTCACTTTGCTCTGTGGTCTTGAACTCTGTGGCTATATCTTGGCTCCATTTATCTACAAATTTGTCGTCCTCTACTGAGGCAACGATAGGGAATGTGATATATTCTATACCACGCGATTCTTCTTGTGTATAGAGCGCTTTGTGTTTGTTGTAATAAGAACTTATCTCTGATGATGATACACTTATTGTGCTGTCAGATATCGTAGAATAAGGTACGGAGAAAAAATCTATATTTTTCGAAGTTTTATTTGACGCTATATTGAATTTGGCATCTGCAGTATTTACTAAGATTCCTTTTGAAAGTAGCGTGTTATATTTTTCGTTTTTACGTGTACGGGTTAATTCTTTTTCAATAAACAACCAGTATGCTTCACGTTTGTCTCCTCCTTCTAAATCAAAGGATTTAAGAAAATTGAGTATCTGTGTTTTATCCACTTGTCCTGTTTGTGGATTAGCAAAAATCTGGCGAATAAGAGGGTGTATGTTTTCACCTTGAACTAAGTCAAAAAGTTCATCAGCACAAACAGAGATTCCTGTATTTTCGTATTCTGATTTCATAACCATATCACGTACTAAGGCGCTCCATGTTTCATCTTGTACGCGTTGCGTAGTCTCGGTATCTAATGCTACCTGACCAGAATTCATTTTATAAACTTCAGTTAACTCACTTAATCTTGCCTGATATTCATCAACTTCAACACTCTCGTTATTAATCTCTGCTATCGTTCGATCTTGGCGACCTAACGTTCCGTTATTCAACATGTCTCCTAATAAGAATGCTAACAACGCAAAAGCAATGATTCCGATTAAGAGCCCTGCTTTGTTTCTGATGTTTTGTAAAACAGCCATTTATTTTTTTTTATAGTTAATAATTGTAATCTCGATTTAAAAATCGCCTGCGAATATACAAAGTTTTGTTTTAAAGTACTAATCCTGAATGTAGGGAAATAAACAAGTTGTTACTATTCTTATAACAATCCCTTTGTTGTAGGAATATCCATATTGTATGGTTCTTGTTTTATTGCCATCTTAATGCTTCGTGCAAAGGCTTTAAAGATGCCTTCTATTTTATGATGTTCATTGTCACCTTCTGCTTTTATGTATAAGTTGCAACGCGCTGCATCCGAAAAAGATTTGAAGAAATGCATGAACATTTCGGTGGGCATGTCGCCCACATAGTCGCGTTTGAAATCTACGACCCAGTTAATCCATGGTCGTCCTCCAAAATCTATAGCTGTCCAACAGATACTATCATCCATGGGTAAGAAAAAACCATATCTACTCAATCCTTTTTTGTCTCCAATAGCCTGATTAAATGCTTCACCAAGGGCTATAGCTGTATCTTCTATAGTATGGTGTTCATCTACATTCAGGTCACCTTTTACTTTTATGGTTAAATCACAACCTGAATGTTTTCCTATCTGATCCAACATATGATCAAAAAAACCAAGGCCTGTATCTATTTCTGTTTTGCCATGACCTTCTAATGCTAGTTTTATGAAGATGTCTGTTTCTTTGGTGGTGCGTTTAACTTCGCCTTGTCGTTGTGCTTTTCTTAGCTCCGAGTATATTATATCCCAGCCCGATTCATTATTATAGGCTAAGGCAAGACCAGGGAAAGCAACAAAGTCATTAGCAGATACCAAAACGTCATTTTCATCTTGTGGTGTATCTCTATCTATGTTTTGATAGTTGATGCTTTCTGAATGGAGTAGGGCTTTGACCATCTCGTTGGGTTTATTCATAAAAATGACGGAATAGCCTAATGAATGGGTTATGAAGTATAAATTTCGCCCAAAGCCTTGGGCTATTGCTTCTTCCTGCATTACGGCAGTGCGGTGAATAAATATTTTTTTCATATATTTTTTTTCTATTACATTTTGTCTTGATTGTCTTCGCTGAGTTTGCGAATGACTTCTGAGGCTATCATACATCCAAAAATGGTTGGCATATAAGATATAGTACCTACTATTGATTTTTTGCTTTGTTCTTCATTTGATGGTGATACAGCTTCTTTATCTTGCAACTCAGAAGAGAATACGGTCATTATTCCTTTCCTTATGCCTTGATGATGCAATTGTTTGCGTAGCATTTTTGCTAAACGGCAGTTGTGTGTCTTGGAGATGTCGGCAAGGTGTATCTTTTCCGGATCTCGTTTTCCTCCTGCTCCCATCGAAGAGATGATGTTTAACCCTTCTTGAAGACTATATATAATGAGTTCTAGCTTTGGAGTTATAGTGTCTATAGCATCAATTACGTAATCGTATTTTTGCGATTGTAATATTTCTAAGGTGCGTTCTTTTCTTAAGAATTCGTGATGTGTGGTCAGCTCAATGTCTGGATTGATATCTTTCAGCCGCTCTTCCATAAGTGCCGTTTTGGGGCGACCTATGGCGCTATGTGTAGCTAGTAGTTGTCGGTTGAGGTTGCTTAAATTGATGACATCATCATCTATGATTGTCATTTTTCCAATACCTGCACGAGCAATCATCTCTGCTGCATAGGCTCCTACGCCTCCTAGTCCTACAATTAAAACATTGGAAGCTTGAAGTTTTTCTAACTTTTTAGTTGAAAGTAATAATTCCGTACGGTCAGTCCATTTTTCCATTATTGCACGGAGCTTAGATGTTGATGTATTTCATAAAGGCAGAGTAGCGTTCTTCCATCATACTGTCTATTTTTCCTTTATTCATAAACCACGAATCTACGGTATAACCATGACGATCTAGTGCTTGTATGGTTTCTGTAGCATCATTTTTATCTATACTAAAAACAAGACTGATGTTATTGCTATCTTTAATGGGAAATACGGTGAGCATAGTAACTTTACAGTTGGTTCCTTCTATTATATTTGCTAATTCTGATAAAGAATAATTACGATATGGAATTTCCATTTGTAAGATGGCTCCACCATTATTGATGGGGAAAATATCGTATAAACGTTGTGAGATCTCCCATATACTAAGGCCTCCAACATATTTCTTTTTACTGTCAATAACGGGAAGTACACAAGTGTCATGTTGTTGAAAGGCACGTAATGCTTCCCAAATATGATCGTGTGTGGAAATGGTGATGCGATGCTGAAAAGTTGAGGTGCTTTGGAGCAGAGTAGTTATCGGTAGCAGACTGATGTTGTCATACGATACGACGCCAATTTGATCATTTATGGTGACCAATATGTTCTCTAATCTAAATTCTTTCATGACCTGCAACGCTTTTTCGGCGGTGTCTGTCCCTGTAAGAAGGGGTAGATTATTATTTGTGAAATCTTTTACAATCATTGGTGAATAGTGCTTTTAGCTGTACTTTTGCAGTTACAAAATTATCAAATTTTCTGCAATGACAAAACTCAGTGTTAATGTAAATAAGATTGCTACCATTAGAAATGCGCGTGGTGGAAATATGCCTGATTTAGTTCAGGTTGTAAAGGATTGTGAACAGTTTGGTGCTCAGGGCATTACTGTACATCCTCGTCCTGATGAACGTCATATTAAATATGCTGACGTTTATAAATTAAAAAATAATATTACTACAGAATTTAATATTGAAGGTAATCCTAATCCTCATTTTGTGGAATTAGTGTGCGATGTGGTGCCTACTCAGGTGACTTTAGTGCCCGATGCCCATGATGCTATTACTTCTAATTCTGGATGGGATACTATTACTCATGCTGACTTTTTACGCCAAGTGATTGCGCAGTTTAAAGCCAAAGGTATTCGAACCTCTATTTTTGTAGGTACTAATTTAAAAAATATTGAAGGAGCTAAAGCTGTAGGTGCTGATAGGGTAGAATTATATACAGAACCTTTTGCTACGGATTATCCTAAGGATAAGGAAAAGGCGATAGCTGAATTTGTGAAAGCGGCTAATTATGCTAAAACAATTGGTTTAGGTTTGAATGCGGGACATGATTTGAGCCTCGAAAATTTATCTTGGTTTAGTGAAAAGATACCTCAACTGGATGAGGTATCTATTGGTCATGCTTTAATTTGTGATGCCTTATATCTTGGTTTAAATGAAACGATAAAAAGATATTTAGCTTGTCTTAAACACTAAAAAAAACTGGTTGCTTCGTTTTTTATTATTGCTTTAGGATTGTGTATTATAAGGTCTTCTTTAAGAAACTTAAAGTATTCTAGTTCATGTAAGTTGGGGATGAAGCGTACGTGTGATTCCTCATTATTCTCATTGATATAATCAATAAGCCATGTGGAATGATTGTTTAGTTTCATTAGCGTTAGACGAATTCCTTTTATTTTATCTAACGGAACGCATTTTTCATTTTTATCATGAATGATGTAGATATTTTTCCTGTCATATTTTATTATTTTTTTCTTTTTAAAAAGATAATAGGAGGTGATACACACTATAGAAACTCCTAGAAGAATGCGAGTTTCTAAGTTTTGGATTTGGAAATCTGTCATTAGAAGTTTTAAAAAGAAAAAAAGAGCAATAATTGATATTGCCCCTAAGAGATACTTTGGCCATGAATCGTTTTTTGAAATGCGTACTTTCATAAATTAAATCGTTTTGTGTTTAATACACAAAAAATATGCCAAAACACATGTAAAATGCTGTTTTGGCATATTTAATTTAAAGATAATTAATTAATTAATTAATTAATTAGCTTTGTTGTAAGCTGATTTTATTCCTTTTATGATAGCTGATGAATAACCATTGTTTTCCATTTCATTTAGGCCTGCAATAGTAACACCTCCTGGTGTGGTTACTTTGTCAATTTCTACTTCAGGATTAGAATGGTTTTGTAGGATTAATTCTGCTGCACCTTTCGCAATTTGTGCGGCCATTTGTGCGGCATCATTGGGTGTTATTCCAATCTCAACGCCTGCTTGTGTTGTGGCTCTAATGAAACGTAATACATAGGCAATACCACAACCTGCTATAGCTGTTCCTGCTGCCATTTTGTCTTCTGGCATAAATAATACAAGACCTAAAGTAGTGAAAATACTTTGAATGGCTTCTTTCTGGACTTCTGTTGTGTTGAACTCAGCAATACATGACATGGATTCTCCAACCATAGCACCAGTATTAGGCATGATGCGGAAAAAACTTGTCTTTTCACCTAAATAAGAAAAGACGGTTTCCGAACTTAATCCTGTAACGCAAGAGGCGAGTATCTGATCGGCTGTAAATGTGTCTTTTATTTCAGCTAATACGCTTTCTGCTATCCAAGGTTTAACGACTAATATAACAAGTTTAGAAGCTTTTACTATGGTAATATTATCTGCTACTTGGTAGCCTTCATCTTTTAGTTTTTGTGCAGCAATAGTGTCTTTAGTCGATAAAAAAATATCTTTTTGTTGATATTTTCCAGCTTTTACAAGGCCTTGTGCAATGGCCATGCCCATATTGCCTGCTCCGATAATTGAAATTGTTTTCATTGAGAATGTTCTAAATATTATAAGTTTTTCTTTAATGCTTTCAAAAAGATATCTGCTTGTTCTTTTGTTAGGCAAAGTGGAGGTAGTAAGCGAATAGTGTTGAGGCCTGCTGCACCAGTAAAGATGTGTTCATTAAAAAGAAGTTTAGTACGTAATTCTTTTACGGGTTCCTCAAATTCTAAGCCTATCATCAAACCAATACCACGGACTTCTTTAATCTGAGGTATCTGCTTTAATTCCTTGAGAAGATAAGAGCCAACGCTTGTTGCATTTTCAAGGAGCTTTTCGTCTTTCATCACATCTAATACAGCGATTGCAGCAATACAGGCTAGATGACTGCCTCCAAAAGTTGTTCCTAGCATACCATATTTGGCCTCAAACTTTGGGGCTATAACGACAGCTCCAATAGGAAAGCCGTTGGCCATACCTTTGGCTGAAGTGATGATGTCTGCTTTTACTCCTGTGTATTGGTGTGCGTAAAATTTACCTGAACGACCATAACCCGACTGTATCTCATCTAATATTAGGATGGTACCCGTCTCATCACATCTTTTGCGGATGTAACTGAGAAAACCTTCTTCTGGAAAAATAATACCTCCAATGCCTTGAATGCCTTCAATGATGACGGCGCACACATCTTTTTTATTGATTTCTTGGTCAAAGGCTTTTTTGTCATTAAGTTCTAAGATACAAGCGTTTTCTGTTTCGTTGATAGGGGCAATAATCTTAGGATTGTCTGTGATAGCAACGGCTACTGAAGTCCTTCCGTGAAAGGCTTTGCTAAAGGAGATGACACGTTTTCTGCCTGTATGAAAAGAAGCTAGTTTTAAAGCATTCTCATTTGCTTCAGCTCCTGAATTACAAAGAAATAAAGAATAATTATCATAGCCGTTTAATGCTCCTAATTTAGTGGCGAGTTCTTGTTGTAAACTGTTTTTTACAGAATTAGAGTAAAAACCAATTTTATTGAGCTGACTTGTTATTTTGCTCATATAATGAGGGTGACAATGTCCTATAGAAATAACGGCATGACCGCCATATAAATCTAAATATTCTGTGTCATCTTTATCATAAACGTAGCAGCTTTGTGCTCTTACAGGTTCGATGTCGAACAGGGGATAAACGTCAAAAAGTTTCATTATAAATGGTTTTATTATTTTGTCTAATAGTGCCGGAGGAGGATGAAGTAGCGTCAATAAACTGTCAGAATATGACATTTATTCATGATATAACCGGTGATGATAAGCGTATTATTCAAATTCTTTGCAAAAATAGTCATTTGTTTATAAAAAGCCTTAAACTGTTAGCGTATTGTTAGGAGAATTTAGAGAAAATAATTATCATTGTAAAATTATGGAAAAGCTTCATTATCAAATTGCCATCACTAAGATAAAAGGAATAGGTGCTGCTTCTGCAAAAAATTTAATTGCTTATATGGGTGGTGTTGAATCTGTTTTAGGTGAGAGTGCCAAGAATTTACGTAAGGTACCCGGTATCGATAACAGAGCGGATATGATACTAACTTATCGTGCTGAAGCTTTGAAGGAGGCTGATAAAGAGATTAATTATATGCTGAAGCATAATGTTAAAGCTCATTTTTTTACGGAGAGTAGTTACCCTTTACGTTTAAAAGAATGTAGCGATTTTCCTTTGTTGGTTTATTCTCGTGGTAATGCCAATCTTAATCCTGCTAAGGTGTTAAGCATTGTAGGTACTAGGCGCTGTTCGCCTTATGGTACCGAAATGACAAAACATTTGATTGAACAAATTTCGCAGTATTACCCCGATACTATGATTGTGAGTGGTTTAGCTTATGGTGTTGATATTGTGGCTCATCGTGCTGCTTTGCGTTATAATCTGCCTACTGTAGGTGTACTGGCTCATGGGTTAGATCATCTTTATCCTGCCGTTCATAAGGATACTGCTGGGCGTATGATCGAGAAAGGGGCTTTGTTAACCGAATTCCCGATACTAACGCGGCCTATCAAAGAAAATTTTGTAAAGCGTAACCGTATTGTGGCTGGTATGTGTGATGCTGCCATCGTTATAGAATCAGCTAAGCGTGGTGGTTCTTTGATTACTGCATCTATAGCGGATAGTTATAACCGTGAGGTGTTTGCTGTGCCTGGGCGTAAAATTGATTTACAAAGTGAAGGGTGTAATCATTTGATTAAGCACAATAAAGCTTTAATGGTTGAGGACTTAGCCGATATAGAATATCATTTAGGGTGGTCGCGTGACGAATATAAAAAACGTTCACAACAAACAAAATTGTTATTGATACTCAGTGATGAAGAACAGCAGGTCTTTGATTATTTAAAGCGTGAAGGTAAGTCACATATCAATCCAATAGGAATTGTTAATAAATTGCCGATGAGTAAATTAACGTCTATATTAATTAATTTGGAATTTAATGGTTTATTGCGCTGTTTCCCTGGTAATATGTATGAATTGATATAAAAAAAGCCTGAGATTTTAATTTCAGGCTAATTTTTTATAAGTGAATATTTCTATAAAGTAATGATATCTTCTTTTATCTTTTTCCATAAGTCTTTATGAAGTTTTGCTCCTGTTGTAGCAATGATTTGATCGGCGATATAAGCACCTATGCGTGCACATTTCCCTAAATCATAATCTTGTATTAAGCCGTATAAAAAACCAGCAGCATAGCTATCGCCTGCACCCGTCTTATCCACAGGAGTATTGCCATAAATGCCTGCACGATAGAGTTTATTACCTGATTTTACAAATGAACCATGAACACCTACTTTTACAACAGCTATGGCGGTTTGTTCAGCTAATATTTCTACGGCGTCACATCCTTTTTTTACATCACAGAAGGTTAATGCTTCATCTTCATTAGCAAAAATGATATCTACATATTCTTTAATGAGATGTTGCATAAACGTTTTATTGGCTTCTACTATATTATAACTGGCCATATCCATAGCTACAAGTAGTCCTTCTTCTTTGGCTATTTGCATCGCTTTTTCGATGAGTTTTTTGTTCTGAACGAGATAACCTTCTACGTATAATATGTCTGCTTTTACAAAAGCATCTTTTTGTAAATCTTTGGCTTTTAACTCTATGGCTGCTCCTAGGTAAGTGCCAAAAGTACGTTCTCCATCTGGGGATATAAGTGCAAAGGCACGGCCAGTAGGGGTGTCTGATTTTTTCAAAAGCATCTCAACACCATTTTGGCACATGTCATTTTCAAAAAAAACGCCACTATCACCTTTACCAACTTTGCCGATATAAGAGGATTTTACCCCTAAAGCAGAAAGTCCGTTCATCGTATTGGCTACAGAACCGCCAGTGACTTTTTTAGTGGCAAATTCTTTGACTTCATTTTTTATGGTTTGTAAGCCAGTGTCATCAATAAGGGTCATACTTCCTTTAGGTAATTCTAACTTATTGAGTATATTTTCATTATCTAATTTAACTAAGATGTCAACTAGTGCATTTCCTATTCCTAGAATTTTTTTCATTATTGCTTTCTTTTTTTATATAACTGTTAGTAAAAGAACGTATTTATTATTCATTTTAAGAATTAAGCGACTAAAATTATTTCATGCTTATTTACATATCCAGAGTTCTGGATTTTGTTTTGAGAAGTTTTTCCATACTTCAAAGTGAATGATAGTTTGTTGTTTGCTATCTGTGAATACTTTGCCGATCTTCTGTTTTGTACTCACTCTATCGCCTTTTTTCACATAGACTTCACTTAAGTTAGCATAGAAGGAATAATATTCTCCATGACGTATAATGATGCCTTTATTGTAGCCTGGTAATGCATTAACGGATGTAACAATTCCTTCAAAAAGGGCGCGTGCATTGCTTCCATTTTCGGTTCTGATATCGATACCATCATTTTCTACTTCTACTTGTTTGTAAATATCATGGGTATGTTTCCCATATTTTTCAGCTATAATTCCACTGGCTACTGGCCAAGGTAATTTCCCTTTGTTGTCCGCAAATTTATTAGAAGTCAATTTCTGTTCGGGGG
The DNA here is from genome assembly GCA_965662645.1 of Bacteroidales bacterium. Taxonomy (GTDB): domain Bacteria; phylum Bacteroidota; class Bacteroidia; order Bacteroidales; family UBA5342; genus UBA5342. The sequence goes on from CBFIII010000028.1 coordinate 36,256, forward strand.
TTAATTCCATTTTTCCACTGACGGTCTTGGTGGCTTTTCGGGCTTCTTCTGCTATTAATTTAGCTACGAATGCTTTTAGTTTGTCGCGTTCTTTCTGATGTGCTACCAATTGTTTTATTAGTTTCTTTTCATCCTTTTTGAGTTGAGAAACATTTTTTTGTTTGTCCTCTTTTTCACTATTTAACTTTTGGGTCTCCGTGCTGTAGCGTGTGAGTAATTGGGCTTTTTCATTACGCTTTGCACTTAAGCTATCTCTTTCGTTTCTTAAGTGAATTGTTAACTCTTCAATCGACTGTGCTTGAGTTTTTTGATATTGGGAGAATTCATTGAGATAACGAAACCGTCTGTAAACTTGAGTGATGTCTTTGCCTGCAAGTACATGCATCAATTGATCTTGCTTCGAGCGGCGTGTCCATATATATTGTAATAATTGGGCATAATCTGCTTTCATAACCTCCAGATCGGCAGAATAGTTCTCAATTGTTTGTTCTTTTATTAAAATAATGTTTTGTAACTCATCTGTTTCTTTGTCAATATCAGAAATGAGTTTTTTACGGTACGATATTTTTTTTGACAAGAGGTTGAGGTTCGATAATTCTTGGTCTTTAGTCTTACTATTCTGTTCCAGCAATTTGTTGGTCAGTGCTATCGATTCTTCTGTCTTTTTTCGTTGTTCTTGTAATTCACGTAAGGATTGGGCGTTAATTTGCTGAAATGCAAAAACGAGAATTATCAGTAGCGAAATATAATGTTTCATATAGCTTTATTAGTAATGCAAAATTAACAGAATAATACGATGTTACAAAGTGACATAATGCATATTTTGAAAAACTTGTTATCTTAAGTCTTAAGTAGGCTTTAATGTTGTATTTTTAATGAAATCTATAAGTGACTGAAAATTTATTTTGAGTTGTTTAAAATCTCTTAACTTTTGAATAATTTCACGTTTAATTGTCTGTTTATTAATTTGTAGTGTGGATTGTGAAATTTCTACATGTCTCGTGTAGTGTTTTTGATATTTTGATAAATATGACATTAATTAACTTACACTTCTTAATGATTAGCGGTACGTAAAAAACGTTAAAATATTATCAATTATTATCTTTTACAGATTTTTCATCTTAAAACAGTTATTTTTGTCACTACTTATGATACAAGAAACAATACAAAATTACATTAATAAACAACAGTTGTTTGATAAAAACAATCGTTTGTTGCTTGCCGTGAGTGGTGGTGCCGATTCTATGGCTATGCTCTATTTGCTTACTGAGCTCGGTTACACATGTGAGGTGGCGCATGTCAATTTTCAATTGCGTGGTCAGGCTTCTGATGATGATGAGGCTTTGGTGAGAGCGGTGTGTGAAAAATTTCATTTGGTTTTGCATCTCAAAAGTATTGATACCCATGCTTATGCTCAGCATCATAAAATTTCGGTTGAGATGGCGGCTCGTGATATTCGTTATTCTTTTTTTGAGGATTTATTAAATCATAAAGCTTTAGATTGTGTAGTAGTAGCGCATCATCGTGATGATGTGGTAGAGACATTCTTTATCAATATGATGCGAGGTACCGGTTTACGTGGGTTGAGTGGCATTCAGCCTAAAAATGGTCATATTGTACGTCCCTTTTTGGAGTGTACACATCAGGAATTGATTCATTATCTTGACGAAAAGGATGTGCCTTATTGTGTGGATAAAACTAATTTTGATACGGCGATATTAAGAAATAAATTAAGGCATGATATTATTCCTGAAATGGAGAATAGAAAACCGGGTTTTGGAATAATTATGCAAGGTACTATAGCGCGATTGCGTGCCTCTGAAGATGTAGTTGTAGCGTACGTTAACGAGTGGAAAATAAAGCATACACGACAAGAAAAGAAATGTTTTTATATTAATAAAGAAGCGCTTTATCAATCTGTTTCTCCTTCTGAACTGCTTTTTCGTCTATTACAGCCTTTCAAATTCCCAGTGAATACTTTGGATGAGATAGCAGAGAAGAGTCAGTGGCGTACTGGTGCTCAGTTTTTATCTTCTGATTATGTGCTGACTGTAGATCGTGACTATTTTATAGTTGCTCCTCTAGATGCAGAAAATGAGACGTTTGTAATTGCTGATGTTGATGGTTTTCTGGATTTGCCTCTTACTATTAAAGCCGAATTATTGAACTCTGATAAGTATGAAATAATAAAAAAAACACAGCATGCTTATTTTGATCGTGCTAAAATCATCTTCCCGTTGACGTTGAGGCATTGGCAAGTAGGGGACGTTTTTTCTCCTTTTGGAATGAAAGGGAAGCAAAAAAAATTGAGTGATTATTTTATTGATGAAAAAATACCACAACCAGAGAAAGAGAATATTTGGTTATTGTGTTCTGGTGTCGAAATAATATGGGTTGTTGCTTATCGAAGTGATGAACGTTTTCGCATTACAGATGCGACTACTGAGATTTTACATTTACAGTTAGGCTAACTCCTTAGTGTTGATTGGCGGGTGAGTAGTTGCGTTTTTACGGTCTCTTGTATGTGTTTTTCATTTTTGTTTATGATCTCTTTTAGAATTTGAATTGCAGCTTTACGTCCTATTTCTTGGCAATTTTGTTCTGAAGAGGTGATAGAGGGCGTAACGAGAGCCGTAAAGGGTTCATTAGCAAAACCAGCTAATCCTACTTCTAAGGGGATTTTCTTTCCTGCTTTTTTCATGGTTAATAAAGCACCTAATGCGGCATAATCTCCCGTTGAAAAGATGGCATCAAAAGAACGTTTGCTATCAAGGAGTTGTTGTGCTGCTACTTCTCCTTCTTCTTGTGAATTGGTGTTTTTATAGAAAAGATCTGGATTAGGGGTAAGGCCTTGTTCTTGATGTGCATCTAAATAACCTTTTTTTCGTTCTTGATAAATAATACTATTTAGCTTGCCGCAAAAGAGAGCTATCTGTTTATAGCCACTATTTAACATTTGGGTTACCGTATTTTTTGCACCATAATAATCGTCATTGCGAATGCAACTGGTGTCTATTTCTTTTAAAATATTATCAAATTGAACCACTTTGATTCCCATATCTATAGCATTTTGGAGAGCCGATCCATCTGTTGTGTCTTTGGCAGAGGAGATGATGATGCCCGACACTTTGTTGTTTATTAGCATATTTATGAGTTTCTCTTCCAGCTGAGGATCGTCCATTGTTTGACAAATAACAGTGGTGTAATCTGCTTTCATCAATTCGGTTTCTATGCTGAAAATAACATTGGAAAAATAATGCCGATTGATAAATGGGACTAGAATGCCCACTGACTTTGTTTTCCCTCTTCTGAAATTGGAGGCTACTATATTGGGTTGGTAGTTATAAGCTTTAGCTAGGGCTTTTACACGTTCTTTTGTCTTTTCACTGATGCGAGGATGGTTGTTAAGGGCTCTAGATACTGTTGCTGGTGTGGTATTTAGCTTTTTGGCTAAGTCGTTAATGGTTATGCTTTGTGATTTCTTTGTCTCCATAGATTGGTCAAAGATAATATATAAAGATGTAATCGTTTACATTTGTATGGCCTTTCTGTTGTGCTATTAGCTCTGTTAGGGGTTTATCTTTTGTGTTAACCGTTAGGTAGGCTTTATTATCGTGTTTTTAGTGAAGGTTGTAATTGTCTGAAAATCTGTTTTGTCTAATTTGTGATTTTCTGTTTTTAAAAGATTTAACGTTCGTATTGTGTGTTGTAACTCTTCGACTTTGTTCAATGCGGCGCTTAAGTTTTTTTTTAACAACATGAGGTCCTAATACCCCATTTTTTATTTGTCGTGAAATACTACAACATTAATTATACACCACTTATTCTATTTCAAGGCATCTAATTTGTAACACACGTGGAAAGACCGTAAATTTGAGGCATCTTTAATACAATTCTTTATGAAAGGAAAAATTGCAGGTAGTGTTGTGTTGTTTGTATTAGTCGTGGGACTATTACTTTCTGTCGTCTTGAAAAATAAAACGATAGCTTTGGTCGAGTCTCAGATTGAGCAGGCTACTGATGGACAATTGAAATATGATTTTATTAAGGTCAGTTGGCTACGATCTTTTCCGCGTTTGCAAGTAGAAGCGGCTAATTTTAGAGTAGAAAAGAATAGTGAGCTGTTTTTTAAGGTGGATACCATCAATGCGCTTGTTAATACCCGTTATGTATTAAAAGATGAATTGAATATAATTAATTTAAGTCTTATTAATCCTTTGTTAAAGATGACGAAGGAAGATAAAATACAATCGAACACATCCTCTTCGCAACCATTAGTAAAAGAAAAAACGGTTTTGTCTAAAAATTCCTTTTTTGATGATTTTTCTTTGCAGCAGTTGTTGATAAAAGGGGGTTGTTTCAACTATTTTATTGATGATAGTACGCAATTGACACTTCAAGGTTGTGACTTTCGCGTATCTGGTATGATGAAGGATGATAGGGCTTCTCTAAACGTATTTTCTGAGGTAGCAGGTTTGGATTATAAGTCTAAAGGGTTTTCTTTCAGTGGTATTCCTTTGGGGGCTTCACTAACTCTTGATTATAAAGATAAAGTTCTGTACATAACAGAGGGTAAGCTCTCGTTGGCTCATATTGATAATGTTTTAACGGGTGATGTGCAGTTGGATGATAAGCCATATTTGAATTTAAAATTTGAGTCTTCTCATGCTTCTTTAGATCATCTGTTAACCTTGTTACCCTTAAAAATGTTTAAGGATTCGGCTTTGAAGACCACTGGCGATGTTAATTTAAACGCTTATGTTAAGGGGGCATTTCAAGGAACTGATATTTGGCCAGAATTTGAAGTGGCTATTAAAACGAATGATGCGAGTTTTGGTTTCGCAGATAAAGCATTAAAGGTGGAGCAAGTGGCGATGAATTTGCTTATTCAGCACCCCGCATCTTCTCCTTTTGATGAAACAAAGGTGTTGATTGATAGTTTATCATTACGTTCGGGTGATGATTACGTACAGGGGCGTTTGCAGCTTACACATCTCGTATCTGATCCTTTTGTAGAATCGGATTTGGAGGGTGATATTGATTTGACGCATATGACTCAGGTTTTTCCTGTAAATGCAGAAGCTTTAAATGGAAAAATAGTGGCACAAATAAATATGAAAGGTCCATTGTCTGCTATTGCTGACGAGCGTTATGAGGATTTCAATGCGGGTGGTTTTATTAAAATAAACGATTATTTCTTGAAAAATAAAGCTTTGCCTCAAGGTTTAAGTATTACTCAGGCTTCTTTTTCCTTTTCACCTGAAAAAATCCTTTTACGTAACTTTTATGGAGCTCTGGGAACAAGTGATTTAAATCTTCAAGGATCGTTATCTAATTATATTGCTTATGTATTTGATGATGAGGTGTTGGTGGGTGACTTGAAGTTGAAATCGAAGTCTTTAGATTTGAATGAATTTCGTTCTACATCTCATGCTACAAGAACTGGTACTACTACCAATAATAAAGATGTTTCGTCTCCCTTTATGGTTCCTGCTCAGTTAAATCTGGTTTTGAATACTCAGATTTCTACTGTTAAGTTGGATAATATTGAAATGACTAATTGTCATGGTAAGGTAAGTATGAAAAATAAAGTGCTTAATCTTGAAAATTTATCTTTTAATGCGCTTGGTGGTCGCATTAATCTTAATGGAGATTATAACACCAAAGATCCACAAGAATTACTGACGAACTTAGTATTGGATGTTAAGGATGTGAGAATAGAACAGGCTGCAAAATCTTTATCTGTCTTGCGTAAGTCATTGCCTATTGCTCAAAGTGCAGAAGGTAATATCTCTTCAAAGATGACTTATTCTGCTGTAATGAATGAAAAAGGGACTGTGGATCTGAATCGTATGAAAACGAAGGGGTATTTAAAGTCTGATGGTTTACATATTGCTAATAATCCTTCTTTAAACCGTCTGTCTGATCAAATGCATGATGTGCGTTACAAGGATATTACAACTTCTTCTTTGACCATAAATTTTGAGATGGCGAATGGCAAATTAGATGTGACTCCTTTTGATGTGAAAGTAGTGGATAAAACCATTAATGCTGGTGGTTGGTATAAGGTTAATAATACCATAGATTTTAAGGTGAAAACAACCGTAAAAGCAAAAGAGATAGGGGGTGATGTCAATAAGTATGTGGCCATGCTTAGTGATGCTAATAAACCGCTTCCTGTAACGATTCTTTTAACAGGTAATGCTCAGAATCCGGATATAAAATATGATACGCGTGACGCTATTAATATCCTGCGTAAGGATGTGACTAAGAATCTTAATGGTGATGCGGTAAAGAGTATTCTAAAAGGCTTCTTTAAATAATAGGTGTATTGTTACTTGAAGTCTATAATTCATAAAAAGCCCATTTAAACATCGTTTAAATGGGTGTTTATATTGTTTATTAATGAACCACAAAGAGGTTTTATTATCTGAATATCTTTCTATTTGTTAATCTTTAAGTTATAGATTACGGTAGTAAATGTTAAAATCCTTGTCGTGTAAAAAAGTTTATGGTCAAGGTTTCCTAACATTAATGACATTGAACAGCCTAAAGTTCGTCGACAATGATTAATTTACACTGTTTAATGCTTTGATATAAGTTGAATATCATAATCCTTGGTGTAATTAATTTTATATAAAGTTGTATTGACAAACCCGCCCCAATTATTAACACGTTCAAAGTGTAAATCCACACATAAACCGTCCAGTTTCAATTCATCAAGGTGTTTTTCGAAAAGATTGCCATATTGAGCTAAACCTGTTAGGAAATAGGTGCATACGTCATAACCCAACATGCCATAATAAGGATAAGTTTTTGTTGGTTCACCTGTGAAATAAGATTTGTATTGATTTATGTAGTTGAGTTTTGTTGCGGTACTATCATTTATGGCACTATAAAAAGGCGAGAATAATTCACATTCTACATTAAAGATGTTTTCTAATTCTCGACGATCAAAGCCTTGCCATTCCGAAAATCCTAATAATTTAATATCAATTTCAGGATGATTTTTTTTGTAGTTATATAACACGGGAACAACACTCGTATAGTCTATGCTTTTTTCTGCTGGGATAATGACTAAGTTTTGTTTTTCGTGGCTTAATAAGGCGGTGAGGCCTCCCATATAATCAAGGTTGAAGTTGATTTCTTTATAATGAATATCGCGGTACAATAAACTGTCAGGATTGTAAAGCTCTGATTTCAGTATTTCTGTGAATTGAGTTTCTCGTTTGTCATTTTGATTGCCTTTAACTAGAATGATGTTTGCCGAGTTATAATTGGCAGCTACATCTTCAGCTATTTGAGGATATTCTACACCAGATCCTGGAATGATTTGGAAAACAAAAGGGTTGTCTTTTACTGATTCACATTCTGAATAATAGGGTACAACCATACGAATATGATTTTCTAAGCAAAAATCTGCTACGGGGCGTATCTGGTTGGGTAATCCAGGACCAAAAATGATATCGTTATCTTTCAGTGTACTATCCCTTAATAATCGTATGACATCTACAGCACTTTTTTTAGAGTCGTAACTGCTTAGTTTTACTTTTATGCCTTTGTCTTTTAGGTCGTTGATAGCCATTAAAGCACTGAAATAAAATTCGCGGTAGCGTGATGAGATTGGGTAGATGTTCTTGGTGGCCAGTTCCGAGATGATGATGTTATTACTGACTGGATCTTTTTCTTTTATCACATTTATAGTGTCATTTTTTTCTAAAAATAAAGGCCATATAAAAGCAACGTTAAGGGTGTCTCCCAATGAGGCTTCTTGTCGCTCAAAGTAACGAATCAAATCAGCTCTTTCTTGTGATCGTGGATTGCGCTGTATCATAGAGTCCACACTGCTGATAGTCAGAGTTGGAATGGTTAGCTTATCGCCTCTTTTTAATTTTTTCCATTTTTTGATGTCTGGATTGGCAGCTTGAATGTCCATAATAGGTGTCTGGTATTTTTCCGCAATTTCGCGTATGTCATCTTTCTTTTGGATGATATAAACCACTTGATTGCTTTTTTCTACTTCTACTTCATATTCGTAAGTATGAGGTATTTTTAATATATAACCTACTGGTGACAAGGTGTTACCCAAATGATTGGTGTTGATTATTACGGCTTGGGGAATATGGTATAGCATGGCTATGCTTTCCAATGATTCTCCATTTTTTATACGGTGATAGGTAAACCGTGTATCTGTTAATTCCTCGGAACTGAGCTGTTTCTCTATCTTTTTAAAAGTCTTAGGAATACGTAATTTAGTACCTATTTTAATGCTATTGGAGTTGATGCCAGGATTTGCTTTGGCTATATCTTCAGGTGCGACACCGTATTTACGAGCAATTCCATAAGTTGTTTCAGAAGGCTGTACCGTATGATAACGGAATTTTGCATCTGCGTTGTTGTCTTCTGTTGTGTCTGATATATAAACTTTTGCTTGTTTTGCTGCTTGTGTTTCTTTCGGTATCTTTAATTCCATGCCGAGGCTTAGTACGCTTTCAGATCCTGGGTTGTTGATTACAATGTCATGGATGGATACGCCATATTTGCGCGAGATGAAAAAGAGGGTTTCACCAGCTTCTACTTTATGATATACAAAGTCATCTGACTTTATTTCTGCGGTGTTGGTGTTGCGTCCTTCTATGACAGGAATACGTATCAATTCACCCACTTTTAATCCGCTAAATGCTATTCCTTTGTTTGCATCTATAATGTCTTGATAAGCAACGCCAAATTGTCGTCCTATAGCCATGAATCCCTCACTCTCCTTTACTTCGTAGAGGTAGTAGGTTTTTCCGTCTTCGATGATTTTATTCTTTGTTAAGGGGGTGTCTTGTGCTGTTGAGCTGAGGATGGAAAATACCATCAAAATTGAAATTAAGATATAGCGCATAATTATATTTTGTCTTTTTCAGTATATAAAACGCAAATCTAATGGTTTTATGATGTATAGAAGCTAAAAACTCATGCTTTTTTTAAACATTTAGCTACGCTTATACTGTATGTCCATTTTATCTATTTGTAATTAGTCTTTTTGTGGTTTATGTGTATAGTGTGTTGGTGGTATGTAATCTGTTGTTCTATTGAAAGATACACTTTCTTATGTGTTGTATTTATTGTGTGTCTATTGTGTTCGAGTGTTTATATTATATATATGTTGTAAATTTTTATAATAATTACACTCAGTATGAGGTTAAAAGGT